>CAZBJE010000037.1:0-35834 GCA_964492125.1 uncultured Pseudobdellovibrionaceae bacterium | reverse complement strand
TCCAGAAAAGATTTTTATTTTTGGTTTATTCGGATCCGAAAAAAGAAAAAGAAAAAAACAAAATATTCAATGCAGTAAGTTCAAGCCGCTCAGCACCACCACTCCATCGAAAGAGCGAGGACAAAGCAGGCAAGGACTCTGCAGAACGACAAGTAGCAACCAACCGGTTGGCGCGGATGGCAATCTAAAGAAATCCGCTGATCGCGGTACTCCCCGAAAGGCCGGCACCAAAGTAGAAAGCTACTTGCAGTGAAAGAGTCGCAAGCCAACTCGTTCCCAATCCCCACGCTCCCCTAAAAGCAGTCGATAGATCGGTTTTGTATTTGACACGATCCGCGAGGACCTTTTGCTCCCACTTGATAGCGAGCAAGTTCCGCTTGGATATATGGCTCCCAACGGCTCTAGGAGCTACGCAGCGGAAAGTTTTAAGATCGATTTCGAAATGGGTTTTTTGGACGCATCTGGACGCATTGAAACGCACCGAAAAACCCGTGGTAGCTTCCTCTTATTGAAGAGGAGTACAGCCATGAACCAAAATATTTCGCTCCATGAAAGAGCAGTCCACGCCGCCCTGTGTTTTAAGAAATCCGACGCCGAACTTCTAGGAATTCTCATCGAGGTAGATCAGGCCAGAGAGTATGAGCGGCAGGGTTACACCAGTTTGTTTCTCTACTGCACCCAATGCCTGAAACTTTCCGAAAGCCATGCGCAAGCACTGAGCAGTGTAGCCAAGAAGAGTCGTGAAGTTCCGGAATTGAAGGCCAAGATTGTTGAAGGCGAAATCCACCTCTCCAATGCGCGCCGGATCGTCAGTGTCATCAATAGCGAAAACAAAGAGGCATGGCTTTCTAAGGCGTCTGCTCTTTCGCAAAGAGATCTTGAGCGCGAAGTGGTGAGAGAAAAGCCTTTGGCGGCTTCGGGCAACGAAAGAATTCGTCCGCTGAGCGACGCCTTGAGTGAATTGCGTGTGTTCTTAACTCCGCTTCAGGAAGAAAAGCTCAAGCGGGTGAAGGATGTGGTCGCGCAAAAGCGGCGGGAGGCCTTAAGTTTGGCAAGTACACTGGAAGCTGTTTTCGATGATTTTATCAAACGCCATGACCCGGTTGCACGCGCTGAGAGATCCGAAGTGGCTCAGGCACCTTGCCCGGGCAAAGTAAAAGCCCCCGCAATGGTGCATGGCAAAAGAACCGCCCGGCCGGCCGCTGTGACCCACGCAGTGAACCTTCGAGACCAAGGCCAGTGTACGCATACCCTTCCCAACGGTACGAGATGCGAGCAGCGGCGTTGGGTGGAACAGCACCACGTGATTCAAGTGGCCAACGGAGGAGTGCATGCGGCTGGCAATCTCACAACCCTTTGCAGTGCGCACCATAGGGCTCGGCACCACGACATTCATCCTCGAAACTGGTCCAAATTCGGGAGAAGCTGAAGGCCGGGGAAACACCTCAATCGGTTGAACACCGTGGGCGATCTTAGCCCGGCAAAACCATGACCAGCGCCGCGGATTTCGCGGCGGAAGATCCCTGCGAAGTGAGGCTTCCACCTTGCTTCTCAACGATCAACTTCGTGATAGCGAGACCCAGCGCCAAGTTGCGGTGGTGCTTCATCTCGTCCCCAGTGGCTTCGAACGCCTCGAATGCCTGCGCCGGCAAAGGCTCGCCCGTCCAACTGGCTTTAAACGTCATTCCATTTTCGTCGTGCGAAAAAAGGACCGTTATTTTCTCACCCTTCGGTGAGCGCGCAATGGCTTCAACCAATATTTTGGAGATCGCGAGTCGGGTTTTCTCAGGCACACACTGGGATCGCACTCCGGCCTTGCCCTGTACCGCAAAGGCCACTTGCTTCTTCTCGCGTGCGCCGTCCAACTTCCCGATGGCGGCGAGCGTTTCTTTCTCCCAGTCGAAATCCGTTGGAGCCCAATCAGCGTCCGCTTCGAGGCGTACGTAGGTGAGTACATCTTCGATGATTTCCGCTAGGCGATCCGACGCCCCTGAAAGCGAGCTCACCGCGCGTTGGATGTCGGGTGAAAAACCGTGGTCTTCGTTGAGCAGGCCGACAAAGGCCGATACGGACGTCAAAGGAGTGTTGAGTTCATGAGAGACCAGCGAGAGAAAGCGGGCCTTGGCTTTGTCCAAAAGGCGAAGCCGATCGAGAGCGCTTTGCAGCTCGGCGTTGCTTTGACTGAGCGCCTGGTTTTTTTCATCCAAGTCTTTTTTGAGTCGGTAAGATTCCACCGCTTGGCGCACGGTGATCTTTAAATCATCGGGGTCCCAAGGCTTGGCCACGTAACGGTAAATGCTGCCGCGGTTAATGGCGCCGATCACCGATTCGATCTCGGTATAACCCGTAAGCAAGATACGCGTCATGGAGGGGCGGATCTGTTTGGCTTTTTCCAAAAGGTCCACGCCCGTAATTTCCGGCATGCGTTGATCGGATACGATCACCGCAAATTCCTGAGTCCGGATTAACTTAAGAGCCTCGAGTCCCGAATCAGTCGTGGTGATTTGGAACTCCTGCCGCAATAGACGGCGGAGCGCTTCTAAATTGTCTTTTTCGTCGTCAACTATGAGGACAGATTCCATGGTGTGCTTTGTAAGCTCATGATATGGCTTTAGCCGCTTGGTTTCAAGGAGGGTCGATGGAAACAGTTTTGAAAGAAACGCGGCTTTTTGAACCCCCGCAGTCCTTCGTGCAGAAGGCTCGACTGTCGGATCCGCAAGCCTATCGTCGTTTGCGCGAGGATGCGGAGAAAGATCCGGTTCGATTCTGGGAACAGGCAGCCACCGAATCTCTCGATTGGCACCGTAAATGGGACACCGCCCTAAACTGGAACCCACCCAACGCACAGTGGTATATCGGCGGCCAAATCAATGCCGCTCACAACTGCCTTGATCGCCACCTGCCCAAACATGCCGATAAAAAAGCGCTGATTTGGGAAGGCGAAGACGGCAAAACCGCCACCTGGACCTACGCCCAGCTCCACGAAAAAGTTTGTCGTCTAGCCAATGCGATGGAAAAGGAACTCGGCCTCAAAGCCGGCGATACAGCAGCCATCTACATGCCTTTGGTGCCCGAAGCCATTGCTACCATGCTGGCCTGCGCGCGCATTGGAGTGACTCACACCGTCATCTTCGCCGGCTTCAGCGCTGCCGCTATCCGCGACCGCGTCCAAGACGCCGAGTGCAAAGCGATCTTCACGGCCGACGCTACCTATCGACGCGGCCAAGCACTGGACTTGCTCGGTCCCGTCACCTCTGCGTTAGCCGACTGCCCGTCGGTAAAACACGTGGTGGTGCTCCAGCGGGCACACCAAACCAAACTGGCTGCTCCCTTTGTCGACTGGAATAGCCTCGTGGCGGCGCACGCGCCCCAACACACTCTCAAAGCGTTCGACTCTGAACACCCGCTCTTTTTGCTCTATACAAGTGGTACGACTGGCAAGCCGAAGGGCATCGTGCATTCCACCGGTGGGTACCTCGCCGGCGTAACTTACACCGCCAAGCTGGTTTTTGATCTCAAACCCGACGATGTGTACTGGTGCACCGCCGACATCGGCTGGGTGACTGGGCACTCCTACATGGCGTACGGCATGCTCGCCAATGCAGCCACCATCGTGATGTTCGAGGGAGCGCTGAACTTCCCCCATCCCGGCCGTATTTGGGAAATGGTGGAAAAATACCAAGTCACCATCCTGTACACGGCTCCCACCGCGATCCGTTCCTTTATGCGCGATGGCAATGAGCACCCGAAAAAATTCGATATGCGTTCGCTTCGGCTATTGGGTTCGGTGGGTGAACCCATCAATCCGGAAGCGTGGATGTGGTACCACGATGTGATCGGCGCCAAGCGCTGCCCCATCGTCGATACCTGGTGGCAAACCGAAACCGGCGGCATGTTGATTAGCGGCGTACCCGGCGTGGTACCGCAGAAACCGGGTTCGGCTTCCCTGCCCTTACCCGGCATCGTGATGGGAATTGTCGACGAAGCAGGGCACCCAGTGGAGGGCGAACACGGCGGGTATTTGGTGATCAAGCACCCCTGGCCTTCGATGCTGCGGGGAATCCACAAAGATCCGGAGCGCTTCAAACAAACCTACTTCTCCCGCTTTCCGGGCATTTACTTCACTGGCGACGGCGCAAACCGAGACCAGGACGGCTATTTCTGGATTAAGGGCCGAGTCGACGACGTACTCAATGTTTCCGGCCACCGGCTGGGTACCATGGAAATCGAGAGCGCCTTGGTGAGTCACCCTCAAGTGGCCGAAGCGGCCGTGGTGGGCCGCGCCGACGAGCTCAAAGGACAGGCAGTGGTAGCATTCGTAATCCCGCGCGGGGACGCCACCAAAATCAAAAAGGACGAGCTCGTCAAAGCACTCAAAGCGCATGTGGTGAAAGAAATCGGCGCGCTCGCGCGCCCGGAAGAAATTTTTCTCACGCGCACTTTACCCAAAACGCGCAGTGGGAAGATCATGCGACGGCTGCTGCGCGATTTGGCCGAGGGCAAAACTTCCTCGGGAGATACCACCACCCTGGAGAACCCGGGTCTAGTCGACCTCATCGAGTAGCCCTCATTGCTCAGCGCCTTGCGCCGTGCTACTGGATACACCGGTTTTTACGGGAGGCTATTGATGCAGGCATTTTCTGGGTTCTTTATTACGGTGGCTTTGGCAGCGGTGTTCGTCCCCTCTTTCGCTTACGCGACTATGGAAGAAGCACCTGGCGCGTGTCCCCCCAAAGTAGCCAATCTGCAACTGTCCGACCAACTGGCTCGAGCGGGTGTGCGCGGCGCTCAAATTGAATTCAGCTTAGCTCTGTTGCAGGAATTAGCCCCGGGATTGCTGAAGGAAAAAAAGAATCTGGTGATGTCGCCCTACAGCATCTCTGCGGCTATGACCCTGCTGCGCGCTGGAGCCACTGGCAAATCGGCTGAGGAATTGGATCGCGTTTTGGGTTATGCCGCGAGCAACGGAGGACTCAGCTTCGACGATATCATGCTCGGACACCAGCTTTTGGCGGGGGACATACGGGATAGCAATGGGGGCGGCTCTGAAATCAAAACTTCCAACGCGCTTTGGATGGGCAATCAGTTTAGTTGCAACCCGACGTTCCGCGACCGCTTAAAGACCTATTTTTCCGCCCCGGTAGAAGTGGTCGAATTTGGCACACCCGCTGCGTTGGCGAAAATCAATCGTCAGATTTCAACCGATACGGGAGGCATGATCGATCCCTTTCTGCAGCAAACCTCCTCGAGCGACTCGGCCATCCTAACCAACGCCATTCACTTCGACGGCAGTTGGGAAACACCCTTCGATCCCACAAAAACCTACAGTGCGGACTTTCAGTGTCTGGATGGTTCAAGAAAATCCGTGAAGCTGATGAGGCGCAAGGACCACTACCAATCGGTGCAAAGCGCGAAGTACACCTCGGTGCGGTTGCCCCTGGCGGGCGGCAAACTGCATGTGGATCTCGTCCTGCCTAAGGGTAATCTCGACAGATTTATCGCCGACTTGAAAGGAAATGAATTGGCGGAAATTAGCCGTTCGCTCGACGGCGCCGACCAAGACAGTTTCGTTCTTGAATTGCCCCGGCTCGAGTTGAATTTCTCGATGGACCTGATCCCAGCTTTCCAAAACTTAGGGCTAAAAGCCCCGTTTCAGCAGAAATCCGGGCCGGACTTCAGCGGGATGCTAAGCGACGACGGGGGCAGGTCGGTAAACGATCTTTTCGTTACCCTGATTAAGCATGTGGCCGTATTGAGCTTGGATGAAAAAGGCGTGAGGGCCGCCGCGTCGACTGCTGTGGGCGTGAGTCGGAGCCTCCCCCGGACGGTGCGCTTTGACCGGCCATTTCTCTTGGTTATCGGCGACAAACAAAACAACCCACTCTTCGTTACCGCGATCGCCGAACCAGAGTAATCCCCAGATTCTCTCACGACCTGCTCAGCAGCATGTCGAAGGGGGTTTTAGGATCTGAGAACTTTTTCGAGTTTGCCGAGCGATTCGTTCATCGCGGGCGCGTCGACGGTGAGGGCCAGGCGGAAGTAGCCTTCGCCCTCGGCGCCAAAGCCAATCCCGGGAGTAACCACCACCCCAGCTTTTTCGATAAGCTTCTTGGTGAAGTCCATGGAGCCACCACCGCCCGGCACGCGTGCCCATACGAAGAACGTGGCTTCGGGTTTGAAGTACTCGATACCCAAGCGATCGAGCCCGGCCAAAAGCACTTCGCGCCGTTCCCGGTATACTTGGCGAATGGGGCCCGAGAATTCGTCCGCGCGGGGGAGCACTCGGGTGCACGCGTCTTGCACGGCCAACAAAGGGCCGGAGTCGATATTCGTTTTGGCCCGCAACAGACCACCTACCAAATCGGCGTTACCCGCTGCAAACCCCAAGCGCCAACCGGTCATATTGTAGCTTTTGGAGAAGGAATGCAGTTCGATAGCGACGTCTTTGGCTCCTGGAATTTCCAGAATACTGGGTGGCTTAACGTCGAAGTAAATCTCGCTGTACGCGTTATCCGATAAAAGAATTACACCGTACTTTTTAGCCAAACCCACCAACTCCGCCAGCTTTTCGCGTGTGACAGTAGCGGACGTAGGATTAGCCGGAAAATTCAAAATCGCGTAGCGCGGCTGGTGCGTACGAAAGAGATGCTCCATTTCGTTGGAGTCGGGCACGAAGCCCGATTCTATTTTCAACGAATAGGGAATCGCTTCTCCCCCGCCCAGAGCAATGGAGGTTTGGAAAACCGGGTAGCCCGGCGAGGGGTACAAGCATTTGTCGCCCGGGTTGCAAAAGGCCACCGGGAAATGGGCGATGCCTTCCTTGGAACCGATCAAGGCCACGATTTCTTTGGCCGGATCCAACTGCACGCCGAAGCGTCCTTCAAACCAACTGCCCACGGCTTTGCGAAACGCCGGAGTCCCCTCGTACGGAGAGTACGCGTGGTTTTCCGGACGCAGCGAAGCTTCCTGAATGAAACGAATAATCTCTGCTGGTGTCGGCTTATCCGGATCACCGATGGCCAGACTGGTCAGCGCGATGCCGCGCGACTGGGCGTCCGCTTTGATTGCATTGAGCTGGCTGAAAATATAGGGCGGCAATTGCTGCAAGCGATCCGCTTGGGCGATGGATTTCATACAGACACCTCATCAAAGAAATAGAGTCTTGGTTTAGTTTGACGCAGCAAAAACTGCGCTCCCCAAAGCGCGCCACGCGCAAAAATTCTGCGATCCGTCACTCGGTGCTGCACGAGGATTTCCTCGCCGTCGGCGATCCAGCGCACCGTATGCGTTCCCACTGTGCTACCAGCGCGAGTAACATGCACGGGCGTTTCCGGGTAACCCGCCTGGCGCAACTGGTCCAGCAATCGCTTGGCGGAGCCGCTGGGAGAATCTTTTTTGTGCACATGGTGGTCTTCGTCCAGCACCGCGGTGAAACCAAGCTTGGTGAGCGAAGCAGTCGCTTTCACCATCTGCCCCATTACTTGCATCCCCGCGCTGGTATTAGGCGCCATCAGGAGAGGCCGTGTGCGCGCGGCGGCTTCGACCAAGTTTAGCTGATCTGGCGTAAAACCCGTGGTGCAAACAACCACTGGCCGGTCGGTTTTTTTCAAAAGCGCCAGAGTGCCTTCGGGCCGGCTGAAATCGATCCAAACATGCACCGGCTCGCGCTCCGGATCTTCCAGAGTGCGCAACGGCATGCCCTCCAACGAAAGCAATCGCCCACTCAATGTAACGCCGTCGGAGAGTTCAAATGCGTCGGGGCCCAAGGTAAAGCCATCCGCCAAAAGCGCCGCGACTTCGCGGCCCATTCGACCGGAGGCTCCCAGAATGCCGACTTTGTAAATCAAAGGCCTCGGCCCTCGAATTTTTCCCATTCCCGAATTATCAGCTGCTCGGTGGCGCGAGTGACCGGCACCAACGGAAGCCGCAGCTCGGGGCTCATTTGCCGGTAGTGATGGAGGGCATACTTCACCGGCGCCGGATTCGATTCGGCAAAGAAGGCTTTGATCAGAGGCGCGAGTGCTAGCTGCAACTCAAACGCTTCGGCCCATTTTCCCGACCGCATTAAAGCGTCCATTTTTACAAATGCCGTCGGCAAAGCGTTGGCGCTCGCTGAAATCAAACCTCGGCCGCCGTAGGCCTGGATCACCGCAAAAGCGTCGTCGTCGCCGGCAAAAATCGTCTTGCCGGTGTCTTTGGCGATTTGGGCAAGGCCCAACCAATAGGAGTAATTTCCGCTCGCTTCTTTCATCCCCGCAATGCGCGGGTGCGCAAAGAGTTGTGCCACCGACTCCAGCGGAATCGGCACGCTAGTGCGCCCGGGTACATGGTACAAAATCAGCGGCTTCGTCGCTCGATCAGCCAAATGCGTGTAGTGGGCAATCACTCCCGCGGGAGTGGGCTTATTGTAATACGGGGTGACGATCAAGGTGCCGTCGCAGCCCATCTTCTCCGCTTGGGCGATCGCTGAGGCAGTGGAGGCCGTCGAATTAGACCCGCAGCCAGCTACCACTCCCACGCCCTTGGGCGCGGCGACTTCAAGACAGATTTGAATCAAGGTAGCGCGTTCATCGGCAGTCAGCGTGGGGCTTTCGCCAGTGGTGCCACAGGGAACCAAGCCTTGCACGCCGCTATCGACGAGCCACTGCACGTGGGAGCGAAACCCGGACGTATCCAGGCCGCCCTCTTTTTGGAATGGGGTTACTACCGCTACGTAAACGCCTTCGAGCTTCATACAGAACTCCGCGGGCGGTTTTCCGAAAACACCGCCTGTTTTTCGTAGTGCGGCGGAGCGCTTTCAACTTCGACATCAAAAACCGTTTCCGCCGGGCCCGTGAGCAAGAGCGCTTGCGAAATGGGGCTTAAGTCGACGGTGAGCTCCCCACCAGGCACGGAAATGTTTACCGGCAAGGGCTGAGCGTAGAGCTGAGAAAAAACCAATGCCGCGGCGGCGGCGCCGGTGCCGCAGGCCAAAGTTTCCGCAGCCACGCCCCGTTCAAAAGTGGTGGCCCGAATCCGATT
This sequence comes from uncultured Pseudobdellovibrionaceae bacterium, assembly GCA_964492125.1. Lineage (GTDB taxonomy): Bacteria > Bdellovibrionota > FAC87 > UBA2466 > UBA2466 > JAIEOG01. Next base: position 26,813 of record CAZBJE010000037.1, on the reverse strand, counting down.
GGCCACCAGCTTCTGCCAAAACGTCACGTTCGTGCCGCGCTCTTTGAATGCGGGGTGCGCTTGAATAAGTTTGCCTACCCGGGCGATGGGATAAGTGATCAAGTCTTTCACTTCCAGCACCGCGTGGGGCACTCCCACATTGGTGATGTAGAGCTGAAAGGCTTGCTTATCGATTTCCAAAATCATCTCGTGGTACTCGAACTCGAACGGCCGTTGCTGCACCAACGAGACTTCCACACGGTTGTCGCTGAGTTTACGGCCCTTCACGATACCCGACGCGGTTTCGAGCGAAATCGTCTCATCGGGCAGGTATTTTTCATTTACGTACCGAATTGCGCAGCGGGCGGCATTGCCGCACATTTCAGCCGGAGAGCCATCGGAATTGTAGAAAGTCCAACCAATGTCGGCGACTTCACTGCGGTGGAGAATGACCACCCCATCGGCACCTACCCCAAAATGCCGGTCGCAAAAGTACTGTACTTCGTAGGGGCGAAACCGCGGGGGCGCGGTCATGCGGATGGCGTCCAAAAACAGGAAGTCGTTTCCGCAACCCTGCATCTTGATGAAACTAATTCTCATTTGCGCTCCTGTTTCTTAGCCGGAGGATTTTCGCTGTGGACATCCACGTAGTTTTTGGGCGTGCCCATCACCCCGCAGCGGCTCAGTAGCAGCAACCCCAAAGTCATCAAAATCGCACGTGAAAGAGTCATGATGACGGGTTTAGCACGGCGCGGAACGGGGAACAAGGAACCGAGCAGCTTTGGCCGGCCCCTTGTGGGGAGGCCCTTCGAACGGGGCTTACCCGCTGGATTTCCCGGGACTGCTGGGGGCACGCCTGCCGCCGCGCTATCTACTGGCTGGGAGGCGCTCGCATCGCAGATGAGGTCTGGGCATTCACCAGTTTTTTAGCTGCGATGACGGCCCGCTGCGCAGCCCCGGGAAATCCAGCGGGTAAGCCCCTTTCAGTGGCACCCCCGAGGGGACGGCCCGAGCTGGTGGGGGCCTTGTTTTCCGTTGCTTCTTTTTAAGCGAGTTCGCGGATCACCTGGATGATTTTTTCTACTCCGCGTTGTAGTTCGCTTTCGGCGATCACTAGGGGCGGGGCTATGCGGATGACGTAAGTATGGGTTTCTTTGCAGAGAACGCCTTCTTGCATCAGGCGTTCGCAGTAGCGGCGGGCGCCGCCGGATGATTCGGCCAGTTCAATGCCGATTAGGGTGCCTTTTCCCCGCAGCTCTTTCACCTTGGGGAGTTTGGCGGTTTGAAGCATTTCTAGGACCATGGCCCCTAGGCGGGCAGAGCGTTCGGAGAGCTTTTCTTCTCTCAGCAGTGTGAGGGCCGAGCGGGAGACCGCCGAGGCCAGGGGATTTCCGCCGAAGGTGGAACCGTGTTGCCCGGGGCCGATGACGTCCATCACCTGCTTTCGGCCGACCACCGCAGAAATGGGGAGAAGCCCGCCGCCCAACGACTTGCCCAAAATCAGCAAGTCCGGCGTGGCGCCTTCATGCTGGAAGCAGAAATCCCGGCCTGTGCGGCCCAAACCGGTTTGGATTTCGTCCATTATCAAAAGCACGTTCTTGCGGGAACAAAGCTCGCGCGCGGCTTTCAAAAAGCCGGACTGGGGAATCAAGATCCCGGCTTCGGCTTGAATCGGTTCCATCAAAACGCCGACGGTGTTGGAGTCAATTGCGTTTTCCAAGTCCGCAATGGAATCAAACGGCACTTCCTTGAAGCCCGGAGTGAACGGGCCGAAACCATCGCGGTACGCCTGCTCGGAGGAGAACGAAACGATGGTGATTGTGCGACCGTGAAAATTATTGGTGAAGGTGATGATATTGGCATCACCAGGGATGCCGCGTTTTTCATAGCCCCATTTGCGAGCAATCTTGAGGGCGGTTTCCACCGCTTCGGCGCCGCTGTTCATGGGCAGCACCTGGTCCAAGCCCACAAACTCCGCCAATTCTTGACTGAACAAACAAAGCTCCTCGCTGTGAAAGGCGCGTGAGCAGAGCGCAATCTTTTTCACCTGATCCAAGAGCCGGGCAACGAGCTTGGGGTGCTGGTGCCCAAAATTGAGTGCCGAATAGCACGAGAGAAAATCCAAATAGGACTTCCCTTCCGCATCCCAAACAGTGGAGCCTTCGCCTCGGGCAAGTACTACTGGCAAGGGGTGGTAGTTATGGGCGCCATATTTTTCTACGGTGTGGATAAGATTTTGCGTTCGCGTCATGCGCGGCATTCTAGCAAAGGGGATTCAGTGAGGCGAGAGCGGAACTCTAGCGAGCGCGTTTTTTTCGGTCGTGTTTACGGGGGCGTGGGCTAAGCGATAAAGCAGCTTCCACTTCGGCTCGGGAAGTTGCCGGCGGCGAAGGGGGAACATCCGCGACTGGCGCGGGCGCAGACGGAGGAACCACGACCGTGGGAGGAGAAAAACGGAGCTCCGCAGTCCCCAAAACCACACCCATCACCACCAGAGCGGTTACGACACCCAAAGCGAAAGGTGGAATCTCCCAGCGCCGCGTAGACGGAACCTCGAGAGGCCGAGGCCGTGGCATTTCCTTGGTCTGGATTTCATCGAGCAGGTACTTGTAGGAAATATTGAGCTGCTGAAAACGCCGCTTGGCCACTTCGCTGCCCTGGTGCCGGTCTGGGTGAATGAGTTTGGCGGTCTCGCGGTAGGCCGCGCGGATTTCTTCCTCACCGGCATCGATGGATACTCCCAAGATCCCGCAGTGAAAATTCCAATCGCCCATTTTAATTCGTTCGTTTTTTGCGAGTCGGAGTCGCTGGGCGCTGACTTTGCGCAAGCGCTTCTTCCAAGGAAAGACTGAGCGGAGTATTTTTGCCCTCGTCTATTTGCACACTCGTCTCGACGTCTAAATTTAGCGTCGGGTTCACCAAACGCACTTTATGGGTGCGGTGCGCACGCAAGGCAAGATCGAGCGGCAGTCGCGCGCGGGCATCCCGCAAATGATCGCCATTAACGAAAACGGACGCATTAAAACCTAGCGAAATCACAAGGTGCCCCGTAGGTATCGGCTTGAGGGCACGAGACCAATCGATCGACTTGGGACTGATCAAGACATTTTCGGAAAGGTATTCGTACCCGTCTTTAATCAGCTCGATATTCACTGAGCGATTGCAGGGGCCCGAAAGCACCATCGGCGTCAAACCGCGGTCTTGTTTGCCTTCGCGCACCAAAGCGCCCGAGGGCTGCGAACGTACTTCCAGCGTACAATCGCCCACCGGTTTGCGATCCACGGGTAAAGTTTCGTTTTCTTCACCACCGGTATCGGGCTGCCGGGGCGTTTGAGTGGGCTCTCGCGGCCCGTTCTTCTCGATAAACTCCCCTACGGCACCGTCGAGATAGAGCTTGTACACATAGCCGGTAATTCCCAACACGAAAAGCAGGGGAAAGATCGGGTGAATTAACCGCTTCTTGCGTCGTACACTAGAGCGATTGTCCCGCATGGGTCGCTGGCCCCAATCGGCCCGCTGGCTGCCACCCATGACAATCGGGGACTCTTTGGAAGGGCGTTCCATCTCCAAGCCCAGTCCCAAGTCGAGTTTCGGCGCGGCGGCGGCCGGTGCCGAGCGCGGAGCCGCTGGAAACAAGGGCTGCTTCTCGGTGGGCGTCGCCGAGCGAGGCATCGCCATGGTGGGATTTTCCACCTGCTTGGAACTCGTGAATTCCGCTATCGAAGATTGCGAAATATCGAGATCGGGTTCGGGAGGCGGCAAAGGCTCGGCTTTTCTGGACTCAGAGCCCTGCGACACCTCGTCCATGGGGACGATTTTGGCCGCTTTCCATTGTTGTTCACGGGTCCCGTTTGCGGGACTTGGTGGATCTTCCGGTTCCAGCACGAGTCCGCGCTTGGCGGGCCCGGTGCCGGAGTCTTTGCTGAACGAATGTTTCACACCGCCGGGAAGTACCAAATCGAGGTCCTTCTGGCCGTGCTTTAAATTGATGGGTTGGCTGGGGCGCTTCGCCGGCTCGCGAGAATACGACGGATCCGTATTCGACGGCGTGGCTTGCGAATGTTCCTGTTCGGATTCCGGTGGTTGCTTGGCTCCGGATTTGGCTTCGGTTTCCGGATCTTCCTCAACGGCCGGTCCCTCAGTCGGGATGCTCATTTGGCTTTTGGTCGCCTCGCTGAGATCCTCTCCCAAGCCCAACGACCCGTCGACTTGGCTTTCGTCGACCGTATACGAAATAGCAGTAGCCTCGGATTCGCTTTCCCGCTTGGACTGCGAAGAAATGGCCGAGACTTCCGGAGATTGGGGATCTTCGGCTTCGCCGAACGTTTCCCCGGTTTCTTCGACGATATCGGACTTTGTCTGCATGCCGTCCAAAGCATTGGCAATGTCGTCCATGCCGTCGTCGTCGCCCCTGCTGCGTTTGGGCGCTCCCTGAGAGAAAGGGATCGACTGACGGTTGAGCGCTTCGAAACGTTTTTTTTCTTTGGCGATTTCTTCGGCAAAAGCTTTTTGCAACGTTTCGGAAACTTCCCGTTGCGTGTACGCCGAAGCGTTCTTGCTCAAGTACTCTAAAAGGTGGCGGTGCAGATCACCGGCAGAGTTGTAGCGCAGCTTGAGATCCTTGGAGAGGATCTTCATCACGATTTTTTCTAGCTCCGGCGTGACCCGAGGGTTGATTTTCGAAGGCGGGGTGATCACGCATTCTTGAATCATCCGCAAAGTGGCCATGTCGCTCTCGGCGGCGAATAGGCGACGGCCGGTCAGCATTTCCCAAAGGATGATTCCGGTGGAAAAAATATCGGTGCGGTGATCGACCTGCTGGCCGTTGGCCTGCTCCGGCGACATATAGCCGAACTTGCCCTTGATAATCCCGGAACGAGTCTCGTCGACGCGATCTTTCGCCTTGGCGATACCGAAGTCGACGATCTTCACCGCCCCCTCATAAGAGAGCATGATGTTTTGCGGCGACATATCACGGTGGATGATATTGAGCGCCTTGCCCGTCATTTCGTCTTTTTTGGCGTGGGCATACTCCAGCCCTTTGCAGACTTCGTTGATCACGAAGACGGAAAACTCCACCGGGTAGGAAACATTTACTTTGCGCGCTTTATTAACGAATTGGCGGAGGTTTTTGCCGTCGATGTACTCCATCGCCAGCAAGTAGGTTTCCCCAAACTTATTGAAATCGAAGATTTGAACGATGTTGGCCTGAGTGAGCATGCTCGATAGGCGTGCTTCGTACTCAAACATTTTGCGGAACTCGTCGTTTTGGCTGTAGCTGGGAAGAATGCGTTTGATCGCGACCTGTTTTTCAAATCCACCTGCCCCTTGGGCGCGCGCGCGATACACTTCGGCCATTCCGCCTGTGGCAAGGCGCTCTAGCAAAAGGTACTTTCCCATTTTGAAGGGCTTGAAGTCCAAACATTCCCCAGGTGGTTAAGATCCGGTTCTTTCTAAACTATTCGGCTTTTCCGGGACTAAAATTGAGCCAAATCAACGCACCGGGAAGGGCTTTCGGGCCCCTGCTAAAGGGCCGTGACTATTGGATAAAGAGCTTATATAACTTCGCATAACCGGGCTGGGGATATCCTGATGACTAAGGACGGAACGGACACACTAATGGCGGCTATGAATCCAACGCGACGTATTATTAACAGGTTTATGGGAATGTTCTCGAGCGATCTGGCGATCGATTTGGGAACGGCAAACACGTTGGTTTACGCCAAAAACCGTGGACTGATTATCGATGAACCGTCGGTGGTCGCGGTTTCTAAAAACGCACGTGGGGGCCCGAGCCGAGTGCTCGCCGTAGGCCGCGAAGCGAAAGAAATGCTGGGCCGCACGCCGGGCAGCATCGTCGCCATCCGCCCGATGAAAGACGGCGTCATCGCCGACTTCGAAGTTACCCAGAGCATGCTTAAGTATTTTATCGCCAAATCGCAGGAAAAAATCACGCTGGTTCGCCCGCGGATTATCATCTGCGTTCCCTTTGGCATCACCCAAGTGGAGCGTCGCGCGGTGCGAGAATCGGCCCAGTCCGCCGGAGCTCGCGAAGTATTTTTGATTGAAGAACCCATGGCGGCAGCTATTGGCGCCGGGCTTCCGATCACCGAGCCTTCGGGCAATATGATCGTCGACATCGGCGGTGGCACCACCGAAGTGGCGGTTATCTCGCTGGGCGGCATTGTGTACAGCCAATCGGTTCGCGTGGCAGGTGATAAGTTCGACGAAGCGATCGTCAACTACATCAAACGCCAATACAACTTGCTCATCGGTGAGCGCACCGCTGAGCAGATCAAAATCGAAATCGGCAACGCCTTCCCCTTCGACGAAGTGAAATATTGCGAAGTAAAAGGCCGCGATCTCGTGGTGGGCAGCCCCAAGACGGTCACCGTCAGCAGCGACGAAATCCGTGAAGCTCTCGTGGATCAAGTCAACATCGTGGTCGACGCCGTGAAACAAGCTCTGGAACGCACCCCGCCTGAATTGGCCGCGGACATCGTGGACAAAGGCATCGTTCTGGCAGGCGGCGGGTCTTTGCTCGCAAACTTTGATATTCTTATCCGTGAACGCACCGGCCTTCCCGTAATGTACGCAGAAGATCCGCTGAAGTGCGTCGTAATCGGTTCCGGTAAAGTCCTAGATCAACTCGACTTGCTGAAGTCGCTTACGATCGAATAATTGACTCTCCGTCAGGAGCGGCAGTAACCAGAGGTCGAATGCCGAATTCGAGCTACGCTGGAGCCCCTTTCCCCTCGCTCGGTGGTGCCCAATCCAACGGGACCTCTGGCGGAAGCTCAACCTTGTCTTCGCGGGCCGCTTACCGACTTATTTTAGCGGCCTTCTGGATCATAGCCGTAACTTCGGTGGCGCTGATCGCCACCTCTCTCGTAACTTTCAAGTACGTTGTCCAAACAAAAGATCAGTTAGTTGCCGGTCTGAGTGAAGATGTAATGCAGCTGCAAAAGCTAAGCTTGCTAGCGGAGCAGAAAATCGCCCGCTCTGCGGCGTATATGCTCACGGCGAAGCCAGCCTACCTCGAGACCCTCACCACCCTCGAGAAAGCGTTCAACGAGCAATTGGGTCGGTTGCGGGCTCAAATGACCGACGGCAAGGGCAAAGCGCTGTTGGAAGACATCGTGAAGGCCGAAATCGCCCACCAAAACGCCTTCAACGGAATTGCACCCTTTATCTCCGGACAAATTCATAGAAGGGGAGCCTCCTCGGTTTGGGATCAGCAAGTGCGCCCTGCCCGCGAACGAATGGAAAAAGCGTTCGCGGCCGCCATCGCGCACGAGCAAGCGGAGCTGGACGCGGGTGTCGCGGCCGCCAAGCGCGCGGAAACCCGCGGCACCCGCCTTCTAATGGCCGGTGCGTTGCTCACTCTTTTACTCAGCCTGCTCTTCGGCTCGCTGGGCCTGCGCACCACGCACCGTCTACAAAAAGCCGAAGCCCGCGTCCGAGAAAACGAAGCGTACTTTCGCGAACTCACCGACCATACCCCCGCTATGGTTTGGGTAAGCGACCCGCACGGGTTTTGCAGCTACATGAACAAAACTTGGCTGAGCTTCACCGGCAAACCGCTGAAAGAAGAGCTTGGCTTTGGCTGGTTAAACAACCTGCACCCTGAAGACGCGCAAGATACCTATGATGCGTTTCTTTCCGCCAACCGATTGAAGAGCCCCTGCAAAATGATTTACCGCCTCTTCGGCAAAGACGGCCAGTACCATTGGATGCTCTCCAGTGGTGCGCCGCGTTTTGATGCCCAAGGCAATTACTTGGGGCACATCGGTTCTGTCGTCGAGATCGAGCAACAGAAACGTGCGGAGAAAAGCCTGGAGGAAGCGCTGGCCTCCCGGGATGAGTTTATTTCCGTGGCGTCGCACCAGCTGCGCACGCCCCTCACCTCGCTCAAGCTCTTTTTGCAAATGACCAAACGCGCAAACTCGCGATCGGAAAAAGGCGTCCCTGCCTTTGAGCTGGCCGGCTTTTGTGATTCGTCTCTCAAACAGGTGCGGGCGCTGGAACGTCTAGTAGAAGATTTGTTGGATGTTTCGCGGTTGCGTTCAGGGCACCTGTCTATCGTGCCCGAACGTCTCTGGCTGGCTGATGTGATCCGCGATTCGGTGAACCACATCATGGAAGACTCTTCGCTGGCGGGCAATTTCATCGAACTTGAAATCGAAGAGCAAATCCAAGGGGAGTGGGATCGCTACCGCCTCGGCCAGATTATTACCAACCTGGTTTCCAACGCCATCCGCCACGCGCCGGGCACTCCGATTGTGATTTCTTCTAAGTTGACCGACGGTGAAAAAGTGGAAATCAGCATCCGGGATCAAGGCCCCGGCGTACCGTCGGAAAAACTGGCCCATATTTTTGAACGCAGTGAACGCGCTCCCATGCAGGCGGGTAACCGAGGGCTGGGACTCGGCTTGTACATCACCCGCGGGTTGGTGCTAGCGCACCACGGCGATATTCACGTAGATTCATCCTGCCGCAAAGGCGCTCGGTTCGTAGTCGAGTTGCCGCTGCGCTTCATCGAAGACGAAGGAACCGGAACATTTTCCCATCATCGAGAGGTGCACTTTGGCCAAACGTTTGCTCATTGTTGAAGACGCATTAGATATTCAAACTTTGCTCCGGCGCCTTTTCGAGATGGAAGGCTACGCCGTACAATGCGCTTCCAACGGTCAGGAGGCTATTGACTTGCTCCAAAACACCACAGACCTACCGTCGTTGATCCTGCTGGATTTGATGATGCCGGTGATGGATGGATTTGAGTTTCGAGAGAAACAAAAGCTGGTCGGCGACTGGAGCACCATCCCTACGGTGGTAATGACCGCAGATGGAGATGCACAATTCCAGCGAGCGAAGATTGAAGCGACTGGGTTTTTGAGAAAGCCCGTCGATATTGATACGCTTTTATCGACTGCCGAGCGGTACTGCGCTTAGCAGCGCAATTTACCCTTCTTTCGGCCCCCAAGAAGGTGTCATGCACTGCTGCCCCGGCGGAGAGACTTTGCGAATGACGCTACCGTCTGTGGTCATCACATAAACCGCGTACTGCCCGCCCTCGTTCGCACTAAAAGCGATGTGCCGGCCGGTCGGTGCCCAGCTGGCATTTTCGCTATTCACTTTGCGCTTACCGGCACGGTCTCCGACGGTCATACGCTGCAGATTGTTGCCGTCGGGGTCAATCATGTACAAATCGAAATTGCCTTCCTCTAAACGCTGAGCGGCGAAAATGATCTTGTCGCCACGAGGCGACCACGCGGGACTCGCATTGTAGATTCCCGCAAACGTGAGCTGGCGAGCAACCTTAGAAGCCATGTCGATAACATAAATCATCGGGTGACGGCTGCGCGCGCTGGAGATCACCATCTGCTTGCCGTCTGGGGCCCAACTCGGTTCCACCTCAAAAAGCAGGTTCACATTGCTGGCTTGGAACCCACCTCCCACTTTCGACCACTGAATGTTGCGGCTCAGTGGTTCAGGGGTGGTGGGGGCAGTCGGATCCAAGAGATAGAGTTCAGGACGGCCCGTAAAACTCAGCGTTACCGCGACGCGCGAACCATCTGGTTTCCAGGCGGCGCCGCTGTTCATGCCTTCTCGGGCCGAGAGCATTTGGCGACGACCGGTGGAAAGGCTGTGGCTCTTGAGTACCGTTCCTTTTTTGCGAATCTTACCGGAGTAAACCCAATCGTATTGCGTGTAGGTGATCGCCTTCCCATTGGGCATCCAAGAGGGGCTAACGGAGATGGTTTTGTCGTCGGTGAGCTGGATTAAGTTTCGGCCGTCAGGATCGGCGATATAAATATCTTTCGGGGGGCTTTTAGTTTTCTTGGCCGGCTGACACACCATCAAAATGCGGCTAAAGAACAAACCCCGTTCGCCTGCCACCGTCTGCAAAATATCTTCGGACATACCGTGCACTAAGCGATAGTACTGTACCGAGTTAAACTGGTACCGCGTTCCAAAAAGTTTCTTGCCACCGTTCACATCGTAGAGAGTAGCGTCCATGATCAACTTTCCGGCGGCCACCTGGTATCCGAGGCGCAGATAGAAATTGATATTGGCCTTCTTGCCCTCTTCAAAATCAATCGTATTGCCCGGGGCATCCATGGCGGCGTAAGTGCCCTTGGGAGCAATATCGAAAAGGTTCACCAATTCCATGTCCGATAAGATCTCGGCGTTTATTTTAGCTACCAGACTGGGATCACTGCTGCTCGAATTGGGCAGCAGGCGGATTTCGCCGATGGCGATTCGGGCTTTACGTACCTTGGCGCCTGCAATGGTGATGTCGATATCTGCTCGGCTTGAAGGGGTGAGCAACATCACTAGGGAAAAGACGATAAAAAGAGCGCGCATTATTTTTCCTCCGCTCGGAAAGTAACCGTAATCCCGCCCTGAATGAGCGAAAGATCTTCTGGGATGGGCAGGGGTTGAGCATCTTCAATAGCCTGCAACATCCCTGAGTCATACAAAGAGTCGCCAGATCCGCGCACCAGCTGCTTAGAGCGCACCCGACCGGTGGGGTAGAGCTCAATATGCACGGTGTTGGTCAAGCCGCGATCGCGCTGGGTTGGCATGATGTATATTTTTTCTTTGATCCGGGCCATTACAATGGCCGTGTACTGATCTTTAGGCGTGCCGATATTGCCCATCACCGCAGTACCCTTGGACAAAATATTGCCTTTGAGTTTAGTGCGGCCCTTCTTGCCTTCGTTCTGCGCCAGAGCTTTCAAGGCTTGATCGCGCTTTAACTCTTCCTCCACCTGCTTGAGGGCTTTTTTCTTTTCTTCTTCTTCCTTCTTCGCTTTTTTGGCCTTCTCTTCCTTTTCAAGGGCCGCTTTTCTCGAGGACTCTAAAGCCATGGTGTCATCTTCAACTTCTTTGACAGGCTCGAGCTCTTTGGCGGGAGCGTCTACTTCCGGGAGGGCCGGATCCAGTTTTTCCAGATCCGGAATGGAAACATCGGGGAGACCGACGATATCCACCTGCACGAACTCTTGGTAAACGTCTTTTACGTGGGTAGGCGGAAAGACCTGAATACCGAGCATCTCCAGACCTTTTACCGTCACAAAACTTACCGGGATCATGAGGTGGAGAATGACCGATGCGACCAGGGCCGCCCGGGGTATTTCAATAAACTGGTTCTTGAGTGCGTCTGCGCTCATGGCGGTGTGGCGGTTTCGCCCTCCGGCAGGGTCACCAGGCCGATTCGATCAATGCCGGCGGCTTTCACAGTTGCCATTGTCTTGGCTACAACTGCATAGGCCAACTCGCCGTCGGCTCGGATGAAAATTTCCTTTTTGCGGCCGTTCTTAAAATAATCTTTCAAGCGCAGTTTTAGCTGCGAGTACGGCACTTCTTCCTTATTGATAAAAACGCGGGTTTCCTTGGTGATACTCAGCGTGACGGGCTTGTCACCCTTGGGAATCGCCTTGGAAGAAGCTTTGGGCAATTGCAACGGAATGCCATTCTCCATCATGGGAGTGGTGACCATAAAAATCACCAAAAGCACCAACATCACGTCGACAAGCGGGGTGATATTGATATCGGAAACTGGTCCGCTGTTGTCACCGGAGCTAAAAGCCATGGAAGGCTCCCTTTAATTCGCCAGGAAGTTCCGTTTGACGATATTGAGAAAGTCGCTCGCGAAATTTTCCATCTGCCCTTTGAGGGCGCGGACTTGGTGCGTGTAATAGTTGTAGGCCATCACTGCCGGAATGGCTGCGGCCAGACCCACGGCGGTAGCAATCAGAGCCTCAGAAATCGACGGGGCCACAGTAGCGATGCTCGCCCCACCCGCTAAGCCGATACTTTGGAACGCGCTCATGATCCCCCACACGGTTCCGAACAACCCGATGAAGGGAGCGGTACTACCGGTAGTGGCCAAAAATCCGAGTGAACTCTCCAAGCGCATCGATTCACTGCGACTGGCGCGACTGACCGCACGTTCTAAGTTGGTAATCGACGATTCGGGCGGGGCCATGCGTAAAACATCGGCCGCCGTGGCGCCAGGCGGCTGGCGCTGCCGCTCGCGTTCCATCAAACGTTGCAGTTCGACGTAGCCCGCCTGAAAAACTTTGGCGACCGCGGAGCCGGTGTATTTTTTCGCCTCGGCGTAAATATGATCCATGCTCTTGCCGCTCCAGAAAGTTTCTAAGAAATTTTCTGTATTGATTGAGCAGCGTTTGATCGTACCCCACTTGAAAAAAATCAGTGCCCACGTGGTCACTGAAAATCCAACGAGGATGAGCAGAGTGAGCTGCACCACCGGGCTGGCGTGAAACATAATGTCGACTGCGTTCATAGACACAGCGGCTTCGGAGGCTGTTTCGGCGGTGGCGGCGTATGCTAAGTTCATGTGAAGACATAGTTTAAGAGAACCAGCTACTTGGGTCAAGGCACGCTGGCTCGCGTCAACACGTGACCAGCGCGCCGCGTTGGTGTAAGCACTCCTGACTATGCAAGACACTCGGATCACCGTCATTGGCGCGGGTCTCGCGGGAAGCGAAGCCGCATGGCAAATCGCGAACCACGGACTCACCGTCGATCTATACGAAATGCGTCCCAGCAAACCGACTCCCGCCCACCAAACCCAGGGCTTCGCGGAGTTGGTTTGCAGCAATAGCTTCGGTTCAGAAGGCCCCGCCTCCGCTCCGGGCATGCTGAAAATCGAACTCGAAACGCTGGGCGCTTTCGTTTTGAGCATGGCCAAAAAGCACCAAGTACCCGCCGGCAATTCGCTGGCCGTGGACCGGGTGGCTTTTTCTGAAGAAATCACTCGGACTCTCGAGGCCCATCCGAACATTCGGGTGCACCGGGAAGAACTCACCGACCTACCGGAAGAAGGCATCGTAGTCGTTGCTACCGGGCCACTCACTTCCGATGCTCTCGCTCGAGCACTCGCCGAGCGCGTGGGCCAAGGCTCGCTCTATTTCTATGACGCTATTTCCCCCATTGTTGCGACAGAGAGTTTGGATATGTCCCAGCTCTTCAAAGCCAACCGCTACGACAAAGGCGAAAGCCCCGATTTTTTGAACATCCCGCTCAACGAGGCGCAGTACAACACGTTAGTCGACGATTTACTCGCCGGTGAGGTGGTATTGCCGCACGACTTTGAAGAAGAGAAGTACTTTGAAGGGTGCATGCCGATTGAAGCGATTGCCGCACGCGGCCGCAAGACATTGTCGTTTGGTCCAATGCGCCCAGTAGGCCTAACCGACCCCAAAACGGGTCGCTGGCCTTTCGCGGTCGTACAGCTGCGAACGGAAAACAAGTATTTCACGGCCTACAACCTGGTGGGCTTTCAAACTAAATTGAAATACGGCGAACAGGCACGCATCTTCAAAAAATTGCCTGGGCTCGAAAACGCCGAGTTTCTCCGCCTAGGCTGCATGCACCGCAACACCTACTTGGATTCACCGCGGGTACTTCGCCCGACCTTACAGCTCAAATGCGATGGGCGTTTGTTGCTCGCCGGCCAGCTCACCGGCACCGAAGGCTACTTGGAGTCGTCTGCAACCGGTTGGCTCGCGGGTACCAACGCCGCGCGCTTGGCGCTGGGCCAAGCCCCGATCACGTTGCCGCTCGAAACCATTTTGGGCGCCTTGGCCGCCGCTATTACCGACGAAAGCCGAGAAGGGTTTCAACCCATGAATTCAAATATGGGAATTTTGCCGCCGTTGGACAAACCGGTGAAAGAAAAGAAACTGCGCCACGTAGCCTACGCCGAACGTAGCCGCGCGGCCGTAGTAGCCTGGAAAGAAGATTTTAGAAACCCTTCGGTGGGTTGTGGATCAAGCCCGACGCAAATCCCCGCGTAGCCGGAAGCGCTGCTCCCCCGTTGGCTCCCGGGCTGTGGTCCAAAGCCGAGTTGTCGCTGGCGCCGGAATCCGAAGCGGGAGTCCTGGCCTGCGCCGCGCCCCCTAAACCGGCTGGACCGTTGTTGGATGCATGCGAAGTCCAACCCAAGCGATTGCTCATATTGTTGACCGGGGCTTCCTCAATGGGGGCCGCGTTGAGAAAAAGTCTTTGTTGTGCGTCGATAAAACCTTTTTGGGCGTCAGCGGCCACTTTGGTTAAACCGATTAATTCGTCGGTCGATTCCTTAACCATTTTAGCGTTGGAAGGCGGCGGCGCGGAAATCTGGGCGGCCAGTTTTTCGTCAATTTTTTCGTCTTTGGCCGTACTGGCGATGAAAGATTTCGCGGCTTCGGCAGCTGCCTTTTCGGTGGCGGTAGTAAACGCCTTCACTTCTTCCTGACCGCGTTTGGCAATTTCCTTGGCCGGTTGTTCGATGGCCTTTTGCATATCTTCGCGTTTGGATTCGTATTGGGAACCCTGGCCGCCTCCGCCGCCACCCATCCCGCCACCCATCATCATCATCATTTGAGCGGTCTTATCCCCGTTCATAGCTTGCTGCATCATGTAGGGGTTTTGCTGGTGGCCGCTCCCCTCCGCCCATAGTGGGGAGCTAGTCAAAAGGAGCAAACCGGCTAAAGCAGTGCGCATAGTCATAGGTGCCTCACTAGCCTTAGATTGCACATTGGCTGCCACCCCACCCTGAGCGTAGACCGAGTGAAAACGCTGTGAAGCGGCTAGTCATTGTTGAAGCCCCCAGCCTAATCCCCAGCCTGGCCAGGCACAGGGACAGCCTAAAAACCCAACTGTCACCACTTACCGCAGATGCAGCCCAGGCCGACGCCTGCTCACAAATTGAACACATTTAAGATATTGATATTACTTAACTAAAATATAGCCACCCGACCCCCTCGCTTACCCCCTTTATTCCCCCGCGCCCCACGCCGATAAGCCAAACGAGGGTTTATGAGCGACTTTGCGGTCTTTCGAAGAATCTGGCTTTTGATTCCGGTATTGCTGGCCATCGCGGCCACGCGATCGCTAGGCGAAACTCCGCCACCGGCTGTGCCGCCGCTAGCGACTCTGCCACCGGTCCCCGCGGCTGTGGCCTCAGCCCCCACAAACGCCGGCGCAAAAATCGAAGAGGGTGAAAAGTTTGATAAAAAAAGCATGCCCTCGTCGTTGCTTTCGCTAACAGCAAAACCACCGGCGCCTCCCACTCCCGCTCCACCTTTGGGGCTGCCCCCCGTGGCCGCCGCTGCAGCCCCCGCCGCCAGCCCAGCGCCGCTCGTGGCGCTGCCGGTTCCTACCGCATTGCCCAAGCCCACGGCTTTACCCCCCATCCCGGCACCGGCAGCTCCGGCGACACCAGCACCGGCCAGCTCCGCAGCGAAGGAGCCGACGACACCCGCTCCCACTTCTTTGGCCACGGCCACGCCCGCAGCACCCGCTTCGCCCGAAACGCCGGAGCCCACGCCCGCAGCTCCGGTAACAAAGCTGGAACCCATTGCATTACCAAAACTCGGCACAGCTTCAGTGGAAGCGAAAACCGACTCCTCCAAACAAATTGAAGAAGTGGTCGCCGCCGCTAAGAAAGAAATGGCCGAAACGGCAGCTCTAGCCAAGCGCACCATCAGCGATGCCGCCTTACTTTTGAAAAAAGCCGGCACGCCGGCTGAAGATCCCAAAACACGCACCGTGGCTTCCGCACCCGCCGCTGCCGGAAAAGCAGGCCTGCCCCCGATCGCGGTAACGCCCTCGACCTATGCACCGGGCTCGGAAATCGCGATCGTGCTTTCTCAAGACCGTTTTTATCCAGCGGAAATCCGGGTGCGTTCCGGCATGGCTTCCACTTTGGTTTTCTCGAGTGTGAATCGCCGCCCGGCGGCGCTAGTGATCGAACCCGTGCAGAGCCTGCGCCAACCAGATTCGCAAAGCCCAGTGAGCGCGGCCACTAGTGCCGAAGTTCCGGCCGAGATCACCCGCGAACTCGGCAACGATCGGGTCACCGCCATTTCGTTTGACCTGGCCAAGGGCAAATACAATTTTCACGACGCATTGGGCGCCGCACGCGGCACTATTATTGTTGAGTAAACAGGAGCGGCATGTCTGTCTTCGAAACTTCCGTACAAGTATTTCTCAAACCGGTCGTCCCCTTTTTGCAGGATGATTCGGTCACCGAAGTCATGATCAACGGCCCCGACTCCATCTTCGTTGAGCGAGCCGGTTTCATTGTAAAAACCGACGCCAAATTCGAAGACTCCAATGCGTTGATGGCAGCCGTTCGCAACATTGCCCAATTCGTCGGCCGCCCTATCGATGACGAACATCCATTCTTGGATGCCCGCTTGCCAGATGGATCGCGTATTCACGCCGTGATTCCGCCTATTGCCCGCAACGGCACCACAGTTTGTATCCGTAAGTTTTCCAAAAACAAAATGCAGCTGAAGGACCTCATCGCCAAGGAAGCGCTCACGCCAGAAGCGGCACGCTTTCTCGATGTGTGCCTGTACCTGAAGAAAAACATCATGGTCTCCGGTGGAACCGGCTCGGGGAAAACCACCATCTTGGGGATTCTGGCCAGCCGCTGCCAACCCGATCAACGCATTGTTATTCTCGAAGACTCCGCCGAATTAAAAGTGCACAACCAGCACGTGGTTTTCTTCGAAGCCCGTCCGGCCGACGAATTTGGTAAGGGTGCGGTAACTCTGCGCGACTTAGTGAAGTCGTCTCTGCGCCTGCGTCCCGACCGCGTTATCTTGGGCGAAGTGCGCAGTGGGGAAGCGTTGGATCTGATCAGCTCCATGAATACCGGTCACTCGGGTTCCATGGGCACCGTGCATAGTAACAACCCGAAGGAATGTCTGACGCGTCTAGAAACCCTATCGCTGATGACCGACGCGGAAGTTCCGGTGCAGGCCATCCGCGCTCAAGTGGCTTCGGCAATCAATATCGTGATCCAGCTTTCACGCATCGCAGATGGCTCGCGTAAAGTGACGCATATTTCCGAGGGCCTGGGGATGGACGTGCAAGGCAACTACCAGGTGAATGATATCTTCACGTTTGAACAAACCGGCCGCTCGGCCGACGGAAAAATTCTGGGCTCCATCGGGCCCACCGGCAACTTACCGTCGTTCATGCGCGAGATTGAAGTGAACCACCTTCCCTACCCGCGTGAGATGTTCACAAAAAAGAAAAAAGACGCTGCCTGAGTTTGCCGCAGTTGACTCTAGCGCCGCAGAAGCAAGTCTCGGCACATATCCATCACAACCCGCAAGTTGAGAGCCACGGGGACTTTGAGCTTGCTGGCTTTAGACATTGCGATCATCCCGTGAAAATTAAATTCGTTTCGAGTGGCTAAATAGACCGGGCTTTTTTCGCCTCGAAAGCGGTGCTTAAAGTCGGCTTGTCCCCGGATACTGTAGACCACCCCATCGCCATGGTTAGCCAATGAACGCAGCGCATGGTGGAGCGATCTGCTGTGGGCGAACTCGCGATCTTCAATTTGATAAAGCGGGATCATTCCTAGATTGAGCCAAGTCATGCCTTCTTCCCGAAATTTCTCCACCGCCCAGTAGGTGAACGCCTCTTCTAGGCCCGTCATGCCATTTGGCATCCGTCGCTTAAACGCTGTTGAGTAACCAATAACGTTCCCGTTTTCATAGAGAGGATCGAAGATATAGAGGCCCACCACCGCACCGTCCGCGTTCTTTACAAAAAAACGCCGCGTATCATTCTCTGCCCCGTAAATGATTGGACGGGTGAGAAACCGCACTTCTCGGTCGGAGACTTCCTTGTCGGCCCGCCACAGTTCTGTCACCTCTTTTGCTAGGGCGACGGAAGCCGGTTCTTCATGCGTCCACTCGACTACTTGATGGTTTTCTCGTTTAAATTTATTCCAAGCGGTTCTCAGTTTGCGCTTCTCGTCTCCCTCCAACGTATAGGTGGGGATATGCAGCCGCATTTCTTGCGCGAACTCATTTATCAACCAGCCCCTTCCCGCAAGCTCTTCCGCAGTGGAACGTGTGATAGCGCAAAAAAGTGGGTTTGGGTGCGACTGAAAAAACTCATTCAAGAGAGTAGGAAGCGATTCAGCAGATGTTAACGGATCCCCCAACACTAACGTTTTCAAAAGCTGCTGCTCGTGTGCTACCAGCCCGTTTTCTGATTCAAAATGCCGCAAGCCAGGTTGAAATTGCGAGTACGAAAGCGTTTGAGTGCCGTGCTCTTTCAACCAACGGTAAAGGGCATAGTCGATTCGGGTTCCCGCAATATCGACCGTACACTTTTCACTAAGAGAAAAAGCCGCAGGCGCGACGAAAAACAGAAGCAAAAACACAACCAAACGAACACAAAAAATGTACATTATTGACCTCAACCACACCCAACTAAACAAATGCAAGTATTAGACTGAACCTAAGCTGGCAAGGGTAAACGAAGAAATGTTTCCTCGCGTTCTTGCATCAGATCCCGAAACTCGGAAAGCTGCTCGATTAACCGCGAAAGAGCCGTATCTTCCCCCACGCGGGTAACCTGGGTTTTGTCGCCCTCTTTGTCGATTTTCAAAACCCCTTGGTTTTCCAAGTAGAGCAACGCATTGCCGTAGTTCACTACCGATAGGCTCTCGGGAAAGAGCACATCGCCTTGCTGCTGCCGCTGTTCCGCGAAACGATATACCTTGGCGAGCATCGCGCGCTTCTCCCAAGCTCCGTCGGCAGATAGCCGCACAAAGTCGGCAAAAAGCAAGTAGCTCTCCAGCAATTCGCCCGGCACCCTCGACAAGACCGAAAGATCCGACGGCACGGGGAATTGCCGCGCCAAGGCCTGGCCCCAGAGGCTAGGATCCCGATAGCCAGATTGCACGTCGCCGAAGAAGAAAGAAGCTGAATGTTCCAATTCGGCCAAAAACTCCGCCCGAGGGTTGAAGAAAAACTCGAACTTCAAAATATCGCGCAGGGCCAACGCCTCGTTTTTAAAATCCTCTTCAAAGGTTTGCGAACCACCTGGAGCGAATTTTTGCCAAGCCCGGAAATAGGCTAGCAGTACGATTCCCGGGATCACGAAACAGTGAATGGCGTTGTTTTTGTAAAAATTGAGCAAAGTCCGACGGCGGCTATCGCAAACATAACGGCGCGGAACGTTTTCAATTTCCAACAAGGTGCCGGACTTGCGTAGTCGACGCAAAGTCTGCTCGACGGCTCGCCGGGTGTCTTCGGCGCCGGGCACACTGAGTTCCATCCCCGCGTGCAATACGTAGGCGCTCAGTTTCTGGCTAAGCCGCAGAACTTCTTCCAGAGTGAGAAGGGGGTTGCGGTGGCAAAGCAGCGCCGTGGATACGAGCGACTTTGGCGTCACGGGAGTGATATCGCAAATGCTTTTGCAAACCTGGAAGGCGGTTTTTTGCAGACGCCGACGCGAATCGGTTTCGGGGGATTGGAAGGAGTCGCTCACGAAGATGGGTTTGGCCAACCGCACATACACTTTTCCAAAGCGGCCACGAATCAGTTTGCGAGACTTGATGAGCTGCATGGCGCTTTCGGCGACCTTCTGCCCACCCCCAATTTCTTTGGAGTAGGAACCCTGCTCGGGAACTTCGTCGTAACAAATCGAAACGGGGATCAACACCACGTCTTCGCAAACATGGTTGGAGTACGCTTCCATGACCATCTTCAGAATGCCGTACTGCGGAGCGAGCATTTTGCCGGAACGGCTGCGAGTCCCCTCGATAAAAAACTTCAGGTTGTAACGATTCTTCAGCAGCGTCTGAACGTACTTTGCCAGAACCGCTGCGTAGAGTGGATCGCCCCGGAACGACCGGCGGATAAAAAACGCGCCCCCCATTCGCAGAAAATGGCCCACTGGCCAAAAAGATAAATTAATCCCCGCAGCCACATGCGGCGTCACCATATCGTGGTTGAAGAGCAGATAAGGAATGATCAAGTAGTCCAAATGACTGCGGTGACATGGCACAAACGCCACCGGCTTGGTTTTCATGATCTCGCGCACCTGGGCCCACTCTTCGTCCTTGGCGTTAAGACCATCGAAAACTTTGGCGAAGAGCCAGGTGAGGAGTGCGTACATCACCTCGATAAGCCGAATCCGGTAGTCGGAAACGATCTCGCTGAGGTTTTGGTACGCGCGCGACATGACCTTTTTGCGGTCGATTCCTTGCACCGCGGCAAGACGGGTGATGAGAGCTTGGATTTCCGGATCGCGCAGTACCGACTCTTTCACCAAACTGGGCGAGTGGTAGCGAGGGCCGAGCAGCACGCGCATTTCTTGCTGCACCCATACCAGCACTTTGCGACGCGCACTCTTGGCGGCACGCATAGATTCGTTTTCGTCGAACCCTTCCAACTTCACCAAGGTTTCCTTGGAAACGAGCGGCAGAAATCCTAGCGCACTGACGCTCGAATCCGTGCGGCGGCGTGCGAGGAACCAGAGCTTGCCGAGCGTGTTGGGCTTACTGCTCATGCCGAACAGATATTCGCTTGGCTGGCGCCCGGCCCCGCGCATATGGCGTTTCCAGACGATAAAAACGGGGACTATGGAGTATTTGCCCAAATCGCCTTGGGCCGACGCGCGCGCGTAAATTCCTGATAGCAAAGCCTCGGTCGGCGTGGGCACGTTGATCTTTTTGCGTTCTCGACCGGAGAAGCAGATCAGGCGCGGCTCGGGATTATCGCTCATGAAGAGATCGACGTAGCCTTGTCTACCCCGCAGCAAGCGCAGCAAGGCAATGGGCCGGGAGAAGAATAAAATTCGTTTGCGATTCGTGATGGAAACCGCACCCAAACCTTGGCTGCGGCACCAGCTAGATAGAATGAACCAATCGATCAAACCGCCGTCGACCAAGGCGAAAATCACCCGGCCGCTCTCCAACTGCGCCTTCAACCGATCGATAGGGAGATCAAAATCAAAACGGACGAAGATCGTTTCGGCAATCCACTGCCAAACGCGATCCATACGATGATAAACGACTGAGTAAACTTTGCCCAAGCTGGCGAGAAATCTAAGGTTTTGATTGATCCTTGGCAAATGGAAAGCCCCGGAACCTTTCGGTTACCGGGGCTTTCTCAAAGTGGAGAAGGGACCCTTGAAAATGAAGTGGTGGTGCTTACGGCAAGAGGTCCCTTCTATCTGCTCAACATACGTACTGCTCAACTAGGTGAGCCGTATATTAGGACCGTGAAACTTTTTGTAAAGACCAATGTTCTCACGCGCGTTTTACTGAAGACAATTCTTAGTCAACCGACCGTTTTCATTGTGCTTGTGCCGTTAACAAGCAGCGGGCGACTACTGAGCGCGCCTGGTTTCGCGGGCAGCGGATCCCAACTGTTCGCGACTGACTTTTTCGTGCAATCCGAGCTGAGGGAACTGAGTGCGCATCACGCCTTCGAGGTAGCCGAGCATGGCTTGGCTGGCGAGAGTTTGGCTTTGGTATTTGGTGCGATTGCCCCGTGCCCATTCGGCCCGCGCGGTGGTGACGTTAGTTGAAACCAAGTACCACTCAGAACCGACGAGCCAATACTCGAACCGAATCCCCCGCAGCTTATCGAGCTTCAACTGCACCTCCCCCTTGTAGCTGCCTGCGATGCGGTAGTGGGAGGAGGGCTCGCGAACAATGGAAACCACCGGACGATTGGCGAGCTTTAACTCGGGAAACTCGGCCTTTAGATGCGCCAGCAAGCTTTCTACGAAAAAGTAGCTGGTTCGGTTGAACAGGTCGGCCATCTTTTTTTCGTCACTGAGCAGGTAATAGGAAAAGGGGTTCGGTTCGTTGGGAAATTCTTTTTCCAGCTGGTTAATTTTGGCGATTGCCGCCGGCAGGTCCTGCAATCGACTGGTGAGCACCTCGATGCTGGTCATTAGCATTTTACGGCGCACGGCTTTGTCGGTAGAGGCGTTGTAGGCTTGGGTCGCCGCTTGGTTGGCCTCTGGGTAGGCCTTCTCCTCAAGCAAAGGCGCAACCGCTTCGGCGAAACGCCCGATTTTGAGGTAGAGGTCAGCCAATTCCCGCAGGCGGTGCTTTTTTTTGTAAATCGCTTCCAGCGAGGCGATGGACTTCATGCCGAAATCGTCTTTGGCATTTTCGGTGATCAATTTATGAAAATCTTCCGGCACGACACTGGGATTGAGCAGGTAATCCGACTCCGCCTTTTGGTACCGAGCGGACCGAGTAGTGAGATCGACTTGGTGGGCGAGTCGGCGCACCTGGAAATCTTCCTCACCTGAATCGAGGTACCAAAACAAGCCGCCGCCCAAAAACAAAACAAGGGCCCCCGCCACCAGCAACACCGGGCTCGGCCCGCGGCGTTTATAAAAAACCGCCTCTTCCGATGAAAAAATGGGGCGTAGCTCCACTTCTGATTCGGAACTGGAAGCGGCCGATGCGCCGCTAGCACCCATAGGTTTGGCTAGGCCCACACCCCCAGCAGGTTTGTTTTTTGTGAAATTTGCCTGAAAAAAAGCGATGGCGTCGACGCGCTGCCATTCGCCCAATCCTTCGTACCAGATGAGGGTGTCGGCTTTGGCTTGCCCCGAGGTAATCTTGTCGTTTACCTCGCTTTCTGAGAACGGCCCACTCTGTTCGCCACCGATTCCCAGGAAGTATTTCTTCTCGCCCGCCATCGAGAAATTATAACAGATTAGTCCTTTGGCACGTTGCGTCCAAAAACCCGGTCCCGCGCGGCTTCGACCTGCTTGCGGCGGTATTCTTCATGGTTACTTTTGCCAAAAATACTGTCGGCGTAAGACTTCACATCCATGATCTGGATTTCGTAGGGAAAGAAAACGTAGTGAAACGGTGGCACTTCATGGGGAAAGGTCTCCGAGAGCACTTGGGAGCCGCCGTGCAAACTTTCCATGGGCCCCTTGAGCTTGGAGTAAACGTTCCAGAGGGGATTTTTCACCTTCACCAATTCACGGCAAGTGAACTGAATGGCTCGGTAGTATTCGCTGGTATGGGGGTTGATAAGACTGCGGCCCAAGCGACTAAAGCCGATGCGGCCTTCTAGGCGCTTGATCATCTTCTCGATGTAGGGTGCCGACTCACCACTCTTGCGAATATGTTTATGGATGCGATCGATTTCAAACTGCAGTCGGCTTAAATCCACGAGCCGGTTCCGGGAGCGGCCGGGGCGGATATTGGGCACGCTGATGATGTTTTTATCGAGTAACAAGCGCACGGCCCGGATGGCGTCGTACTTGGTTTCGGTAACCAAGCGAAAGCCGATACGGTCGTAGATTTCCTCGACCAAGTTGTTGGACTTATGCAGCAGCTTTACAATTTCGCGCTCGCGGTCTTTGCGGTCTTTCTTTTTGAAAAAAAGCAGCTTGATGCCGGTGCCTTCGTCGGGTCGACCGAGATAAGTAGCCCCGCTCGCGCTGTCGACGTAGAGGAAATCATCGAGCCGGCTCAGCACTTGGTTTTGGGCCTGATCGAAGTATTGCAGCCGGGGGTCGTGATTGACGTGGATGAGTATGTGCATCACCCGTAAGAGCGCGCAGCAAAAGCGTTGATCGTCGCTGGCATTGCGATCGGAGGCAATGAGCAAAATGCGGCGGATATCGCCGATGACCTTGCGGCTGTGGAGGTGCTCGGGGATTTTGGGGTACTCAGGGTCCCCTAGGGATTTCTCGATAAAAGCGACCGCTTCGTCGAAATAGCGCCACATCGACTCCGTATCCACCGGATCGTTGGGGTCAAAGCCGTAGGCCTTGATAAAATTCGTCGCCTCTTCAATGGACCGCAGTTCCAACCGGGGCACATCCAAGATAGACGTACCCTCCAAAACCAGCTTGAAAATGGGCCATGGAAAGGCGAACTTCTCGCTTACCGGACTCGAGTCATTCACCGGGGCAAGATAGCACAACCCGTGTGCTGAGAGTATCTGTTGGAGAGGTGGCAGAGTGGTTGAACGCGGCGGTCTTGAAAACCGTTAATGTCGCAAGACATTCGGGGGTTCGAATCCCCCCCTCTCCGATTAATCCTTTATCCTTAATCCTTGAGCCTTAATCCTTTAGCAATCAAGGCTGAAGGCTTAAGGATGAAGGATTAAGGCTAATCCCCGCGTCTTTTAGGCTCCTGCGTTTCAAGGTACCTAATAAACCCCGATAGCATCTTCCCCATCAAAACTAACCGCTCACGGATCTTAGGGAGTTCCGCTTCCACCCCCAAAGGCAAAACTTCAAGTAAATCTAAAACCGCCGCACATTCGAATACTGAACCTCTCGCTATACGCATGAAGTTCACCTTATCGGCTTTGCTGTACCGAGCACTGCCCTCTGCGATGTTCAATCCGACCGACTGGCTCGCCCGACGCAACTGATCGATTGCCGATTTAGTTCCCTCCGGAAAAATGGTACGCCGACAACACCCCCTAGGGAGCGCAGAAAGGGCGAATGCACTACGACCTTTTTCACCGCACCCCGATAGGATTTTACAAACCCCTACGTTAATATTTCGTAATGAAACGCCGGGCACTCGCTTCCGCTCTATTATTCATCATAGGACTTTCTGCAGACGGAAAACCCGGCCACGACGAATACTCCGGCTTTAAACCCGCCATCTATCCATCCGTGCAGTGTATAGAACCAAACATACTCCACGCTTTGCTCAAAAAAGTACGCGCTGGATCGGGTTTGACGGAGTCGGAAAAAAAACTACTGCGCGACGCGGCTACCGGGATTGAAGGGTGTCCACCCACCTTTGCGGCCGAAGATATTGTAGCGCTCCTGCATTGGCTGGAAGTGCTTCCCTGCGAGCCTTCCAAATTGCCACCCGGTCTAAAGCTCACGATTGTTGCTGAAGATCATCGCAATCAGCCAAAGTCTGTCTATGAAGAAAGCTTCAAAAAGGGGGCATCGGGAAAAGCGTTTGTCGCCTATGAGGCGGGACTCGAACACCTTGCGGGTCTTGATTTTTCGGCAATCGATAAAAAAGGTGAGAAACACTTCCTGGCGAACGCGGATGGGATTATGCCATTCATGCTGACCAAGCTAGGAGAACGTTCAGAAGGGGTACTGTCTGGACAAATGATCGAGCACTTGGTCTCTGCATTGACTTTGGACGAAGCTGCAGCCTCCAGACCAATCAACGACGCTCTGCAAATTTTAAAGAGAGAGGAACCAGCACTTGGTGCCTCAGCCGAACTCCTTCTACAGAAAATGACGGCACTAGCGAAGAGCAAGGCGATTTTTTCAGAAAATGAAAGCAAGTTCGAACCGTTCGACGCCCTGGCGGAGGGGAAAGGGCTCGAACTCTCACCGCAGAAAGTAACTGAGGTCTTGCGGGCGTTTGAGGAGAGGCTTAGGCCTCGTCTACTCAGCGAGGTAGCCCGACCCGATTTCATTTTTCGCAATCACGCTCCGCTCATCAATCCTAAGACGCTCGATACTAGTGCCTTGTACCAAAAAGAGGTGAAGATCGAGTGGCGCAATCGCAACATGACTCATGCGGTTCTGCGATTGGCATGTGATGCAGCGGAAGCGGGAGTGCAGGAAATTTTTCTGCACTGTGGAGCGGCACATGCGCCGGGGATTTATCAGAGTTTGGTTCGAGTTCTACAACGAACGAGTGCAACGAAAAATACCAGGGTGCTCGTCGAAACAGTGAAAGGATTCAAACCCGATGATTCGAAAGCCTGGGAGGCAATTCCCCAAAGCGCTCGCGTAACGCCATTCAATCCCTAGCCCGCAAGATTAGACCGCTTGCCCCGATTACGAGGACGACCCTTCAACGGTTTCAGAAGCATGTAGCGAGCGCGGATACGGGCCATCTCCCCCAAGCCAATCGCTTCCAGCTCGGCATCGGTCAGCGCTGCAAACTCCACGGGGATTTTGAGTTCAATCACGCGCTCCGTCGGAAACGATCGATCGGTATTGCCGCTCTTGAGGTAGGTCTGGACGATATCACTGTCGAACGTGAGCTGGATCTCGACTTTTTCGCCAGGTTGCCCGGGACGGGGAAACTCCACTCGGTAGGCATTGCGTATGTACCGCATGCGGATCTGCGGTCCCATTTCTTTTTGTTTCCAACCCTGCTCGTGCAACCAGCCCTGACGACGGATCATCCGATCCACTTCCTCGGGTGTATTTACCAGGCCTCTGCGGCCTTTGCGCGTGAGCCAAATCTCCTTGGTCCGTTTCGCCACCGCGTCCCGGTGCTCGCGGAAAGCCTCCGGGCTACTCTGTAGCAGGTCAATATCGCTATCGAGCATCACCGGGCCGAGTTTATCTACTACGCCTTCGAGATCATGGGACTCCCCGGTTTCCTCGTCCACTTCGGGGCTGCCCACTTTGAACTCCCACTTGGAGTAGATTCCCTCGCCGTCCGCAAGCTTGGCGTACACGACTTGGTCCTCGGGCAAACGAGAAAACTCCTCGACCGACATTCCTCGGGGAACCACGGCATACTTGCGCTTGCGAATACGAGCTCGGTGCACTTCGCGACCGGCTTCGTTCACCCCGATGATATTGCGCACATAATCGGTGTCGGTAATGAACATTTCATCGGGGGAATCCGGCGTGTCCCTCAACTTGAGCCGCCACTCATTTCGGTCAGCCCGGCGGTAATCCCCTACGATGCTTCGAACATCCGTGAAAAAGGCATCGGCGTCGGCACTGTGGACCGCCACCCGAAACTCCTTACGCTGCGTGGTCACGCTGACCAAGGCCCCTCGGGTGTCGTGAAAAATGGCCCGAAACTGCTCCGCGCAGACGGTCCGATAGGGCAAGGCATTCTCGCCTTCGAATTCAGCGGCGTAAGCCAGCAGGGGGAGCAAAAGCCCCAGGTAAACCAGTGTCTTCATAGGGTTGGGGACCGGACTAAGGGTTAAAACGAACGCTTCTGTACCACAGGCCCATAGGGGGCGAAACAGGGAAATCGCCTGCCCAGCAAGGCTTTGCGGCCACCCTCGAACCCGGCTTGATACCGCCGCAAAGGAGTGATAATCCTCTAGGCC
>CAZBJE010000036.1:0-36328 GCA_964492125.1 uncultured Pseudobdellovibrionaceae bacterium | reverse complement strand
GCTATCAGTGCCCTTCACGACACAGAAGTGTTGGGTCGCAAGATCGTAGTAAACGAATCTACCCCACGCCCTGAAGGTGAAAGAGGCGGCTTCAAAAAGAAGAGCTTTGGCGGCGGCGGTGGCCGTGGCGGACGTGGTGGCTACTAAGTGGCTCGCGACGACTTAGCGAAAGTAGAGGGTGTCGTTAGCGATGTCCTATCTGGCGACCTTTTTGCCGTTACCCTCAAGGGTGGCAAGGTCGTTCAAGCTAAGCTGTCCGGCCGGTTGCGGAAACTCCGCATCCGTGTCATCGCTGGGGATCAAGTGACTGTCGGTATGTCTCCTTACGATCTGACTCATGGTCTGATTGTCGGAAGACAGCGGCTGAACAATCCCCGCGTCGGCTCATAAAAAGTTTAGGTCGCACACCTAAAAGAACTTCGGTCGGAGTGGCAACACTCCGGCCGATTTTTTTTGTCCAAAATTTAGAGGGTGCCGGTCTTCTTGGGTTTGGCGTCGACCGTGGCTTGGGTTTTTCCTGTTGAGGATGCCCGGCGCGCTTCTGGAATCAGGCCTTTTCCCGTCGTGAAAAGGCGAACAACCCATTTTTTGAAAGAAATCATCGCGTCTTCTGCGCGGCCTTGGCGTTTATATTTCAAACGACGTAGCTGGCGCATGCTTTTGCGTAGCCCAGACTGCATCCCCGGAGTGAGTTCGGCGAACTGCACCCCGTAGCGCGCCTCGGTGGCGCCCACGCTGTGATGGCGGATCTGGCCAACGAGCGAATAGGGGATTCCCAGGAAATCAAACTCGACCTGTACAGGCTCTTTTACGTTCAGCGTGGCCAGGCGATTCGCCACGGTTACGAAGAGTCCACCTTCCGAAATATTGGACACAATCAGGTCGACCTCCGCTCGGCCTTGTAGCGCCTTGCCGGTGAAATTCACCAGGTAACGCGGCTTGGCTTCCCACCAACGCAAGGTGGGATCCATGTAAGCGATGCGCACCGCCGGGATCAAAAAGTAACTAACCACAATTGAGTTTAGTAATGTCATGCTCACAACCAGCGCGAGGGAAAACGCTTGGGGAGCGACGATATGATAGTGAATGTGCCCATAAAGCGTCAGGGCTTGGATGGCGAAATAGCCTAAAAGGCTCCATCGTTTCACTGCAATAATGCAGAATCCGCCCACTGGAAAGGCCGCCGCGAAA
Source organism: uncultured Pseudobdellovibrionaceae bacterium (assembly GCA_964492125.1). Classification (GTDB taxonomy): domain Bacteria; phylum Bdellovibrionota; class FAC87; order UBA2466; family UBA2466; genus JAIEOG01. Next base: position 35,137 of record CAZBJE010000036.1, on the reverse strand, counting down.
AGAAGAAGTTCAGGAATCGTGGTTTGGTGGAGCATGAACGAAACAAAGCGAGATATCGGCATGTGCCACAAGGTAGTGTAAAATAAGATCTTGGCCACCGGCTCCATGAAGTGCAGTACGGCCAAGATGACGATGGGCCACGGCTTACGTTCCATTCTCTGACCTCTTCTCACCTTATTTTACGTCTCAGGAGACTCCAATGAAACGGAATAAGCGGGCGCGCACAGCGCACCGCGACAAGATCACTTTCTGGAAAGAATACGGGGACCTTTGCATTGCAGTAGGGACCCTCGCTCTCATGGCAGTGAGCGTGATGAAGCTGCGTGTTACTACCCCGGAACAAACCCCTCCCAGCGCATCGCTATCGGGAAATCTAAATTCCTCCACCCGTTAGGCGGTTTTAACTTTGGTGCTCAATGCTGCTGGAGTCATCGGCACCATCGGCGGCGAAGTCGGTGAACCGCTCATTCCCGAGGTGTGGGTGTGGGAATTGAAAAGCGACATAAAGGTTTGCCCCTTTACCAGTGCCTCCGTCGCTCCCTGCCCAAGTTCTAAAGACGCCGCTGCTTCAATCTTCACATTCTGGCTCTTCACGTGAATTGCATTTTTTTCTATCACCACTTGATCGCCGCCTTGATTGCGGATGATAATCGTACCCGGTTCGATAGTGATGCAGTTGTCGGCGTCGTCGGAGAGGGTGACCTTCTTTTCGCTCGAGGAGATCTCTAGGCGGCGGTTTTCTCTGTCGCGCAATACTATCCCGCGTTTACCGTCGGAATCATCGAAGCATAGCGTATGCCCGGAGCGGGTACCGATATGCTTTAGATCGTTTTTGTTATTGGAATTGAAATCTCCCGATCTGCCTGAGGCCGCGGGAGCGTGCTTGGCGCTGTAGATAGAACCAAAAATAACGGGTTGGTCGAGATTTCCATTTTCTAGATAGACCAAAACCTCGTCGCCCACTTCGGGCAGAAACCAGAAACCCGCAGCTTGCGAAGCATACGGTACACAAACCGCCGCCCACTCCGAAGGGTGCTCGGAAGAATCTCCTTGGAACCAGGGGTACTCCACCCGCAAGCGCCCCAGCTTGTCGGGATCGTTGTTTTCGCGCACAATGGCGCGGTGAAATCCTTGGTTCATGCTTTACCCCCGCTAAAAACGCCTTCGGATTTGAAATCTACCCATTCCGCTCCGTCGGTATAGGGCAATTCGCAGCTCGCTTCGGTGCCGTTTACCGAAGTCACCGTGCATTTGCCTAACGTGCGTCGCTTGCCGCCCGCGTCGCTGGCCGAAATCACTACGCCATCGTTTACCTGAATGCCTTCAGTCACCTTCAATACCGCCATGCCCATGCCAGCGCCGATGGGGTAGCAGTCCACTACTTGCACTCGGGCCTTGCGAGCCCCTTCGCTATCTCTCCGCACTAGGGAGTAAATTGTGCTACCGCTCATATCTTTGGCTCGCACACGCACCAACAGATCATCGGAACCGAGGGGAAAACTACGAGGGATCCCACTCGAAAGCGCGCCCAATTTGCGTACACCAGAATTTCCGGGCAGCGCATTGAAGACCTCGGCCTCGGCGCCATCGCCCGAAGAGACGAACAATAAACTAACCGAAGCCCCTTTCCCTTTCATGCGTACCCAATCGGTTTGGTCGCCGGCGTGGTAGTGCACGTCGCCCTTGATTTTGGTGTTGGGCTCCATGGGCTCGGCGGCAATTGGCAGCATATCCTCCCCCGACGAGAAATCGGCATTCTTGTAGCGCACCAAAACCTTGGCAGGTTCGGCACTCAGGCGACGCCGGTTCTTGGGCAACGAAATGGAATATTCGCCGGCGGGATGAAAGGCCACGGTCTGGGCCAGCACTATACCCGTCACGTAGACGCAGGTCGCGTTCACTGGCAAATCGCCCACACCGTAGCGCCGCACCGTGACTCTCAGTCAGTCTTTAATCGATTTGCAGCTCTCTCGCTTAATCCGAAACGTCTGCCGCACCACAATTTGTCCCGGCCCGCCCAATTGGATAAGTGTCTGGCTGCCGTCGACTTCCAAAGGTAGAGCGGAGGGAAGGGTAGCGCAGCCAATAGGTAAGAGCAGCAGGGTTGCCAAGATAGATTTGTTAAACACGTTGAGTACTCCTTGAATTTTGAACAAACTTAAATTCGGCACCAGCCACGCGAATGCGGTCACCGGAAGCCAAGAAACGGGAGGCGGTTACTGGCAATCCGTTTACGTAAACGGGCAATCCCGCAGTTTGCAGACGAAAACTTTCCGAACGGCGATGAATACGAAAGTACACCGCGCGTTTTTCTCCCACCCGACGCAAAACGCGAATCGCACTCCGACGGTGCGTGCCGACTTGGGTCTGTTCCTTATCCAAAGTATTGATAGCGAGCGGCGCCGCCGCCACTAAGTAAGCCCCTTCGGCTTCGTAACAGAACGCACAGGTTGAATCCGAAAAACGCAGGCGGCTACTGCACTGAGCGCAGTGGCGTGGCCTGTAGTACCGCACAACCCGGTACAGGCAGTAGAGTACGGCGAGTGAAACCAGCAAGTACGCCAGTCCAACCAAAATCTGGTGCAGCAGGCTAGGCCCCGCTGCGGGAGGCAATGCAACGGTGGCCACAGAACTGGCTGCCTTCCGATCTCCCGCTTGGACACGCGCGACCAAGGCCAGGGAATTGCCCGAGCCATTCGGCAGCGCCGCTTGCAGCCGGTAAGTATGCGAAGGTAGTTCCGCTGAATCCAACGGCTGTGCGTGAAACAAGCCTTCTCCCATGGTGGAGCGCAGCGAATCAAATAGGGGTGCCAGCGCGGTAAACACAAAAGGGTTGTAGAAAATCAGAGAAAGTTCGGTGCCGTTTTCCCGCAATTTCGTCAGTGTTTTTTGCGAAACCGAGGCGTTTCCTGACGATAGAATCCAAACCGCTCGCGAAAGCCCAGGCGGGATTTCGGTTTCATTCATGTAGGCCAACGCGCGTTCGGGTTCGGCCGAAACCGAGCCCACTTGGCAGTGCACTTTGCCAAGTGGCAGTGAATCTAAACTCTGTTGGGTAGCCAACATTTCGAAAGCGCCCCGTCGAAAAGTCAGAATACTTACGCGGCTGGAGGCAGGCAATTCCCGAGCGAGTGCGGTTGCCCAAGTCGACAAAGTTTGATCAGCACGGTACTTGGCGCACAGAGCGGAGTTATCCAGCACGAGCCACAAATCTAGGGGTTCCTTGTGCGCGCTCGATCGAAGATCCGCTCCGTGCTCCACAGTGTGCAGTGAGGGGGATTGCGTCGCTCCGTGTACCGTGGCCACGGCTTGCACCAGGGTGGAGCTGGACTGCAATTGCCGCAGGGTCACCGACAACGGCGCTGGCTCCTGGGCGAAGGCAACCCGAAACGTAAGCGTGCCCGTAAGAACTATAAGAGTTACTAACACCCGATTCATGTGGCCTCCGTGCGCAACTGGGTACGCGTGGCGAAGCGAGCTTGGGAAAAGAGTTTGAGCACGTAAGTTTTGCCCTCAAGTGCCACGGTATCGTTGGTAAAATGCGAACGGCCCGCTTGAGCGCCCGATCCTTCGGCGCGCCCATCTTCGATGCGTAAAGTATCAGCACCGAAGACGTTCAATCCTTCTTGCAAAATCAAACAAGCGCCGGTTTCGACTTCCACTGCCAACCCGGCAATTACCAGGGCATTGGCCGTTAGCGGCGCGGGCGCCGGAGAACGGCGAGCCTTTTGCCAGGCCATTTCGGCAGCGTGGGCAGTCTTGGCTTTTTCCATTCGAAGACTGGCTTCCTCGGTAACGGAGGCAAAGAACTTGGCTAGTTTCTCCAGTGGCGAAATATTCGGTTTTGGGATGCTAGCGGAAGGAGCCATCATTTAAAACCTCCGGAAAGTTCGAGCACGATAAAACGGTTACCCAAGAGCGAGATTTCGTCGTAGTCCACAAGCCGGGCGCGGTATTCGGCTTTTCCGTTAAGTTCGAAGGGAAAAGGGGCCACCCCGATTAGTTCCACTCCGTCTTCCAAAATAAATTCGAAAGACGATTCGTAGTTGCCTGCTGCGGGCGTTAAAACAACGCCGCCGGTGGCGCTGGATCCCACGGTGGTACGGGGACGGCGCAGTGGGAAAAACTCACCAGCGTGTGGTCCCTCGTAGCAATACAACAAGCAGGGCGACACGCGCGTCGCGGCCGGTTTTTCAGCTGCTTCTAGCGCGCGGCTTTCGGGCAGGTGGTCCCAACCTTCCAGTAAGGTGAGTCCGGCTGCACCTACTTTCGCCACCGGATCACGGTGTTCGAGAAAGGCTTTTACAAAAGCGCCGGCGGCCTGCAAGTGAACCAGGGGACGGATCATTGCATGCCTCCCGCCAGATCGCTCACCGGCTGATAGATAGCCGCTTCAAAAAAACCATAATCGAGGTCGGCCTCTTCCACGCGGATAGTGAGGCGATTGCCTTGTGGCACCAGCGCTTCGGGCTGGATAATCAGGCCCCGGTTCTTCCATAAGTTATCGGCGTCAGATTCAGCGGAGTTTTCCGTCAGTAAAGTTTTGCCGTTGATCCCGTATTCCAGTCTCGCGCCTTTACGGCGCAGATACTGCGGGAACCAAATCACAACCGGGGAGTCGGTTTGCGGCACCGCAAAATCCAAAGTGATTTTACCGTCGCGCAAGAATACGCCTGTTCGGGTAACTTGATCGCCACTACGGTAACGAGCTTGAAGCTTGCGCACTTGGCTTTGGGTGCTTTGGAAAGTGACTCGCTCCTTATCGGTAGAAACGAGATAATCCACCCGGCGAAAGAGATGCCCCGCGAAGGTCGTTTGGTCGGGAAAATCCACTCCCCGATCCTTTAGGTCTAGCAACGCTTCTTCGACGGCATTGAGCAGAGTGAAGCGCTGCTCGGCGAAGCGGGTAAAGGCCTCCATTCGCTCGCCTAGGCGAGAAATCAGATCGAAGGGCAAGGCGCGGGGCAGTGCATGGCGCACCCGGGCTTCGTCTAGGATCCGGGAGAGCTCTAAGTAGATTTCGCGGTTGAAGTTAGGTTGACCTGTCGGGCACTTACGCGCGACGGATTCGAGGAACAAGGCGAGCTTGTCAGCGAATTCCGCCACCAGAAAAGCCACTTTCAAGGGTTGGTAAGGGACCGAGAGAACTTCAGCGTGCAGTTGGCTCAGGTATAGCCGGCAGCCAAATCCATCTTCAATCAGGAAAATCTTTTGAATGCGGCGATGGGCTTCTTCCATCCCGTACAGCGTACGACGCATGCCCACCAAGCCCGGGAAGTCCAGCGGAGCGAAGGTGAGCGGGACAATACTCTTACGGAAACGCAAATCTAGGATCGCTTCACTCCCGCTGGGCGATAAGGCTTGGTCGCTCCAGTTTTCAGTAAGCGTTGCGGTTCTCACGGAACGGCTATCAGTGGATAGGACCACTCGAAAAAGCTCCAAAGCCCCTTCTGGCAAACTGCCCGCCACTACCACGACTTGAGCCACGCGGCTCTGCGTACGAAAGCCCTGGATAGAAGGGTCTTCGTCGTCCGTGTAGGGGTCTTCAGCGATGCTCTGGTGTTGGATGCCGACGATGAGGCGGCAATTATCGGTGGCGCGGTAGGTCGCGAGGTCCAGCGCTCGGTCCTCGTTCAAAACCAGCATTTCCCCGTTGGGCAGCACGCCCATGCCGGGCTTGATCACGATGGTAAGGTTGTCGCGGGTTTCAATCGCAAACTCGCGCAAAGCTTGTAACAGGATGCCGCCGCCATGAAGCAGGCGAGATCCGAGCAGAGAGCTTACCTTATCGCCTTGCTCCGACAGACGATTGAAATCGCGGTAGTCGAGCAATTGCCCCGGGAAAAAATGGGGACGAGAAAGTGAAGTTAACATGCTTGGGCCTCCGACGAGCTTTTCATTCTTTCAATGACGTCTCCGCGTTCGGGACGTACTCCCCCGTTTTCCGCGCTGGGTTCAGCGGTGGCGGGGCGGGCGCGGTAGCGCGCCCAGGATCGTAAAGCTTCAATGCGATCGCGCATGGTTTGGCTGAGTGGCACCGATTCGCCTAATGCCCGCACCACGTGGGCCGCGTCAAAAGCTTGGTCTTCGCCAAAAGCGAGGTAGCGGCCGGCCACCAAAGCTTGTTCGATTTCACCGCCGCTGTACCCCTCGCTGCGGTTCACTAGCTCCTCGAGCGATTCCGTGGGCAACTCCCAACCATACTTGCGTAATTGGATTTCAAAAATTTCCCGCCGCTCCTTTGCGGTGGGCAGGTCGACAAAGAAGATCTCGTCAAAGCGCCCCTTGCGCAGCAGCTCCGGGGGAAGCGCCGAAATATCATTTGCGGTGGCCACCACAAAAACAGGGCTCTTGTGTTCCTGCATCCAGGTCAACAGCGTTCCAAAGACGCGGCTGGTAGTTCCACCGTCGGAGCTACCGCTGGAGCCGGTGCCAGACAGACCTTTTTCGATTTCATCGATCCACAGAATGCACGGGGCGACGGCTTCGCAGGTAGACAGCGCCGAGCGCACGTTACTTTCACTAGAGCCCACCAGTCCGCTAAAAACTTTGCCCAAGTCGAGCCGCAGCAAGGGCAACATCCACTCTTGGCTCACCGCTTGGGCGGTAAGTGACTTTCCGCACCCTGGGACGCCCACTAAGAGCATTCCCTTTGGAGTGGGCAGTCCGAGATCGCGCGCGCCTTGGGAAAACCCCTTGCGACGAGAGGAGAGCCAGCTCCGCAAAGATGATAGTCCCCCTACGTTCAAGCCCTTTTCTCCGGCCGTATCGATGAATTCGACCAGGCCACTTTTGCGAACAATCTGCTTCTTTTCTTCCAAGACCAGGCGGGTATCCAGTCGGCCCTGGGCCACCAGGCTCTTAGCCAAAACGTTTTCTACTTCGTCGAGAGTCAGGCCGCCCGCTGCATCCACCAGCGCGTCCCGATCGGCTTGTGCGGTGGCCAGCTCACCTAAGGACGCCGCAGCCCGATCCACTAGTGGGCGAATTTCGGCGCGCGTAGGCAATGGCAGTTCCAAAACCGCTACTTCCTTTTGCATTTCGGCGGGAACGGGAAAAGCTGCCGAGATAAAGAGGATGTTCTTGGGTTGGCGCTTGAAGGCTTGGCCCAAGTCGCGCAGTTTGCGAACCACCGACGGTTCCTTGAGATAGGGATGAAAATCCTTCAATACCAAAATGGATTTGTCGGCCGCGGCTTCGTACCATTTGAGGACAGCCAGAGGGTCCATGAGATCCGCCATGGCGGTAGCGCCCTTCATCACGCCCTGAGTCCGCGACCAAGTGTAGAGCTGACTTCCCCGAGCCCGGCTAATGGCGTCGATCACGCCCAACGCACGTTCTTCCTCGCAGGTATTGAGACTAATCAAAGAATAACGGGCCCGGATGTGGGCTGAGAGATCGTCGGTAAATTCTGCGAGGGAGCGGGATTCCATAGTTTCCTCAATCACTACCTAGAGCAATTCCGATACCAAGTTTGAAACGCCGAAACCGGCCGGTTTTGTAATGAATTTGAATCAAGTCGGCGGGAGTGGGGTCTCAGAACTGAGAAGTTAGGGTGGTGCGCTGAGGTTTTGAGACTAGCGGTCGATGGCACGGGCGTTGCTTTGATTTGAGATCGGAGGCCGCGCTTGAAAAGCGATTTTCTTAAAAACCTGACCCAGTCGATTGAGTCTACCCTCAACGCTATTCTGACCGAGGAGGGGTTCACTGGTCTATTTAAGAGAGCCCCACATGTCGTAACCGGAGTGCCGTTCTCTCCAGGGTCGGCAGACTACCATCTTTACTTCATGGGCCACGAGTTGCTGGACCGTGAACCGGGAACCTTTCGTTGTGATGACAACAACGGAGCGTCGCTGGTCTTGCGCAACCCCAATCGGATTCGGGTGAGCTACTCGCTACTGGCCAGCCAAGGCACTCTGGCCGCGCGCTTGGAGACCTGGGACCGGCTGATGGCTTTCTTTTTTGATAACCCGGCCATCGACCCCTTCATCCCCGAGAGCTTGAAGAAGATCCCGGGGCTTTATGATCGGTTGGCCCAAGAGAAGGCCATTTTTAGTTTGCAGTCCACCACGGGTGGCAATGCCCCTCTGACCGGCAATGAGCCCGTCCAACTTAGTTTGCAGTACTCCGCCCTTTATCACAGCGGAGCTGTGTTGAACCGAGAAGCCTTGGTTAAACAAAGAGTGATTGAATATCGCAATCGCGAAAGGAGTGTCACGTGAGTACGTATCAAGCCCCTGGTGTCTATTCGAACATTGTATCCAGTGGGAACAAACCCATCGAATCCGTCGGTAGTTCGACGGCGGCTTTCATCGGCCAGAGCGAAATGGGTCCAGTCAACAAAGCCACGCTGGTTACCAGCTGGGGGCAGTACCAAAAACTTTTTGGCGGGGTAGCCCAAGGAGGTTATCTCGCGCACGGTGTGTACGGGTTCTTTCTCAATGGCGGCTCGAAAGCCTTTATTAATAACGTAGGCGCCAAAGTCGAAGGCCAAACGGAAGACGAAGTTGCTGCGCTCATCAAAGGCGAAGACAAGGGGCCAGCAATGCGCACCGGGTTAAACGCCTTTAAGGGGATTGAAGAAATTTCCCTAGTGGCGGCGCCGGGGTTCACCTCGGCCACTATCCACACCATGCTGGGGGATCATGCCGCGGAATGTGGCGATCGCATGGCGGTCTTGGACGGGATCGAAGACCTCGGTGAAGTGCAGTTGCACGAGTTCCCGCGTATCGGTGATAGCAAAGAGGCCGCGCTTTACTGGCCGTGGATCAACGTCTTCGACGAAGCCTCGAAGAAAGTCGTCACCGTGCCGCCATCGGGCCACGTTATGGGCGTGATTGCGCGCGTCGACAACGAACGCGGCGTGCACAAAGCGGCGGCCAACGAAACCATCCGCGGCGCTTTGGGACTTAAGTACTCGCTCACTCGGAATGAGCAGGCGCTCTTGAATCCACGTGGTGTGAACTTGATCCGGGATTTCGATGATCAAGGCATTCGCATTTATGGCGCACGCACGCTGAGCGCTGATCCGGAATGGAAATACTTGAACGTCCGTCGGCTATTCCAGGTGGCTAAGCAAAGCATCACTAAGGGAACCGAGTGGGTGGTTTTTGAGCCCAACAACGAACAGCTCTGGGGTGCGGTGGCTCGTAACATCCGTGCTTACCTCAAAACGCTCTACACGCAAGGAGCATTGAAGGGAAAGACACCGGAAGAGGCCTTCTATGTTCGGTGCGATGCGAGCACTAACCCGCCGGAGAATATCGACCTGGGTGTGGTGACGATTGAAATCGGGATCGCCCCGGTCAAGCCGGCGGAATTCATTCAAATCAATATTCAGCAGCAGCTGGAGAACGAACAATAAGTACCCCGTGGCGCAAGCTATGGGTTTTAGGAAAGGAAAATGCAAATGGCAGGACAAGAATACCTCAATCAAGCCACCTTCGAGGTGAAGATCGATAACGTCACTACCGATGCCTTCATCCACGTCAGTGGCTGGGGTATCGAGGTCGAGGACATCGCGGCAAAAGACGACAGCGGCAAAAGCACGATGAACACTCCGGGTAGCGCAAATGCCCGCGACCTCACCCTCATCCGCCGTTTTAGTGGAGACAAAAGCCTCCATGATTGGCTGATGGAAGTGCGCACCAAGGGCAATAACGCCAAACGCCGCACAGGTTCGGTCCGCGTGTTGAACACTGAACAAAAGCAGGTAGCTCAGTTCGACTTTGAGGGGGCCTGGATCAAACTCTGGCTGCCGCCGGACTTGAGCAAGGATGCCGGTGGCAATACCCACCTCACCGAAACAATCGTAATGAGCGTCACCGACGTCAAAATGGTGTGATGTGGCTGGACTGGATCGCGATATGCGTGCGGCGGGAACGGTGCCTAGAGGGATTGCGCGCGTCGGCTTAATAGCCGGTGTGACGGGGATCCCGCTATTCGTTCTGTTTCTCCGCAGCGCGCACGCTGCTTTCCACTGCGAGTTGGGGTCGCAGGAAAAGGCAGAGGCAATGCGCGATCAAGCCACTGAGGACGAGGATCGACGCGGTTGGGGCTACGTCGAGGCCTTTTTTCAGGCGGGGGGAACGCGAGCGCACGTATTAGCGCTTCCGTTTCCCGCCGCCGGGGAAGGGCGCTTACAAGCGATGTTGGGGAGCGATTTGGGTATCGCACGCCGCAGCGGCATTCAAGCCGTGCGCAATTGGGCCGAGAAGGTGGATTTACTAAGCGTGCCGCAAGCGTCGGAGCTTTTGCCCCCGCCAGAATACTTGGGTTTTTGCCAAAACATTTTCGACATGACCTCCAACGAGCTGGGGATCTTGTTTCTGGTCGACCTTCCCAAAAGTTTTGGAATCGAGGAGGCGGAAGCGTTTACCGCCCCGCTTTTTTGCGCGGACGCGGCCGTTTTCCACCCTTGGTTGTTGGTGTGGAATCGCCCAGTGCCTCCTTCTTCAGTTATGGCCGCCTGGATGCAAAAGGCCGATGCCGACGTGGGCGTTCAGGAAATCGCTGGGCAGCTCGCGTTGGGAGCGGATGCGATTCCCATGCAGGGGGTCTCTCCTACTCTACGTCGGCGCTGTCTAGCAGCGCGGATCAATACGTTCTTAGCACACGGCGGAGAAACGCTGGTGTGGGGTGGCTATACATTGGCCGACCGCGCGGATTGGAAGGCACGCTTGATTCCGTTGCGCCGGAGCAGTTTGAAACTGCAGCAAGCCGTCGAGCAAATCTGCGAGCCCTACGTACTCGAGCCAGCCGGCGAGGAGCTATCGGTTTGGATCGAAAACAGCCTACAAAATTTTCTGCGTTCGGTGCGTCGTTTGTTTCACCGGGATCTTCCCGAGCCTTATACGACTTCGGTCAAGGTGGTGGCTCAAGACGGCGAAGAGCGCATTCAGGTAGCGCTAAACTATGCGCTGCCTCATTCGATCGAACGGTTTTCTCTCTCGTTTGTGGCGTGACCAAGGAGGGTCGATGAATCTAGGTGGTGGCGAAAAGAAGGATGCCCTAAGCGCTTACTTCAAAGTGGTGATGGAAGACTACGAAGAAGCGGTTTTTCAAAGTTGCGATGGTCTACAGGCAGAAATCGACGTGGTTTACATTCCCGAAGGCGGCCGGGGTGGTTCGCCCCATGCGGTGCGTGGGTTGCCCAAAGTGAATAAAATCCTGTTCAGCAAAGGCAGTATTAGTGCCAAGGGGGGTCGCAAGGGCCTGTTTGATTGGTTTATGGACGTTTGCGACTACAGCAAGCCACTCAAGCGTCAAACGCTCACCATTCAGCTCCTGGATTCTCAGAAAAATGCGTTGCGCAGTTGGAAGATTTTGGATGCCTGGCCGTGTCGGTGGATGGGCCCATCGTTGAGTCGTGATGGCGCCGATCTGAGTGTGGAGTACCTCGAATTCGCCCATGAAGGAATTTTGTCATAGCAGGCCGTAAGAGGAGCAAGATGGAAGTGACCAAAGGAAAACTGAAGAACGCGAAGTCCGGCAAGGAAATCGCGTTCGCCGCCAACCCAGCACAGTATGAGTTGAGTCAAAGTTACGACTTCGCCATGGAGACTCAGCTTGCTCAGTCCGCGCCACTCGTCGCGTTCCGCTGCGGAGGGGCTGCTGTCTTAAAGTTCAACCTTTGCTTCGATCGAGATATGGGTTTGTCCGACGATGCGATCAAAAATGTGCAAACGTTTCTTAGCGACCTAAACCAAATCGACGCCGATACGGCCAGCGTTTCCCCGGTGGAATTCAGAATGGGTTCATTGGCCTTTAAGGGGTATGTGCGGGGTTTCCGCTGGACGGCCAACCGCTTCGATCCCAAGGGGGAGCCAGTTGGAGGCAAATTGGATATGGAGCTGGTCTCCGACGGAACCTACGAAAAAGGCGGCAAGTAATGCGCAGCGGGGGATACCTTTTAGACACGAGTGGAGAACGGGTAAAGCTCCGTGCGGCGTCTTTGGAGGAGCAGGTGAAAGAATCGCTCCGCGGGGTTCTGCTGACGCGCCAAGGTGAGCGCACAGCTCACCCGGAGCTAGGTAGCTTGCTCCACCGCTACCTCTTTCGACCTCTTAGCCAAAGCCTGCTCTCAGAAATGAAGGAGGAAGTGAAACGGTCCATTAGTTGCAGTGAAGATCGGGTGAGAGTGGCGGCAGTGGAAATCCGCCAACGCGGCGACAACGCCGAGCAGATCGAACTCTTGGTCGATTTTGAGATCAAGCAAACCCGCAAGGCGGGGCAGGTGAAGGTGGAGCTCCATGCGTGAGGTTGATACAGCGCCGCGGTACCAGGCCATTCTCGACGACAGTTTCCGCAAGCACATTGCGGAGTGGGACTCGCTCTCTCAGTGGGACCCCCTCAAGGTTTTAGCCGAATCGCTCAGTGGCAGTCTGGCCGCCATTGAAGCGCGGCAAGATAGACTTGTCTCGACTTTGATTGATTCTCTTCCTAGCTTGCTCGCTTTTGAGATTCAGCCCGCTCGTTTTCCCGGGGCGCTGGTGGCCCTGACACCCTCGGCAAAACTCAAAAGCCCGGCGGTGCTGGAGGCGGGAACGGCTTTGCGCTTTGTATCGGATGCCGGAACGGTATTCGCTACCTTAGAAAAAACGATGGTGCTGGAACCTATAGCGGATTTGGAGATTTCCTCGAATGGGTCTCAGGTCCGGCTGCGTTTTGAGCCCGCCGCCATCCAGAGCCTCCTGCTCACCTTCATTGCCGGCGAGGCCGCCATGCCCTGTCGGTTAGCGGAAAACGGTTTTCATATTCGGTTGAATGAAACCCGCGATTTTACCCGCACGGGATCATTGAAACTCGAATTTCCCATCGGTACTCGGGAACTGGTGCTGGATTTCGATAGAGCACCGCAAGGGACTTTGCATTGCAATGTGGCAACGGTGGAATTGTTCTCTCGGCTGGCAGAAGTCAGTTTGGGTGCACTAAGCGGAGAAGCTTGGGAAATCTTGCCGCTGCCGGAAAGCTTGCGAGAATGCCCGGGGTCGTTACTCTTGCGTTTTCCCGACGAACAGACGGTAGAACTGACCCGGGAATCCGACGAACTTTTACGCTTGCGCGGTACCGATCCCTCTAGGTTCGCGAAGGCTTTTTTTTACAATCCAACGCGACACGCCGTGATTATTCCTGCTGCAGCCGAGTGTTTACGGGGATACCAGGGCGGAGTAACGGTGCAGGCGCACCAAGTTCGGGTTTTGCCGGCGGAGCGGGGCTTGCCCTCTGCGGCTGCCTTTGCTGGCGATTTCCCCAAGCTGCTCCAAGGTGCTTCACCCCTTGTCCTCACTCGCGCGGCGACGGAACGAGAAGCAGCCGACGCTTACCTGGCGCGTTTTTATTCGCTGGTGCGCGAAATTCCAGCGCGTGCACGGCTGGATTTTTTTCCTGAAGAAATCTGTTTGGATATCCGCCAGATCGAGCCTCGGGTTCGTAAGGCGGAGTTCACCGTAGCAGCAGGAGAAACGATATTTCATCTGCTGCTAGGTGAAGGCGACCGCGAACCCACGGGCGACGAAGAAACCGAAATCATCGAACGCGTTCGGGCGGCGCTTAGTCGACGTATCCCCCTCGGCACCCCCTTTCAGGTCAGGCCGTTTTACTCCACGCGCTTGGTCTGCTCGGTCAATGGTGCCGGGGCGGATGCATCGGCGATCCAAACTCTGGCTCACTGCTTGCAACCTTTTCCGATTGGGGACTCGGCGGAGGGCGCTGAGATTCCCAGCCTACGATTGGAGGAGACTTTGCGCAGTAAAACCGGAACCGCTAGCCAGGTTCGCCTTTTTCGCGGGGAGCAAGCTGCCTTCGTCTCGAGCGTGAGACGTCGGAGTGGAGAACGATTCAGATTGGAACCGCAGTTGGATAACCTGCAGGCCCACTATGCATAAACCCTTCGCCCCTTCCTCCTTATTACCCGACTACCTCAAGGCGGAACTGCGAGTGGGTGAGACGGATCAATGGCCCTTGCTCCGGGCTTTGGATGAAGGCCTCGACCTCATAGCCCATCAGGCTCTGGCGCGGGTTTTTGACTTGATGGGTTCTACAGCTAGTTACTCCCGCCTTGAGCATGAGCTGCGGGCGCTGGGCTGGGAAGTTGCCGCTCTTTCGGATTCCCAGCGCGAGGCTCTATACAGTGCACGTTACGCCATACTGCAGTCGCGTGGCACGTTGGGCGCAGTGGAGATCTTGGCAGATATTTATTTTCCGGGTGCGCACGTCTCGTTGGGCCGGCCCTTTGCGCCCAGCCGAATGGGCAGTTCCGCGCGGGTTACGCTGGTGGATCGGGCGGATCGCCGCCAGGTAGTTTTCGTACGCACCCCTCTCGTCGAAGCCGACGCTCTGTGCGCGGAGTTTCGCCACAACGTCGCTTTACTTCTGCCCGAACCTTTTTCCGCAGTTTTAGCTTTTCCCAAGATGCCAGCGGTCGAACCCGAGCGTTTGACGTTGGCTACGCCCCGGCGTTGGGAACGGAGGGTGCCATGTCTCATTTCACGCAAGTGAAAACCAAGCTTCGCGATTGCACTATTTTGAAAAAAGCGCTGACCCAAATGGGTTTTACAGTCGTGGAGGGCGAAGAGGGCCAGCAAGTGCGCGGCTACTTCGGCGACACTCAGCCCGCCGAATTCAAAGTGCTGACCACTTCGCATTATGACATCGGCTTCACCCAAGACGCCGAAGGTAGTTACTCGCTGGTTGGCGACTGGGAATTAATGCCGCGCGTTTCGGGTATCGAGCAAAACCAGTTTTTGATCGACGTTAAGCGGGAGTACGCCAAGCAAGCTATTTTGCACACCGCCGCCTTGCAAGGCTACGAAGTGGAGATGCAGGAATCTGAAGAAGGAACCATCGAAATGGTTGTGGTGCAGCGATGAAGAAAGTGAAATTTACTATCGATCCCACGGGTGAAGTGTCGATGGATGTCTTGGGTACGGTCGGCGCCGAGTGCGACTCACTCACCAACCCCTTTGAAGCGGTTCTAGGGACCGTGGGGCGCAAAGAACGCAAAGATAGCTTCTATGCGACCGAGGAGTCCGTTCAGGTCGAAAATAGTTTGGGAGGCAGCGCATGAACGATGCCAAACAAAGCCCTGTTCTAGTTGATGCCGGGCGGACGCGTTCGGGTGTGCCGCTCACTCGGATTTATATCGATAACGAAGGCAATCTGGTCATCACGGATTTCTGGGAAGCTGTGAAAGCGCTGGTGGAAGAATGAAAGCCCGCATTTTGCGCAGCGGTATCCATTCCGGAGAAGAGGCCCTGGTGTACGGCAACGACCGCTCGGGGATGGTGGTTTTTTCCGGTTGTCATTTGGCGTGCTCATTTTGTTATACGCCCGAAACCTCCGTGCTGCGTTTAGGGCAGGACGTTGATGCCGATGGTTTTGCGGATATTCTGGCCCGACTGCTTCTGAGTGGGGCTCGCAATCTAAATCTGATTTCTCCCACGCATGTTTGGAAAGTCATAGAGCCTGTTTTGCGCCGGTTCAAAGAAGGCGAAGGGCGTTCCATCCCGCTTGTGCTGAAATTCTCTGGCTTTGAAACGCCAGGACTCGTGGAACGTTTCGCCCGGGTAGCAGACGTGATGGTTCCCGATTTTAAAGTTTGGGAATCCGCATTGGCTACCTCGGTGCAGTTGCCGTCAAATTACGGGCCAGTCGCGGCCAAGGCGTTAGCCACTCTATTGCCGACCCATGGCGTAGGTCTGATGGAGCAAAATCATCTGCGCCACGGGATATTGGTGCGTCACCTATTGATGCCCGGTTTTGAGATAGACAGTCGACGAGTCATCGACGCAATGGGGGAGGTGGGCTACCACGGCTACCTCAATTTAATGACGTGTTTCGTGGCCCCAAAGGGCCGCTTGGTGCGGGCACCCTGGGAGCGAGTCGAGGCTTTGAAGGCGCAGGCGCAGGGCCTAGGGATGCGCGTTTTAGTAGACGGTAAAGTTCCGTTGGAGCGGAGGGCGACCGCATGAGTTCTAAACCCTTTGAACTAAAGTTCGATGGTTGCGGTGCGCTGCAATCCGCGGAATTGCAGTGGGGACTCGACGCTACCGCCCGGCTATTGGTGCGTACCAGTATTTCCTCCAAGCAGAGAATGGAATTGGGCCTGGGCAGCTTACCAAAAACGGCGGATCTTAAATGCGGGGGAAAGGCACTTTTTCAGGGCTCACTGCATACCGTGCGATCTCAAAGTCCCAATGGGTTGGAGCTCGAGTTTCGCGATCCATCGGATCTACTCAGTCGAACATATGAGAGCGAATTTCTGAAGGGCCAACGGCTAGAGGGGTTTCTCAATCAGGTAGCGGGCCTAGCTGGTTTACGCGCGCGTTATTTTGGAAAGTTTAATCAAGAACTTCCGGGCTTGGATTTGGGCGGGCCGTCGTATTTCGAACACCTCACTCGCCTGTCTTACGACTACGGTTTTCATTTCGTGGTGCATTCCTCTGCGAAGGAAATTTTGTTTATCGCTCTGGGCGCGCACCGGGAAAGTGTGACGGCCAAAGGGCCCGTTCTTGCCGGGTTGCGCTCTAGTCGCTCCGTCGGTTCGATTTACGGTGCGGCAGAGGTGATGGCTTTTGATTCTAGCCAGGGCCGGTCTCAGAAAACAGAGATGGCCCCTTCTGCTCTATACGAGTCGCTCGGTTTCTTGAAAGAGGGCGGCAGTTTTGAAACCAAGGCCCGTTGGGCCTTGGCGGGTGGCCGACGAGAAACCGTCGCTGGTGCGGGAGCCGACCCAGAAAAGTTTCGCCAGTCGCTCAGTTTCCGGATGGCCAAGGAGGCCTCCGATTCCGAAACGCTGACACTGATCGCCAGTGAGCCTCTGGGAGCGCCGGGGGATCGTTTGGAATTGTCCGGCGCGCCGGAAAAAGCTTTGGACGGAAAGTACCTCATCGCGCGGGTTCGTACGCTGGTTGCCACGGCGGCTCCCAGTCATGAGTTCACCGTGATTCGGGCTTAGGAGTGGAAATGAACGCCATCGAAACAAGCGATCGTCGTCTCAAGCTCGATCCCAGCAGCGTGCGGGTGGGGCACCTGTTTGGTCAGGGGTATTTCTTGGACGAAGCGGTGGAGTCGTTGCGTTTGGAGAACGCAAGATTCTGTGGTTTTGGGATCCTCAATAGCCATTTCGAAGGAGGGCAGTGGTTAGGCGTAAAGCTGGAGCGCGTGGATATGGCCTGCGTGCGCTTCCGGCATGTTTATTTTGAGAACGTGGATTTTGGCGACTGCACTTTTGCGTCGGTCGTTTTCGATGCCTGTGTTTTTTCGGGCTGTGTGTTTGATTTACAAGCGCAGGGATTGGAAAAACGCGGCTGCCACGAAGTGCGAGCGGCAGTGCCCCCCGCCCAGCATCCGCGCGAGCAGGGCGTGGTGCCCCCGGTAGCTCCAACTGCCGAAGCGGCGGCCCCAAAACCCCCCGCGAACCCGGTCCAGGACCGCTTTGACCGGATTGAAAGATAGGGTCGCTAAAATGGCACAACTATTTGAAATGGTGAATGATTCCGCTCCGGACGGAGAAAGTTTCTTCCCTTTTAGTATCAGTTTTGATACGGTGCCGCCGCTTTTCAATCCCGCGTCGGAAAGAGGATCTGTGAGTACCAAAACGTTACTGATTTTAGATGATGAAGTTCTCGCTTTAGAGGCGATCCAGATCGCCATGGGCGGCAAATACAAACTGTTTTTGGCCAGCTCCTTCCAAAAAGCCGTGCAGATTTTAGAGAACGAAGAAATCGACGGCGCGATGATGGACATCAACCTCCAGACCACGGACCACGACGGGGTCGAGTTCCTCTCACTTTTCAAAAAGAAATACCCGGAAAAGCCGGCCTTAGTTGTTTCAGGCTACCGCGAAGTGCCCACGGTAGTGAAATGCATCAAGCTCGGCGCGGACGACTACTTGGAAAAACCTTTTGATCGCGAAACGCTCGAAATGAAAATCGATAAGGTTTTCGCCAGCAGCGTGAAAACGCGGGTGTACCAACGCGCGTTCGAAAAGTCGGCGGCTGAATTGAAAATTGTCGGCAAAGACTCCGGTCTAGTGCGCGCCAAACAAATGATTTCCGAAGCGGCGACTCTGCGGGTTTTGTTGGTCGGCGAAACGGGCGTGGGTAAAACTCCTTTTGCTCGTTACTCGAGCGACGTCGTGAGCGAGCTCACCGGCCAAGTCCGTCCATTTGAACAACTCAATTGCGCGTGCCTCAATACCGAACAGTTTCAAGACCAGCTCTTTGGACATAAAAAAGGCGCCTTCACCGGAGCCATTACCGACAAGCGCGGTTTGGTGGAACTCGCCCGCGGCGGGGACTTGTTCTTGGATGAAATCGGCGAAATGCCGCTCGAAACCCAAGCGATGTTTCTCACTTTCTTGGATTCGATGGAATATTATCGCCTCGGCGACGATGTAAAACGCAAAGCCGACGTGCGCATTATTGCGGCCACCAACCGCAACCTGAAAAAGATGGTCGAAGAAGGCAAGTTCCGCAAAGACTTGTATTCCCGGATTTCCCAAGTAGTGGTGAATATCCCTCCTTTGCGCGATCGCCCCAGCGATATCCCGCTGTTGTTGGAACACTTTATTGAAAAGTTTGCCGGCTTTTCCAAGCCCTATAACCCTGAGGTTCTCACCATATTGCGTGAGCAGCGCTGGGAAGAGGGCAATGTGCGCGAACTCCAAGATACAGTGGAGTTTCTTTGCCTGCGTTCCCGCGGCTCAGACTCTATCGAAGTAGAGCACGTGCCGCCCATGTACCGCAGTCCGATGGAAGAAAATGAACAAGTCGAGGTAATCGAAACCTCCGCGGATGATTTTCGCCGGGTTTTGGACTTGGGCCTTGAGTCGTATCTCGACGCGTACGAGCGCCGCATTCTCCAACGCTGCTTAGAGCAATACCAAGGCACTCTGGACGAAATGGCCCGCCACCTCAAAGTGTCGCGCCCCACGCTCTATCGTCGCCTCAAACGCCACCGCATTACCACCGGCGCTCGCGAAGAATCCCTACATTAGACCTGGGGGGGCCTGCGAAGGACCCCATTAGGACAAGATTGAGACGGCCTGATTCAAGTTTGAATCAGGCCGTTTTCATTTGGGGCAGGCGGTAGACGGCATCCTTCTTGCTCTCCTGGAGCTTGGGAGAGTGTCTTGGGCCGCGATTTTGACAGTGTTCGGCAGGCGTTAGCTTCGGGGAGTCGGTGGATTGCCGTGGAGGGGATGGATCCCGGCGACGCGGCAGGCCTATTTGAGTGTGCTAGCGCATTCATTCCGGGGACGAAGTGGATCTTGCTCGACGAACTAGCCCAGGGGGATCTGCGCTTTGAGTGGAAGGCGTCCCCGCCGCCCCTAGCATTGGTAGACGCCCTTCATTTGCAAGAATCCCAGGCCATCGCAGCGCCCCTCAAAATGTTGCTTAAGACTTTCGCCCAGACCCGATTCTTGTTTCTGGTTCCCGGTTCGGTGGGCAAGTTGGAGATTCCCTCGTTCTACGGAGCGGGGACGGTGCTTTACGGCGAGAGCTTGGTTTCCCTCGACGCTATCGGCAAAGCCGACGGAGAGCTGCTGCGGCATGCTCGCAAAATCAAACCGTCCTATCAAGCGGAGGACCTCGTTTTGGGCCCGGTTACCGCGCTCAAATTCCAGGAAGCGCTTTCCTATATCCGCACCAAAGCTTTTTGCGAGACCAATTGGGGTTTTAAAGACCGCCATGCCCGCGGAAATGGTGTCACCGTGCTTTTTCACGGCGCGAGCGGTACTGGCAAAACAATGGCCGCCGAAGTGCTGGCGGCCGAAATGGGCCTGCCGCTCTACCAAGTCGACCTCTCCTCGTTGGTGAGCAAATGGGTGGGGGAGACGGAAAAGAACCTACGGGCGGTGTTCCGCGCCGCCGAAGGGGTAAAAGGCATTCTGCTGTTCGACGAGGGGGACGCGATTTTCGGCAACCGCACAGATGTCAAAAGCAGCCAAGACCGCCACAGCAACATGGAAGTGAACTATCTCCTCCAAGAGATAGAGCGTTTTACGGGCATCCTGTTGCTCAGCACCAACCACTTCAACAATATGGACCCGGCCTTCTTGCGGCGATTCACGTACACGATCATTTTCGGGGCGCCGGCGTCGGTCCAACGTAAGCGGATTTGGGAGCGCAATATTCCGGCTCCTCTACCATTAGCGGACGACGTCAATACAGAGCATTTGGCGGAATTTGGTCTCACCGGTGGAAGTATTCTCAACTGCATTCGCCATGGAGCCGCTCGGGCGGCGGCGCGAGGAATGGATAAAGTATTCCAGGAAGATTTTCTGTGGTCGATCAAACGCGAGTTGCAAAAACACAACCTAGAATTGTCGCGGGAAGTCGTGGGCGAAGAGTTTTGGCGCAAAGTTGCACCCGAGTGGGAACACCGCCAGTTGCCTAGTCCGCGGCCGAAAGCACCGGCATAAAAAAAGCCGGAAGCGGCGGCTTCCGGCTTATCATTTTATGGCACTTGTGGGTGCCGCCCCCGAGCTGTGAAAAATCAAAGCCCCCCAAACCCTGCGACCGATGCTCGTACCCTTTTCGAGCCGTTTCAACCCATACTTCACGGTAATCAAAATCTGAAAATAAAGGCAATAAGTATTTCTCTAGCTTGTCATAAAGCCTTGGAATCTTTTCGGGTGGGGGTATTCTCATTCTTAATTTAAATAGGAGACCTATATGAAAACCGTACTTTCCCGTCCCGCAGTCGCGAGTGTGTTTTTCGCAGTGGCCCTTACTGGTTGTGCAACGAAGATCGCCGGCCTCAAACAGAGCCCCACCTTTACCTTCCCGGCGATTGCCCAAGGCAAGATGGCCGTGGGCGGTGTAGCGGCGGCGAGCGCGCTCTTAGACGAAGGCAAGAGGACTTCCTACGCCAACTTGCTCCGCACTGAGCTGCTGGAAGAACGCAAAGAGTACAATATTGCGCCGGTCGGCAATGTGGTGAACCGCTTGGGTCGCCAACAGTACCAAACCATGATCAGCGAACTGGCGAACACCGGCACCATCGGTGACCAATCCCTGAGCGCTTTGCGCAGCAAAATGGCCGATACCCGGTATGTAACCTTCGCGCTGATTGAGCACGACGAAGTCACCAATGATCGCCGCGAAAACCACAGCACCGACAAGGACGGAAGAGTGGTAGCCGGTAGTGAGAAAGTCGTCGCCAGCGCTCAGCGCAATGTAACCGCATCATTGCACGTATACGACCTCAAGTCGGGTGAGGTTGCCTTCACGGGTGCGGTTACCAAGTCGCTCTCTGATTCTCGTCAATACGACAAGGAAAACGATTCGGGGCTGGTGTCCGTTATCAAGGCCATCAAGGGCGACGCTTCGGCACCAGTCGACGCTAAATACCCGTACCCGGCTGCGCCAGACACCATAAAAGTGCTGGCGAAAGTGTTCTCGGGCTTTGGCGAAAACCTGCCAAAAGCAGAGTAATTGATCGGTGCGGCTAATGCCGCGCGCCAATTCAAAGCTATGGACGAGCCCTCTCTATTTTCTAAATAGAGGGGGCTTTTCTTTGCCGCCTCCACCTATGCCGGACCCTCGTTCTCAGTTAAGCTGAAAAAAGGAGGTGAGTGCATGGCGCTTTCCGATCTTTCCATCCGCAGGCCTGTGTTCGCATGGATGTTGATGATTGGGCTCATCGCCTTTGGCGGTATCGCCTTTCTTCGGCTTGGTGTCAGCCAGCTTCCCGACGTCGACTTTCCGGTGGTGACGGTCAATGTGCGGATGGAGGGGGCCCCGCCCGAGGTGATGGAACAAGACATCGTCGACGTCATCGAAGATAAGGTGATGAGCATCGAGGGTGTCACCAGTGTCACCTCGTCGTCACGTAATGGCGCCGCCTCCATCAAAGTTGAATTCGATCTCAATCGAAACATCGATCTGGCACTGCAGGACGTGCAAGCCAAAATTTCCCAGGCGCAACGTTTGCTCCCTCCTGAAATCGATCCTCCCGCGATAACCAAAACCAACCCTGATGATTTGCCGATTGTTTTTCTTTCTCTGCAAGCCCCGTCGTACAGCAAGCAAGATTTGATGATGTACGTTCGCGATGAGTTGAAAAATAAGTTTGCGACGGTGTCTGGCGTTGGGGATATTTTCTTAGGCGGCTACCTCGAACCGAACATGCGGATTTGGATCAAAGATCAAAATCTGAACAAATACCAGCTTTCCGTTTCCGACGTGATCGACAATCTGTCTAAAGAGCACGTCGACCCGCCTACCGGCCAAATCGACGCTGGCAAAAAAGAATTCAATATGCGCTTTTACGGAGAGGCCACCACTCCCGAGGAATTTCAGCGCATCCGTCTGAACTACCGAGGCGGAGCCCCCAATTTCCGCCCCATTGCTCTAGGGGATATTGCCCGGATTGAAGAAGGGACTGAAGACGTTAAAACCATGGCCCGTGCCATGGGCGAGTCGGCCGTGGCGATTGGGATCATCAAACAACGTGGTTCCAACGCTGTGTCGGTGTCGCGAGCCATTCGCCAGAAAGTAAAAGATCTGGAAGGTACGTTGCCCAAAGGCATGACTCTCGGGATCAACTTCGACAGTTCCAAGTTTGTCGAAGACGCTGTGGGTGATCTCAACTTCACTCTTTTGCTCTCCGCCATGCTTACCGGACTGGTTTGCTGGGTATTCCTGGGCTCACTATCGTCGACTTTTAACGTGTTGCTCGCAATTCCTACTTCGATTGTAGGGGCCTTTAGCGTTTTGTACTTCTTAGGCTTTACGCTGAACACTTTCACGCTATTGGCCTTGAGCCTCGCGATTGGGATCGTCGTGGACGACGCCATCATGGTGCTTGAAAACATCACGCGCCATCGGGAGATGGGCAAGGGCAGGGTGACCGCCGCAATCGAAGGGGCCAAGGAAATCACTTTTGCGGCCACGGCCGCGAGTGTTTCGGTGATTGCGATTTTCCTACCCGTTGCTTTCATGAGCGGGATTATCGGCAAATTCTTTTTCCAGTTCGGCGTCACCATTACGGTGGCGGTAATGATTTCGCTACTCGAAGCGCTCACTCTCACACCCATGCGAGCAGCTAGCTTCAAGGGTGGTCACACCGGCGTGCGGAAAACCAAGCTGGGTAGGCTTTTTGAAGCGGGGATCGATGCGGTTACTCGCGGGTACCAAAGTTCGTTGTCCGTGGCGTTGAACCACAAGGCGTTGGTTGTGGTGTCGGCCACTCTTCTGACGGCGGGTAGTTTCTATTGCACTAAATTGCTGCGACAGGAGTTTTTGCCGGCGGAAGACCAGAGTCGTTTTACCATTAATTTCCAGACTCCAGTCGGTTCGTCCCTGGCGGCAACAGACGCCAAAGCAAAACTAGTCGAGGCGTTTGTCGCGGGCCGACCGGAAGTACACCGTTACTTCGCCATCATTGGTGGGTCGGATCTGAATTCCGGCCGGGTAGTGGTTACTATGAAAGAGCCGGGGCACCGAGGAATCGATCCGGGTTTGCGCCGAGAGTTGACTCAATTCGATTTGATGGCGGTGGCGCGTGCGGAATTGAAGAAAATACCGGACTTGAAGATTGTGGTGCAGGACCAAGCAATGCGTGGGCTCACTACTTCCAGGGGGTTTCCGGTGGAGTTCACCGTGCAAGGCCGAGACTGGGACATTCTCGCTAAAAGTGCTCAAACCGTAATGAGCGAGTTGGGGAAGAGTGGGTTAGTGACCGACATCGATACCGACTACAAAGTCGGAATGCCGGAGCTGCAGATCTACCCCGATCGCAAAGCGGCATCGGATCGGGGTGTTCCGCTCAGTGTCGTGGGGACCGCGATAAACGCCATGATTGGCGGGGAGAAAGTTGGGCAGTATCCCAAGTCCGGCCACCGCTACGACGTGCGCATCAAGTTAGACGGCGATGAGCGCGAGCCGTCCGAGCGCATCTCCGGGCTCTTTGTGCGCAATAACCGCGGTGAGTTGGTGCGATTGAGCGAACTAGTGCGCATTGAGCACCGGCCTACCGTGCAATCGGTGGCGCGTTTCAACCGCGAAAGATCGATTACCGTTTACGCCAACGTAAAGCAGGGCGAGTCTCAGAAAGCGGCTTTGGAAGCGGTGCAAACAATCGCCGACAAAACGCTGCCAGATGGGTACCACGTAGGTCTGAGCGGAAGCTCCGCCACTTTTACCGAGTCGTTCCGCAGTCTGGTGTTTGCGCTGCTCTTTGGGATTTTTGTGGCCTATATGGTGCTGGCGACTCAGTTTAATAGCTTCATCGATCCCGTGACCGTCTTGATTGCCCTGCCGTTCAGCGTTTCGGGGGCGTTTGTTTCGCTTTTGATAATGCATCAGTCGCTCAATATCTACAGCATGATCGGGTTGATTTTGTTGATGGGCATCGCCAAGAAGAATTCCATTCTCCTCGTGGACTTTACGAACCAAACCCGCGAGGCCGGTGAAAAATCGGTGGCTAAAGCGCTTTTGCACGCATGCCCCATTCGCCTGCGCCCGATTTTAATGACGTCGATTGCGACGATTGCAGGGGCGATACCGGCATCGATGAATATCGGACCAGGCGCAGAAACCCGCATTCCGATGGCGGTTACTGTCATAGGTGGGGTGCTAGTATCGACGGTATTTACTCTGTACTTGGTGCCTTGCGTTTACCTGATGCTCAGCCGCTTCGAAAACCGTAAGTCGCTGCTGGAGCAAGAGGAAGCAGAACTCGCGCAGGCCGACCACGGCGATCAGCCTAAGCTTGCCCCGGGCGGTTGAATGAGCCTTTGCGCTGCAGCCATTCTCGCCACAGCAACAACCCGCCCATTAATTCGCCAACGACTAGGGTGATGCGGGCGTAGGAGTGGGTGAGGTGGTCGCCAAGGTTGTCGTAAGGCATCACCGCAAAACCTCGGTTCCAGAAAGGAAACAGTAGCGCCTGCAGCGTCCCGCTGTCGCGGTCGGGAAAGTCGATTCGATCCGCGATGAAGTCTAGAATGAGGTGAGTAGCAACACCCAAGGCGACTGCCGCCGAGCGGCGATTGCCCGCCAACCCCACTGCCAAAAACACCACCAAGAAAATCGCGGTGTGGCCGAGCGTACGCGGGCCGCTGATGAGGCCTAGATCCGCGCCGCGCAGCCCGCTCGCCCAGGAATGGATGTAGTAGAGCGGCTTATCGATCAGATCAGGTAAGCAAGTGCCCATCAGCAACCAGCCCCAAGGCATTCGCTTGCTCCATGGCTTGGCCAGCCAATTCCCAATCCCCAAATGTCCGAGAAAAAGCATTCTTAGGCCGGGGGCTTTTGCGTTTGCGCATAGTGCCGCAAGGCTTGTTCGCCGCTCGCTTCGGTGCGCATCACTCGCTTGAAATCCGCGCCGTAGATTTCGTTTAAACGCAGGAGCAACGCACCATTTTCCACGCCTAGCTTAAGTTCGGGTGCCAGCCGGGTGTAGAGAGTGTCCCACCAAGGTGGCTCGAAAAAATCGTCGGTGGATCCCGGTAGGGGGCGAAAAGGAACAGGCCAATAAGGGCTCTTCCATTGCACTCCGTGCTCTGTGGGACGCCCCTGGGGACCATCCAAGACCAAACTGCCCACCCCGTCCGGGTTGGAGTAGGCGCGATTGATATCTGCGCTGATGCCTTGCATATCGGCCTGAGTGATGGTGCCGCTGTCGGTGGCTTTGTAGAAAAATACTGTCACCCGAATAGGGAAGCGTGGGTCGCGTTCGATAGCCCGGCCATCCATTTCCACAAAAGGGCCTTCTATTTCGCCATGGGAGATTACCGCATCTTCCATTCCAGCGGCCGTCATGCTGCGGGAAAAAGAGAGCATTTCTGGCGAGCCGCCTTTACTCCATCCGGTGCGCTCCTTGTGTTTGAGCGGAACCTGAATGAGGGTCATCACGGAAAGTCCGGAGGCCGCATTGGCCCCCACGGATAGTCCACCCGCATTTCCGCCTTGTGCCACAAAGCTCGACATCCGTTCCCCACGAAACGGCGCTTTCTTACCGTTCGCGTTGAAAAACAGTTGTTGGCCGGTGGAATAACTGACTTCCGTATCGCTAAAGGAGTCGCGCGTATTGTCGATGATGGTGGCGCTGGTTCCTTCGCGGCCCGCCACAATCGCCAGTACAGCAGGATTGTCTTTGCCCGACTGGTAGTTAAAAAGCACGGGATTGAAATCCACGTAAGCACCAGCCTTGCTGGGGACGGGCAAAAAACTGGCCTGCGCACTTACCAATACGTGGGAGTCGCGCGGAACGAAAAGGCTGCGATTGCCGCTGAGAGTCCAGCCTTTTTCATTCGACAGGTATTTGGGCAACTCATCTAGGTATTCGCTGAGCGAAATCGCCTTAAGCGGTAAACCTTTTTCGTTGCCGACTAAAAGCGTGAAGCGTGAGGG
The DNA here is from genome assembly GCA_964492125.1 of uncultured Pseudobdellovibrionaceae bacterium. Classification (GTDB taxonomy): domain Bacteria; phylum Bdellovibrionota; class FAC87; order UBA2466; family UBA2466; genus JAIEOG01. The sequence goes on along the minus strand of CAZBJE010000036.1, from coordinate 8,771 downwards.
CGGCAAGTCCACGGTTCGGTCGGAGAAATTAGCGGAGCGCATCATCGGCATGGTTTCGACCGATTTAGTTTTACCGTCGGAGCTAGGGACCCGAACTTGCAAACGCAAATCGCTGATTTGCGGCCCCACCGAGGAATCAGCAGCGCGGCCGGTGTCTTCCCAGGCTACGGTGACGATATCCAGCTTGGCGCGGCGAGCAAGGTCGAGGGAGCAACGCTCGGTGGTCATGCTACGCACTTTAGCGACGATTTGCTCGAACGGGATTTCCGCTGCGAATGCGCTGCGGGAGAACGAACCAAAAGCCAAAAGGGGAAGCAAGAAACGAAAAAGGCGACGAGTCCAAAGCATCCGCGTACTCCTTAGGGTCCCTGACGGGAAACCCCTGTTGCCATGAATTAGTGCGAAATGGGTGTATTTGCAATGCTGTCGCTTGACCTTGGGAGACAGATGTTTAAGGCTCAGTACGCTCACCAAGCAACCATGGACCAAAGCATACTTTTTTTCACCTCCGTCGCCGCTGGATTCATGGGCGCGCTATTGGGCCTCGGTGGTGGCATCATCATCGTGCCGGTGCTCACCTTGGTGTTTCACGTCGATATTCGCTACGCCATCGCCGCAAGCCTCATTTCGATTGTGGCTACGTCGTCGGGCGCAGCGGCTAGCTACCTTAAGGACAACCTCACAAATTTGCGTTTGGCGGTGCTTTTGGAAGTGGGCACGGTTTGCGGGGCGATTATCGGCTTTTTGCTGTCGGGTTTAGTCGATGCCTCTTTTCTGTTTCTGCTCTTTGGGGTGTTTCTACTCTTCTCCGCTGGCATGATGTTGCGCCGACGCGAAAATGCCTCGGCAGTCCGTAACCACCCTTGGTCGGAAGCGCTCAATTTGGCCGGAGCCTACCCCGACGGCAAAGGCGGTCAGATCGCCTATAAAGTAGATAACGTCCCACTTGGATTGGCTTCGATGGTGGTGGCCGGGGTGCTCTCCGCCTTGCTCGGGATTGGTAGCGGCATCTTCAAAATCCTTTCCATGGATGGGGCTATGAAATTGCCCATGAAGGTCTCCTCGGCGACTTCGAACTTTATGATTGGGGTTACGGCAACGGCTAGTGCGGGAGCCTTTCTTTTGCGCGGTGATGTGCGTCCGGAAATAACCGTACCGGTGGCGGTGGGGATTATCGTCGGTTCGTGGGCGGGCGCCTCCGCAATGGTACGCCTGCCAGCGGCTCTTATTCGCAAGCTCTTTGTGGTCGTTTTGGCGGTGGTTTCCTTTCAGATGATTTATCGGGGGCTGCGATGAATCCGATGAAACTCGAATTGCGCATCTCTAAGTTGCTGCGGGCAGGTGTTTTGGTCGCAGGCCTTTTCATGTTTATCGGCTGGATGGCTCAGTTGTCCGCCGATCCGCACCCATTCGCTGCATTTGCGCAGTACCGGCGAGTTCCGTTGATGGATAGTTTGGAAAACGCCTACATTACCGGAAACTGGGGAATGCTTACGTCGTACGCTGGCCTATTTTTGCTGGTGGGATTGCCCAGTGTGCGGGTTTTGCTGACGGCCATTCTCTTTTTAAGGCAAAAAGAATACCGGCTAGCAGCGATTGCGCTATTTGTTTTGCTAGCGTTGATTTTAAGTTTTTCCCTTGGAATCGAGAGCGACTAAATGAACTCTGAAATGTTTTTCGGCATCGTCAGCAATGTAGCCGTTTTGGCTTGGTTTCTTCTGATTGTTTTTCCCAAGAGCCGAGTCACAAGCGTTCTAGTGGTGCAGCCCGTTATCCCGGCTATTTTGTCGGTGGCGTACCTGATCTTCATCGTCAGCGGAGCGGACGCTTTTGCGCAGGGCGGGGGATTCAGCACCTTGGCTGCGGTTAAAATACTGTTCGCAAATAACAACGCCCTGCTCGCAGGCTGGATTCACTACTTGGTTTTTGATCTCCTCATCGGCACCTGGATTGTCCGAGACGCCAAAGGCATCGCGCACTGGAAGCTGGTCCCAGCGTTGTTGCTGACGTTTCTATTTGGCCCAATTGGCTGGCTGACTTACCAAATTCAAAAACGCGTTCTTTGAAACTAGAGCTGATCGAATCGGACGTTGAGGGAGAAAAAGAAAACACCCTTTTCTCCGGGGGACTTGATCTTAATCAGTTCTAGGGTCTTTTTGTAGTCTGCATTGCCCGGGTTTTTTTGTAGCGCCTCGATGACATGGCGAGTGGCTTCCACCGTGTCCCCCTGTTTCCATGCCGCGTAGCCGCGGTAGTAACTCCACCGAGCCTCCTGAGGCGAGTGCTGAGAAAATTCATTAAGCGCTTTCTCAAAAGCGGCGATATCTCCGTTGAGTTTCATGTTTTCGACTAGCTGTAATTCCTGTACCTCCGGATCGTTTTTATCGAAGCGTTCGGTCGTTTTGAGGAATTCTGCTAGCTCCTCCGGAGCCGGAGTGTCGTCGAGCGCGTGCATCATGAGGGGGATTTTGTAGGTGGCGTACAGGTCCGGTTCGAGTTCCCGCAACCGAGCATTCCATTCCAAAATATCCTTCTTCGCTCCGGGGGATTCAAAGTCGATGAGGCGCGCAAAGATTTTATTCGCCAAAACCGGTGCCGATAGATTCTGGAACGCTATGCCCTGAGTCCCCAAATGGATCGCCCAGCTGCGGTAAAACGTCAGCATGGGCAAGCAGGCGGTGAGGGCTAGGTTTTGGACTTCTTCTTTGCTGGCGTTGCGGCTTTCGACAAAAGTGCGGACGGTCTCGGCGTCGAAACAGGAATCAGCCGGGAATTTGCCGAAGCCTTTAAGCCAATGTTGTTTTTCCCAATCGCGGCATTTGGGGTCGGCCTGTGCGCGGCCGTGGCTGAGCGATTCCAACCACCCATTAAAGTCGGTATCGAGTATGGCTTTCCAGGCAGGGTCGCACTCGACCGGCGCGCCGGAAGACTGGGCAGGGCGGGACACCGGCCCTAGTGCCGGCGGCATGCGGCCGATATCGCTCAAACTCTTGGAAACCACTTTTGCTGGGGGGGAAACCGGAGCGGCCCAGCGCCGAGCGCCCCCTTTCCAAAAGAAGACAGCGACAGCTAAACAGGCCAAAACAATTAACGAAAGCTTGCGGTTCACGTCGCTGAACGTGGCAGAAGGGCGCCAAAAAAACAAGAAGGGAACGGCGTTCGGCGCGCGTTCCCTCCTCGTTTTGAGTTACTTAATTTCCGTTTTGCAGGAATACGTGCGCAGAGGCGGGGCATCTGCGGGGGCGGGGCCTTTGCGGGGAACTGTTTTGCTTTCGACCGAAATAATCACATCAAACTTTTGGAAGCTGGGGGCTGGCCGCTCGCCACTGCCTTCGATGCGGAACGTCTCCGTGCCGTTACGGTTAGATGTGTAATGTAGCGAATGCAGGGTATTGCCGAATTGGAACTCGCTCCGGCTTTTTTCCGAACAACGTTGGAGGGTGTTCAGGGTGTAGGTCAGGGTGGTGTTAAATTGGGCCAACTCGTCCGCCGACAGCTTAGCTAGCTGAGAGAAAGTGTAATCGCGAATAGTGCTTCCAAAAGCGGGCGCTGCAACTGCTAGGGCCAGGAAGGAAAATAGCATTCTTTTCATAAATACCTCTCGTTGCCGCTAAACTAGTTACCCACGCTCGTTTGGGTCAACCTGGGTCCATCAATACCGTTAACAAACCAGTTTAAAAGGTGTTAAACACCAGCATGCTTTCGATTCGGCCCAACCAAGGGGGCGGCAAGCCGCCTCGGGAAGATTTAAGTCTTACTTTTGGTTTGGCCGGCATCGGGTTGGCGCACGTGGCGCCGGACGGCAAATGGCTGCTGGTAAACGATAAACTGTGTGAAATTGTCGGCTATTCCCGCGAGGAAATGGCGAAACTCACCTTTCAAGACATTACTCACCCCGACGATCTTGAAACCGACCTCGCTCTGAGCAAGCAACTCACTGCGGGCCTGATTGGCTCGTATACTCTGGAAAAGCGCTACCTGCGCAAAGATGGCAAATTTGTTTGGGTAAACCTCACTGGAACCGTCGTGCGCCATTCCAATGGCACGCCCAATTATTTTGTGGCGGTCATCGAAGATATTTCCAGCCGCAAGCGGGCGGAAGACCAGCTGCGTGAGTTTGAAAGCAAAGTCGAGGCCCAGGTGCAGGCCCGCGTTCGGCAGTTCCAGGAAAGTGAGCGCGAATTTCGCCGCATGGTGGAGCTCTCCACCGACATTTTTTCGCGCCATACCCCTTTGGGTATTTACACGTACGTTTCTCCGTCCTGCCATTCGGTGCTGGGATTTCGGCCGTCGGAGCTGTTAGGGACGTCGCCCTACGAACTTTTTCATCCCGACGATTCAGCGGCGATTCAAGCCAACCACACGGGAAGCCTAGCCTCCAGCGAGGCGCTCACGGTTGCCTACCGAATTCGCAATAAAGCAGGTGCGTACATTTGGCTGGAGAGCACGAGTCGCGCAGTGCGCGACCCGGTGAGCGGCGAGGTTTTGGAGTTGATTTGCAGCTCCCGCGACATTTCCAGTCGCATGAAAGACACGCAGCTCTTACGCCAAACCGAAGCGGCCTTGCGCACCATTTACGACACTTCGCCCATCTTGTTGGCTATTGCAGAGACGGATGGGTTGGATATTTTTCCGGTGTCTTACAACTCTGCGGCGGCCAAGTTTTTTGGCTTAGCCCAAAACTTGCCGACGCATAAACCGGTAAGTTCATGGGACGTACCTCGGGGTGCGGTACTTGCCGCGATCAAGCACGTGCACGCGAGCGAAGCCGATGGCCACGCTTTCTCCTTTGATACCTCATTCAAACAATCCGATGGAAACACCCGTTGGATGTCTGTGATGGTGAACTTCCTGCACCGCACGGAGGGTGGACGGTTGCGCTTTTCTGTTTCCAGTACCGACATCACCGATCGGCGAGAGATGGAAGAACGGCAAAAGTTTCTCACCGAGACAACCTCTCATCTGTCGTCTTCTCTGGACTACGAGGCCGAGTTAGACAAGCTGGCCCGATCGCTGGTCCCCCGGTTTGCCGACTGGTGCATGATCGATATCCAGGATGGTGCGGGTGGGTTGCGGTTAACGGTTACCGCCCATAGCGATTTGAAGGCTGAGCGGCTCCTCAATAAGATCCGCTCCAGTTACCCCCCACTTGAAAACCGGCAGGCGGCGCACCCGGTTTGGGAAGTGATCCGCACCGGTAAGCCACTGCTCTATGTCGATTGCGAAGCAGAGGGAATGCTGGAGCGCGTGGCGTGCAATGCCGAGCATCTTCAGATGCTGCGCGACTTGGAAATGAAATCGGTGATGATCGTCCCGCTTTCCGTACATGGCAAAACCCATGGAACCATCGCGTTTGTAACTTCCAATACCGAACGCCGGTACGACAAAAAAGCGTTGGTATTCGCGCAGGAAGTAGCTTGGCGTGCGGCGCTGGCAATCGAGAACGCGCGGCTTTATTCCCAAGCTACTTCCGCTATTGAGCTGCGGGATAATTTTCTGGCGGTCGTTTCGCACGATCTCAAAAACCCCCTCTCCGCTATTTCTCTGAGCGCTAATGTCTTGGCCAAGTTTACCGCTGAATACGAAAATGATGGTTCTTCTAGTTGCCAGCAGATGATCGAGAGCATCAAGCGCGCAGCACATAAAATGGAATTGTTGATAGCCGATCTCCTCGATATCGGAAAAATGGAAGCGAACCGATTTACCGTGCAGCCGACTCATGCCCGCTTGGGTGAGTCGGTGGAAGAAGCGGTGGCGCTGCTAGTTCCTTTAGCGAATGAACGCAAAACACAAATCCGAGTTCGGATCGATGAGGATCCGCCGGCCTTTTTTGAACCCCGCCGGGTGCAACAGGTTTTATCGAACTTGATTGGCAACGCGATTAAATTTTCACCCAAAAACAGTGCGGTGGAAGTTAGGGTCGAGGAGAAAGAGGGAGTGCTGTTTTGCTCGGTGGTCGATGAAGGCGACGGGGTGCCCGAAAGCAATCGGCAGCGCATTTTTGAAAAGTACTGGCAACGCGACGAAGATCGCAGCCGGGGAACTGGCTTGGGCTTGCCCATTTGCAAAGGCATTGTGGAAGCGCATGGGGGAAAAATCTGGGTAGCGTCTGAACCGGGCAAGGGCAGCCGTTTTACTTTCACTTTGCCCGTTTTAAGCGCTCGCCAATGAATACGCCTGTATGCTACAGTCTGCGTAGGAGAACAACTTGGAAATCATCGTAAGTCCCAAATCCCTCGAACGCCAAATCAAGATGCTCGACGAGCGCATTCTGGAGCTCCAAGCGGAGGTAGCCGGTCTAGAAAAAAAGCGCGAGGCCTGCCATGTCTTGCTGGGCATTCCGCTGGCGCCGGTGAGCGCTGGATCGGATACCGCTCCCGCTCCGGTCAAAAAAGCACCGCCCCGTAAGAAACGCGAATCCGATTTCAACGAGGCTGAGGAAGTGGCCGCACCGTTGGAAGCCGATCTCAGTGAAGCGGGCGACGAAGAGTCCGTTCACGCCGCGCATTAATGCTGGTCTCCGATTTGCAATAACGCTCCGGTATGAAGTTTTATAAAATTACCGGTTTGCTTTTGGTCCCAGCGATAGCTCTATCTTCGCTGGGGTGTCAGCGCGCCTACTATAGCGCGTACTATAAGTTCTGGGAGACGCTCGGCCGCGAGAAGCGCGACTTATTGGTTAGCGAACTAGCTAAAACCAATGATGAACAAGACGGCTTGAAAAAACAGCTGGCGGGCACGCTCCAGCGTATTCGCACGCAGTACCGTTTCGACGAAGGCAGCGTGGGCAAGACTTACGATTCCCTATCATCAGATTACCAGGAAGCGGGCCGGCGATCTAAAGCGCTGCACGAACGGGTTGATGCAGTTCGCCACATTGCCGAAGATCTTTTTCGGGAATGGAAGCGGGAAGCGAATCAGATCGACGACGCCCCCATGCGCAACACTAGCCTAAGCAACCTCGAGCGTAGCCAGGCCCATTTCGCAGCCACGAGCGCCCAGCTGGCGGAGGTGGAGAAGAAAATCCAGCCCGTGATGAAGCAGATGCAAAATCACGTCTATTTCCTCAAGCACGAACTCAACGCTCGGGCAGTGGGATCGTTGGAAACCAAGTTGAAGTCGATGGCGCCGGAGATCGAACAGTTGATCCGAAGCCTGGAGCAATCGATTGGCACGGCCAAAGAGTTCGAAAAAGATATGGCCCAGAAGTCAGCGCAGGGTTAGCCGAATAGCCCTGATCGTTTTCCCCGAGCCTCCCACGCGAAGCTATGGTACCAACGAAGTCATGGATAAGAAGTTTCGTAGTTTGGTTTGTTTCGCTTTGCTGGTGGCGGGTTCCGGGGCCAGTGCCGCCGATCCTTGGAAGCATTTTGTTCTCAATTGTCCATCCCGAGTAGCTATCGACTTCACCACCCAGAAAATCATCCGAGGGTTGATGGCTACCACTGTGTGGGCCAATGTTACAGACCCCGGACTGGGGTCGGACAGCCGAATCGAAATCGAGATCGAGGTCTCCGATTTTGAATCCAAAACTCCGCGTCCGTTTCGGACTCTACGCCTTTGGTACAACCCTTTCGATCAACACTACACCGTCCAAACCGAGGATATCCCTGTCTTGGATGAAGGCATCACCGGGAGTAACCACGATCCGATGTACTATATGACGATCCGGGTAACCCCGCGCGAAGGCGCGCCGTACGTTTTGCTCGGTCGGACTGTTCTGGATTTAAAAGCAGCGCTTTAAAATCCATCTTATATGAAACCAAGTTTGCTTTTAGTGCACGGCGGCCCGGGTATGGACGGCAGCTATTTTTCCCCTTACCTAAATCCGTTGGGGAAGACGGCGATGGTGCACTCTTATCTTCAGCTTCAACCGGCTACTCTAGATGCTTTGTGCGCACAATTGCACTTTGAGGCTCGTCAACTTCCCGGGCCACTTTTTATTCTAGGGCATTCTTGGGGTGGGATGCTTTTGCTCGAAACGCTTCAACGCTACAAGATGGAAAGGCTAAAGGGCGTAATTCTCGTTTCAACGGGTTTCGATCCTTCTATGAACGAAGCATTTCATGGGTGCAAAGCTAAGTGGGCCTGTCGCCCTTCGAGCGAAGCGCGAACTTCTCCCGATCAAGCAATGAAGCTGCAGTGTTTGGAGTCCGTGGAGCTTTTTTTCACTAAAAAGCACTGCCTTCTGGGTGAAGAAGTTCTGAAAAAGATTTCGTACAACGCAGAGGCATTCAGCCAGCTTCCCTATTTCAATACACAGTTTGATCTGAAGCCCGTTCTTTCTTCATTGAATATTCCAGCGCTGAATATATACGGGGAAGCAGATTTTCGAATTCCTGCATGTCATTCTAAGATGGCGGAAAACCTGAACCAGCTCGTTCAAAATCACGAAATGAAAGATGTGGGACATTTTCCATTCGTCGAATCCCCTGATGCTTTTTGTTCAACCGTTTTGAAATGGTTCGAGAGTATTGGAGAATGACGAGAAACATCCAGTAGAGCCTCTCAACCTCTCGCGCGAGAGGCGGCTCAAAAAGCGTATGTTTACCGGGGGAAGGACTGTCGAACCTTCTTGTAAACCCGTGGCGGATTACTCAAGTCGTCCTGAGTACATCCCCCTTCTCGGCGAAGCCAAAAAGCCAACGCAGAAGCACGCCATTTTTTCGATTTTGGTCTGAATTGAGGAGCGCGAGGAGAAGAAGCGGACGCGTACTTCCTGTACGCGGGAGCGACGACGACGAAGTGGCGACGAAGAGTCAGGCCAAAAG
>CAZBJE010000035.1:0-37066 GCA_964492125.1 uncultured Pseudobdellovibrionaceae bacterium | reverse complement strand
CGGCACCGACGCAGCCCATCCAAGGCAGTTCCTCCGCGCCGATCGTCATCCACAACAATGTTTCGGTTCCTAATACCATGCAGCAGCCGACTCCCGTGCCGATCATCGCGCCCGAGCCGGAGCGTGTTTCGAGCGTGCAAGAGTCCCGCGAATCCAATGCCGCTGTGAATGCAGCGTACTTGCCGCCGCCGACTCGCCGCTCGCGCTGGAAGGTGGGGGTTTCAGCGTTTGCCTTGTCGGATCGGGCGCACTTTGATTCGTTTGCGGAAGAAGCGGATTACTACCGCGATATCTATTCCAACACTAACTATGTGAGTTCCAAGGCAGGCGCCTTAGTGAACTTTGGTTACCGCGTCGCGCCTGCGTTTGCTTTCAATGCTTACGTGGGGGATGTCGGAAGCAAGAAAGTCTTGGTGGGCATCGACGGCGAGTGGTTGCCGCTGCGCTTAGATGTTGGCTCGTTTGACTTGCTCGAAATCAGCGGGATTCTCGGCGCCACCAATATTGTCGGCCCGAGCGGTTACTCGCAAACAGCCCTGCTGCACGTGGGCGCGCGCGTAAACGTGAATCTCGGGCCCGCCTTTACCCTCACCACTTCGGGTCGCGTGAATAAGTCGTACGCGATCGCCGAGCTTGGTCTGGCGCTCAATATTTAATCCCCGGCGTTTAGGAGTATTTCGATGGCTCGCAAGACAAGTCTTTTCGTATTGTCTGGTTTCTTAGTGCTTTCCTCGTTGGCGCACGCTGAAACATATAACTTTTTCTTCGATGAAGCGAAGAACAAGCGCAAATCCACGCCGGTTGGAGCCAATCCTCCGGTAGTGATCCATAACAACGTGACCGCGCCCGAAACGACTTCACCTCCCAATAGCCCGCACTCTTCAGCGAGTGTGAGTGCAGTGGTTGCTCCGCCGGCGTCGCTGCGTCCGTCGCGTTGGAAGGTGGCTTTTGGACCAATGCTGAGCCGTGTGCCTTACGCCGTAGATACCATGGCCTACTTTGAGCCCGATAGGCGGTGGGACCGTCCAGCGCTGGTTATGTCGTTGGGCTATCGGTTCATGCCTGCATTCGGTGTGAATACCCTTCTGGGATTGCACCTAAACTACGATTGGAACCCGGTTTTCGGCGCGGATTTGGAAGCTTATCCGATTCGAGTAGATGTCGGTCGTTTCGACCTCTTCGAAATAGGTGTCCTGGCCGGAGCCTCAAATATTCTAGCCGCGGCGTCCATCGGCGGAATCGCGCCTCATATCGGCGCCAGGCTCAATATCAACCTCGGATCGCACGTAACTCTCACCACCGCAATGCGTTTGGCTGAGAAGTTTCACTCAACGGAGTGGAGTCTCGGGTTTAACATCTAAATTAAAGACTCGCAGGTGACAGAAACCGTCACCTGCGAGCTATTTATCGACGGTAAAATCGTCATCAAAAACGTTTTCCTGTATCGGTCCTAATGAAATCCCAATATGGATCAGGCATAATGGATCTATGTTTCTGGGTGACTTCCACGTCCATTCGACTTTTTCCGACGGTAAACTGACGATCCCGCAACTTGTCGATCTGTATGGCAGGCATGGGTTTGGCGTCATTGCGATTACCGATCACCTTTGCGAAGAACAAACGGCCCTCGGCAAGGCAGCGGCCTACATCGGCTGCAGCCTAACTCCCGCGACGTTCCCCATTTACTTGGAAATTATCCGCAGTGAGGCGGCGCGAGCCTGGGAACAGTACAAAATGATCGTGTTGCCGGGATTTGAACTCACCAAGAATACGCTTTCTAATCATCGCTCGTCGCACTTGGTGGGTATTGGCATCACGGACTACATTCCGGCGGACGGCGAAGTGATTGAGCTCGCTCGTTCGATCCGTGCCCAGGGAGGCCTTTCGATTGCGGCACACCCCGTTTGGACGCGCCGGATTGAAAAGCAAACGTACTACCTTTGGGATAACCGCGAGGAATTGCAAAAAGAATTCGATGCCTGGGAAGTTGCTAGTGGCGCGTTTTTATTCGACGAAGTGGCACGGTCCAAGCTGCCAAAGATAGCCAACTCTGATTTGCACCTTCCGCGCCACATAAATTCTTGGAAAACTGTTCTTCATTGTGAACGCCACCCTCAAGCTGTTCTGGACGCGATCCGTAAGCAGCAGGTAGACTTTAGATTCTTCAGCGCGGAACAATCAGTCATTCGGGAGCTCACGCATGTGGCTTCTCATCCTGCCCTCACTCCTCCTATGGGCGTTTGGGCTCGTAAGCGCGCTGCTCGGGACGGCATACGCTCTCGCGCGGCTCGCTAAGAAGGCTACCCCTTCCAGTCGGACAGACGTCCAATACCCTCCTATATCCATTCTCAAGCCGCTCAAAGGGCTCGAAGCGGGAATGGAAGAATCGCTTCGCACTTTTTTTCAGCAGGACTACCCGGATTTTGAAATAGTCTTCTGCGTCGCCGATACAACCGACCCTACCATCCGCCTGATCATTGCTTTGATGCGCGAATTCCCGCGCGTCGCTACCCGCCTGCATGTGGGCGAGGCGATTGCCGGCGCCAACCCCAAAGTTTGCAATATGATTCCCGCCTATGAAATTGCCCGCCACGATCTGTTGCTGATCAGCGATAGCAATGTACGGGTTTGGCCAACCTACTTAAGAGAATTGGCCGCGTGCATGAACGAGGATGTCGGAGTTGTGACCGCAGTCGTCGCTGGGCGTGAGGGTCGGGGACTGGGCGGGCGTTTGGAAGCGGCCTACCTCAATACATGCGTCGCACGGTGGATGTGGATGGCGTACGCCATCGGCTATCCCTGCGTTATTGGCAAAACGATGCTCTTTAGGCGCTCCGTGATGAATCGCTTTGGCGGTTTGCGTAATTTGGCCAAGTACGTGGCCGAAGACTATATGGCCGGCCAAGCCATGCACCGACTCGGGTATCGGGTGGAAGTATTGCGCGAGCCAGTAGGGCAGTTCATTGGCCGATATAGCTTCACCTCTTTTTGGAATCGCCACCTGCGCTGGGGGCGCATTCGCCGATCTCAATCGCCACCCGGTTTTCTGATCGAGCCGCTCAATTACGCTTTTGGTTCGGGGTTGCTGGGCGCATGGGCCTTTTGGCAGGCATTCGCGATTCCCTTCTTTCCGTTTTTGAGTGTGCATCTTTTCGTCTGGGCTATTGGCGACGCTCTTTTGATTCGCCGCATGGAGGGCTCGCTCTCTTTCACTGCATTGGCGGCGTGGTTCTTGCGTGAGTTGCTGGCGCTGCCACATTGGCTGCACATGCTTTCGAGTAACCGGATTCTGTGGCGCGGGCATCGCCTGCGCATTCTCAATGGGGGATTGGTTCAATCATGAAATTTCTTTGGGGAGTGGCCACCAGCTCCCACCAAATCGAGGGCGGCAACTCCGCTAACGATTGGTGGGCTTGGGAATTGGCGGGCAACATTGAATCAGGCGAAGTTTCTGGTAGCGCCACTGATCACCGCAATCGGTTTGAGGAAGACTTACGCAATGCCGCCTCGCTAGGGCTGAACTCCTATCGCTTTTCCATAGAGTGGTCGCGGCTTGAGCCTTTCGAAGGACACTGGGACGAAGAAGCATTCGAATGGTACCGACGGATTATTTCGCTTTGTGAAGAGTTGGGGCTCATGCCGATGGTGACGCTCCACCATTTCACTCTGCCCAAGTGGCTTGCCGACAAAGGGGGGATTACCCACGAGCATTTTGCCGATCGTTTTAAGGGCTATGTGCGCAAGGTGGCTCTCGCCTTCGGAGCGCGAGTGCCGCTCTGGTGCACGGTGAACGAACCGATGCTTTTGGTTATTGGCGCTTACTTAGGAGCGATCATGCCGCCGGCGCGTTCTCACCCTAAGCAGGTGGCTGCTGGACACCGCGGGATGTTGCAGGCGCATGTAGTGGCCTACGATACCTTGCATAAAACCATCACGCATCGCGAAGGGCCGTGGAAAGACGTACCGCTCCAAGTTGGTTTTGCTCATAATATGATCGATTTCCAGCCCTACCGTCGGTATTCCCTTCGGGAATGGCTAATGGCGAAAATCTTTCACCGCTACTACAACCTGGCCTGGCTGCACGCCGTGACGGGACGCCGCCAACATTTCGCCATCCCTTTTGTTTTGCCAAAGCCGCGGCAAGTTTGGTCGGCGCGCGGGCGGCGAACGGCTGATTTTATCGGCATCAACTACTACATGAAAGCCTACCCATGCTGGGGGCCGCAGAAGGAGCAGGGCGCTCAGTATGTTCAATTTCACAAGCTCCCGCTGGGCATTCGCTTCTCCCGCACGGGCGATACGGTTTCGGATTTAGGTTGGCCCATTTATCCACAAGGCCTGCGCAAAATGATTCGGCTGGTGGCGCGGACCCGTTTGCCCATTTACATCACCGAGAACGGAATTGCGGACGAAGCCGATCAGTTTCGAGCCCAGTATATTCAAGATCACGTTGCGCAAATAGCGACTGCGCGCGAGGAAGGGACCGACGTGCGTGGTTACTACCACTGGTCTTTGCTCGATAATTTCGAATGGATCAAAGGGTTCGGCCCTCGATTCGGATTGTGGGCGGTTGACTACAAGACCCAGGAGCGCAGACCGCGTGCAAGCACCCAGATTTATGCGCAAATTGTAAAACGGGGCGCGCCCGGTGCAGACTCTTCCGCAAGTTCCTGATATCCAAAGCGTTAATGCTTTTGGCGGGGCCGCTTTGACACCACTTGGTGCTTATTAGCAGCTTCTGGCATACTGCCCGCCATGCGAAAGATTCGGCAATTGCCGACCCTTCCATCGTTGCTTTCGGAACCGGGCACCCCGCTGATCCACCGCGACATCAGTTGGTTGCACTTCAACGAGCGCGTGCTCGATGAGGCCCGTCCCTCCAGCGGCAACCCCTTGCTGGAACGCGCGAAGTTCCTCGCTATTAGCGCGCATAACCTCGACGAATTTTTTATGATCCGGGTGGCTTCGATGAGCCGCAAGCTCCGCAGCCAGTCGCGCCTGTCCAAATGGCGCTCCGGAAACATCAACCACCTCCAGGGGGTTTGGAATTCCATTCTTGAAACCGTCGCTAAGTTTGGCGCAAAGCAACTAGAAGTCTTGGACATGTTGGTGCCAGAGTTGAGGGCGCACGGCATTCACCTCGTCACCTCGTCCCACGAGAGTGAAACCACCGAACGCATCGGCCGCGAGCTTTTCGAATCCGAAATCCTTCCCAAGCTGGCTCCCCCGGAGACCTTTGAATTATCCAAGCTGCAATCTTTGCCGAATTTGAAAACGGCAGTGATTTTTCCAGACAAGCTTTGGTTCACGGTGCCGCCCGGACTGCCTTTTCTGCTTTCGGTCCAAAAAGAAAACGCTCGCTATTATTTCTTTTTGGACGAACTTTTGGAATCCTTTTTGGGCCCGACTTTCGGGCTACAAGGCCGGGTGGGTCTAGTGCGTCTGACCCGCGATGCAGATATTTCCGTGGATATCGCCGAAGACGATCCGGAATCCTTGCCGGACGTGGTGCTTACCCGTCTGCTGTCGAGAGAAAAGGGCGTGCCCATGCGCCTGCAATACCGCGGGCATCTCTCCGACGAGTTGCTGACACAAATGGGCGACGTCTTGAAGCTGCGTACCCAGCAAATTTTGCCGGCTCCCGGAAGTCTGGTGCTGCAGTCGCTTTGGACTTTGGTGCGGGATGTTCCCAGCGAGAAGGCGGCAGAGCAGGGTTTGGCGTACCCCCCGCTTTTGGCGCCGTTGCCCGTGTTTTTCGAAGATCGAAAAAATATTTTCGCTAAGCTCCGAGAGCAGGATTACCTGCTGCATCACCCCTACGATCCTTTTGAAGCCTTCGTGGAATTTGTTCGCGCGGCCGCCGAAGATCCGGACGTAGAGATGCTCGAGCAAACGATCTACCGGATGGACGACGCATCCCCCTTGATCCTGGTGCTTAAAGACGCCGCGAGCCGGGGTAAGAAAGTGCGGGTCATTATTGAGCTGCGGGCGCGTTTCGACGAGTACAATAATTTGCGCCTGGCGGACGAACTACGCAAAGCGGGCGTGGAAGTCGCATATGGACTCGGTGCTCTGAAACTGCACGCCAAGGTTACGTTAGTGACTCGACGTGAGGGTGATGCCGTTCGCTTGTACACCCATCTGTCGACTGGAAATTACAATTCCACCACGGCCCGAGCGTACACCGATTTAGCTATCCTCACTTCGAACAAAGACATTGGAGCCGATGCCCGGCGCTTTTTGGACGCAACGTGGGAAGGCAGAGTGCCAACCTCCTTCAAGCAACTGCTCTCCGCTCCCATAGGCCTGCACCGTAAATTGCTTAGTCTTATCGATGGAGAGATCAAAGCGGCCAAAGAGGGACAAAAAACGCGGATCGTGGCGAAGGTGAATGCGTTAGTGGATGAGCAGGTAGTGGAGGCGCTTTATAACGCCTCCCAGGCTGGCGTGAAAGTCGATTTGATTGTACGGGGAGCTTGTTCGTTGATCCCCGGAGTGAGTGGCCTGAGCGATAATATCCGAGTCGTCAGCGTAGTAGACCGGTTTCTAGAACATAGTCGCTTGTACTATTTCAGCAGCGCGCGCGCGTTGTACCTTTCCAGTGCCGACTGCATGCCCCGCAACTTTTTTTCCCGTCTGGAACTGGCCTTTCCGGTCTTGGATCCCAAGATCTATGAGTTCATCGAGCAGGTGGTGATCCCCGCTTATTTCCGCGACAATGTGAAGGCGAGAGAGCTAACGCCCCAAGGCACTTGGAAACGTCGGGTGCGTAAGTCGACCGTCGAAAAAGCCCGCTCGCAATTTGTGTTCGAAAAGCTAGCGCGTGAGGGGTATCAAGGGACTACGTTGCAAAGATGAAAGATCGCAAACTCATCCTAGTGCGGCACGCCCACCGTGATACCACCGATGGCCGCGAACGCGACAATGGCCTTTCCGAAAAAGGCCGCGATCAGGCCAAGGCAGTCGGTCGCTACTTCCGCGAGCGT
This sequence comes from uncultured Pseudobdellovibrionaceae bacterium, assembly GCA_964492125.1. Lineage (GTDB taxonomy): Bacteria > Bdellovibrionota > FAC87 > UBA2466 > UBA2466 > JAIEOG01. The sequence continues at coordinate 30,080 of CAZBJE010000035.1, read as the reverse complement.
TTTCCAAAAGAAACACCGATTCTGCTTTCAAGCCCAAAAGTCCGCTGCATTGAAACGCTCTTGCCTCTCTCGGATAGGCTTAAGATCGACGTCAAAATCCTCGAAGATCTCGACGAGCAAAATGATTCAGCGGCGAGCTACGCACGTCGGATCGAGAAATTTTTCCGCTGGTGGAAATCCCGCGCACCCGAAACCGTGGTGGCGTGCTCCCACGGTGATTGGATCCCCGCTTTCACACGCCTAGCCATCGGTACCGAAGTCGATATGAAAAAAGGCGGCTGGTTGGAAATTGAAAGCCGAGACGGTGCCGTGAAGCTCCGTTGGCTGTTGCAAAAGCTGCCTTGATAGCTGCCCCAATCGCACTTAGCGAATCTGCGCCACCAACTCGCGGTGGAAAACTTTTTCAAACAACGCCTTCTTCTGTTGGAGCTTGAGCACCGCCAATTCCGTCGAATCGCCATGGGTGAGCCACAATCGCACAGACTTCGGCCGGATTTCGATCCGCTCTGCTTCGACTCGCTTTGGGTAAGCGGAATCCAGAGAGTCAATTACCCGCAACATCGCCAGTATCTTTAAGAAGGCGCTTCCCTTGGATTTAAAATCCCCACTTTGAAAAGGCAGTTTTCCTAGGCCGGCCTTTGCGTTGCTATGCCAAAAACAAAGTTCGGCTACGAAATCGGTCTCCCAAGCTTGTGCGAGTGGCAGTTCGGCGTGTTGCACGATGTACGCGGAGTGGGCTTCGTACCCCGAAGGCGAAACGCTTCGGCCTACGTTACGGAACATTACCGCCAATGCGAGGTAGGCAAACCATTTGTCGTCCAGTTTATGCAAGGGACGCAGGCGGCGAAAAAACTGCAAACTCGAGGCCACCAGCCATCGGAGTCGCGCCGGCTCTTCGCCAAACCGAACCGCCTTTTCCATAAACGGCTCCATGTCCCAGCGTCCGGTAACACGGGTGGGTTCGAGCAGATGGAGCTCTTGATCTAAAATTCCATCGCGCAATGAAAACTCGGTGGCGGAAGCGGAATCGGCGCCTAGCGCGCGCAGAGTTTCGGCCAGCACCACGGTGCCGCCCAACATCAAATCCGCGCGTTTGGGATCCATGCCGGGTAGGGCGATGATTTCTTCCAGCGTTAAGGGGGTCATGGTGCGAATCAGTTTCTCGAGCCACTTTAAGCTGATATCGCGGCCTGTGTTGCGTTCGCACATGCGCGCCAGCGCCCGCACCGTACCGCTGGAGCCGATGACGTGCTTGGCTTTGGGCCAGTCGTCTTCTTTCACAGTTGCTTTGAGAACTTCCCGGACGTGGCCACGCAAATGCTTGACCGACTGTTTGCCGTCTTCGGGTGGGATGGTGCGTAAGAAAATCTGCTGTAGGCGAGCGACGCCCAGTGGGAAGCTTTCGCACACCAGGACTTTCGAATCGCGGCACACGCTGACTTCCGTGCTGCCCCCACCGATGTCGATCAAACCGAAGGTACCCTTAGGGTGCTGCTCCCGGGTCAGGATGGCTTCTGCGATAAGCGTAGCCTCTTCCCGACCGGAAATAATATGGACATCGATGCCGACATTGCGCCGGATTTTTTGGATGATGTCGTCTGCGTCACTCGCGTCGCGCAAGGCGCTTGTGGCGAAGGCCACCATCTTGTCTACTTTGAGCTCGTCGGCGCGGCGTTTAAAACTGGAAAGCGCCTGCAGCGTACGACGCGCCGCACGAGGATCGAGGCGGCCAGAAACGAAAACATTTTCGCCCAAACGGACCATGAGCTTCTCCCGATGCAAAAGCTTTGTTTTGTCAGGAGAAAGTGTCTCGTGGACATCGAAGCGCACCGAATTCGTGCCTAGATCAATAATAGCGAGGCGTTTCGTTTTCCATTTTGCCAAGTTAGCTCCACTCTGATGCCGCAAGACGAACTAATTCCTCAATTTTTTCCCTGTCATGGCGATAATGGCAACAACCGAAATAAAACAAAAAAAGTTTGGTTTGACGCGGCCCCCGTCTGGTAGAAATGAACTTAGAGTGAAACTAGAGGAATCCAACGGATGATTCGCAGGCCTAGCCTCAAGCAAGTGGTAACCCAATACCTATCTTATGCCGCCGTGCATAGGTTTTTGCGCAACTTCCAACCCAAGATCCGGGTGCAGTTCGACAAGGGCCCTTTTACCGTTAAGACGGTGGAGAACTGGTCGGAGCTTGAGCAAGTGCTTCGCCTGCGCCATGAGGTTTTTCATAAAGAGTTTATCGGCCAAACCCTTCCACTGGGTCTGGATTTCGACCGCTACGACTCTTTGGGTGACCACCTGGTCATTATCGACAAAGAGCAGGGCAAGATTGTCGGCACCTACCGGCTGATCTGCTCTAAGTTCGCCAATAACTTTTATACCGCTTCCGAGTTCAGCATCGACGAGTTCTTGGCCCAGCCAGGAATCAAGCTGGAACTGTCGCGGGCATGCATCCATAAAGACTTCCGCGACGGCGTGGTGATCTCCTTGCTCTGGCGCGGCCTGGTGCAATACATCCAGCAGAGCCAAGCGGCCTATCTCTTTGGCTGCGCCAGTATCCGCAGCATGGACGTCGCTGAAGTGCAGACCATTTATCAATACCTGGGTTCCAAAGATTTCTTGTCCAACGACTTCGGTATCGGGCCTGTTCCTAACTACACCATGCCGGGATGGAAGACTGCCATCGGCTCCGGCGAGGGAGCAGAATCCGGCAAAAGTTTGATTCCGCCTTTGCTCAATTCCTACTTGCGTGCGGGCGCCAAAGTTTTCGGCGCACCCGCTCTGGATTCGGCTTTTCGTTGCGTGGATCTTTTTACCGTCCTCAAGATGGACAAGATCTCGCCTCTTTTCGAGCGGCGCTACCAAACCAGTGAAAACGGAACGCCCTGAACAGCGTTTTCGGCCTTAAACCGCTTCGCGCAGATACGGCCGGCCGAACTCTTGCCGCGCTTTCCATTGGTTGTGGGCGCGACAAAGCAGCTGGATATTCGATGCCGAATCCGACCGCCCTCCAAGCGCCCAGCTAATGATGTGGTCAAATTCAAGAAACCGCGTCTCTCCGCACCGACTCCCATCTTTTCGCCGAAAGGCGCAGCAGCCGCCGTCGCGTTCCCAAACTTCTCGGCGTATTCGACGGCGAATATACCGAGGGGTTTCTTTGAGTCCCGGATCGGCAAACTGTTGAAAAGACCGCTCCTGCGTTTCGAGGTCTTCTTGAGTTAAACCGAATTTTTCTTGCGCTGGAGTAGGCACCGGGCGGCACTGCTTATCGCCTTCGTATTTCAAAAGCAGATCGAGCGCTTCTTCAAAAATATGTGCCAACCGGCCACTGGGGTACTTCTTGCCGAGCAGCGCCTGCCCTTGGCGGAGCTTATCGAGAAATTTTCCATCTGCCGTGAATTGGAACTTAAAACGATCGTCGCCTAGCGGATCCAGCTTGTCGGGAGCCTCCGGCCGAGCAAACTCCTCCGCCAGGCTTTCTTCCAACTGCTCGACACTTTGCTTTACCGCTTTTGCAAAAAGCCGCTCAGCATTCTCAACCGTCATCTTAGGAGCCAAAACCTGCAAGTGGCTCAACGAAAGCTTTCCCTCCGCCAGTAGGGTGTAAGCCAAAGGGAACTTCCGCGCCAAACCGGCTGCATGCATACGCCGCAAGGCAGATGACTTGGAGTAGTGAAACCTAGCCATCAAGTACTTGTGAAGCGATGAATACCCCTCGCCTGCGAAGAGTTCACGGGCTTGGATGATGTTGATGTACACAAGAAATTGGGCCTGCGTGACGCATTCGGCTGAACGTAGACGGTCGACCGCAGCCAAGATCTCCGTGTCGGATAAGTGTTTCAATTCGAATTCAGTTTGCATCGATAGCTCCCTTCAAAAAGAAAGTTATAACACGGCATTTTGGAGCCCATTTTCCAACGTTTATCGTCGATATAAGGCTACTGAAAAACCGAGAGCCCCGGCCGAACAAAAAGAAAAAACAAACCGCAACAAAAGCCATTCAAACCAAAACTAAGGCATATACAGAAGCACAACCCAGAAGAAGCCCTAGGGAGTCATTTTCCTCTGGTTTCCCTGTCAATAGTGAATAGGGAGCGGCCCAGAAATTTAATGTCCCTTCCGCCCCACGGTATTCGCCGTCGAATACGGTCGGACGCCGCACGTAGTCGCTCAAGAATTAGCTGAAATATTCCGAAGACCTAAGGTGGGCTTCTCTCTAAAAAAGTTTGCGTTCACCTTCGTTCTATCCTTCCCGGTGATTTGGGCCGTGGCTCAAGACGGCCATGTTCAGCCGTCGTCGGATCAAACAGGGAAATGGGGTGTGAGGCGTGTGCACCCAACCCCTGAAACGATGGGGAACGAAGCGAAGCGTCCTCCGGCCTACAGCAATATCGACTGCGCGTTTGCGATGCCGTTGCCGCACGATTTAGCCAAACTTCCGGTTGTGGAAATCGACGCCAAGCTCCCGGATTACCATGCCCGGGTGGGGAAGACAGGTTTTGTCATTCCAATCCAAGGCGATCCTGCCAAGCTAGTCGAGCCCGGGGATATTCTGGTGACGTTTGACAGCAACGCAGCGTCGCGGGCATCGGGGGAGCACCGAGTTTGGGATCAGATTATGAATGGCGCCTGGCACGCCGCTCTCGTGGGCGGCACCAAGCAAAAGCCAACGATCATCGAATCTCCCGCGGGCTACATGGGTGGTTTTACCGGGAGAAACTACCATATTCTGCGACTCCGCCCATACCCTCGGGAGATCACGACTCCCGAAGAGTTAGAAAAGTGGAAGCACGATCCGGTCTTGAATAAGAAATTGGAAGAGTGGACCGGTGTACGTAAGCAGTTGGTGGAAGCGATAGTGAAAAACGGCGAGGTTTTTTACAAATCCAAATACGATAACAGTCTCTACGACGCCGCCAGAAAAACCGAAATTTCTCTTCCCAAGGAACGCAAAGCACTTGCGGAGCAATTAAAAAATGCGGAGCAAAACGGTGGCTGCTTGTCTAAACCGCCGACGATGTATTGCTCGGAGCTTCCCGCCACGGTTTACAATCTGTCTGGAGTAGAGAGTGTTTGCGGGATCAACGTGGCGGACCTTTTCGACGTAATCGACCAGCGAACCGTTCCCGATTTTCAAAGGCAGTACCCTGAGCGGAGTGTCGATGAACTGCGTCGCCTTGCGGTGATGGAGCTCGTGCACAATGAAAATATTCTGGTGCGGGCGCTGGGGGTTTCGCAAACGGAGGCCGCTAACTTTTTAAAGCAAACCCCACTCTATTGGCTGGACCATTGGAACGACGCCCCCAAAGAAGTGAAAAATAGCTTGGGGGTTAAGACGCTACTCCAACTAGTTGCCCTCGATCCCGAAATGCGGCGTACGGTACTGGGCACAGGGATGACGGACATGCTGACGGCGAGCGTGTACCAAGGCGCCCCGGTATCGCCGGGGTGTTTGGTTCGGTTTGCCCAATCTCCCAAAGGGGATTTGAGCTATGTGGGAAGTTTTGTGGGCAAATGCACATCGGCCCAATCAGAAATGGCAGCCGCGGCTCCGGCCCAGCAGGTGGCCCCCGCCACGGAGCAAGAAATGGTGGAAGATCTGCTTCGGCAATTGCAGGATGGCCCGGTGACGAGCAACGCAGCCTCGGACCTAGCGCGAGGAATCGTAGGAGCGCCTGGCCTGGCTGTTGTGGATAAATTGCGACTGCTGCGGCATTTGAGAGGGCATTCACTACTAGGCGATCCAGCAATCGGGGATTTGCAAGAAGTAGTAGGGGCCGTGCAAGGCGGACAAAGTTTGGAGCAAGCGGCCCGCGGTTTTTTGGCGGGCCCACACCAAGCCAAACAAAAAGCGGATTTTCTCAACCTTTGGCGAGGGCATTCGTTCTATGCCGGGTTGAAAGCAGTGGTACCTGCGAGCGAAAGCGCGAAGGTAGAAGAAGCCCAGGAAGCGAACCGCATGCAGAATCTGCTCAAAGCGCGAGCCAGAGAGCGCGGTTTTACCGAGGCGCAGTTCGCGAAGCTGTTGCCTGAGTCTTTTGATTTTGTGTCCTTTGAAATGCCGGCCGAAGGACGAAGCGTGCGATTGGGTTATCAAGAAAGTCTTCGAGATGTCGTACTCAAGCGCTCGTTTGGGCTCGGCAAAACACCCGTGACCCAAGCCGTTTGGTTTTTGGTAATGGGAGACAATCCCTCCCAGTTCAAAGAAGGCGCGAGCGCGATTACGGTAAACGGTGTGAGGATGCAGCCGAATCACCCAGTGGAAAAAGTGAGTTGGAACGATATTGCCGGACCCGGGGGATTCTTGGAGAAATTGGGGGAGCTGGATCCGCAGCACGAGTACAAGCTACCCACCGAAGCACAGTCGGAATTTGCTGCAAGAGGGGGAACAACTACTCAGTGGCCACATGGGGATCAAGAAACCGGATTAAAGAATAGCGCTTGGTACCGAGGGAACTCAAACGAGCAAACCCAGGCGGTGGCAAAGCTCAACCCAAATCCTTTTGGCTTGTATGACGTGCAGGGGAATGTATGGGCGTGGTGCACGGACTGGCACTCTGAATCCCGTCCCCGAGGAGTAGATCCGCAAGGCCCTGATTCGGGCTTGTACCGTGTGGTCCGGGGCGGCAGTTGGTTCAATGAGGCGCGCGACTTGGATTCGGCCTATCGAGGCAACTACGACCCCAGCCATCGCTACCACTATATTGGATTTCGCCTGGAGAGAACGCCCAAGTAACCCTCGTCCCAGAATCCCCTAAACAAAATGACCCCCCGCACCGATAAGTACGTGGGCCTTTTTCTGTGGAGAATCGAACGTGAAACCAGCCATGATGAGTCGATTGCCGGAGCTCATTGAGCTGGAACGCCTGCTGGATGAAGTAGGTTCCCGAGCCCGAGTAAAAGTCCTCGGCCAAGTGCACCACCAAGAACTGTCTTTCCCCCTTTATAGCGTCGCCATGGGCTCTACAGACCCGGAGGCGCCCACTCTAGGGCTCTTCGGGGGCGTACACGGTCTTGAACGCATCGGCACCCTGGTGCTGCTTTCTTATCTGCGTACCGTTTCGGAATTGATGAAATGGGATCACGGCATCAAAGCCCTTTTAGAAAGATCCAAACTTGTCTTCTTTCCGCTGATTAATCCCGGCGGGATGTACATGCTCTCGCGCTCTAATCCCAACGGAGTAGATTTGATGCGCAATGCGCCTGTGCACGCCGACAAAATGCACACTTTGGCGCTCTACGGCGGCCACCGCATTTCACCTAAGCTGCCTTGGTACCGCGGCCCGGCGGGCGCGCCGATGGAACCGGAAGCGGCCGCGGTTTGTGAGCTTGTGCGAAACGAACTCTTTCCGGCCAAAGTGTCTCTGGCTTTGGACGTGCATTCCGGTTTTGGTACCAAGGACCGAGTTTGGTTTCCCTACGCCCGAACCAAGAAGCCGTTTCACAACTTGGCCGATGTTTTTGCGTTGAAGCTGATGCTCGATCGGACTTATTCCAATCACGTTTATATCGTCGAGCCGCAAGCCAAACAGTATATGACCCACGGTGATCTCTGGGACTATCTCTACGATGAGCAGCGCAAGAGCGAAAAAGGAAACTTTTTCCTGCCACTGACTTTGGAAATGGGATCGTGGGTTTGGGCGAAGAAAGACCTGCGCCAAATCTTCTCGGTTTTGGGAGCGTTTAATCCCATGAAGCCGCACCGCCTGCAGCGGACTTTACGACGGCATTTACTATTTTTGGATTTTCTCCACCGCGCGGTCATCTCGCCCAGTGAATGGCTCGACTTGCCCAAAGAGAAGAAAGATCCCCTTAAACGGCGCGCTCTCGAATTGTGGTACTCTCCCTGAGTAATGAAAAAGCCAGAAACAAATAACTGGATTTTCCTACGCGGTCTCGTACGGGAGTCTGCGCATTGGGGTGAGTTTCCGGCGGATTTTGAAAAACGTTTCAACGCGCGCGTTTTCTCGATCGACCTGCCTGGCAACGGGAATCAGTTTGCCCAAGACACCCCGCTTTCTCTAAAAAAATTAGTGGAGTTTGTGCGAGCTGAGTGGAAAAAGAAAAATCCCGCGCCCGGGCAGCCGGTCCAAATCTTCGGCATGTCTTTGGGTGCAATGGTGGCGCTGCAGTGGATGCAAAGTTATCCTGCGGAAATTAGCCGCGCCGTATTTGTGAATACCAGTCTGCGAGGTTTTAGCCCCTTTTATCGACGCATTTCTCCGGGAGCTTACTTCACTTTGGCGCGGCTTTTTCTGGGCCGCAACGTCCAAGCACGCGAGCAAACGATCTTGTCGCTAACTAGTCGAATTCCGGATTGGACCGCTGCCGAAATGAAACGACGCGCAGCTATTCAAGCCAAACACCCGGTCAGTAAGAAAAATGCTTTTCGCCAGATCTTGGCCGCGCTTTCTCCGATTGATACCCGACACAAGCCGACCCAACCACTTTTGCTGCTCAATAGTTTGGGCGATCGGTTGGTACACCCAGAGTGTTCCAAAACTATTGCCGACGCTTGGCTTGTCCCGCTGCGCCGGCACGCGTGGGCCGGACACGATCTTACCCTCGACGATCCGCAATGGGCCCTGAACACCGTTGCTGAATGGCTCGATACCCCCGAGTCTTCTCTAACAAAAACCAAATAGACAGTATTTGCCGCGGCGAGTAGTTTTGCCCCCATGCAAACCAGAAGGCAGTTCCTTGTATATGCTGGCATTGGCACTTACTCGTTTATGCGTTCGCTTTCCGCCGCGCCCGCAGTTTTCCCAACCCCGCGTCCAGCAAAACCCAGAAATTTGAAGTTCGCTCCTATTAAGAGCAGCTCGGCAGATCAACTAATTCTCCCGTCAGGCTTTCGCTACGACGTAGTAGCTTCCTTTGGTGATGCTTTGGGTAGCAATGGTCCCGAGGGGCCGGAGACTTTCGGCTACGACAACGACTTCATCGCCTATTTTCCTATCGATGGACTGAAAGGCGGCAAGAACCCGCACCATGGTTTGCTTTGGGTGAATCATGAATATGTAAATCCACTTTTTGTCAGCGGCTCTCCCAAAGATCAGAAACGGACCGCAGCTCAGTTGAAAAAAGAGCACCAAGCGGTGGGCGGCTCGGTGATTGAGGTTAAGCGGGAGAATGGGAAGTGGAAGCACCTCGCCGGGTCCAAGTTCGCTCGTCGGATCACGGCCGATTACCCGCAAATGCGCGTCACCGGACCCGCGGCAGCGATCCGCCCGACCATGTTCGGATCTCTTGCCAATTGCTCCGGCGGAAGGACTTTTTGGAATACCGCGCTTAGCGGTGAAGAAAATTTCCAGCTCTTTAACCCCGCGGAACATCCTGCCTTGAACTGGGGTGCGGTGGCGGAGATGGCAATCGAGGAGAAAAATTACGGTTGGGTGATCGAAGTGGATCCGTTTGGCGAATTGCCACCGACTAAACATACGGCTTTGGGACGCTTTTCCCACGAGAACGCGTGCCTGCGGGTCGGTGCCAATGGTCGATTAGCCGTTTACATGGGGGACGACGCCGCTGATCAGTACCTCTATAAGTATTTGAGTAACGAAAAGTATGTTGCCGGCAGTTCGCGCGTCACCCAAAGCGCGTTGCTTGACGACGGTACCTTGTACGCCGCTGATTTCGCGAAGGGGGTCTGGATCCCGCTCGATCTCAAACGCACTTCGGCGATCGCCAAGGCCGGTTTCAAGAACCAGGGCGAAGTTATGTTGCGGACGCGAGAGGCAGCTAAGGCTGCCGGAGCCACCCCCATTGATCGGCCGGAGGACTGTGAAATCCACCCATTGGATGGCAGTTTGTATGTGGCGCTTACCAACAACGCGGCACATGGAAATTTCCATGGCCAGATAGTCCGACTAGTTGAAAATGACGACGATGCGGAGAGTGAGAAATTTCGATTCGAGCTATTGCTGGCCGGCGGGGCGCAGTCCGGGCTGAGTTGCCCCGACAATTTGGTTTTCGATAAGCAAGGAAATCTATGGGTGACCGCCGACATATCCAGCTACGCGGTCGGCCGCGGAATCTATGAGCCGTTCGGCAATAACGGCTTCTACATGGTCCCCACGCGCGGTGCCGGCGCGGGAAATGCGTACCAGTTTGCTTCTGGGCCGGTAGAAAGCGAGCTTACTGGGCCCTGGTTTAATGAAAACCAGGACACGCTTTTTTTGTCGGTGCAACACCCGGGCGAAGAAACGAAGGACTTGGCCAATCCCACTAGCCATTGGCCAAGCGGGCAGGGAGTACCGAAGCCTTCGGTGGTGGCTATTAGCGGTTTCTCACCAAAATAAAATTCTGACACGACAAGCGCCAGGCCTTGGGTTAAATCCCGCACACCAATCGGAGGCCATCGATGAAACGCTTTATCGGACTCAGCATTTTTTTCTCTGTCTCGGGCGCCTTTGCGGCCGCCCTCATTAACGGTGCAGGCGCCAGTTTCCCGTACCCGCTCTACGCAAAGTGGTTTTCGGATTACCAAAAGGCGCACCCGGATGTGCAAATCAACTACCAGTCAATCGGTAGCGGCGGCGGCATTCGCCAGTTCTCCCAGAAAACAGTCGACTTCGGCGCCAGCGACGCCCCGATGACCGATGAACAGCTCGCCGAGGCGAAGGCTCCTGTGCTCCATATCCCTACTGTGCTCGGCGCGGTGGTGGTCACCTACAATCTTCCCGACGTGAAAACGCCGGTGCAGCTTTCTGGTGAAGTGATCGGCGCGATTTTCCAGGGCAAGATTACCAAGTGGGACGATGCCCAAATCAAAGCCCTCAATCCCAAAGTGAATTTGCCCGCGTTGCCGATTTTGGTGGTGCACCGTTCCGACGGTAGCGGCACAACTGCAATCTTCACGGACTACCTGACGAAAGCGGGAAAAGTTTGGCAGGCCGGATCCGGCACCGCGGTAAAATGGCCGGTCGGTTTGGGCGGCAAAGGGAACGAAGGCGTCGCGGGCTTGGTGAAGCAGACCCCTGGCACGTTGGGGTACGTCGAATTAATTTACGCTAAGAACAACGGGCTCGAATACGCAGTAATCAAAAACAAGTCGGGCAAATTCATCTCTCCCGACCTCAAGTCGGTTACCGCGGCCGCTGCGGCCACACCCGTACCGGAAGATTTTCGGGTCTCCATCACCGACCCCGCCGGCAAGGACGCTTACCCCATTGCCGGCTTCACATACCTGCTGGTTTGGAAGGATCAGCCAGATGCCATTAAGGGCCAAAAGCTGGTGGATTTCCTCAAATGGGCAGTCAAAGACGGCCAAAATGGGGTGGCCGATCTGCACTACGCACCGCTGCCAAAGACTCTGGTCCCCAAGATCCAAGCAAAAATTGGGACCATCGTTTTGCCAATCTCTGCAAAAACGGGCACTTAAGGTGGCATTTTAAGTCAGGGAACCTTAACGGTTTCCTGACATTTCGCGGGCCTGTTTTTGAGTTAAAAACAGCGCCTAGGATCGCGAAATGAAAGCGGGAACGCTGGAAACCACCACCCGAATGCAACGAAACTGGTCGATCAGTATTCCGGCCGCGAAACGCTTTGCCTCCAACCCGGGGCGACGCGATCGCCATTGGGGAGACCGGGTTTTCTTTTGGTTGATGACCGCTTCCGCGATGGGCCTGTTTGCGCTCTTACTCGCGATTGGTTTTTTTCTCGCTTACACCGCTTGGCCGACGATACGCGCTTTCGGCTGGTCTTTTCTTTTGCACAACTCCTGGGATCCGGTTGGCGGAGAATTTGGTTCTCTGGCTTTTATTTACGGCACAGTCGTTTCGTCCGTTTTGGGAATGCTATTGGCGACTCCGCTGAGCGTGGGCATCGCGCTCTTTTTGAATGAGCTCGCCCCACGTGCGATAGCCAAAACCGTTGGGTTTTTGATTGAGATGCTGGCGGCCATTCCAAGCGTCGTTTACGGCTTGTGGGGGATTTTTGTTTTGGCCCCCTGGCTGCGCACGGACGTGGAACCCTTTCTTGGAAAGTGGCTCGGGTTCTTGCCGCTCTTTCAGGGCCCTCCCTACGGCGTGGGCATGATCACCGCCGGAATCATTTTGGCCATCATGGTGGTGCCGACCATTTCCTCGCTTTGCCGCGAAGTTTTTCGCGCCATTCCGCGCTCCAGCCGCGAAGCGGCTTTAGCTCTTGGCGCCACTCGGTGGGAAACCATGCGGCTCGCGGTTTTGAGCTCGTCTAAGACCGGTATTTTCGGTGCCGTCATTTTGGGGCTCGGCCGCGCGTTGGGGGAAACCATGGCGGTCACGATGGTGATCGGGAACCGCAACGATATTTCGTTTTCTCTATTTGATCCGGCCCAGACTATGTCGTCGGTGATTGCCAACGAATATGCGGAAGCGACCACCAACTTGCACGTGGCAGCTCTAGCGGAAATAGGTCTGACGTTGTTCGCGGTTACTTTCATCATCAACGGCATCGCCCGCGTTTTTATTTGGCGCGTGAAGGGGAGGGCGCGATGACCGCCGCTCAGCTTCAAGACTACCTCAACGAAAGCTACACCAAGCGGCGTTGGAACGATCGCTTCATGCGGGTTCTCCTGTTTTGTGCGGCATTGGTCGCCTTGGCCCCGTTGTTTAGCGTTTTGATGTACGTCATTAGCAAAGGGGCTCCCGGCTTGAACTGGGCCTTTTTCACCCAGTTGCCCAAACCGGTCGGTGAAGCCGGCGGCGGTATGGCCAATGCGTTGGTGGGAACCTGCATTTTGATTGGGATTGCCTCCGTAATCGGCGTGCCCTGGGGAGTCGCGGCTGGTGTTTACCTCTCCGAATACGGCCGCTCGCGTGCTGCTAGTGTGGTGCGGTTTGGCACCGATATGCTGGCGAGTGTTCCGTCCATTGTCGTCGGGCTTTTTGTCGCGGCTATTATGGTGATCCCGATGGGTGGTTTTTCCGCGTTGGCGGGTGGGGTGGCGCTGGGGATTATTATGATTCCCACTGTGGCTCGAAGCACCGAGGAAATGCTTCGCTTGGTTCCCACCCATATCCGGGAGGCCGGACTGGCGTTGGGATTGCCGCGCTGGAAAGTCATTTTGCGCATCGTTTTGCGCGGCTGCGTGAGTGCCATCACCACGGGGGTCATGTTAGCAATCGCTCGGGTGGCCGGGGAAACCGCGCCGCTCTTGCTGACCGTTTTGAATAATCGGTTTTGGCACCAGGGACTCGATCAACCTATCGCTTCTTTGCCCGTGCAGATCTATAACTACGCGGCGTCGCCCTTCGAAGAGTGGCATGCCCAGGCTTGGTCAGGCGCTCTGGTTTTGGTGCTCTTGGTTTTTGCGATGAATGTGAGTGCCCGTGTCTTCTTTGGCGGCGACACGGCGGGAAGAGAGTAATGGAAACGGTTCCCTCTATAGAACCCATCTTGCGAGTGCGATCCCTCAACGCCTGGTTTGGCGAAAGCCAGGCTTTGAAAGAGATCTCCGTGGATATTCCGCCTATGGCGGTGACGGCCGTGATCGGCCCTTCGGGTTGCGGTAAATCCACTTTTATCCGCTGTCTCAACCGACTGCACGAAGAAGTACCTTCAGCAGGAGCGGCGGGCGAGGTGATCCTGAGCGGGATGAATATCTATGGCGATGGCGTGGATCCGGTCGGGATTCGCCGAAAAATCGGAATGGTTTTTCAAAAGCCGAACCCTTTTCCCGCACTTTCGGTTTTTGATAATGTCGTGGTGGGGTTGCGTTTGGCCGGGATTCGCCGCCGCACAGTTTTGCGCGAAGTAGTGGAGCGTTCGCTCCGGCAAGCCGCCCTTTGGGACGAAGTGAAAGACAAGTTAAACGCCCCAGGCACCAGCTTGTCGGGCGGGCAGCAGCAGCGGCTTTGCATCGCCCGCGCTCTGGCGGTGGATCCGCCGGTGCTTTTGATGGACGAACCCACCAGCGCCTTGGATCCCATTGCCACAGCCAAGATCGAAGAGCTCGTTTTAGAACTCAAAAAGCAGGTCACTATTGTGATAGTGACTCACAATATGCAGCAGGCAGCCCGCATTTCAGATCGCACCGCCTTCTTCCTCATGGGAGAGCTGGTGGAATTCGGCGAAACTTCCACCGTGTTCACGGTTCCTAAAGAGGAACGGACAGAACGCTACATCACGGGGAAATTCGGATGATTCACCGCCATATTGATGCAGGCCTTTCCAGTCTAAACCAGAAACTTCTGACGATGGCTGGTTACGTGGAACAAGCAGTGGAATGCGCCACCGACGCTTGGCGATTTCGCAATATCGCTAAAATTGGCGATGTGTACGCTATCGAACGCCGCGTGAATCAGGCGCACAAAGAAGTCGACGCGGCTTGTGTGCAGCTTTTGGCGCTACAGCAGCCCATGGCCGCAGATCTGCGCTTTATTGTTTCGTGCATCAAGATTAACAACGATTTGGAACGCATGGTCGATTTGGCGGTCAATATCGCCAACAACACCGAGTTCTATCTGCAAAACCCGCCCTCGATTTTGATCGAAGATCTCAATCAAATGGCAGACGAAGTGCGGGTAATGGTGCGTGAGGTCTTGGACGCTTTTGTGAAAACCGACGAGCGCCTGGCTCGCCGGGTTTTGAGTCGCGATGATCGGGTGGATGCCTACAAACGCAAAATTGTGCAGGATTGCTTGGAGTCGATGAAGAAAGATTCCAAAGTCATCGAGCAGGGGATGAATTTGATTTTCATCGCCAAGAATCTTGAGCGCATCGGCGACCACGCCACCAACATTTCCGAAGACGTCATCTTTAGTGCTTCCGGCCAGGATATTCGCCACGCCGGCGATAAAGACAAAGACAAATCTAAAGACCCTAACAAAGACGATAAACAGGGGACTTGAAAATGGGCTCGCGGGTTCTGATTGTTGAAGACGAGAAGGACATCGCCGAACTGATGACTTTGCACCTCAAGCGCGAGGGGCATGAAGTCAGTACGGTGGAAAACGGCGAGGAGGCCATGCGGATGCTGGCCGCGCCGGCGGAAACCGGAGCCTACGAGCTTTTGGTTTTGGATTGGATGCTTCCAGGGCTTTCGGGTTTAGAAGTCTGCAAAAAAATCCGGGCCGATAAAAATATAGCAGGCGTACCCATTCTGATGGTGACGGCGCGTGCACACACCTCAGACATTGTGCTGGGTTTGGAAATGGGGGCGGACGATTACCTCACTAAGCCCTTTGAGCTGCCTGTCTTTTTGGCGCGGGTGCGGGCGTTGCTTCGCAGAGGCACCCCGTCGCCCCAGGGCGACGTGCGCGAATATAAAATTGGCGAGTTGGCCCTAGACCTCGACGCCTACCGCGTAACATGCGGCAAGAAGGAACTCTCGCTCACCCCATCGGAATTTAAACTGCTCGTGGCGCTGGCTAAGAGCCAGGGCAGGGTGCTCACCCGCGAGCGCCTGATCGATATGGTGCAAGGGGAAGGGGTCACGGTCGTCGATCGGGCCATCGATACCCATATTTTCGGCCTGCGCAAGAAGCTGGGCAAATGCGCAGACGTAGTGGAAACCATCCGGGGCGTAGGATACCGCGTACGCATCTGAGTGGCCGAGGCGAGCCTCGTTCGCTGTGCTCGCAACCCCCGCGGGTCCCTGATAAAATAAAAGCCTCTCCATAACTCTTCTTGGGACGAGGCGTCGTGTTCAAATCTACCTTCTTCCGTATTGTTCTCAGGGCTTTGCTTTGCGCAGTGCCACTCCTTTTGCCGACCTGCGGATCTTCCACCCAGTGCGCTACCATTACCGGATCGGCTTGGACGCCGGCGGTGTCTGCGGCAGCAGCGACCAATCACAACGCCGCAACCACGGTAACCAAATCAGTGCAAACCGCCACCGGCACGGTAATTGGCATGGGGCAGGCGGCCCCACCGACGGTGGAAGTCAGCTTCACCATCGATATGACGCAAGACTTGGGCGCGCGAGGTTCGCTCACCTTGGTCGCCAATGTAACGAACTACCCTTCGGCGTTGCAGGGAGGGGCGTACCCGCTCTTGGTCTATTTGAGCGACGGTACGAACGAGTACATCAACTTGGCTCGCGCCGGCAGCGGAGGAGATTGCGCCGCCAGCGGCTACTTTACCTGTGGCGGGAGCGTTTGCTCCGCCAATACCAGCTGCACAATCAGCGCTCCTAGCGCCTACATGGATCGCAGCCATTGGGAACAACACCAGGCGCCCAACATATCCGCGGTGGGATCGCCCAGCACAAACACCTTTCCTACTTGCAACTGGACAGGAGGCACTGCGGGTTCGGCCACCGACCCGAACTGCGCTTTCAATTCCACGTTTTTTCCCGCGTCGATGCCGTTGCGTTTGCGTTACGGCGGTAACTACACCGCTAAGTACGTGATGGTATCGGATTCGTATGCGACTCTCACCAGTCGCACCGCCACGCTAGAGTTGAGCGTGTATAAAAAAACTACAGCTGCCACCGTAGGGGCGACGACGGGAGCGGTGGATTTCAATGTTTTCTTGGTTGGAGACACCAATATTCAAGCCTCTCGGACCGCGAAGGGTAAGCAAAACCTCGATACGCTGGTATCGACGGTAGCGGAGTACTTTGCTCAAGCCAATTCCAGCATCGGTGTGGGCTCGGTGAACGCCGTGGAATGGACTTGTGCATTGGGAGGAAACACCTATTCCGATTTGCCCGTCAGTCAGCTGGGAACTGCGCTGTCGTCCGGTAGCGCTCTCGCCCCTGCGGGTACTGAGGGGAAAGCGATCAACATATTTTTGGTCAGTACCATTAGCGACGACGAGAGTGGGGCTACCGGTTTTACTATTCTGGGCTTTGACGGAGCAATCGGGGCCCCGCCGAAGAACTCTACAGCCGTGAGTGGGCTGACGGTGGCCACTTTTGATAGTCTCGATCAGTTCAATGCCAGTTGCGAGGCGGCGTCCGCCACTTGCCCGCTGAGCCAGCAAGACGCTGATTTTCAGGAACTCGGCGTCGTCGTGGCCCACGAAGTGGGCCATTTCTTTGGGCTCAACCACTTAAGTGAATCTTCCGGCTCGGAGCACGATGGGATCAACGACACCCCCATTTGCACCGCGACGGCGGGCTCGGGTCACTACATCACTTTGAACGCCTGTTTGAACAGCGATACAAATTTGTTTCCGCCCACCACCGGACAAACCTGCAATAGCAGCTGCTCGGCGTACGACAGCTCCGCGGGTGTGTTTTGCCCCACTGCCGTGGAGTGCGGTTTCAATCACCTCATGTGGTGGACCACGAAAAACTTCAACGTGAGTACGGACACGGGCGACGGCAATATCCTGTCGGCGAATAGCGGGGTCGTACTCAACTACCACCCGGTGACCCAATGACGGTGAAGATGAAAATGAAAATTTCCTGGCTTCCCTACATTGCGCTCAGTGCGTTGATTGCGGCAGTTTCTTTGGCGGATTCGGATTTGCGAGCTGTCAGAGAAAAAGTGCGCGGGGCTTTGACTCAAGGGGATCTGCCGCGTTCGGCCCGTTGGTGGGCGGAGTTGGGGCCTCAGGCGGGAACAGCGGTGCGTGAGGTTTTTGCCTCCTCCGATCGTTTGCAAGCGCGCCTGAAGGCATTGGAAGCCCACCGATTTTTCACCGATCCGGATTCGGCACTCTTTCTGCGCAGGGCGGTTTTTGATCTCGATAATCGCTCCTTGCGCCGCACCGCCATTCTCTCATTGGCCCTCTCCCAGGGGATCAAGGAACGGTCCACCTTCGAAACCCTTTTAGCCAGCGGCGATCCTTTTACTCGGGTGGCGGCGGCCGAAGGTCTGCGGGCGATGCCCGAGGCGGAGGCCCAAGCGATGCTCGGTGATTTTCTCGGGCAGGAGTCCGTTTCTTGGGTAGTCGAACGGCTACGCCCTCCCGCAAAAACTCTCCAAAACGACCCCGGTCTCGTTCGGCGTCTTCCTCCCTCTGGCCCCGATCCTCGTCGGTAGCTTTGGCGCGCGGTTTGCTGTAACTTGAACCCTGCATGGCTTTAGCGTCCGTACCCAAACTCTTTCCGTGGCGAATCTTTTACCGGGTGGCACTGGTTCAGTCGGTGCTCATCTTGCTGGCGCTGGCTTCTTCCGGGCTGGTAGCCCGGCAGCTGCTCAAACGCCAGTTCGTATTGCAGATCCAGAGCCGATTGCATGATGCGCTGCTGATCGCTCTTCAAGAAGTTCCCGCCAATCCCACGGCGGATTGGTGTCGGCGTTTCTCGGAACACTCCGTTTTGCAGCTCACCTTGATGCGTGCCGATGGGACAGTAGTCTGCGATTCGCTTTCCGAACCGGGCACGCTGGGGAACCTATCCGATCGGGAAGAATTTCGACGGGCCTCGGCCCTGCCCGACGTTGTCTATGAACGTGAGACGGATGTGCTGTACGGCGCGGTCCGTAAGCGTGCCCAGGGCCCCGTTTTACGTGCCGCTATCCCGCTGACGGAGCTGGTGCAGACTCTGCGCGTTTTCGACACTTCCTTTGGAATCGCTTTAGCCGTGGTCGCGTCCATCTTGGGCGGCCTGGCAATATGGCTCGCCCGCCGACTGGTTTTTCCGTTGGGACGACTGATTTTAAAGACCCAACGCTTGGTCTCGCACCAGCCCGAAGTGCTTTCTAAGGATGATCTCACTCAGGAAGTTTTCGATGAGTGGGCGGATTTAGAGTCCAATATCGATCGCCTCAAGCGCGATCTCGCCGCCAAAACGCAAAGCCTTTCCATGGAGCAGTTGGAGCTAGATACGATCATGGGGGCGATCTCCGACGCCATCTTGGCCGTGGATCCCCAGGGTAGCCCGCTTTTTTACAACAGCCGATTCGAAGTGCTTTTTGGCAGTGAAGGTTTGCGGCGCCGAAATTTGAAGCTTTGGGGGATTTTTCGCGAGCCGGATATTTTAGGTACTTTTGAGGCGGCTCTGAAAGACGGACGCGCGGGTGCCACCAAAGCTATTTCGTTGGAGCAAAAGCTAGGGCCCCGCCGATTTTTCGCGTTATCCGTTTCCCCGTTGCGAAAACAGGACGGCACGATTTACGGGGCGTTGGGTATTTTTCATGATGTCACCGAATTGAAGTCTGCCGAACAAATGCGCATCGACTTCGTGGCCAACGTTTCCCATGAATTGCGGACGCCACTCACGGTGATCAAAGGCTACGCCGACACCCTTTTGCTCGATTTCAAAGACAAGGAATCCGACGCGCTCGATTTTCTCAATAGCATCGCCCGCAACAGCGATCGTTTAATGAATTTGATGAATGACCTACTGGATCTTTCCTCATTGGAATCCGATAGCATTATCCAAAAAGATCCATTGGACACACAAGACGTCACCGAGCGAATCCTCAAGCAGCTCCAGGGTGCCTTTGATGCCAAAAGCCAAAAGGTCGAAACGGTTTACGACGCCAAAACGGTTGTCGCCGATGCTCAGCGTTTGGAGCAAGTATTGGTGAACTTGCTGAGTAACGCCAATAAGTACACGCCCGCAGGCGGTACCGTGCGCATTCGCTGGCAGATGGACGGGGCGGACACCGTGCTGGTGATGGAAGACACTGGCCCGGGGATTCCGGTCGAGCACCATAGTCGCCTGTTTGAGCGCTTTTATCGGGTCGACAAGGCCCGCTCGCGCGAGCAGGGCGGAACCGGATTGGGCCTCGCGATTGTAAAGCACATCATGCAGCGCCATGAAGGCGCCGTTTGGGTGGAGAGCAAGCAAGGCGAGGGTTCGGCTTTTTATTGCCGCTTTCCCGGTCAGCAAACCCAAAATTCCTAGCCTCATCAAACGCGCCGTTCACGGCTTGGTACACAGGTAGTAGTTCCACCACGAGGGGGTTGGCGACTGGGGATCCAAGATCGGCTTGCCCTGGTTGGTGAGCACTTGATCAACCTCAAATCCCGCTTCTTTCAGCTGCTTCAACTGGGTGTGTGGGTAGCAATAATAAATTTCCATATCCCCGTCGTGGGATCCATCCGATAAAATCGCCCAGCCCTCGGCCTGAACTTGTGGGCTGGCTACTTGCGCGTTCAGGCGCTGGTAGCGTGCTACCAATTTTCGGTGCGCGGCGAATTGCTGCAGCCAGCGAAGTGGGTTGCGTCCCCGGACTCCTGGGTTGTCTGGCGTATGGGGAAAGACAGTGAGCGAATGGGACGAAAAAAAGAAACTCCCACCGGGTTTGAGGACGCGCCAGATTTCGCGCAACGCCCGCGCCCGCGACGGCGAGGTTAAGTGATCAATGCCGTTGTAGCTAAAGAGAACGGCGTCAAAGCTCGCGGTATCGAAGCGGCTCAGGTCTTGCGCGTCGCCGACCAAGAATTGCTGGCGCGGGTGAGCGGCGAAGGTCGCTAGACAGTGGTCGACCATCTCCGGAACGACATCCACCGCCACATACGAGTCCACCAGAGGCGCGAAGGTCCACGTCGTTCTGCCGGTGCCTACTCCCAAATCCAAAAGGCGGGTTTGGGCCCATTGGTGGCGGCGCACCTCCAGGTAAACCGATTCCGCTGGGTGAATTTCTTGCGAAAGGTATTTGCGCCAGTCGCGCGAGTAGACCGCGCGGTAATCGTTGAGTGCTTGTTTTTCCACGTTTATCTATGGTCCGGGAAGCGGGTTTCCAAACCAAGTCTCGCAGCGTCAAGCCTATTCTGCATTTTGGGGATTGACCCCTTGAGTCAGAATATGGCACCGATAATGGATGGGTTTGGTAAGTGACTTTGGGGCCGAAAAAAAAGGGGTATGTATGCGTTCCGTTCAATGGGTATCGATCGTGGGTCTCGCTTTGGGGTTGGTAGGGTGCGGGGCTGCTACTTCTGAAATCACGGCAGAGTTAAATAGTTTCCAGTGCCGCTCGGCCGACTTTGAGCGACTGGATGCTGCGGTCACAAAGATCCGCAAGACGGGGGACTATGCTTCGTCGGATTCGCACGTGTACGCGCTATTTGAGACTTTCAACGCAAAGCTCGCATCTAAATGTAGCGCGCCGGTTTTGGCCAAGTGCAGCCCGACTGCGCAGAAGGTGGTCTCTGGCGATTCTATCGTAGGCCCCATCAATAGCTTGGGCGTACGAGGCCACACCGACTTCAAAACAGTTTACCGCCACGATGGCTTCGCCCGCGGTCCTGTGCCTGTGCTGATGTACAGTGTGAGTGTGAGTGGTAAAGCCTTCCGCGAAGGGCTTGCTTGTTTCTCTCAGTACGCGCCTTGAAAATGACAAGCGGGGGAACTGTCAGGTATCCTCGCGTGCATGCATCCTACGCAAATCGAACTGATCGCCACGATCCTTTTTGGATTAGCCATTGCCCATACTTTTTCCGCGAGCGCCTTGCACCGTTTGGGTGATCGGCTGCCTTCGGGTTCGATTGGGGAAAATCTCTTTCATCTCTTAGGTGAAGTAGAGGTGGTGTTTGGGATTTGGGCGGGGCTGCTCTTTATCGCCTTCAGCTTTACTTCTGGCTACGAGTCCGCCGTGCATTATGTGGACGGGTTAGACTTTACCGAGCCGGTATTTGTTTTCGTTATTATGGCGGTGGCGGCGACCCGCCCTGTGATCCGTTTGGCTACTGTGGGGATCACCGCCGTGGCACGCCTACTACCGCTCCCAGGCGAAACCTCATTTGTTTTCTCAAGTTTGGTCATTGGCCCTTTGTTGGGAAGTTTCATTACTGAGCCTGCTGCCATGACCGTGACGGCGCTGATTCTCAAAGACCGCATCTTCGATTCGCCGAAGTTAAATTCCAAACTGAAGTACCTCGCTCTGGGGACGCTTTTCGTTAGCATCTCCATCGGTGGAGTCCTTACTCCGTACGCGGCGCCCCCTGTTTTGATGGTGGCCAAAAAGTGGGGTTGGGATTTTGCGTTCATGATGGAGCATTTCGGTTGGAAAGCGATTGCTGCAGTTGTGGCCAATGCCGCATTTTTGATTCTTTACGGTTGGAAGCAGTTATCCGGCTTGCGCCCAGCGTCGCGGGCAGCTGCCGCGAAGAGTAGCGCGGTACCTGCGTGGTTGATGATGGTGCACTTGCTGGTCTTGGCGTTGGTGGTGGTGAATGCACACCACCCGGTGATTTTTGTCGGGTTGTTTCTCTTCTTTCTCGCGTTTGTGGGCGTTACTCAGGAGTACCAATCCCCCGTTAAGCTTAAAGAGAGTTTGCTAGTCGGCGCTTTCTTGGCGGGGCTGGTGGTTTTGGGTGGGTTGCAAAGTTGGTGGTTGCAGCCTTTGCTCACTTCTATGGGGCAGGGTGCTTTGTTTCTCGGGTGCACGGCCTTGACCGCTGTCACGGATAATGCGGCGCTGACGTTTCTAGGATCACAAGTCGAGGGTCTTTCACCGGGTCTGCAGTATGCGATGGTGTCCGGCGCCGTGGCGGGCGGAGGCCTCACGGTGATCGCGAACGCGCCCAATCCGGCGGGCTATTCTGTGTTGCGGAAAAGTTTTGGTGTTGTCGGAGTCAGTCCGCTGAAACTTTTCATGGGCGCCGCGATCCCTACCTGTATTGCCATGGCAGCCTTCTGGCTCCTTCCCAATATTTCAGTTTGACGGATGTGCACATCTTCTCGAATATTGTCGCAAAACATACGCTTGCCGTAGGGCAGACATTTTACTCGAGTTGAAAGCGAATCCATGCCGCAGCTTTTTGGTCGCAGCGCGAATACCCTTGCACTGGTAAGCCTTGCCGTAGTTGGCCTCTTAGGCGCCACCGGTGTTGGGTTACTGTACGCCTTTCAAAGTTCTTCCTACGTAACGGAAGTGGATACTTATAAGGGCCAACCGGTTCCGTTTAGCCACCAGCACCATGTGGGCGGTTTAGGAATCGATTGCCGTTATTGCCACTCTTCCGTGGAAGTTTCGGGCAATGCCGGTATTCCCCCGGTTTCCACCTGCATGAATTGCCATAAGATGCTTTGGGCCGATCAACCCATGCTGAAGCCCGTGCGCGACGCTTTCAAGGACGGCACCCCACTGGAGTGGAACCGAGTCCACAAGCTCCCCGAATTTGTTTATTTCAATCACAGCGCCCACGTGAACAAAGGTGTCGGCTGCGTCAGCTGCCACGGCCGCGTGGACAAGATGCCTCTCATGGCCAAAGCGAACACGCTTTACATGGGATGGTGCTTGGACTGCCATCGGAATCCCAGTCCCAACCTTCGCCCGGTCAGCCAAATTACCAACATGGATTGGCACCCGGATGAGGAATGGAAAACGAAGAACAAGCTGGAACACTACGGAATCCGGGAGCAACACCCGTTCCAAGTGAATCAGCTGACCAACTGCTCGGTGTGTCATAGATGAGTGACGGCGATAAAAAGATTTGGCGGAGTATCGAAGAACGCACCGACGGGCCTAAGGCCGAGGAGCGCTTCAATCCTTTTAACAACGATTTCCTGAGCCGTCGTGAGTTCATGGAATGGACCACCGGGATGGTGGCGGTTCTAGGCGCAAGCGCCTGTACCCGCATGCCGGATCAGAAAATGATCCCGTACACCAAGCAACCCGAGCGGATCATTCCTGGCCAGCCGCTTTTCTTCGCCACAGCGATGCCGCTCAACGGCCGCGCGATTGGGCTTTTGATTGAAAGCCATATGGGCCGCCCCACGAAAGTGGAAGGCAACCCGGAGCACCCAGCAAGTCTCGGGACCTCGGATGCTTTCGCGCAAGCCTCTGTGCTTTCTCTGTACGATCCCGATCGCTCCCAAACCTTGTTGGGCGACGGCGAATTGATTTACTGGGCCAACTTTGTTTCCAAAGTCGGCGCACTGGTGAAGAGCCACGAGCCCCAAAAAGGGGAAGGCCTGCGCATTCTGACCGAGCCCGTGGTTTCGCCCACTTTGGCCGCGCAGATCCAGGACTTGATGAAAAAGTACCCGGCTGCCGAGTGGCACCAGTACGAACCCATCCACCGCGACAACGAGCGGGAAGGGATGATCCAAGCGTTTGGAGAGGATCTCTCTCCGGTTTACGATTTCACCCAAGCCAAAGTGGTGGTCTCGCTGGATAGCGATTTCCTCAACGAACCGGCTTGCCCGCGTTACGCGCGTGATTTCAGCGTTGGCCGCCGTCCCGGCACCGGCGCGATGAATCGCCTGTATGCCGTCGAAGGTTCGCCTTCGATCACCGGCGCAAAGGCGGACAATAAGTTGGTTGCCCGCGCATCCCAAGTGGAAGGCATTGCTGCCGCGTTGGCGCAAGCCTGTGGTTTGAGTGTGCAAGGCGCACCGACTCCCACTGGCACCGCTGCAAAGTGGGTAAAAGCTGCTGCGGATGATTTGAAAGCAAACGCCGGGTCCTGCGTGGTAGTGGCGGGCCGTTGGCAATCGCCGTTGGTCCACGCTCTGGCCGCCGCATTGAATGGCCGTTTGAATAATAAAGGGAAAACGGTCAAGTACACCGCCCCTGTCGAAACCCAATCCATCAACACCACCGATTCTATTCGCCGTCTCGGCGCGGATATGAAAGCGGGCAAAGTACAAACTTTGGTGATCTTGGGCGGTAACCCCGTATACAACGCGCCTTCCGATGTGGATTTTGCAACCGGTCTCGCAAAAGTAAAAAACCGCATTCACTGCGGCTTGTACTTTGATGAAACCGGTTCGCTCTGCAATTACCACGCGCCTGAAGCCCATTACTTAGAGCAATGGAGCGACGCGCGTGCGTACGATGGCACGGCTAGCATTGTACAACCTTTGATTGCCCCTCTTTTTGGCGGCAAGTCGTACCACGAATTCGTGGCGGCTCTGTCCGGCGAATCGGCCAACGGCTACGACATCGTGCGCGGCTACTGGAAAACTAAAGCCACTGGGGATTTTGAGAAGTTCTGGACCCGTGCTTTGAACGACGGGTTTGTCGATGGCACTGCGGCTACTGCTAAAGCGGCCGTCGCCAAGCCGGAGAGCGGCTGGGCGAAGGTTGGCAAAACTGCTAACCCCGAAGCGATGGAAATTATTTTCCGCGCCGATGCGTCTATTTTCGACGGGCGCTTCTCGAACAACGGTTGGTTGCAGGAGCTCTCTAAATCGATCACCAAGATCGTATGGGACAACGCTGCTTACATCAGCCCCGCTACCGCCGCAAAAATGGGCGTTAAGAATGAGCGGGTTCTAAAAATTGTCGCCGGTGAAACCTCGGTGGACGCCCCGGTCTGGATTACGCCGGGCCACGCCGACAATAGCATTACTTTGTCGCTCGGGTACGGTCGCACCAAAGCCGGTAAACTCGGCACTGGAACGGGCTTCAACGCTTATGCTGTGCGCAGCACAGCTGCTTCGTGGAACTTGGTCGGCGCAGAAGCCGTGGCCACCGCTCGCAGCTACAAGCTTGCAGGCACTCAAGATCACCACAGCATGGAAGGCCGTCCCATTGTGCGCACGGCTACTTTCGAGGAACACAAAAAGCACCCACATTGGGCGCATTTGCACGAGCATGTTCCTGCGCACCTGGACGGAAAAGATGTGGGTACTGCCGGTGGCGCGATGGCGCCGGATGCTCCCGCCGATTACCAATGGGGAATGGCAATCAACCTTTCCGCCTGCACGGGCTGTAATGCCTGCGTGGTCGCTTGCCAGTCTGAGAACAACGTTCCGGTCGTCGGTAAAGAAGAAGTATCCCGCGGTCGCGAGATGTCGTGGATTCGCTTGGATCGGTACTACCAAGGTGAGTTGGACAACCCGGAAACTCATTTCCAGCCAGTCGCCTGCGTGCAGTGCGAAACGGCGCCTTGCGAAGTTGTTTGCCCGGTCGGCGCCACTGTGCACGACAACGAAGGCCTAAACAACATGGTCTACAACCGTTGCGTGGGAACCAAATACTGTTCCAACAACTGCCCGTACAAGGCGCGCCGGTTTAACTTCTTTGAATATACGAAAACCATTACACCGACGGTGAAGATGGTCCAAAACCCCAACGTCACGGTTCGGAACCGTGGGGTCATGGAAAAATGCACCTACTGCGTGCAACGTATCAGCAGCGCTCGGATCACGGCCAAGAACGAAGGCCGCAAGATTCGTGACGGTGAAGTGAAAACGGCCTGTCAGACGGCTTGCCCGAGTCAGGCGATTTTCTTCGGCAATATTGCGGACCCCGGTAGTTTGGTTTCCAAAATCAAGGCCGAGCCGCAAAACTACGGCCTGCTTGAAGAACTCAACACCAAGCCGCGCACCACTTACTTGGGCAAGGTGAACAACCCGAGCCCAGCGCTTGAAGCGGAGAAGCCGGCATGAGCAAGACAGTCCTTTCCCCCGAGCCGGTATTAACCGGGAACTACAGTTACGGTTCGGTCACCGATAAGATTAACGACATCGTCGTCCGGGAAAAAATCCGGCCGGGTTGGATCTTGGGCTTCGCGCTCGCATTTTGCGGCTTGATGTCCTTGATGTTCACCATCGGGACTTTGTTCAAGTACTGCGTCGGTATCTGGGGGATCAACATCCCGGTAGGCTGGGGCTTCGATATTATCAATTTCGTTTGGTGGATCGGGATCGGTCACGCCGGAACTTTGATTTCGGCCATTCTGCTCTTGTTCCGACAAGATTGGCGCACCTCCATCAACCGTTTCGCCGAAGCCATGACGCTTTTTGCAGTGGCTTGCGCCGCCTTGTTTCCCATCATGCACATGGGGCGGCCGGAAATCGGTTTTTATTGGGTCTTGCCGTACCCGAACGTGATGGGCATCTGGCCTCAGTTCCGCAGCCCGTTGATGTGGGACGTTTTCGCGCTCTCCACATACGGAACCGTTTCCCTCTTGTTCTGGTTTGTAGGCTTGCTGCCGGATTTTGCGGCTCTGCGCGATGGCGCTCCTCATAAATGGCAGCGCATGATTTATGGCATTCTGTCCCTCGGCTGGCGTGGTTCCGCCGTGCACTGGGACCGGTACGAGACCATCTACTTGATCTTGGCTGGTATCGCGACGCCGTTGGTGCTTTCGGTGCATACCATCGTTAGCTTCGATTTCGCGGTCGGCATCGTTCCTGGCTGGCATACTACCATCTTCCCTCCGTATTTCGTCGCGGGCGCCATTTACTCTGGTTTCGCGATGGTGCTGACTCTGATGATTCCGACACGCCATTTCTTTGGCCTCAAGGATTTCATCACCATGCGCCATTTGAACAATATGGCGAAGGTCATGTTGCTCACGGGCTTGATTGTCGCCTACGGGTATCTCATCGAAGGCTTCATCGGATGGTACAGCGGTAGCGAGTACGAAAAGTACATGCTGCTAAACCGTTTTATCGGCCCCTACAAATGGTGCTACTACGCGCTGTTGGCGTGCAACGTGGTGATCCCGCAGTTGCTTTGGTTCCGTAATCTGCGCCGCAATATCGCGTTCTTGTTCATCATGTCCTTGGTGGTCAACACCGGTATGTGGCTGGAGCGGTTTGTGATTATCGTCGTCAGTCTGTCGGCGGATTTCCTGCCAGGCGCCTGGGGAATGTACTACCCGCACGCATTCGATTGGTCGATGTTCTTAGGTACCATCGGGTTGTTCTTCGCTCTGCTTTTCATCTTCATCCGCGTATTGCCGATGATTTCGGTATTCGAAATGCGGGTGTTGATCACCGAAGAAGAACACAAGAAAAAGGGAGCGCACCATGGATAAGGCGCACGAGCCAACTCTCTATGGGCTGATCGCCGAATTCCCCACGCCGGAAACCTTGATGGCGGCCGCGGCCAAAACCCGCGATGCCGGCTACAAGAACACCGACGCTTACTCTCCCTTTCCCTTAGAAGGGATTATGGAAGCACTGGGGCATCCGCCTTCGAAAATCGCGCTGCTCGTTCTTTGCGGTGGGATCACCGGTTTGGTGAGCGCGTTTGGGATGATGTTTTTCTGCAACGTCATCGACTACCCCATCAACATCGGCGGTCGACCTCTTTTTAGCTGGCCGATGTATTTTCCGATCATGTTCGAGCTCACGGTGCTGCTTTCCGCTTTTGCGGCGGTTTTTGGCATGATTGGGCTGAACGGTCTGCCGCGCCCCTACCACCCGCTCTTTAACGTGAAAGAGTTTTTGCGGGCATCCCGGGATACGTTTTTTCTTTCCATCGAAGCGACCGATCCGAAATTTGAGTTGAGCAAAACCAAGTCGTTTTTAGAGAGTTTGCATCCGAGAGGCGTTCATGAAGTGCAGCCGTAGTGCCATCGCCGTTCTTCTGTTTCTGGTCGTGGGCCTTTTGGGCTGCGAACGGCGGCAGGCGATGTACAAACAACCCAAGTTTAAGCCGTACCAAGAAAACGACTTTTACGCCGATAAGCGCTCTGCGCGCCCATTGGTGGAAGGCACCGTTGCTCGGGGCAAGATCGATGACCACCTCAATCTCGGGGTAGTCGACGGTAAGCCGGTTTCTGATTACCCATTTCCGATTACCCGCAAGGAAATCGAACGTGGCATGAACCGCTTCAATATTTTCTGTACTCCCTGCCACAGCCGCACTGGCGATGGGTGGGGAATGGTCGTTCAACGTGGTTTGAAACACCCGCCTTCGTTGCACGAAGCGCGCTTGAAGGCCGCACCGGTTAGCCACTTTTTCAACGTGATCACCAATGGCATCGGGATGATGTCGGGTTACGGCGCGCAAATTAAGCCGGAAGACCGCTGGGCGATCATCGCGTACGTCCGCGCCTTGCAGCAAAGCCAAGACGGGCGTCTTTCGGATGTTCCGCCGGCAGAGCGCACGGCGCTGGAGGCGAGCAAATGAGTTTGGTATTTTCAGGGGCCAGGTCGGCCCGGAACAAAGTGATCTTGCCGGCCGCGATCGGCCTCGGGTTGCTGGTTCTCGGGTTCTTGATCGACCGTCACCAGTTTTTCCTTTCGTACCTGCAAGGGTATATGTTCGCTCTCGCTTTCCCGGTGGGCTGCCTTGGTTTGACCATGGTGCACAACCTTTCGGGAGGGAAGTGGGGTTGGACCATTCGCCCGTTTTTAGAAGCGGGAATCAAAACGTTGCCGGCCCTTTCCTTGCTCTTCATTCCGGTAGCTTTGGGAGTGGGCGAAATTTACCCATGGACCAATCATGAGCTGATGGCTCACGACGCCGCCTTGGCTAGCAAGGCAGGGTACCTAAACGTCCCGTTCTGGCTGTACCGTGCGGTTGGGTATTTCGCGATCTGGAACATTCTTGGCGTCTGGCTGCTTAAATGGCTGATGCCGACTCCGGCGTCGGTCACTACCGACATCGCAAAGTACCACCGTGTGCAACGGCTTTCTGCCGGCGGGATGTTGGTCTTGGTGCTTTCGCTCAGCTTCGCTGCCATTGACTGGTTGATGTCGATTGAACCGCATTGGTTCTCGAGTATCTTTGGCGGTATCGTGGCCATGACTTGCGCCATGTCGGCATTTTGCTTTTGCACGATGTCCGCGATTTGGATGCACCGTAAAACGCCCAATCCATGGCTGACGGAACGCAACCTGCACGATCTCTCGAAGTTTATTTTCATGACGGTCATGGTTTGGGGTTACTTCAATCTCTCCCAATTCTTGATCATCTGGTCGGGCAACTTGCCCGAAGAAACGTTCTGGTACTACGAACGTAGCCAAGGCGCCTGGTTCTGGATGAGCTCCGCACTGCCGCTTTTGCAGTGGTTCTTGCCGTTTTGCTTGATTCTGCCGGCCAGCCGCAAAAAGAACCCCGACTTCATGGTGAAAGTCTGCTGGTTCTTGCTCATTGGCCGCGCTTTCGAGCAAATCTGGTTGGTGGCACCGAGCACGCATCCCGCCGGTACTTTCCCGATTCACTGGATGGATATCGCTTCGCCCATCGGCTTGGGTTGCGCATTTGCCGCCTTGTTCTTTGGCTTCCTCGGTCGGAGCTCCGGTATTCCGGCGCCCGCCGCTGATCCGCACCACCACGGTGGTCCGCAAGACAAGCCGCAGGGAGGAACACACTGATGTCGAACGCGTCGAAACCACCCGTTTCCAACGGCTTAGACTATAAAGAACTCGCGCTCCCCTTGCGTTTAATCGCGGGCTGGACGGTAGGGCTTTTTGTGTCGTTGGCCGGCGTCCTGGGCTTTGTTTACCTGGTCTATGGAACCCCTCATATGCACCCTGAACCGGAACTGGTGAATAAACGCACCATGAACCAGCCCGCTCTGCAGAGCAATGGGGTCGCTGATTTGGCGGAGTTCCAGGC
>CAZBJE010000034.1:13006-37544 GCA_964492125.1 uncultured Pseudobdellovibrionaceae bacterium | reverse complement strand
GACATACTTCGAGCCAAATTGCCCGGCGGAGCCGATGCGAATTGGGGTCGTACTCGTACCCGTTAGGACTTTCTCCACCGCCTCCCTTGCCTGCTGATGCTGAGCGCCCAGGGCCTGAAAGAGAGCTGCCCCTTTTTCAGTGAGCGAAAGCCCCTTGTTATTGCGATGAAAGAGCGCGAGACCCAATTCCTCTTCCAGGGCACTTAAGGCCGTGCCGAGTGCGGAGGCGGTCAGCCCGAGGAGGCGGGCCGCCCCGTGTACCGATCGGCAGCCGGTTTGGATGCGGCAATCAATTCAAGCATTCGCCGCTTCTCTTTTTTCTGTTCCTCTGGGGGACGAGTTAACCAGTAAACATTATGAAAAAAATAGCGCGCCACCGGATCGAATCGGCCAGGTGATAAAGCTTTTTTAAGACCTTGCTCGATATCCCCGCTCCACTTATTGGGGGGATTACTATGAACAATATAAAGCGGCGCAACGGCACCAAAAGCAGACGAAAACGAAAAAAGGGATAGGAGCAGCAGCTTACTCACCCAACTCCTCCAGCGTTTTACCGCCCATGCGAGAAATCAGTTCAAAAACCTTTTCGGCCACCCGACCCGAAACATCGCGGAAGTTTGTGTTGAACTGATGCTCGAGAGAATGATCGACATCAATCAGATCGGTAATCCCTTTCACGGGGATAAAAGGAACTTTCTTTTCCCATGCTGCCCAGGCAATAGCGGCGGCTTCCATTTCCACTAGATTGGTGCGCGCGTCGATAAGAGATTTGAGTTCGGCCTCGTTGCAGCCAAAAGAATTTCCGGTGGATACGGCCCCCGCTTTCAGACCCAGTTCCGAAATGATTCTTCCCAGCTTCAAGGTTGGGTACCCGCCCACGGCGTACTCTTTATATTTGGCAACTGGTAGTCGGCGATCGTGCAGATGTACGTTGTCTTGCCCCACATACACATCTCCGATTCCGGCACCGTGCGCGCGCACGCCGCCAGCAGTGCCGGGATTAATCAATAGGTCGGGTTTAAAGTGCTGGAGAACTAGGTAGGCGGAAAGAGTCGCGGCGTTGGTACCGATTTGGTCCACTGGGTAACGAGAATCGACTCCGTTAACCGATAATAATACCGAAGCGGAACCCACCTGCCCTTGGTAATAGAGCATTGGCAGATCCGAATCGAAAGGCTCAATAGGTTGCAGATCGGCGTGATCGATTAGCGGGCGTGCTTCTCCGCGCATCGCGTACACAATGGCGATTCGGTTGATCTTTTTATCGGGCGTGGGGGAGTTATTCGGCACCTGTCCATCCTCGCATAACCGCGGCATTTAGCATGGATGGGATTGAATTTGAATACTCGACCCGCAAGCAACGGAAAATATGAGCTAATTCAGGCACTGGGCGAACATCCAGTCACCTCCTAGAATTAGCGCTCCCCCCATCAGCGCGATTGAGCGTTGATAGATGGGAGCCCAGCGCGGCATGGGGAGGGTGCCGTTGCTCAACGAAAGATCCAGCCAAGAACGGCCTTGCAACTGTAATCCAAACCCGATCCTCTAGTTACAATACCTATCTTTCGTGCCAAAACGAGTTCAGATGCCAATGAAACCAACCAAAAAACTCGAAATCGTTGCCGGACCGAACGGCAGCGGAAAATCCACTTTTGCACAAGCCTATTTCAAGCTCCAAAACGGAAATGCCCGTTTCATCAACGCAGACGTGATCGCAGCCGGCCTGTCAGCCGGCAACGAGCGATCTGGGAAGGAAAAAGCTTCTCTTTCGAAAGCACGCTATCAGGGAAAAACTGGATCAGGGTCCTGAAAGAAGCCCGAAAGGACGGTTACGAAATCACGATCTATTTCGTCTACCTAGAAAAGGCGGCAATGAACCTTCAACGCATCCGCCAGAGAGTAAAAGAAGGCGGTCACACAATCCCGAGAGAAACGGTGATGCGCCGGCTACCTAGAGCCTTCGAAAACTTTTGGAAACTCTATCGCCCTCTGTGCGATAATTGGTTCATATTCAACAACAGCGCTACCAAACCAAAAGAAATCCAGTCAAAATCACTTTTTGAAAAACTCTCGAAAGATGACCAACTAGATTTTGAAAGACAGTTTTTCAAATTTGGAAAGGTGTCATGAAAAAAAAGAAACGCCCACCGCTTCCGAAACAGCTCCAAAAAGCGCTCGATCTTTTTCCGGAAATAGTGAAAAAGAACAAGACCGAAAAAAATAAGAAACAGCGGTTTGCGGATAAAATCTTCGGGGATCTTGCGAAAAAGATTCACAAAGAAGTGCATTGCAAAAAGCGCGTGGGAAGTTAGTAGGTTTCCGACCCGAGTGCCCCGAAATCGTTACACAACCGTATTTTGGTCAAAGACCAAAAACCACCGCCCATCGACCTGCTTAAAAACCAACGCAACGAACAGATTCAACGCGAACTCATTCCCATCCGCGCCGACGTTTCTGTACAACAGTTTTGCTACCGCCACCCCGAGTCCGCTCGCACTCTCTAATCGATCTAGGGAATAGCCGAACGAACCAGTAGTTCCGGTAAACCAAGCGTTCTGCGACTCCAAGAAAGAGTCTACGGTTTCGAATACCTTTCCATCGAGATCATGCAACCTCTTAAAACCGCAACGCAGCAACAGCCATTCCCCCGCCCGGCATCGGCGAGACGCTTAACTTCAACGATGGGGTGGGCTTTGTGTGGGAAGCAATCAGTCCCGACTTCTTATAACTCAACCACCGAGACTCAAAAGGACCCGGCACCAAATACAGAACCACCGAGGCCGAAACCAACGCCGGCCCTATCATGGCGAGTGCCGTGAGGGAGGTATCTACGGTGGGACCGAGCGCGGGAATGAAGAGCGCCGTTGCGCCCAGACCCAGCACGCCCGTTACCACCGAAAAAAACCGTCGATTTCCGCCTTCTTCGTCGGCCAAGGACTGAAACTTTTTCTCGTACGCATCGAGTCTCGCCTGCCCGATCAAACCGGCCGGGAAAATATCTTTGGCCGGCTTCATGTAAGGGGTTTCCAACGTCAAACTGAGCGCGCCACCGAGTGCCAGCCCAATGCCTCCGCCTAATCCCACCGCTCCCACCGTGGACCTGTAGTCATTCGGAGCGGCCGCCCAGATCACTCCCCCGCCGATAGCGAGGGGGATACCCATGGCGATGCCGGCATAGGCAGCGTTTCGCTGCTGGTAATGCGCATCGCCCGCTAGCGCGTCCCACTGAGCGACCAAGAGGTCGGCCTGTCTGTCGGGGGAACTTTCGCGGCCGTCAGCCGAGGAACACAGGAGGGCGAGAGCCAAACCAACCGAACCGAGTTTATGGAGTGTTTTTTTCATAGAGCGAGATATTGGCTAAGTCGGTGGAAAACTCAAGGGGGATGAGGGAGCAAATACGAGCAACGCCCTTTCTCCCATTTGAAACGGCTTTGGCTCACTTGTGAATCAAGGGCGCTGATTTCCCTCGGATTCGGTAGCTAACCCGGTTGGCACGAGCGATGCACAATTGCTCAAACTGGTATGTAGCAGAGCTCAATCAATGCTGGTTGAGCGCCCCATCGGAGGAGAATTATGTTTCGCTTGGTGTATCTAGCTTTTTTCTTGATTCTAGTTGGCTGTGGGTCTGAGTCCCCAAAACCGCAAAACCAGAATTCATCGGCACCGATCCCTACTGAGACGGAAGAAAAAGTCCAAACAGACGCAGCAAAAGAAAAACAAGAAAAGCAACTCGCTGCCCAAGCGAGAGTCGCAGCAGCGATAGCCGAATTAAAGACATATGGAATCGAATTTTCGACCGGTTATGATTTGAGCAAGCCGGGCCGTCTCGGCCGCGATCCCGAACGAAATGCGATTCTCTCCCGCCCCCCGGAACCGACGGATCCCAAGAAAACCATCGCGGCATTAAATGAGTTCATTGAGGCTAGAGCAGAGCGAGATTCCATCGCCTCATTTGTAAGCGAGGAAGAACAAAAATACCTGGAATTGGCGCGCAATCTTCACACCAAATGGACAAAGAAATACACCCCTGACTACTTCACCCGACAAGAGGAATCGGAAAAAGGTTTTTCTGAAATCGAAAAACCCGAGAAGGAATTAGATCAAGTGGGGGTCGCGTTTAAAACAGACAACGGCAGCGTGAAATTATCGTCGATTCCCGCGCTAGCTGAAGACGGCAAAACCGAGAGCGACATTCTTGCTACAGCTGAGGCCTACTTTCAAGCGACTGGCGAGTACCTAAAGAAGTACCGAGATGTTTTGCCGTTACAAAAAAGGGTAGATCTTGAACTACGCCAGGCACTCATTTTTGAATTCGGCGCCGTTGCAACGCAGAATATCGTAAAAGGCGCGCGCGAGCTGGGGTGGCTAGAGTTGGAGGGAATGGGGCTTAGACAGACAGAGCAAAAAGGCGTTTGGGATCTCAAACTATTCAAATCGAGCGGCAAGGAGCCAAAGGAAATAGCAGCTGCGCTCCAGAGTCTTTCCGAATTCCTCGGTGCCGCAGCGAACCTATTCGACAAAAGTCTTCTGGCCTACGACTACAACCGTCCGCAGGAAACAAATTCCGATTGGAACCCGGGTTCTAGGTTTGACGCCCCCAAAGAGGAACGTTTCCCCCAAGAGCATGCCGATCTGTTGAATGGTTCGTATGCAGAAGACTTAAAAGCGGAAAAGCTTCTCGTGGATGAACTACTTTCGGCTTTTGGTCCGACAGCCACAGTGGAGAGTATTCAAGCCGCACTTGCACTCCGGTCGGAAAACGTATTGCGGAAGGAAATATCCCACTTTGAGAAGGCGATGAAAGAGATAGGGTGGCAGTTCATAGGCCAAGCAGGCCAAACGCAAATCGATACCGACTTCCGAAGGGCATACGACCTGAAAACCCGTTTCGATAAGCCCGTCTCGCTATTCGATCTCCGCAACTCAAATTTAGACCTCGTTCGCAGTATCGGTTGCTATCGCGCACTGCAGCGGGTTTTGAAATATTCAACCGCCCCCGAATCGAAAGATAAAAACGCGGAAATAGAGAAGAAGCTAAGCCTCATCGAAGAGATTTTGCGTGCGGATTTCGCCAAGCTGCAAAAGGACTCCGACTCGCCCCTGTACCAGCTTTACTTGGATGACCTCTTTCCACAAGCCGCCAGTGAATCGCCGATAGAGCAAAAGGAATAATAGGACGGCAGGCAAATGCCCTGCCGCATCCTTTCATGGTAGAACGTACTTCTCGCAGAGGGAGGGCTTGATGGTGCATAGGGCCGTATTCGGTATCTTCGTTTTTCTAGCACAAACCGCTTTTTCGGGACCGTCCACCGACAAGCCCGTCGAGAAGATTGTGAGAAGTTGCGCGCATAAAGAGTGCGTTCACCTCAACGACATCTATTCGAAAGACGCCAAGCACATATACATCGACACCCCGGACTACAGCGGGGTTGTAGCGAAGGCTGATCCGAAAACATTTGTCTTGCTCAACCCCTCCGACGAATCGGCTTATACGAAGGATCGTTCGAAGGTTTATTTCTTGGGCGAAGTGGTTCCTCATGCAGACCCCAAGACTTTCGTCGCTCTTAATGAGCGATACGGAAAGGATGCGACGCGTCTTTTCTTAATGAAGGATGTGCTTGTGGGGCCGGACCACAAAAGCTTCCGCACTCCCTATAAGCGCAACGTGTGGCTAGCCAGAGATAAGCGATCGGTCTACGAGTCCGGAAAACCTGTCACTCAGGTCGACCCCGATTCGCTTGAAGTGTTAGCGCAGGATATGCCCTGTGGAAAAGATTGCCGCTTTCGCTACAAGGACAAAAACCACAAATTTGATTGGGACTTCAAACCAGTCGATTGAAAAAACCAAGGCGGCGGTGACGCTTCTCAGGGCCGTCTTCGAGATACCTCGCCCTGCTCGGGAGCATGCACCGAGGTTGGAACATTCTTACGCGCCCCGCTCAGCCACAGGGGCGCGCTAGGGTGTTTCACGTAGTTGGCCACGCCGCGCTTAAAGTCCATCAAAGTTGGATCTTCCGCCAAGAAAATATCTTGGTCGTTTCGGCCGGTATCTTCCGAAATAACAACTCGCGGCTCACGAATACTATTCTTTAATTCCCGAAGTTTTTCCCGCTTGGTCTCGGTAACAGTCGCTCGCGCGAGAAGCATCTCATTGTCATTTCGCAACCGAGTCTGAAGCGCCTGGTAGCAGATTTCCAAGCGCTCTAGAAATTCAATTTGCGCTTTGTAGGCGGCCTTGTTGGCGGCCTTTGAGGGGTCCAAATAGAGTTTTTGAAGAAAGGCGACTGCCGTTCCCAGATGGGCAACTGGGGTGCCGGACTCCCCTTTTTTCAAGCCCGGGAGCTCGCGGCCATATTTTTCAAAGTAGGCTTCAAACTCCTTAATCTCACGCGTCTTGTACCCTACTCTTGAAAGAGCGTCGGAGAAGCTCTCTTGAGTGGCCTCGTCAGCCAAAGCTAGGGAAGAGATAGCAATCAGTATGCAGAACGAAAGAGCTCTCATCATTTGTCTCATCTCCGTCAGACAAGCATCTCAGCGTTCGTCCGCCGAAGGTAGCTCTTTTCGACCACCACCGAAAAATGTATTATTCGGAAATCCTGACCAACGAGAGGAACCAAACAATGCGCTTCATTCTTCCACTTTTCGCGATAATACTCTGCGTCAGTTGCGCGTCTAACCCCGTGCTTTCGGATTCTGATTTGCAACAGATGAAGACCGAGCAATGGTCGACAGATCAAATTGAAAAGAAATTTGGCGCGCCCGGTATCAGACAGTCCGGCATTCCCGTCTGCAAAAATAAACGTGGAAGTCAGTGGTTTTATTCGTCAGGAAATATGCTCACCGCGAAAAGCAGATCGATTGTCTTACATTTCGATGAGGCGGGTAAGCTTTGTGATTTTGTAACGAGTCAAAATTATTAGGGACAGTTTCCCCGGAAGCGTGGCACGCAGTGGCAGACCAAAATCCCCTTGAAATGAACGGTGAAACATTTCACCTGCTCAGTAGCGAAATTTTAAAATACCTAACCAAGTATGTAGCCAGCCTTCCCGAATCGCCCAGTTCAAAAGCGGCTACTGGGCTCGAATCGTTCCGTTTGGCCTTCGTACCCATAGCACCCACGTGGAGCGCACGGTGGAGCGAATCCGCATGGCTATCTCCGCAATAACCTCCTCAAAACACTGAAAGCGCCGAGGGACCTAACTCTTTGTTATCTTGCTAGATAGTCTCATTTTTGTTGAGTAGAGCTTCGCCAGGAGAAGAGAACGCTTGATCTCCCATCCTTAATCCCCTAAACCACTGGCCGATGAAATTTTCACTCCTTCTTTCGCTGCTGCTGTCGGCGCATTCGCAGGCAAGCATTCTGCCGCCCACTCGATTCGCGAGCTGTTTTGCGGTGATGACGGAACTCGCAAAGCACCAAGCGAATACCGCGGACGCAGTGAGCACTTTTCGCAGGTTGCATGCAAAGATCGGAATGGAGGGCTGGCAAAGTCGAGGCCTTGATCCGGTGCAATTGGGAAGCAATGCGATCGATCCGCTTAAGTTTAGAACGGCACGCGGGCGACTGGATACGATCCGCAAAGACCATACGACAGGATTTCAATGGGCCGCCGACAACGGCGTACAAGTGCGGGGAGTAGAAATTGTCGGCAAGGAAAACATTGAAAGTGTGCTCAATGGACTCGAAGAGACCATTCTCCGGCTCAATGAAGACCAAATCCCAAAAATACTATCGACCGCATTGAACGCCGGCTTTCTAGGGCATAACGGACTGGGACTTACCGCGTTTTGGTATTGGGTAGTGACTGATCCTGCCTTCCTTCCTAAGGTACTTGCGGCGCCGGAACTAATACCCCTTATCGGGCTGTTTACCGCACTCGAAATTCGAGATTTCGCGAAGTTGGTTTATCATTTTGATCGACGTTTCAAATCGAGCCTGCGGGAAATGCGCCAAAGGGTGTCTACCGGCTCAGAAACGGACTGGTACTACTTCGGCGATACGGTGCGGGTTTTTAAACCCCTTATCGATGGAGATCAATTGGATCCAGAGTCAGTGGGATCTCAGGACATGGTCGATCTGGTGCCAACGCTCTCCGAGCTGGTTGTCAAAGCGAGGATCCGAGCTCAATATTCTAGACTCGAAACTTGCCTGCTGAGTACCGACATAGTGCTGATGCCTGGTCCGGAGCCGCGGCTTGCCATGCTAATGAGAACGTATCCCAAGCCGCCTCCCTACCCTGTTCGCCAGGCCGAGCGGAGCTTCAACTTCTTAGGGTCTGCTATCTTGCGGCCAGTTCGAGTGGAAAAATAGGTTCCGTCCGGCCTCACCGGACTGCAGAGCTAGCCTCATTTTTGAGACCTTTCTCATTTTAGAACGCGCGAATCAGAGATGAATCGCGTCTTTCGACCTCACAAAGACTGGCACCAACCTTGCTCTGTACGCAGACGCGGCACAGAGGAGGCCAATGCTACTCGCGACTAGAGCCGGATGGCTTTTGGTAATTTTGAACTGTTTGGGAGTTTACGGCTCTCACTGCTCGGAGAAACTCAAATTGCAATTTGAAACCGTTGACGGGACAGGCGACCAACTCGAAACCGCCATCGAGGCTGTGCTTACGATGCAGAAACTTTTCATCGCTAAACCTTCAGACGTGGACAGGCGAAACGGGTTTCTCATTAGCGTTTTCGATCGCAACGAACTTAAAGCTCTGCTTTGTTCAGGTGGAAAACTTTTGTTGCTCAAGTCCTCAGAGAAACTGGTGGGATACGCACTACTCACTAAAGTTTCCGAATTCACCGATTTATTTGGTCCTGGAACGCACGGCCATTTCTCGCCTGCGGCGTCGATTGACTACTCTAATCTGACATATCTCTATCAGATAGCAGTAGATCCGCAGCTGGCCGGCCAGGGACTTGGTCGCCGATTAGTCGACCAATCAAAACAGCTAGCACCCACCGGACTGATTACCGACGTCCTCATTGAACCACTCAATAACGCGCGCTCGGCGACGCTTTTCGAGCTCAATGGATTTATCGAGAAAGGGACTCTGGTACTCGAAGCTTATAGAGACTTTGGCCAGTTAAAATCGAAGGTGTACGAGTGGTTGCCAAGCAATACCTAAGACTCCTCTCCTTCATCGGATTAGCCCTCGGAAGTCTCTATGTTCTGGAGTCCTTCCAACTCCTCTCGGGCGGTACCATCATTGGGGCAGCAGAAACACTTATCGAACTGCTCGCGGTCATTCTCTTAAGCCGACGTTGGCGAGCGAACCTGCCCCTTCTAGGATTCTTCGGCTTCCTATTTATTGCCGATTTCTTCTATATTCTGTTTTTTTACATCCTAAAGGTGAGTCCCGCTGCTCCTCTGGCTATTTGCCTGACCAAACTGCCCTACAGCGCTGCATTTATCTGCGGCACCATGGCGCCGCTCGTACGGCTCGAAGGCTCGGTCAAGTCATTCGCCCGGGCTAGCGTGGTGGCGCTTGCGCTTCTGACCGTGTTGCCGACGGGCTGGCGTTTCGTAGTCCAGCCCTTTTTCTCGGCAGAGAACTCTCATCACCCGCTGCTCTTTTTGTTTGGGGAAACTCTGGATATCATCACGTCGACCGCACTCATTACCTCCGCTCTGCTCGTATTTTTGAACAGCCGAACGCTGTCCTGGTCCATTTTTTCCGTTGGAGCAATCACCCTCATTCTAGGGGACTGGGCGATCCGCCACGAGACGCTCATGGGCTCACCCCCCACTTTTGGCTTTTACGAGTTCTTCTGGGCTTCCGGAGTTTTTCTTTGCGCAACGCTCGTGTGGACGCATCGGGCGGTCATTCCCCTCGTTGAAACCCGACAACCCTCATCGCTCGTGAATGGCTTCAGTATGGCAGCAGTTTCGTTGGGCTGCCTATTCATTGTGCTGCTCTGTCTTTCGCAATCGACCGACATCGACGCCATTCGCCTTGTTTCGTTGGGCACGTCCTGGTTCTTAGTCGTATCCGCCCTCTTGAGTCACTGGATGGCGGATCGAATCACTTCGTTAGCTCGCCAATTGGGCTGTCTCGTTTGGGAAGGGTATTCCTCGCATGGAACACCCAGCAGCCTGGGCGCAGTGCCCGTTGAGCTGAACGAAGCTTTCAGAAATGCGTTCGAACGCGGTATCGCAGAGGAGCAGGCAAAGCGTATCTCTGAACAGGAGGTACTCGTTTACAAAACCCGCTCAGAGATGGCCCGACAGGTAGCCCACGATATTCGGTCTCCGCTCGTCGCTCTGGAATGCGGACTCTCGGGGGCCACACAGCTCCCGGAGAATATTCGCCTACTAACGCGCGGCGCTGTTAAGCGCATCAATGATATTGCGAACAACCTTCTGGAAACGGATCGTTTCGTCCGCGCCGAGAAATCGATGGACGTGGAAAATTTGGCGACCATCATCGACTCAATCATCTCCGAAAAACGCGTCCAGTATCAGAGAATGAAAATCGAGATTACTAGAAGCGACCGTTTTGGTTACGGACTATTCTCGAAGTGCGATGCGTCTGAGCTGAGAAGAATACTATCCAATCTAGTTGATAACTCAGTGGAGTCCATTGGTAGTAACGAAGGAAACATATCGATTGGACTCCAGGCTTGCGCGGCGGGGTTTCACTTAGTCGAAATCACAGATTCCGGATCGGGCATCCAGGCAGAATTGATTCCCCAGCTGATGAAAAAAGGAAACTCCTTTGGGAAAGCCCGAGGATCAGGTTTGGGACTCTATCACGCAAAAACAAATGTGGAAGCATGGGGCGGTAAGGTAACTATTTCTTCAAAAGTGGGCATTGGCACCACCCTCTCCATTTCGCTCCTTCGGGCTACACCGCCCAAATGGTTTGCACCCGAAATCCGAATCGGACTCGATACAGAAGTGGTTATTTTGGATGATGATGAGTCCATTCATAAGGTTTGGGGAATTCGTCTGGACCGAGCGTTTCCAAATCCCACCGTTCCCCGCAAACATTTCCGCGAGGCCGCTCCTTTTGAACGATGGCTCAAAGAGAGTGAGTCCACCTCAAAGCCGCGGCTATTCCTGATGGACTACGAAATACTTGGCTCCAGGGATACCGGGTTAGATCTAGTGGAACGCCTGGGCTTTGCTTCACATAGCGTTTTAGTGACGAGTCGGTCAGAAGAAGTTGCTATCCGGTCCCGTTGTGAAGCGCTTGGTTTGCCATTGCTCCCAAAGAGTCAGTCGGATTTGGTGCCAATTACCGGCTGGGCGTCGTAGAATCCAGTAAAGCCGGAGCTGAGTGAAATGCTTAAGACCTCTATTCTATTGGTAGCCGTCGCCTCAATCCCTGCCTTCGCGGGAGGCGGCGTCGTGGCCGTTGTAGGCCAAGATGGAAAGCTCTGTGTGGCCGACCAACCCGAGTACCGAGTCGTTCGCGCAACGGTGGATGAAATGATCGGGGCAGCAAGGGAATGGATGGAGGAGCTTCCGCCGAAACAACCAGATTTGACGATGGCGTTTTCCGGTTACATCAAGTTTTGCTCGGGTGAAGGGCGTAAGAAGTACTTTGCGGCGATCCTGGGGAGACTGGGGAACCCCCAGAAGAATGAACGAGCCTATTTGCTCATGCTCCTTCACTCACGGGCTAGCGAACTGCACCAGATGATTGATGCGGAAATTGCGAAGAAGCCGACTGGCACTTTAAAGGAAAACCTGGAGAAGGCGAAGCGGTTGATTGAGTACCAACGCAAGACACCCGAATCCTTTCCCACGGAGAAAACCGTTCGAAAGATCGAGCGTAAACTACGCGGGGATCGCGGTTAGTCTCGGACCGTTATTCCCGCAGTGCTTCTGAGAATAAACCGCTCATTTTGCAGGCCAGGCGCTCGGTTCAGGCCAAAATTTCTCGCGCTGTTTCCCGAGAAACGAATGTTCGTTCCTCTGAGAACGCTCGCGAATGCTAAGCCCACCCGATTTACGACGCTGTCTTTGATTTCTATCGATTGAAGAAGAGGAAACTGGTTAGGCGCCCCAGGGGTCATCACCGAAATGGCTCCTTCTAGAGGAAAGCGGGATACCACTTTCGAGAACGCCGAGTTG
Organism: uncultured Pseudobdellovibrionaceae bacterium; assembly: GCA_964492125.1. Classification (GTDB taxonomy): domain Bacteria; phylum Bdellovibrionota; class FAC87; order UBA2466; family UBA2466; genus JAIEOG01. Next base: position 25,468 of record CAZBJE010000034.1, on the reverse strand, counting down.
ATAATGGTCGTTCCAGAGATTTTCACGTTTACCGCTCCAGCCCCTGACAGGAAGTAAGAGTTGGTTGCGATAATAGCGATCCCGCTGCCTGCAACGCGGTTGACCGTGTTGCCTTCCACACTGCCGTTGGGCGCTTCCACGATAATGCCTCGGCCGCCACTGGACGAAAACGTATTGTTTCGGATGGCGTACCGAGACGAGCTCACATTAATCGGGTAAGCCAATCCAATGCGCGTTCCCGTATTACGGCCAATCAAAATTTGAAAATCTCTTTCAGCAAAAAGACCGCGCTGGCAAGCTACGTCGCACGCTCCCCAATCCAATCTCACATTGTAGCTCAGGGCATCCACCTTCACTACCCGAGTAATAGTAGCAGCGTAGAGAGGCTTGTTACCGATGGTAAGCATGGCCAAACGATCGCCGACTTCCGGAGCGGAGGGACCACTAATTTTCAGACCGCCGGTTCCTAGCACCGAATTAATCGCGTAAGCATTCCCGTGGATGTTCAAGCCGTCATCGCCCTGGCCACTTACCAAACAGTTCTCCACGATGATATCGCCCTGTGTACCCGCGATATGTATGCCGTCGGCGCGACCGGATACGAATTTTCCGGGTGCTGGCTTAATAACGATGCCGTCCAACCAAAAACCTCTTCCACCCGAGAGCACAACTCCCATTTGAGGGTAAGAGTTAATCTCAATGGCTCTCAAGCTAATATCTTGATTGGTTCGGCCTTGAGCAGAGATGGCGTGGTTAAAACCAGTTCGAGTGTGCAAAATCATCACTTCGCGGCCCGCGGGAATCGCTGCAAGCCGCGGATCGGAAAATACAGTTGCACTCTTGAGCACCGGATTCGACGATGCCTCGAAGGTGATATGGTTTGCACTGAGACCGGTAAACCAGGTGCGCGCGCTCGTATCGTATTCAAAAACGGTTCCGATGGTGTCCATCGGGTTTCCTAATGCGCTCGCCGTGCTGGGGTTGAGTAAATCTTCCGATTGAATGTCGCCGTTCCCTAGGGACTTTCCCAGATAGGCAACTTTGCCGTACGTATCTGGATAGTCGTAGTCGATGTGCAAATTGGACACTTCGACTTGATTGCAATTCTTAATGAGAATGCCTTCCCCATAGGGGTTCGTGAAAATAAATTTCGGCGGTTCCGCCGGGTTAGCGCCCGTAATCTTCACGCCGCTCAGACCTTCGAGAACGATTGCGGGGGTACGATCGCGGACTTCCGGTTTAAGCGTGCTAAATCGATAGACTCCCGAGTTAACTTTAACGAGAACGGACTGACCGGCTTTAGAAGCAGCCACTAGCTCCTTGATCAACTCCTGGAACAAAATCGTGGCATTTGCGTGGTCAGGCGGCGGGCTGACTTCCAACTCCATCGCAAACTTCGTGGGGACTTTTCTAATCAGAATTTTGTTCGGCTGCAGCGACCAGCCAAGACTGCCATTGGGAAGGGTTTCCGACGTGCCTCGCATATGGGGAGCGGTCATGAGGTTCAGCCAACCATTCGGCCCAGCCAGCGAATGCCCGATGCCTTCAGCACTTGCTTGATGGTTAAGCGTTGAAAAAGAGACAAGACTGAAAATCAGAAAGCTGCTTACGCGCTGTTGCTGCATGGGATTCTCCGGATACGTTCAAAATTGAATTGAGGGATGAACGAAATAGGCAAGCCCGCGTGTACGCCGGGGGATCGTCCAACCTTTTTAGTTTAATCGCCAATTGTGTCGCAATTATGTTGCCGCCATCTCAAGCCTGAACTCTCGACATTGAGAAACACCGCCGTAGCTAAAAGGCGCCCCGCACAAACCGTGCGTGGTCCCATCTTTGCTTTAGCGCTACCCGGGGTACCCCGAAATCGCAAACCGGGGCACTTGGGGATGTGCTAATGTGCGCAAGCTTTTGAGGGATGGAGAAGTGACGACCCTGCAATTTGAATCGCTGGCGGAAGGCCTTGTCTTAGGCTTCGCGTTTACCGCACCTTTGGGACCGCAGAATCTTTTTCTTATCGGATTGGCATCGCGGCTACCGGTGCCCAAGGCTCTGGGAATCGGTCTTCTGATCGGAACCGTGGATTTTACGTTGGCGCTCGCCTGTTTTTTTGGCTTGGGGGCTTTGATAGACAGCTACCCGGCCACGCGTGCGGGGCTTGTGCTCTTGGGTGGGCTATTTCTTCTTTATCTTGGGATCAAATTCCTGCGAACTTCTGCTGCCGCGTTTTCTGAAACGCGGAAATCCCAATCTCTTTCTATTCTGCAGTTGCTAGGCAACACCATCGTCCTAACCTGGTTCAATGCCCAAGCCATTATAGACGGCGCCATTATCTTCGGGGGCGTACGGGCTTCTATCGAACAAAACGTTGCTTCTCACGCCATGCTGGCGGGAATTGCAATTGGTTCTTTTTCTTGGTTTCTTGGATTGGCCTTTTTAGCGTCCCAATTTAGGCATTTTCTGGGGCCCAAGCTTTTTGCTGCGCTGCAGATCTTGTGTGGAATCTGTCTTATCCTTTTTTCGTTTCGATTGTTTTTTAGTCTAGGGGAACTGTTATGAACCGGAAAACACGCCGAGCACTCGTTACCGGCGCCACGGGCGGCATCGGAACCGCTCTCTGTCATCGCCTTATAGAAGAGGGCTACGCACTCGACTTGGTCGGGCGGCAATCCGCCAAGCTAACAGAGCTTGAGCGCTCGTTGAAAACGGCAAAGCCCGGCGCCGAGGTTCGTACTTTTGTTTGTGATTTCTCCGACGAAGCGACCTTTGCGAATTTGGATAGCTCTACCCCTCTCGATGCCATCATTCTGATGCCGCCCCAACCGAGTGCGTTTTCGGCTCCTATTCCTGAGCAAACGGAATGGGCCGAACTATTCAACGCCTCATTCATCGGGCCGTTGCGGTTTCTGAACCAACTGTTGCCGTGCTTAAAAAAAGCGGGGAATGCCAAAGTCGTTCTTATTTCGGGGATCACTTCATTGCATGTGTTGGGCACGCACCCGACCAGCCCCGCCATCCGCGGCGCCTGGAGGGCCCAGGCGAAAGCGCTTTCTCTCCACTGGGGCGAGTTTGGTATTACGGTGAACACGCTTTCGCTCGGAGGAGTATTAACTCCGACCGTCCTCGCGCGCTTGGAGAAAAAGGCGGAACTAGCCGGCATCTCTTTCCAAGACCAAATGAAACTCGAAACCCATAATGTGCCACTCGGCAGGTACGCCACGCCGGAAATGGTCGCGAAAGCGGTTTCGGGTCTGCTCTCGGAATTTTCGGATCATATTACGGGGAATAATATCGTGTGCGATGGCGGGTTTATTCGAAGCTACTAGGAGCGGCCGGGCACGGCGAGCATTAGCTCCCACCGTGCCCGAATTCACTACAATCAGAGAAAACTAGTTTTCCTTCTGCTCCGCCGAGAACTGCGGTTTTTTGGAAACGGGTGCGAGTGTCTCAGGATCGAGGACCTCTGTGTCTTGGGTGAACTTGCGATTGAGCTTGCCGTCGCTATCGACGAAGAGCGTTTCGACATGTTTGGACAAGAGAAGGTCGTGACCCGTGGCCGGGGGATTCTTAGGCCAGGAGGTTGGGTGGGCATCATCGAAATGAATGACCATCTCTTTATCATCGACTTCCATTTTTACGGTGTAGGCGGATCCAGTGCTATCGCGGAACGAAGAAGAAAGCGTGCGCTTGAATCCGTATAGGTAGTTGGAGCCCTTGAGCTGGCCAATTTCCGTACGAGTTTTGTAGTTCCGGTTGCGCTTCACGCCGCTGCCCACTCGTTTTCCCTCAGCATCGAGCTCGAAAACCGTCTGCTTGATTTCGATCACTTCATCGTAGGTGAAGCCTTCGCTCGTTACGTTGAGATTTTCGTACTTCCAGGTTTGTTCAAAGTCGCTATCGGCATCGTTTGTTGTAGCGGCGACCGTCCGATTGATTAGATTTGTTTTAAAAAACTGGACAGCTTTGTCGCGAGCGTCCAAGTCACCAGCGCTTGCCACCACACTGAGGTGGGCGGCCAACACGATCAATAAACTCTTCATTATGGAACTCCTTGTTGAACGTCTTTTCTCTTAAATAAAAAAAAGACAGCTCGTTAAAAGATCCGGCATCGAAAGAGTCAAGGAGTCATTCGTCAACTTCGAGTGAAACAGGACTTTATAAGGATTGACTAAAAGTGCGCACAGCCATATCCCGAATCCTTTGATTTGGAGGAAACTTGAAAATATTTTTTTTGTTATCGACGTTATTGGTGAGCCCGGCTTTCGCTTCAGAGATTTCGCTACGCGATGAAGTGCACGCCTTTCTGGAAAAAAATGTCATTGGCCGTTCGGTTCATGTCAAAAACACGCTGTCCCTTGCCGATGGAAAGGTTGAGGCAGAATTCGAACGCACCATGACTTTCAGCGGCCTTACGAAAACGGCGCGCGGTCTTACTTTTTCGATCGTTGCCAGCATCCGCCAAAACAATTTCGACATGGAGAATGGCAAACGAGTAGCGGGGAAAGATCCCGTTAACCGTGACCGTCAAGTTGTCGTCAGCAACGAGTGGCTGGAAATGCGTTCCGGCCAAATCATGACTGGCTTCCGCCGCATTCCCGCAAACAGCTCCGATGACAGCACGGGTGTCGTTTACAACTCCACCGTAAAACTGGATGCAGGAAAGCTAGTGGTAGAAGATGTGATGCCCCTCAGCGACCTTTTCGGGCCTTCCGGCAAGTACGATTTCGGCCGAGTAAAGAACGTCTCGGAGTACGCTGTGAACGCTTCGGGAAAGCTTGTTCTAAAGGAGATTTCCACTTCGTCCATGGTCGACCCGGTAACCCGCAGCCCTAAAGGCAATGAAACTACTTCCGAAGGGATCTCCACGGAACGCTAGTTCAGAGCTAGAGTCGCTATTCAATTCGGAGAGCCGTACAGAGTCGGCTCTCCGAATACCTACTCCGTGACTAGCGTCACCGTTTCACCCCGGCCGCCAAAAAAATGACTCTGCTCACGCCAAATTGAACACTCGCCTCGGGCACGGCCCTTGCACCGTACTCTGCTTTCATATCAAGGGGAACGCATGCAAAAGACCCTCGTTTCATTCTTCGTCGCTCTCACCTGCTTTTTGACTGCTCCGTTGACCGCCGAGCCCGAACATACCGGACAAGATCGAGCGCAACGCTTCCCGTCCGAAGACATTCTGCCCCCGGCCGCCCGCGTTCCGCACACCGCGCATTTTAGCGTCGAAGCGGGCGCCACTGCCTTGCACGCGCTCGACGCATGGTACCTAAAACTAAACTTAGTCGAACAGCGAAAGCACTTGAAGCTCTACCAAGATCGCCGAAACCTTTTGTTTCTTTGGACCCACCAGGCTCGCCTGAATGAGCAAATCGAGTTCCTCCAAAGACAGCAACCCAAACTGGACTCGGCATCGCCATCGTGGCTGGCGGACGAGAACCGACAAGTTATTGCGCTCAAGCAAAACAGTTTAAAGCAGCTTGAGACTGCGCTGGATCTTTGGCACAAACGCCGCCCGATGAATTTAATGTTTTGGATGAGCGATGTAGAGAGGTTTGTGAAAGATTCGGAGCGGCCCACAGTCTATGTGAACGGCAAACCGGATTCGGGAGCGGTGATTAGGAAGGGGGAAGGCGGTGGAATGTTGGGGGTGCCTTACAACGACAGTACCGGTCTTGAAAAATTGTTTGCTTTGCAAACTCTGGGGGTAGCGGAACGCCTCCGAAAGGAAGAACCGACGGGTTTAACCCATGATCAGATTGCGTCGGCACTTCCCGATAGGATTGAAGGGTTCAATAACTTGCTCAGTGGAAAACTCGTGACGGAACCGGCTATGAACGCTTTGTACCGCACGCCACTCACAGAGAAGCTTCTGATCAACCAGCTGGCAAAAACAACCGGCGAAATGGACCGGCTGAAACAAGACCACAAATCGCTTTTAGCGGCCCGTGAGAAGGAACTCAACAAGCTCACTCCCTCGGAGCGAGAACAATTTGATAAACGAAGTCACAGTTTCAGCCAATGGGAAAACAAGCGCCTCTGGGATGTAACGAGCCAAACCCAAATTTTGCGAGAAAACCTAGAAGAAGAAAGACTCGAGGCCCAACTTAAGTCAGCCACGGACGATGAAATTCGCAAGCAGATTGCGACACTCGATGACCCCGAGGAAAGAAAACGCATGCTAGACACCAAGCGATTCGAAGGGGATTGGCCCCTCTCAATGCTTGCGACGAAGTTAGCGCGGAAACGGGTGCCACGGGAACCGATTGAGCAGGAAGTGAAGCAGTATTCTGAAGCCCAAATGCAAGAAGCGATGAAAAAACTTCCGGATTGGGTTTCGAAACAATACGCCGAACATATCGCTAAGCCGCCTAAGGTGAAGAAGCCGGAAGCGCTTATCCAAATTTGGAACGAGCGTTTCGCCCGTGACTATGAAGCGAAAGAGTTAGCAACGCTCTCGGAACTTCGCGCGCGGCTGCTGGCAATGTCTCACGAAGAGAAAGAGGCTTTGGTAGCACAACTGCCCGCCCCCGATCGTGTGCTACTTGCAAAAAACCAAGTTGGCTTGGCCAAACAGATCGCCGACCACCAGCCCCCCAGTCCGGAAGCAAAAAGAAACAAAGTGGACTACTTTGGCGGGGAAGCCGATCCGAAGATGGCGACCTTTCTGTCTAGCCTGGGAATCAAAGAATGGCACCCCACTCATTCCCAAAAAACCAACGCGGGCCTTTACAACGCACCTGCTTGCCAAGGCTCATCGAAGGCATGCACAGGTTTTGCTGTAGCGGCGGATATGGAATTTACTTACAACAAGGGCAAACCCGAAAAAGACCGGGCCAATCTTTCCGAATGGTATGCCTATCGGCTTTTCTCCGCCGGTCTGAATTGGAAGCAAAAGTCTGAGCACGGCGTCCCTCACCAAAAGCTGAATCACGTGCTGGCAGAGGATGCATTTGGCACCCCGCCCGACGACGGAGCTATTCCCGACTATGCGCTCGCCCGCGCTCAAGGCGTGCCAGAGCTTTCGGAGTTTCCAGCGTTTGATCCGGAGCGGGGCTACGGAGAGAATACCAATTTGCGCGATATCAAGAACACTCCCTATCGTATCGGTGATGTAGCCCAACTACGCGATTGGAATCAGGACAAGAAGAAAACCCCTCTAAAATTAGACCACGATTTCTTTCGTATTCTGGTCGACAACGAACAAGATCCCATGGTGACGGTCTCCAGCGAAGCGCGCATACAAACCGAAAACACGATCTCCCCTGTGGAAGGCGGAATTCCCCATGTGTTTAAGGTCGTTGGTTATCTACCGAAAGAACACCCTCTTTCTTTGGATCCCAAGACTTTTGAGAAAACAGAGTCGCTGATCTTGTTAGACAGTTTTTTAACCCACCCGACCCTCACCATCGTGCCTTCCCGTGAAATTGAAAACCACGCTCTTTACGTGGATAAGATCCTCAGCGTTACCAAAGACCAGGCCCAGTAACGCCGCGTTTCTCGACGGTTCATAGCGGACTCATCTGGAATTGACTTCACCAAACATCCCTCCTACGCTTTTTCCCCGAGGGGTTGGCTAAATGAAAATGCATCGTCGGTTTTTCTTCCTTGTCGCTTTATGCCTGTCACTTTCCGTGAGAGCGGGCGACGCGGTCTTACCGGATTTTGAACTCTTCTCTCAGCCCGACGGCATTAGCTGCGGCCCCACGTCGGCCGCAATGGTACTCAGGTACTTTGGCATCGTGGCGGGAATTGGCCCCTTAAAGACAAAAGCTGGCACACGCTTCTATGAAGACGGAAGAATTTCCGTGGGCCTTACTCAGCCTGCCAATTTACGCGACGCCATCACCAGCTACGGACTCGATGCGCACTGGTACAAAGGCGCCTCCACCAACGATTTGGTTACCTACATCAACCAAGGCAGGCCGCCGATCGTATTGCTCCGCAGCGGAAGCAAGACTTGGCATTACGTAGCGTTGGTCGGGCACCGCAACAATGGCCGGGAATTTTATGTCGCCGACCCAGGTGGCGGAGTTCTCTGGTGGATGACCGCTGCGAACTTGCAACAAGCGTGGCAGTATTCAGGAGACCTCGCTGGAAATTACATTCCCGACGATAAATGCGGAAATTGCCATGGCAGCGGAAACGTCTGGACGGAGTGCCCCACCTGCAGGGGGAGCGGTTGGGTAAAGGACCCGCTCGGACTATCCAAGAACAAATGCCCCTTCTGCAGTGGCCAAGGAAAGTGGGCAGCTCATTGCCCTGTATGCGGCGGGAAGGGACACACCGGGGATGCGTACCGAAAAGTTGTCGAATCGGCAGGGGCTTCTGGAAATTCCGTGATCGTGCCCATGCGGAGCGCGCCAAAATTCCGAGGAAATAAGCAGGCGTTGACTTGTATTTACAATACGACGGGCACCACAATCTCCTTTGATTACCGATGGGGAGAAACCGGAGCCTGGGCGACAAAAAAAGTAGAGCCCAACAAAATTAGTAGCCACTGGTTCACCTACCGCTTTACCAACGGAAACACCTCCCCGAACTTCAATGTTCGGTTCGACTACGATATGTCTTCCAAGAACAGCATCAAAACCTACAGCGTGCGAAAGTATGCAACCGAATCACTGGATTGCTCCAAGCTAAAGGCACGGGAGACTTTCAAGTACTCGAGTACCGACAACAAAGAGATCGATCTTTTTCATTCGGACTAACGGCATCCTTTCCCCAAGGAATGTGTAGATATCTGAATATTCTCGCCGCAGCCTGGCCGCATCAATTGTGTGAACAGCGACATATTTTAAAGAAGAGCCCGTGGGATAATACTATCCACACTCCCCCACTAGGGCTTTTCTTTAATGCGATTAGTAGCAATAACATTACTACTCTGTGCCGCCGTTGCGCGCGCCGAACTGCAGAACAGTTTGACGCTATCGGCTCCTGCACTCTACCCGGGTGACACCGGCAGTTTCTCCGCCGACGCGTTGAGTGGCCCTACAGCTAGCGGCTCGGGTGATAAGACCTACACCTATTCTGGCTTGATCCGTTACACCCTCGGCCGAGGCGAAGGGCGCTACACGGCAAACATGGGCATTCAGCGCTACGGCGTACCTTTTGATACCTTCGAAATTTTTCAAAGCCTCGTGAGCCCCCTGTTTCACACCACCATTGCTTCCAGCGCCACCTGCCCTTCCGTTACTACCAACTACTATTGGGTGGGTACGCGCTTTAGAAACTGGAACCTCACGCGCGGTTCGCAAGACCCCACAGCGACCGATTTCTACGCGGCCGGCCGCATCGTCTACAACACCGGTGCGGCGCACGTGCTCACGGGCACGAGCTACATTGATCTAGCCGGACCGACCAGCCGATCCAACGCTTACTACATGGACGCCAATGGCGCCGGCTGCTCAGGTGGCACCTTCAAAACGGTGTCCTCGTCGGCATTGGATCCTTTACCGTTCGATGCGCAAGGAACGATCTGGTTCGGTAACAATACGTTTACCTACGTATCCACCGGGGGCAACCCGGTGATGATGGTGGGAGCGGCTGAACAAACGGTGAACGCCGGTACGTTTAGCGGCGTCTCCAAACACGTTTTCTCCGGCATCTACACTTCCTTCGACTGGCCGGGCACTCAAACTCGCACCAATGTTTACGCGTACCCCGATGCCGCCGGGACCACTTATACTTTGCGCGCCGTAACGAATGATTCCGATCCCACTCTCTATACGGATTTTGGTACCCTCAACTGCGCGACCATCAATTCTCCGTCAGCTCGTTTTTGCAAGGGCACGCTTACCCTACAAGGAGTGAGTGGCTCGGGTAAGGCAGTTTGCACCCTTTCTACTTTGGGCCAACCGACTCTAATCTGCGCGGCTCAACGCCCCGACTACAACCAAGCACCCATTTCGTTTATCGGCTCAGTACCTAACCAAACGGTTTTAAGTGTTTCGGTCTCTCCCTCGGTGGCGCAGGTGGCTACGGCCGGCAGCTCTACTACCATTGTGGCGACCCTCACCAATTTAAGTGGACGCGCAATCACGTCACTCGCGAACCCGGGCGGGGGCTTAGATTTGGTGGCTCCGTATTCCAATACCGGCTCCTACGCGGGCACGGGAGGTACTTGCGGCAGCACGCTCTCGGGCTATGCGAGTTGCATCGTCAACATCACGTACAACCCTTCCGCACTTGGCACCCACTTACAAACTTTTCGGGTTGCCTACAATAATGGCGTGAGTACGGTGAACGCGACCGCCAACTTGGTTGGGACGGCAGGATTGTCTTCCATCGCGATTGATCAAAAACAATCCAAGTACTCGCCGAACTATTCGCAATCATTTACAGCTACTGCCACCTACAGCGATGGTAGCCTTCAAGATGTCACTTCCGCCGTTACCTGGTCCGCCAGCAATGCTCGCGCAAGCTTCTCTGGAAATGACGCAACCTTTTTCACGCTCGGTGCTGTCAACGTGACGGCGACTTTGGGATCGTCGACCCGTAGCCAAGCAATCACCGTTCAAAACCGCAGCGACTATTTTGATGTCCTGGGCCAAGCCGATACTGAGTCAGTAGCTCAAGCAATTGGCGGTATGGTTACCGTGCGCGGGATTACCATCTCAGGAACGAAACTTTTCGCGGCAGACGCCCGCAACAACCGGGTAATGGGTTGGTCGACTCTGCCGACAGTCAGCGGAGCCCTTCCCGATATCATCTTGGGCCAATCCAACTTCACCAGCATTCGTTTTAACGGAGGTGGACTGAGCGCAAATTCGATGGCTTATCCAACCGACGTATGCAGCACTGCCAGTCGATTTGCGGTGGTCGATACACACAATAGCCGCATTCTACTTTGGAATTCAGTACCGACGGCTTCCAACCAAACACCGAATGTCGTCTTGGGACAGACTTCGATGACGGAGCGCACGGCAAGGTATGCCCAGGCAGGCCTTTACTATCCTTACGGATGCACCATCTCGGGAACTAAGCTGTTGGTTGCCGACTCAGTTAATAGCCGCATTTTAATTTGGAATACGTGGCCCACAGCTAATAACCAAACCCCCAACTTGGTATTGGGCCAAGCGAGTCTCACCACCGCAACGGACGCAGCGGGCAGCACGGGGCTCTACACACCCTATGGAGTCTATACAAATGGAACGCAGGTTTGGGTGGCCGACGCTGGGAACAACCGGGTTTTGGGCTGGACAACTTTCCCCACCGTGAGCGGGCAAGCCGCCAATATCGTTTTGGGACAAGCGAATTTTACCGACGCTGACTGCAACCGAGGTGGTGCTAGTGCTGGGGCGAACACGGTTTGCGGTCCTCAAGGGGTTTACATAAGCGGCACTAAGTTGTTTGTGCCAGATACGGGAAATAGTCGAACGCTTATTTGGTCAACCATCCCCACTGTTTCCGGCCAAAGCGCGGACCTTGTCGTCGGACAGGCGAACTTCACGGACCTCGTCGCCGGTGTAGGCGCATCGCAATCGAACAACCCTACGCGAGCCTTTGTTTCGGGTACAAAATTATACATCGGTGACACGACTAACAGCCGAGTTACGGTTTTTAACACGGTTCCCACCGTGTCGGGTGCGACCGCGTCGATTGTCTTGGGGAAAACTATTTTTGACTCTATCGGCAACAGCTCAAGCTTTCTGACGCCCGCGGCGACGGTGTTCCACAATCCCAACAATTTGACCACTGACAGAACGCGCTTAATCGCAACCGACTCAGAAAATCATCGGGTACTTATTTGGACCGCAATCCCTACAAGCACCAATCAGGCGGCGAATCTAGTTCTGGGCCAAACGAATTTTACTACGGTCAACTCTGGTTTCACCGCGAGCACATTTGACACCCCAAACGGAGTCACCACTACAGGGGTGAAATTAGCGGTTGCGGATCAGAACAATAACCGCGTTTTAATTTGGAATACATTCCCAACCGTCAACGGTGACGCAGCCGATATCGTTATCGGCCAAGCAAACTTTACTTCGCGCTCAGACAACCAAGGTGGGAGTGCCAGCAGCCAAACCATGAGCCGTCCGAAATCGGTCTCAACCGATGGCAAACGTCTTGTGGTGGCTGACTATTCTAACCACCGAGTTCTTATCTGGAATACCTGGCCGACTTTATCCAACCAAGCCGCCGACATCGTTGTGGGCCAACCCGACATGACGTCGACGACCCCCGCAACAACCGCTGCGGGTTTGAACTACCCCGCAGACGCTCAGATATCTAAAGGCCGTCTGTACGTTGCAGACTTAGTGAATAGGCGCGTTTCCGTCTGGACAACCCTTCCAACAGCGAATGGACAACCTGCTAGCTTTGTACTTGGCCAGGCCGATTTTACATCCTCCACTTACTTTGGCGGCGGCGCTTCGGCGCTCACAGCACCTGTCAGCCTGACGACTGACGGCACGCGACTTTTTGTAGGGGATTATGTGCTTCAACGAGTTGCCGTCTGGA
>CAZBJE010000034.1:0-12996 GCA_964492125.1 uncultured Pseudobdellovibrionaceae bacterium | reverse complement strand
CAATCAGCCCGCAGACTACCAAGTGGGCCAACCAACCTTGAATGCTAGTTTCACGAATTCAGGCTTGGACCTTGAGACCCCAACAGGAACTTACTTACATCGACCAACCGGAATTGCGACCGACGGCATTACCTTGTTCATTGCGGATGGACGCAACAACCGCATTATTCGCGAGTCGCCCCAAGCGAGTTACTATGCCTCGCTAGCGATCTCCGACGGCCCGACCTACTCGTTCGGCACCCGAGTTACTTCCACTGCGACCAACAAAGTTTTCACGGTTTCCAATGCGGGCGGGGCGACCGCTTTGAATTTGGCCACCACAACGCCCAACCTGGCGGCTCCTTTTTACTATAAAAACGGAGCCTACCCGGGAACCGGCGGTACTTGCGGAACATCCCTCGATAGCGGCGCAAGTTGCACGTTGGTGGTGGACTTCCTGCCCACGGCTGCGGGCTCGTTTTCGTCCTCGATTAATTTAAAGTATTACCAGGGTGACGGCGGCGCCTACCAAACTGCATCGGTTGGCGTGACGGGCACGGTGACGACCGTGAACCTTACTTTGTCCGATGGGCCCTCGTATAGCTTTGGTACTGTCGCCAGCACGGCCAATAAAACCTTCACCGTGACCAACTCGGGTGGGACAAAAGTTACCAATCTTTGGTCGGGTACCCCTGCTCTGGCGGCACCGTTTTCGTTCTTAGGGGGCCAGTTTCCAGGTACAGGAGGTACTTGCACGACCCAGCTTAATGGGGGCAGCACCTGTACCATTGTCATCAAATTCGCACCAACTTCCACTGGGTCGTACTCCGACACAGTCCGACTCAGCTACACCAACGCCGCCGGCGCTGCCCGTACGTTCTCGGGCGGTCTCACTGGCTCGAAATAGACTCTCGTATTCTGCTCGAATTCCAATCACCTGTTTTACAAATTACGTCTCCGTGGCCCCTCGCCACGCACCAGTTGCCAACAAAACGAACCGGCATACCGCTTGCTAGCTAACAACTACGAGGAGTGAGTATGTCACTATTATCTCGTTTTACTTGGCTGGTTCTTATCTCTCAAATTTTTAGCCTATCTCTCACTCCGCTCTATGCGGCGCCTCGCGGCGACCATGGCGTGAGAGGTGGCGAGCGGCATTTCAAACAACGCTCGGTCGTTTGCCGACGCGGAGAGGTCCACCCTGGTTGTGTGGCTCCCGTTCGCAAAACGTTTCGCGCGGCCGCCGGTGCAGTCGGTTTCGTGGCCCGGACCGGAGTCCGCGGCGTGGCTTGGGCAGGCCGAACCGTCTTCAGAGCAGCCCGGTTTTTACTATTTGGGCGGTTCTTCCGGTAAATGCCAGGTCGATAGAACGGTTAACCGACTTGTCCCGTCCCAGATGTACAAGCTGCGGCCATCCCGCGAAAAATCCATTCGGGATGAACCCTTGCTTGGGACTGAGAGCAACTGCTCATTTCCAATACTCAAATTCCAAATTGCAATAGTGCCTCGCCTGTCTCTCGTGGCGACCAGGTTACCACTTGGCAAGACAGCAATGTCTTCGACGTCTCCGATCGGCAATGTTTGCGGCAGCGACTCCTCGTCGGAGACAGTCCAATAGGTTACCGTTCCTAATTCGCTCAGGCCCACCAATAGCGACTGACCCGTAACATCGGTATTGGAACTCAGTAGTTTCGTCTGCTCCAAAGCGCCGGGGACGTTTAGTTTGCGCAACCATCCATCCTGCTCCCGCGCCACCACTAGCGCATCGCCATTTTGGTAACTGCGAGCAATGAAATGATCGCCGGAGGTACTGAGCAGCCGGTACTCTTTATTTTCGGTGTGATTGGTCTGTTTTCGATCCCCGATTACAACCTTGGTACTGCTACGTTTTGGTTTACCCGCCTGGATGGTCGATTCAATTCCCAGAGCAACCGACGTCAAACCCGAGTAGTAGTGGAATGCGTACAACTTGCTCGACCGGAAATCTTGGCTGCCGAAACCACTGAGTATCTGCGCAGACTTTTGAGTTTCCAAATCCAGCACGTACACTCCCGCATCCTGCGAATGAGTGTCCGAAGTATCAAAAGATAAATAACGTTCCGACAACGAACGAAGCTTCAGAATGGGAACACTTGCCAGACCTGGTTCATTGGCAGTTTGAAAGCGCTTGGTGATTTTCCCCGATGCCACATCCACCACCGAAACCCAGTTTCCAAGATGTCCCCAGTAGAGAGTCTTGCCATCGAGAGAAAAAACAGCAGAAACAATCGGTGCGGTACTGTCGTACTTCTGGATTACGCGTCCCGTGACCACGTCGATTAAGACCGACGGTTTCGGAATAAACAAATACTGGCCACTGGACACCAATGGCTCTGGCCGAGGGTTTTTATCGCTTTGAGTATCAATTGCCTCTACTACGTCGGTTGCGACTAGCTTTGCGGTTTTCCATTTTGCCGCCAGCTCATTTAGGCCGAGCTGCGGAGATTTATTGGCTAGCTCGACTGGCTCGCGGTTCACTATCAAAGGCACGAGGCTTTTCTGCCCGTTAGACGGTTGCTCCAGCTTGGCGATGGGCCAGCGAGTGGTTTTAGCTGGAAGAATGAGCGGGCGCCCATTGTAATAACGGGGTTTTTCTACGGTGGTTATCCGTGAAGTTTTCCGGCCATTGGGCATCGCCATAAGCGAACCGAGTGACCAGGGCTCCATTCGATTACCGAACCGATCAAAATGAGCGATGATACTGTAAGTGTTCTCGACGGATGTCCGAGTAGTTGTGATGCCATTCGCAAAATGCTTCCGATAAACGTCGTCAGAATCTACGAAATGGGTTCCAAGGGTAACTGATTGCTCTACCAAGTAGCCAAGCCAAGCCCTGCCCTTCGATGACCGGACCACATAGTAGCTGCGCTCCGATGGGATTATTCCCACGTCCGAGGATCGGTAAACACTCGCGTTGTGCCGAACAATGCCCCAGGCGTGGTGTGGTAGACCGAGCAGTTCACTGGTCAGATCGTACTGCTGCATGCGAGCCAAGACCGGCTCGGGGATAACTCGGTTTACGTGGGACATCCCGTTTAGTTCATAAACGTTCTCGTCCTCAGGCAAAGCGGCAATCAACTCGGGGACTAAATCAAACTGGTCGTTGACCATCCATACCAAACCCCGCGACGCCGGCGCCTCTTCGAAAACACCCGCGGCGGACTGGGTCCAACTTGCCGGATAGTCTTTGGCTGCCGCGATGATTTGGTACTCCCGAAGCCCGTACCGGATCCCAAACTCCAACTTTCGGACAGTGTCATAGGGATTGAGTCTTTCATTGGTTTCGGCCAGAGACTGCCCATCTGTTTGGCGCGCTTCGAGCAAGGCCGCAGCCAATGCATGCATAGGCCGCGACAAAGGGGATCTTTCTTGTAGGAGGTAATCTTGGGGGGTTGGAAACGGCGAAAATTCCTCAGTCGTGGCAAAGACATGCGCCTGCTCAAGGGGAAGCGTATTTTCCCCTAAGTAGGCCACAAGAACGCTGCATAACTTACTTCCCAACGCCGTATCAGTCAGGGGTACGGGAAGATAGACACGCACTGGTTTATCGGCCTCGCCCGCAAACGCATGCCCAGCAATGGTTAGCAGGCACGCGCAAACGAAAGGGGTGAATTTCATGTCGAGGAGATACAGCAGTGCCTATGGCAGGATCAATTTAAATCATGATTCCTGTAACGGACTCCCTCTGCTAGGTTGCGCCTCACCATGCACCCGCCCAAATTCGCCCTTGCCCTGTTGATCACCCTTTATTTTGTGTGGGGTGCTACGTACCTCGGAATCCGGGTCGCGGTAGAAACTATTCCGCCCTTCTATGTGGGGGCACTGCGCTATCTCTCTGCCGGTTTCGTTTTGCTTGTGATTCTCCAACTTAAGGGCCGGCTCCGGGCAGGTCGATTGGAAATCCGGAACGCACTTTCCATGGGAGTGCTCACCGCGGGCATCTCAAACGGGGCCATGATTTACTCAGAAAAGACGGTAGAATCGGGGATCGTTGCCATCGCATTTACCTGCATGCCTCTATTCTTGCTTCTGCTCAACGCCGTGGCGTTTGAAAAAAAGGCGCCGAGTGGGCGTGATGGGGTGCTTTTGTTTGTGGGGTTTACCGGCACCGCCTTGGTGCTCAGCGCGGGCGACGCGTTTCGCGGTTTGGCGTTGAGCCCTTTCGAGTGGTGCTTATTGGTGGGCTGCCCGTTTTTTTGGGCGGTGGGGTCGCTTTGGGGGCGAAGCGTGAAAATGCCGAGCGATATTTTAGTAAGTGCGACCTTCCAGGTGCTGGGTGGCGGAACCGCTCTCCTACTTGCAGGCCTGGTAGAAGCCCTGCTTTTCGGTGGGTGGGATTGGCGGACCGCAAGCGTCGTCTCCCTTGGCGGGGTTTTCTATCTGGCCACTTTCGGCACGCTGCTCGGGTACACCATTTTTGCGTACCTCATTAAGACCTGGGATCCCCAGGTCGTGGGCACCTACGCATTCGTTTGCCCCATCGTGGCTATCTCGCTGGGTATCCTTTGGGGCGAGCGCTTTGCTTCACCGCAGGTCATCGTAGGCAGCATTTTCGTGATTAGTTCGGTGGCGCTGAGGGTACTTTTGGCTATTTGGGATAAGCGGCGGGCGGGATTGAAACCGCCCTCTACAACATGCTAAAACGCCGCCACTCATGTGGTCAGCGAAATCCCTTAAACTGCGTATAACCTTACTGGGAGCGGCTCTCGCGCTTAGCCAGGGGTTTCTTACCTGGGCCGACGACGTCGACCCGAAGCACGTCGTTTTAAAAGAAGCCTACCAATCGACCGATCCCCCTTTTCTAGTAATCCGGGTAGAGGCCCGGCCGGAGGCTGGGGACCTCCCGGTGCGCTGGCGCCACGCTCGCGAAAGCTATTTCGTCAGCCACCCCCATCGACCCGCTGCCCTACGGCAGCTCAGCCATCTGGATGGACCGCTTGATTTGCAGCGCTCCGCCGACGGCGTTCGAACCCGGGACCGGGTGCGCGAATGGATTGGCCCCCCCTGGCAGGGCAGCTCCTTGGCCACCGACTATTTGGTTTTGCGATCGAGCGCTTCCGAAGGCACCCGCTTTACTCCCCAGGTTTTTGTTTTCTCCGACTCGGCGGAGACGCTGGATGCGTTTTTCACTGGCAAAAAGAATTCGTCTCCCCTGCAGCCCAAATTTTTGCTCAACGAGATGAGCGAGCACGCAAAAACAAGTTTCTGGCAGAGCGTACTCGCTGGCGACTACGCTTTGGAATTACTGCCCGACCCGCGCCGCATATTACACACGTTCGAATTCCAAACCGAAGACCACCAAACTGCGCGCCTGATTGTCGATGAGCCCCGCCCCACCGAGGGCCGGCTTGGCACTCGAATCCGTGTGGAGACCCAGAACTCGGTTAAAACCTATGAGGTCGACACTATTTCGGCCGATGGTCGAGACCTCTACACGGAACGCTGCGGCGTTTTGCGAGGAGAAAGAGACTACGGTGCATTGCTGCAGATCCAAAAAGACGGAACGGCGAAGTGGCATGTGGATCGTTTTGCAGACCCCCTTATCTTGGGACCGGATCAATCTCCGCTCGTGGTGGATAGCGACGGCCAGACCAGCGTTTATGCTCTCGATGCGGAGACGCTCGATACGCCCCTGATCCAAAACCCGATAGTGCAAGAGGTAGTCCGCAAACCTGGCCCAGCGTTCATTGCCTATTCCAACGCCGAGGGGCTTCTGTTTTTAAATTTTAGCGCCGCGGAGTCGCCGGAGCGTGAGCTTCTCACTCCTCTCAATAGTGCGGCCTGGTACTTACTCGGGACCCGCCAGCAGCTGATGCAAGTTTTCCAAGGAGGCTCGCATGGAAACTATAGTGGGTGGGATGATTTTACGGTGGAGGCTACTTTCCGTATGCCCGAACGAGGCAAGCCCGATCAGGTTCTGCGTGCCCAATGGGATCCCAAACAAATGAACTGGCAATTGGCCGGCCGCACCGCTTCGCTAGTGCGCCTTTCGCCCGAAGAGGAAACTGCCCTCGTGGACGACGTAAAGCGCGGCAAACTGGTGGTTTCCACCATTAGCCGAAACTACCGCACTCCGCTCGCACTCGCTCGCACCTATGGTGTTAAGCCGATCTATTTCTATTGGGACACCTCCGCGAACGGCACCCTCGACTACCGTTTTTTTCTGGGGACTCCTGGGCGTATGTCGCTCATCGACGACGACACCATTGGGGAATACCAGCACATACGCGATGGCGGCACGCTCGCCCTAGACACAGACGACGGTCTGAGAGTTTTTCTCCATACCCCTACGGGAGCGCCGCTTTTGCTCGCGCATAAGTGGTTTGAATTGCCGGCGTCAAAATTCGAAAGCGGGGGCTCCTATCTGCGGCTTTCGGATGAAGGAGCGTTGAAACGCCTGGCGGTGCAAAGAAAGCCCTCCGCCAAACAAGTCGCCCGCCTTGCACTCACGCCTGCCCAACTGGGGATTCTGGAAACTCCCCCGTCACCCTGTGCGGCGATTCTGCGGGCCATGGGCCACTAAAAGCAGAAAGTTTAGCCGGCGCCTTCGATTTGCCGCGCGCAGGTGCGCGCCATTTCCGGTTTGTCTAGAAAGGCCCGCACCGAAACGGCCGCCCTGGTCGTGAGGCGGTTGATATCGGAGGGTGCGAGCAATGCCTGGGCCGTTTGGGCCAGCATCGTCTTCTCTTCGGGTGAAAGAGTGGCAGTTTCCACTCCCCGGAGAAAATTTCGAGCGATGTCCGTTAAATAGCTGCGGTCCACACAGAGGATTGCCGTTTCGATGCAGGCCGCCGATTCTCCGTATTCCCGAATATAACTGCGGAAAAGCCTTGTTTCAGAAGCATCTGCTACAGGCTTACGGAAAACGAGATAGTAGAATTCGGCTATTTCAACCTCTCGCCGGGTTTCCGCTCCCAGCCGCCACCCCTCCACCACCTCGGCAGCTCGCGAACGAATCCGCCCACTCGCCCGAAAGCGCTCCGGATCCATAAAAAGCAGGAGCACCTGTGCGACCACTGGGACTGGGGGCGACGGCGTTGCACTTGCAGCCCCGAGAAACTCCATCCATTGCCGGGCAATCTCCACGTGTCCCCGAGCGAGCCGTATCGGTGGTGCCAGAGAGAGCAGCTTTTCACGGTACCGAGCCGCCTGCTCTAGATACGAATCGGTGACCTGAGCCGGAATCTTCACGGCAGCTGACTCGTCCTCCCAACGCCCTTGCAAAAGGGCTTCCCCCTCATCGACCGCCCTTTTCGAATAGCTTTTCAGCCATGCCGCGGTTGAACTCTTAACGAAGAGATCGAGACGGCGCCCCACCGCTTGAGTCCGAGCAGAGGGGGCACCTTTCATAAGTTCAAGGAGTATGTTCAACCGCAGAGTAGTGGCGTTTTCGATTTCTTCATGGCGGATCGTTTCACTGAGATCCGTGTCTCCCGCGGCGACGGCTTCATCGATCAAAAGCGTGAGAAGCATGGGAACTTCTTTGTCGGGCAAACGATAAAACACTTTTTCATCGTGGATGGCGAGGTAACGCTTGAGGACATGGAGAACTCGGTTTCGCTCGATCAAGTCACGGGTGTTCAAGCGAGCACGCAGGTCGGCAAATAGCTGCGGAGTAAGTGGGGGCAAATCATACGCGGGAATTTTGAACTTGTGGGGCTTTGCCCAGAAGATAAAGTGGTGGTTCTCCAGCGCAGCTTCCAGAATTACTGTCGGGTGGCCCGCCCCGAAAAGGTGAAGCAGATGCCCACCCGATCTCCGGCATTCGGTTACCATAGATTCCTGCAGCAGAAATTTGGCAGCAAGGGCAGCTCGGCGCACTAAATCTATCGACGGATTGTTCGGGCGAACATGCGCAACCGAGCGAAAAGCGTTGCAAATCTTGCGCATCGACAGTGCGTCATCGACCAGCTCCTCCGATGCTTCGGGGGTGCTAAAAAAATCAATGAACCCTTCGGGTGTCGCGGCAGCCGCGATGGCCTCGTCGACTGTCCAATTCGCCCAGCAAGGCAGGCAAGCCAATCCCAGAATCAAAAGGCAGGAACGGGTAGCGGCAAAAAACGCGGGAGTTTTAGCCAGCATCTTCGATTTCTCCGGCGCAAGTAGGTGCAACCCCAAGCCGCCTGAGGAAATGTCGCACCGGTTTAGCGTTCCAACGGCTCAATCTTTTGCCCTCGACTGGCTCGAGCATTGACTGCGCCCGCTGGCTCAGGCGTACCTTCTCCGGAGCCGATAACTTAGAAAGGTCCACCGAGTATAGGTGAGTGCGGACCGGAACAGTCGTCCGCTCATACTGGAGCAAACTGAGAGCGGATTCAAGACCCGGTAGCGTATCGCCATAGTCTTGGAAATAGACGGAAAAAAGAGTGGAATCGATCAATTCCCTCTCGGATCGCATCATAAATAGAGTGAGAAACTCCTGGTAACCGACGGCCTGCTTCACTTCTTCGACTAGGTGCCAGTTTCGAATCACTTCGGCGGCCTGCTCGCTCAGCCGGCGGCTTACTCGATATTCCTCGGGATCCAATATCAGTAGAAGAACTTGAGCCGCCATATGGATGCTAGGACACTCCGTAACTCTAACCAGCTTTAAGTACTTCATCCATCTGTGGAAGACTTGGGTAGGGTTAGACGGCAATTGGATCGGGTTCAGGAGAAGCGCCCTCAATTTTTCTTTCAGCACGCGCTCTCGCTCAAGTCGCTCGTCGATAGACTCTGCCATCGTGCGACTCGTCGGTTTTTCTACAGGCCATCTACCTTCGAGAAGGGACTTGCCACCTTCGGGCGCCCTTTTGGCGTAGTTACGAAGCCAGTTTTCACTTGCGAATTCGACGAAGAGATCTAATCGGTGCGAAATGGCTTGGGTGATGGGAGAAGGTTTTTCTTTCAGCATTTCCAGGAGCAATTCCAGGCGACCACCGTGAGGGTTCTCAATGTCGTCGTGAGGGATGGCGACAAGAAGATCGCCCCCGCTCTTCACGGTCCCCACGATAATTGACCGCAGCAACTCGGGATGCAAGTCGGCTGGCAACGGCAAAACCGGACTCTTTTCTTCGTCCGCGGCCAGATAAAGCTTCAAAATGCGAAGAATTCTACCCCGAATCTCCGGATCGGACCGGTCTAACAGAGCGCGGTATTCAGCCAATGAGGTTTCGGTGAGCTCCGGCAGTTCATAAACAGGCATCATATGTCTGCTGTGGCTCTCTACCCAGAGGATGAAACGGTGGTTCTCGAGCGCTGCTTCCAAGACAGCCAGGGATGGGGTCGCCGCATAGAGGTAGAGCAAGTACGAAGCGGCCTTGCGGCACTCGTCGGTGTTTTTAGGGTCGAGCAGGCGCGAGGCGCCGCGGGCGGCTCTTTCAATCAGTTCAGCCGTTGGAGTCTCCGGGCGATCGTGCTTATCTCCTCGAAACTTATTGCAAATACGGCGCATAGCCTGGCGACTTTCGAAGAGTTCTTCCGACCCCTCCAGGTCCTCCAAAAACCCAATGAACGTGATAGGCGAATTAGCGGCGGAGAGGGCTTCCGCTTCCGTCCAGCTGGCAACGCTGGGAACGCAAAAAAGCGCGAGAAGCAAGAGGGATAAGGGTGCGCGGGCATCAGTCATACGGATGGGGCTGATACCATATCTGCTCCGGTTTTTCCTGCTTATTTCAGCCTAGGAACTCCTCCCCCGACCTAGAGCTCTTCCGAGAAGACCTTCTCCGTGATTCGCCAATATTTCTCCTGCTTTCGGGCTATCACAAAGGCTGGCAGGCGAAATAGCAGCTGGTACCGGATCACATCCTCGGGCCTTTTGAATTCCGACGCCAACTCAGGCCGCCGTAAGTGGGAGCGCAGGAAGTTAATATTGAACTTCTTAATCGAAGACGGGTTGCTGAAAAAGTGCACTTCGCTCAGGTACCTGCCGTCGTAATCGAAGTAGCGGATTTCTAAGAACAGGTTGCCGTTCTTGTCGTTGCGCTGCTCGAAGGTAATGCGATCGGGAGTCAGGACATGGGCGTTTTTCGAAAGCTTGGCCTGCTTTAGCTTGGCCTCGGCATCAGTCAAACCGGTCTCGCACTGCTCGCAACTCTTCGCCGTCAGATCATTTTCCGCTCCGCAGGCGTGACAAACCTTAATGCGAAAGCGGTAGTCACAGGGGATGAGCCGAAAAGTGGAAGGGTCCTGCGCCGAGCCCCGGCATTTTCGGCCAAAATGTTCCAGTACCACTCCGTCGGGGTCCGAGTATCCCCAGAAAGTATTTTCGAATCCACAATCGGGGCACGGCACGAGAACCGGCACCGTGTCTTTCGCCGGGCGCTTTTCGCTGATTTCGGGAGCGTAGATGTCGTGGCCCATGCCGGTATAGTCGAGGATGTAGCAGTCTTTTTTATTAGGGGCTAAACGCAGGCCGCGGCCGACTATCTGCTGGTAGAGACTGTTGGATTCCGTAGGGCGCAAGATAGCTATCACGTCGACATGCGGTGCATCGAAGCCAGTCGTCAGCACAGAAACATTCACCAGGTACTTGAACTTTTCGGATTTAAAATCGGCCACGATGCGATCGCGGGTCGCCATATCGGTATCACCCACCACCAACCGCGCCTGCCCCTCGGGCAAATAAGAAAGAATTTCTTCGGCATGCCGTACGGAAGCGCTAAAAATCATTACGCCCCTGCGGTGGTACCGTTCGGTGATATCGACGATATTATTAATGATCAGCGGAGTGAGTTGCTTTTGGTTTTTTAGAATCTCCTCCACTTCGGAAGAAGTATAGAGCCGACCTTTCTCCGAGAGTTCCGAAAAGTCATAACTCGTCACGGGGATATCGACTTTGACCGGCACGGTTAGAAACCGGTTTTTGATCATGTAGGTGAGAGGCAGCTCAAAAACGCATTGCTTAAAAAACCGAGGCTGGTCGGCTTTCATCTCACCCGTATGAGAACGCTCGTAGATCCAGCCAAGTCCCAAGCGATACGGGGTAGCGGTGAGTCCCAAGATGCGCAGTTCGGGATTGCGGTGCACCAGCTTGCGGATGACTTCTTGGTATTGCGTGTCGCTGTCATCCGCTACGCGATGGCATTCGTCGATGACGAGCAAAGAAAAGTCGTCAAAGAATTCATCAGGAGCGCGTGCGATTGATTGCACGCTTCCAAAGGTCGCCTTTTCGTTCCAATCTTTCTTACCCAAGCTCGCAGAAAAAATTCCGGCCGAATGGCCATAGCTCACGTACTTTTCATGGTTCTGCTCGACCAGCTCTTTGACGTGGGCCAAAACCAGCACCCTTCCCTTCGCTATGCGAGCCAGCTCGGCGATTACGAGGCTCTTACCCGAACCGGTGGGCAGGACGACAGCGGCGGGCTCTTTGCTTTGCCGAAAGAAATGGACCGCGTTAGCGACAGCGGTGCGTTGGTAATCTCGGAGCTGGTATTTCAATCTCTTGGGAGTTTGCCATAGGGAGGGAAGCATTTCATCTGCTAGCTCGAACGGCGCTTTCCGCGGAATTTTGGCACCTGCCCGCTGGGCACACCGGTTCTCATTGAGTCTCAAGCGGGTTGAGGCGCTCGGAATGCAGATTGGTTCTGGCGTTCCACGGGTTTGGGGGCTGCAATGACGGCCCTGCGGGCAGGTGCCAAAATTCCGCGGAAAGCGCCTTTCAGCCGGTCCGAATAAGCGCGGTGCCGAAGCGAGCACAGCCATTGACTGCCGCCGCCCCCGCAGGGTAGGACGGATAAACGGGGGAAAGTATGAAGCAGCAATGGGGTTTACTGAGCATCTTGTTGGTTTTGGTTTGTGGCGTCGCGAAAGCGGATCCGATTATCGACGCGTGCAAGTCGTTTTCAAATAAAGCGTATGTCCGCGAAGCCTGCATGAAACGCGCTCAATCGGTGGCCCATGTGGCGGCGTGCCGGAACGCAAGTAATTTTGCCGACGGCCGTTATCACTGCATCAGCGCAGTGCTGGATCTGGATCAAATCAAGGCCTGCATCGGTTTCTCGACTAAACTCGAAGGCCGCATTAGTTGCTTCCGTGCGGCCCGGACAGTGGAAATGATAAACGGCTGCCGAGATTTTTCGCAGTTCATGGAAGGCCGCACAGCGTGCATTCACCACGCCCGCAACCTAAGAGACATTGAAATCTGCAAAATGTACACCACGCTGCAGGCGCGGCAGGCTTGCATCCTGCGATAAACGAAGCCATGTTTGCTGGGCGGTGATCGCTTACTTTATTTTTACGATGCGTTTTTCTAAGTATTCAGCAAACGAAGTCTTTTTGCCATCGCCCCCTATCGGAGATTGCAACGGCGAGAGCAGGTGCTCAAAATCGAGCGTCTGATACGAAGAGGGGTTTCCCTTGCGGGTGCAAATTTTCCCAGCAAACTCCATCGAAAGCTCCTCATAAGAGTCGGCAGTCACCGATGAGGTTAGGTCGGTATCGGCTAAAGCCAGTTCCAAGCCACTCTTTGGGGTATCGAAAACGATCAGAGGAACCAACGCAGATTTACTGAGATCGCCCCCTCCGAATTGGGAGTCCAATAGACGCAGCACCTTCCCTTTTTCAATCGTCGAATGGAGATTCATCGGGGTCAAAACTTTGGGCAGACCTATGAGCGGGTACTTGGAATAACTTTTGTTTAAAAGTGTTTTAATGAGATCGGCAGCGACGCGGATTTCCCCGAAAGAACTGGCTAGCGCATCTACTTTCACTAGCTCCGCCACATCATCGGTAACCTCGGCAAACTTGCTACCCAAAAGCGTGGCCGATAATTCCTTCGCGCTCACGGGCGAGAAATCGACCGTGTAGTCGGGGGCAAAAAGGCGATCCTCGTCGCCCGCACCTTTAAAATAAAACACATAGTAGTAGGCGGCACGGGGAAAGTGCGCTTCGAGCGGGTCGAATAGTTTCGTGTACACCATGAACCACGCCGCGGGGTTAGAAGAGGCCAAATAGTGCAGCGGATTCACCTCGGTGAAATTGGACGCAAAAAATTTCAGG
>CAZBJE010000033.1:0-38715 GCA_964492125.1 uncultured Pseudobdellovibrionaceae bacterium | reverse complement strand
GCCGTGGGGTGTGGAACGGTGGAAATAGCCGGGGTCGATTTCTGAACGCGTTTTTTTGCCATGGCCGGACCTTAGCATGGTGCAGATTTTATGGGTTTGAAAACTTCCCAGGGTATAATTCGGCGGGGGGTTCGACGGTGCTTGAAAAAATTCGTGAACGTAATCTATTGCTGTGGCGCGTTGGCGTGCTGCACTTGGTGTTCATTTTGTTGGCGCTGGTGGGTGTTGCGTTGGACCCGCGGCTTGTCGGCGGAGTGAATCCGTGGCTCAAGCCCATCAAGTTTGATCTTTCTATTGTCATTTACCTTTGGACCATGGCCTGGATTTTGGCGGAGCTCCCGGCTGACTACGCCCGTCGCATTGCGCGGGGTATGGCCGCAACGATGATTATAGAAACTCTCTTGATCGCCATGCAGGCAGCCCGCGGGGTGAAGTCGCATTTCAATATCGATACCGGATTCGACAACGCCGTTTTTGGTCTGATGGGCGTGGTGATTCTCTACAATTATTGGCTGTTGATTCGGGTGACCCTCAAATTCCTCAAGGGCGCGTTTCTGCTTCCCCGCGCGTACATCCTGAGCATTCGCTTGGGGCTAATCACGCTTCTGCTCGGAAACGCATTTGGCGTTTATATGTCGATGCAAAAGGGACATGCCGTAGGGGTTGCCGATGGCGGTGCCGGACTAGCACTGCTCAACTGGAGCACGGTTGCGGGCGATTTGCGGGTGGCGCACTTTCTGGGTCTCCACGGAATCCAGTTTTTGCTCTTGGTCGGTTGGTTTGTTTCCCGCCCCCAAACTTCGATCCCGGAGGACGCCGGTGAAAACTGGGTTTGGCTCAGTTTCGTTTTGCACCTCGGTGCGTTTGCCGGTCTCTTTCTGCAGGCACTCTACGGT
Source organism: uncultured Pseudobdellovibrionaceae bacterium (assembly GCA_964492125.1). Lineage (GTDB taxonomy): Bacteria > Bdellovibrionota > FAC87 > UBA2466 > UBA2466 > JAIEOG01. The sequence continues at coordinate 37,819 of CAZBJE010000033.1, read as the reverse complement.
TTTCCCCTAATTGGGAAATGGTAACCAACACTTAGCCCGCCTGGCTTTGCTCTCGCTCCGGCTCCCGCTACGTGGTATAAACGGGCTCCTTTTTTCTGGAAATAGAGCAGATGAACGCAGTACGTGGGCTGGTAGCAGTTTTCGCCGTCTTTTTGTCCGTGAGCAGTCACGCGGCGGTGGGCTGTGGCGAAAGCCTACGCGCCTTTGGAGTAGTGGAACCTTATTCCTCCGGCGTTGATTTGATAAAACGGGCGATCGAACGGGAGCTGCACGTTGTTCCCATTTTTCTCTCGGATCAACCGCCTTCCGGTTACGATTTTGACCGAACCCCTTTCGCCGATCGCCTCATCGTCCACCGCGGCGATATCCGGGACACCGCCGCGCGGCTTTTGCAATACAACGTAGCTGGTTTTGAGCTGTCGGGAATTGCCACCGGGGCAGAATCCGGTGGTCCGTTGAGTGACGATTTGCGCGACGCTGTTCGGGATCGGGGAATTCAGGTTCACGGTAATGGGTTGCATCTTTCCGAATCACGCCGCGACAAAAAATACCTCGACCTTGTTTTGCCCGATTCGCTTAAGCCGCGCCAAATTGTCACTGACGATTTCAATAAGGTCGACAAGTGGCTGCAGAGCCACGGTACGTGGCCGGTCATGGTCAAGCAGGCTAAGGGCGCGGGCGGTGAAAAAAGCCGCTTCTGTTTTAATCGCGACGAGGTACTTCAGGCGTTTATCGCCATCTTAGGCCAGACGAACGGCATGTTGGAAGTCGATCGCTATGTGGTGGTGCAAGAAGCGCTGCGAGGGCCGGAAATTGGCGTGAATGGCGTACGCTCCGGCGGACGCACCTACTTCACCGGGTTTTGGAAGTATGGTCGCCCTATACGAGCGGGCGCCGGCACGATCTACGACTCTGATTGGCTCATGGAATACACGCCACGATTCCATGATCCTATTATGGCTAATGTGACCCAGGGCTTAGATCTCATGGGCCACCGAGAAGGTCCCTTCCATATCGAAGTTTTTGTGACGCGTCGGGGTGCCTTGATCACCGACGCCAATATTCGCCTCTCTGGCCACCGGTTGCCTTGGATGGAAGCACTCGCTACCAACGTAAACCCCTTTGATATGACCATCGATGCACATATGAACGGAAATATTGTCGGCGTGGATGCCGTATACACTCGGCGGAAATTCGCTGGGACCATCTCGGTGAGTTCCGAAGGCGACGGAGGGCTGATGTCCTACGCTCTGAAGCCGGAATTGGAGCGCTTGAAAGCGGCAGGCGCGATCGCTGATTACGCCTTCTTTTTTCCGGAAGGGCACCCGCTTCCTCGCACCGTGGATTCGGACACTGTCGCCGCTGCAGTTTGGGTTCTGGGGACTAACGCGGCAACGACGCGGGCGCAGATGCGTCTGATTCAACGGTGGCAAAAAGATAAACGATTCGAGAAAAACCCATGACCATTCTTAAAGTTTACGAGTACCCCAAATGCTCCACCTGCATTCGAGCGGTGAAGTTTCTCACGAACGCCCGCTATGCTCTGGAGCGGATCAATATTTTCGAGACGCCGCCGACCAAAGAAGAAATTCGTAAAATGCTGCGCTATGAAGGCGATGCACGGAAACTCTTCAACACCTCGGGCCATGTTTATCAAGAACAAGGGCTGAGCAAAAAAGTGCCTTTGATGAGTGAAGATGAAGTAGTGAATATGCTCTCCGCCAACGGGCGGTTGGTGAAGCGTCCGTTCGTGTTGTGGGATGACAAGGGCCTAGTGGGCTATGACCTTGAACGTTGGAAAAAGGTCTTTCATTAAGGCGCGGTGGAGTCTGGCGTTCTCCGGGTGTTTCACCTTAAACGTGGTGAACGCGTCGTAGCCGGGTCTAAAAAGCACACTGCCTTCTCGGTACAAATACGAAACTAAATTCAGGCGTGTCACTCCGCGCGAATCGGTCCATACCGCGTTGGGATCAGTCAGCCTTCCACTGAAGACTTGTTCTTCTGCTTCCCAAACTTTTTTATTGAGCTCTTTTGCCCAGGGTGTCTGGGAGCCAATTACTTCCACTTTACGTCCATAGAATGCCCCCACCAGGGGCTGCTCCAACGCATGGGTCTTGGGATTGCGAAAGGCCGGGTCCTCCATCGCAAAGAATATGCGCGGCACCCGAGACATTAAGGCCGTAGCAGAGCACATGGGGCACGGCTCAAGGCTTGTGTACAAAGTAGTATTTTCCAACCGATCGCTATAGTGCGTGCGCTTCTCTACGGGCTTCAAGGACGGCGGGTAGGGAGTCTTTAGTTGGCTCCAGGCCCGGTATAGAGTCGATATCTCTGCATGAAAGAGTTCGGATTGGTTCTCTAAGTTTCGATTCCTCTCGACTATGAATCGTGGGGTTTTGAGGGGGTCTTCCACGTCCCAGGCGATGGCGGCCGAGATGGGATGGCCTACCGGGTTTTTTTTCTGCAACTGCGAGTAGGTGACAGCGAGAGTGGCGAGCGTGAATAGTGCATGCCTCTCCTCAATTATCGCGGCGCGGTCAGCTGCTACGGCGTGGAAACAAAACTGTAGAATGAAAAATAGGAGAATGGGCTTTTGGCGCATTCTCCTATTTTAACAGAAAAATCAGGCAGTCGGGCTATTGCTGGGAACCGTGACACTCGGGCTCACCTTGCCCACGGATTTAGCGTAGGCAAACATGGTGTCTTCTGCCCAACGCAGGTCCGCTTCGTTAATTTCCCAAACCTGTTTGGACTGAAAGCGTTCGTGCAGCTGGTTGAACAGCGCATGGTCGATGAACGGCGTCACTTTGCCAGTTTGGTACTCTTTTTCCTTTTCGCCGTACAGGCCTAGGAAAGTCTTGTCGCGGAACCAGGATTCGCGATTGCGCTCTTCCAACATTTTCAAGCTTGAAGCGGAAGGGTTTCGTTGAAGGAATTCAAAAAACATTCCGCTGGCCGGGCTATTGGGGAAATACCATTCTCCCGAAAAAGCTTGGATCAAATCTTCGTTCTCATCTTGCAAGATGGGAGTGACGAAGTTAATTCCGTGCGCCTCGGCATGCGCGTGAAACGCCAGTAGATCCGGAGTGCGTAGGGCAATGTGCTGCCAGTGGGCAGCGGCATTGTGCCCCATCAACATTTCGCGCACGTGCGACCGCTGGTTCTCGGGCTCCGTGGGCTGCACGACCGCAATGATGGTGTTGTTCAACTCGGGATTTTCGGAGGCGCCGTTTCCGATTTGTACCGCGTAGGTCATGGATTTCTCCCCTTGACCGGGAACCCATTCCTTTCGCTTATCGTACAGCAGGTCATTCGGCGGTACGCCGAAGACCACGCGAAAAAGCACGTAGCTCACGTTGTACATTTTTTGCTGCACTAGCAGCGTCATGTGATCGACTTGGAAATTGAGAAAACTAGGTTTCTTACTTGCCATTACTCCCCCTTAAAACCAGCGGGAAATATAGGCGCGGACAATTGAAATGTACACGACGCGGCGAGTTAGGAAGTCGGGGCTGCTCAGCGCTTCTGGCCTTCGGCCTCCAGCGCTGTGTGCACCGGTGGACGTTTGCCCACACGCTCTTGGTACGAAACCAAAGAAGGCCATTGGCCTAGATCGAGTTTCTGAGGAGCAGCCCAACGCAGAATGGTGAAGAGATAGGCGTCAGCGATCGTAAATTTATCGCCGCAGAGATAGGGGTGGTCAGAAACCGCCTCCGCTACGATGGCGAGTTTGGCTTGTAGGGTTTCCCGCACTATCGACTTATATTCTTCGGGAGTGTTGGCTCGGAAAAGGGGGCTGAATCCTTTGTGCAATTCGGTGCCAATAAAGTTTACCCATTCCAGGCAACGGTAATGAGCAAAAGTTCCTAGCGCCGGCAGCATTCCGGCTCCCGGTTTGAGGTCGCTTAGAAACTGCATAATTACAGCACCCTCGGTGAGTATCTCGCCGTCGTCGGTTTCCAAGGCGGGAACCGAGCCCTTCGGATTTACCGCGCGATAGTCTTGGCCTTCAAAAGTTTTAGCTTTCAGATCGACTCGCACAAGAGAAACAGGCAATCCCAATTCCTGTGCAACAATGTGAGAGGCAAGGGAACACGCGCCGGGGCTGAAATAAAGTTTCATGAAGGCGTTTTGGCAGATGTAGCAGGAGGGGTCAAGCCGGGTGCGTCAGTCTGCTGGTAACATGCAACGAAATCCCACGTTAGAAAAATTGTTCTGGGGCGCGTTCCCTACGAAGAGGGCGTAGCGGCCACCGCCGTAATCAGCACTACCGCCGCCCACAGCCGCACGGGCCTTGGGTGCGCCGTTACTGTTATTGAAGTAGATCCAGTAGTAGTTGTTATGGAACTTGGTGGCGTTGAACTGCCCGGCCAAGGCCCCGATCTGCATAGCATCGTAGCTGCCTGCAACGGTGGTTACCATCGGCAAGCCCAGCGGCACTAAAAAGTTAGAGCCGGAATGAGCCTTCGTGGAGAAATCGACCGCAGTGATATCTGCTCCGCCCACGCCAGTCACGCCGTCGAAATTAATGGTGGCCCAGTCATTATTGTTGGTGTCGACGTTGCTGGTGGTACCGGTGCAAGTATAGGTCGGTCCCGGCGAGCAAGACGCCAATTGATCGGTAGCCCATTCCCAAACGTTACCCACTAGATCCTGCGCGCCGTAGCGCGAGGCGCAGTTGGCGGTGTAGTTCCCGCCGGTCCGCAGCGACTTCAGGCCGAATGCGGCCGAAGCTGGCAACGTTTCTAAGTCGACTGGCGTATTCAAGTTATCGTAGCTGACGCCGGCGGCGTTATTGGTATTGCAGTACCCGTTGACCGGTAAATTCGCTCCACCTTCGGTGGTGGAAATCGCGGCATCCCCTAGCGAGGATGACCACGCGCTCACGATCACTTGTTCTTTGTGCGAAAGTAAACGCTTAGTTCCCGAGAACCCCGCTACAGAGGAGAAACTACACGTATCGTTGGCTTGCGACTGACTCAGGTTTACCAGCGGCGGCACGCCAGCCGAATTGGTCGACATTAATCCGCGTTGGGCCACTGTGAGCGTGGCGTCGGACTGAGCTTTCCAGGTTGCGCCCGCCGTTTTCAAATAACAGGTGGCCGCGCTGCGATCGTAAAACACATCATTCACTGAACCTACGCCGCCTCCCGGAGCTCCAGCGCTGCTGAGTGAGCCGGAAGTAAAGTTGCATCCCATTTCGTACGTATCGATGAAAAGGGATTGGCCGAGGTCCCAGTAAGTTCCGGTGCCGCCCGGGCCAGTGTAGGCGCAGCGGTAGTTGTTCGTGGCGTCTGCCGTACGTTGGAGCGTCGCGCACATTTCTTGGTTGGCGATCCAACGGTGGACCAAAACCATATTGTCGGGCGGCGTGATGACTTTAATTTCGGAATAGCTTTGCGAGGTGGGTAAGGGGACGCTGCTCACCACCGCCCGCAAGACATAGTAATAAGTAGTGCCGGCCACCGGAGTAGTGTCGGTGTAAGTGGCTGCGCCGGTGGTGATGCCGGTTGCCAAAGGTGACGTGAAATCTTGGCCGCCGCTGGTCGTCGAACGGTAGATGTTGTAACTGGTGATGACGCCGCCCGCGATATTAAACGCATTCCAGTTCAAACGAATAAAAGCGCTAGCCGACGACAGACCAGAACCCGAGACCGGCGTTTTAGCGCCCACGGCTTGCACGTCACTCCAACCTTGGTGGCTGAGCACCAGGTATTGGTAAGCGGAACTCAGCGTTGCGGATTGCGTATCGTCGTTGGTGACGATGACATTTACCGTACCCGAGGCATGGGTGCCGGGGTAGCAACGAATTTGGGTTTGGCTATCGACCACTAAGCTGCTGCAGGACGCATACCCGGAACCAACGGTGCCGAGGGTGACGGTGGGGTTGTTAAAACCCGTACCGGTAATGGTAACTTCGGTGCCGCCGGTTGTGGTTCCTATCGCGGGGCTGATGCCGCTAACGGTCGGAGCCGGCAGAGAGGTGTAGTGATAGCCCAGTGCCATCGTGCCCGTTTGGGAATCGGGATTGGTCACCACCACGTCGACTGCGCCGGCCGCACGGGAGCCAGTGGTACAGCTAATCGACGTCGAAGTGATTACCGGAGTAAGGCAAGTAGCGCCCCCGATAGACACGTTGGTTAAAACGTCGTTTTCAAAATTGGTTCCCGTAATTGTAACCGCAGTTCCCCCGGCCGATAGGCCGTAAGCGGGCGAAATGGCCGTAACTGTCGGCGCGGCCGCGTAGATATACGCGCCTACCTTGGTACCAAATTGGTTGTCCGCATTGGTTACGATGACGTCTACGGTGCCGGGCGTGTGAGCTGGAATCGTGCAAGTCAAAAGTCCGCTGTTGGTCACTACCACAGTAGTGCAAGCGGTGGCGCCCACAGTGACGGAGGCACCCGTAGCAAAGCCCGAACCGCTGACTGTCAACGTTGCACCGCCGGCCAAAGCGCCACGCTGAGGGTTAATCGACGTAATAGCCGGTGCTCCCTGGTAAATGAACGAGTTGGTCAAGGTCGCGGTTTGGCCGTCCGGGTTGTTGGTCAAAATCACGCTTGTGGTCCCGGCCAAGTGGGCGGGAGTTGAGCAACGCACGCTGGTGGCCGAGCTTACGATGACAGAACCGCAGTTCGATCCGCCGACAGTTACTGTTGCGCCCGAGCGGAAGTTGGTCCCGGTAATGTTCAAAGTAGTGGTACCCGCCAACGGCCCGGTGGTGGGGCTAATCGACGTAATGGTCGGTGCCGCAACGTAGGTAAAGCCGTTCACCTGAGTGCCGCGTTGGGTATCCGAGTTTGTCACCACCACGTCGGTGCTGCCTTGAGCGTGCGAAGAGGTAGTGCAAACAATCTGAGTGCTACCAGTGAGCACCGGACCCGTACACGTGGAGCCCCCGATTTTCACATTTAGTCCAGCGATAAAGTCGGTACCCGTGATTGTAACGGTCGTGCCACCCACTGCCGCGCCGGAAGTCGGAGTAATTCCAGAAACCGTGGGAGGTGGAGTGGCTGTGTAAGTAAACCCGCCGGTGATGGTGGCCGTGCCTCCGTCTCCGTTGGTTACCACTACATCCACCACGCCCGCTGCGTGGGCGGTCGTCGTGCAGGTAATTTGAGTTCCAGATACAACCACCATGGGTGCGCAGGTGGATCCACCGATGGAAACGTCTTTTGAAACGCCATCCAAAAATCCGGTACCGGTGATCACGACCGGGTCGCCTCCGCCTAGTTGGCCGGCTGCGGGCGAAATTGAAGTGAGGACGGGGTTGGCCGGCGGGGGGATCGTCGCCAGCGTCGTGGCGGAAGCCTCGATAGTGTTTGTCTCTTGGTACTCGTAGGAGCCGTCCCAATAAAACGCGCGAACGCTCACGTAGTATTTGGTGTTGGCCGAAAGCCCGTCGATAATCGCGCTGGTTGTCGAAGCACCAGAGACATAGGGGCCTACCGTCACATTGCCTGTGTTGGCGCCTTGGGGTGTAAGCGGTGCGGTGAAATCTTGTCCGCCCGAAGTGGTGCTGGCGTAAATCTGATAGCCCGTTACACTCCCGCCGGCGCGAGTCCACGCGACAGAGAGCGACGTTAAGCCCGCCGCGCCGGTCATGTTGGTCACAGCGGTGACGCCGCTAAAATCCGGTACCGCGTACGATAGGGTGGTGGCCGACTTGGCGATGATGTTTTGGTCCGTCACCCCGGCCGAGTTCATCGCGCGCACTACGAATGTATAGGCGGTCGAAGCCGTGAGCCCGGTGACGAAGTGTTGCGTCCCAGTAGTGAAATCGATCGCGTTCGTTAAATCGCGGGAAAGGTAAATATTGTAACCGGCGACGTCGGTGGAGGGGGAGGCGGTCCAAGTAAGCTGGATTTTATTGCTCGCGGTGGCAGTAGCGCTCGTAAGACCAGCAAACGTCGGTGCGTTTAGGCTCACATGAACCACGCAAAGATTCATGTTGGTGTCCACACCCGCATCATCGCGTGCCCGAACCCCGAAAACGTAGGTTTCCCCGGGGACGGGGTCATTAAACGTCCAAGTGGTTTGCTCCGTGATATCGAGCAGCGAAGTGAAATTGGCGTCGCCGTAAACGAAGTAGTGGACCGTACCTGTCGGGTTGACCGCCGCGCTCCAGCTCAACACGATTTTCGAACTGTCGGCGGAAACGGTTGCGCCGTCTGTAGAAATGCCCGCGAAAGACGCGGACAAGCCACTATCCGTCCCGTAACTAAACGGGTTGCAGCCGGTGAGGACCGGCAACAGGGCGATAAAAAATAGGAGTTTTGAACGCGCAAACACTGAAACGTACCTCTTTGCAGCGCAGTGGATCTTCCTTTCATTTTAGCATCGTGCGTCATAAAAAGGTAGATGGCTAAGTCCGGTCTCAACTAGGTGTAACCCATGGAGATCCTTAAATTGTGTGGGTATCTGAACAATTGAATTCTTGGGGCTTTTTCGCCGCGCTAGAGGTAAAAACGCCAGCCTAATCCGAACTCCAGAAGGCGTGGATTGAGGCGTTCGGTGCTGGCCGGCATGTTGAGGAGATGGGTGAGCAACTGGACGTAGAAGGCACTAGAACTCCCAAAATCTCGCCGGTAAGAAATGCCGCCCATCGTTTCGTAAACGGTGCCGGTCAGGCTATCAGATGCGTTCGAGCGGGAAACGGCGCCGTAGCTATGAATGCCCGCGCGCAAAATCAATGAAAGGTCGAAGGGATTTTCGCTCAATACTTTAATTTCGCCAAAGTCGCTCACGCGCCGACGCAGCCCGCCCCAAACTACGTATTGAAGCCCGAGGTCCAAACCTTGGCTAGACATCTGAAAGTTTCCCAAATCGACTGTGCCTTGCACCACGACCATAAAAAGCAGATTGCGAGAAACAGGCTCGTGTAGAACGAGAGAAACGGGTAGCCCCCCGTAAACTTTAACGACCGTGCCCTTGATGATGGAGCCGGCGCGTGTGCCTACCTGAATGCCCAAGTCCCAGCGCCGGCCGTCGTCGACCACCTCGCCCGCCGTTCTACCGGTGGCTGGAGGCAGGGGCGGCAAAGGGGGAGAGGCCGCCCAAAGCGAAAGCGACCAGCTAAACAAAAAAGAGATTAATTCTAAGCGAATCATGGAGGCGGTTATCTCACCCGTTTAAGTAGTTCCGAGATCTCAGAGTCTTCCGGATCGAGGACCTTGGCTTTGTTGAGTGCGGCGCGGGCTTCTTCATTCTTGCCTTCTTCCAGCGCGGCGATGCCAATCAAAATATAAGGAGCGGAGATGGCCGGATCCAGTTCCACCAATTTCTGGCTGTACTCCTTGGCCATTTTAAAATCATTGGAAGATAGCGCCTGGTAGGCCTTCATCAGCACGCGGTACGAACGGTTATGGTTGACGTTATCTTGGCCGGCGACAGGCGGAAGAAATTTCACGTTAAATTGTAGGCGCGAGTCCGGCTCGCTTTGCACCACCCAAAACTGCGGGGACCGCCCCTTGGCGGAAAGTTGCACCGCCCGCCCCACTAGTTTGTCTTTGGGCACCGACACGGGAAAACTGCCCAAGTCTTGGCCCGGCGCGGAAAGGTTATTGAGCGGCAGAAGTTTCGCGGTGCCTGGTTCGGTGGAAGTAAATGTCACGCGCGACGGCGGCGATGAGCAAGCCGCAAGGGCGATCACCAAGGTCAGCGCAATCGCAGGCACCGCCGGGTGGTTCGGGCGCATTTTAGGGCTCCTTGGTGAAAAAGGGGATTCCTTCACCCTCATTCTAAACCATGTCAGGAGTGACTCAATTCTTCTTTTCCCAATAATTTTAGAAACTTTGTGGAAATGCCGATACCCAAAGGTAGATCTATGGCATCCGTACGCGCGCTACAATCCTATACGCGACTAAAAAACGCTATGCGTTATGGGTCGAAGTGTGCCTTGTCACTGCTGTTTTTGAGCGTGGTCGCGCATGCGGAGGCGTACGAGCAAGAAACGCTTTCGAAGGCTTACGAAACGCGCGTGCGCGAAACTCTGGAACGCCATGTGCCGGCCAAAGAATTCAGCGTCATCGTCACCGCCACTCCCAACGGCAAGAAACTTCCAAGCGCTCCGTATGTTCCGAAAGGATCGGCCGCGGGTGCCTTCTCATCGTTGCCCATTGAAGAACTAGATCTGTATGTGCGATCGGTGAAAGTGGAAGTACTGCTTTCTCGGCGCTTATCCGCTTCTCGTCGCAAAATCGAGGAAATGATAACGCGCAGTTTGAAGCTGCGGGCGAACCGAGGCGACAAAGTTGCTTTCTCGCCACTGGGTATTGATTTGCCGTCGGATGAATGGGAACGCGAACGCGGAAACCTGCGCCAGGAATTGAACCTAGCCAAGGCGGAAGCCGAGCGGCTAAATCGGGAATTGCAGGCGGCGGTACTTGCGAAAAATGCTGCCACCGCAGGAAAAGCCGATGGCGAGAACAAGCCCCGTGATCTGGCTTCCGAAGCGCCGAGTAACCTACTTTACTACATCGTCAGTGGGCTGGGTGTTCTGGCGCTTTTGGTGATGCTGTGGTTCGCGCGAAGTCTTTCCAAAGCGGGCGATAGTTTAAGTGACGCCATTGCGACCATTGGCGAAGCCATGGCGGCCGCCAATGCCGTGACGCAAATTTCGACCGGGGATCAGAACAAAAGCACCACGACGCTCGAGAGCAAAACTACGATTGAAAACAAGGGCGGAGGCGGCGGCATGGCTGGCCTGCCTATGGAATCGCTCTATGCCCACCTTTCGAAACTGCGCGAGCAGGTGATGGATGGCTACGATGCTGGAGCTGAGTCCACCGTGGTTCGCCACCTCACCGGTCTTTTGAAAAATCCTGCGACCGCAGGTCGCGGTGTGGCTCTCATGGAATTCTTCGGTCGGGACATTGCACGCACTTTGTGGGGCCGAATCGGCCTGGAAGCCCAGGAATCCATCAAGCGGTTCCAACAAGAAGGAGTTTACGACCGATCCAAAGTCGAAATGATGATGGAAGCCGCCGAAGATATCCGCACCAAGTTGCTGATGCAGTCTTTTGAAAAAACAGGCGGCCGGCCCAGTGACAAAGTTGCCGAGGGGATCGCTCAGCTGAGTGAAGAAGACCTGGTTGTTCTGATCTCCGAAATCAAGCTGGATCTGATGCCGCGGCTTTTCTTGTACTTCAAACCAGAAAAGATCGCTTACTTCCTAGAGCGGCTGAAACGTAACTCAAACGATAAGTTTATGGCGGCCGTACGCCTATTGCCCAAGATGCCTGAAATGACAAAGGTGGGCGAGATGGACGCCGAGATTGCCGAGGCGTTGAAGAACGTCATCAACCGTTCTATTGCGGATACGGAGCGTCCGTTCCTCAAGGTGTACAAAGAGATTGTCGAGTCGGCGTCCAACGATCTGCGCGAGGATATCGTTAAGACGCTCTCCACCAATGCGCGCATCAAGAGCTACTTTGCTGACAACATCATCACGTTGGCCACCTTCTTCACTTTGCCGGAGAATTTGCGTCGGGAAATTACCGAAAGCTTGTCGAACAAAGACTATGCCGCCTTGGCTGCCGGTGCTTCTGCTGAAGAACGCGCCGAATTGGAGGCGTTGATGCCGGCTCGGCGGAAAGAATTGATTGTCGAAGAAGTTGAAACCTTTACCGCGCGGGGAGGCCAAGCCTTGGTGGCCGCTTTCACGCGCAGCAAAGACATTGTCGTCGCCCGTATTCGCGCGATGAAAGCCGAAGGTCGTCTGCCCAAGACTGATACAAAAAAGGCCTCTGAGCCAAAGAAGGTCGCGTGACGCGGCTTAGAAAGATCGCTCTATGAATTTATCGACGCTAATCGGGTTTGTTCTGTCGGCCATAGTTTTTGGAGTGGCGCTTTTTAGCTCCGCCAAAAATGCCGGCATGTTTCTCGATTCCCACGCCATTCTAATCGTTCTGGGCGGCACGGTGGCGGCAAGCTGTTCCTGTTTTTCGCTTCCTAAGATGGCCGAACTCTTTGGCGTTTTCATTCGCCGGATGATTGGCAAGAAGAAATGGGATTATTACGGTTTGATTGGCGAGATCGTGAATCTCGCTAAATCCTACCGCAAGGGCCGCGCGAACTTCGAAGCTGCTTTGGGTTCCCTCTCCGATCCCTTTCTGAAAGACGCGGCGGAAGTTTTGTTTTTTATGGAGGCCGACGTCAGTACCGATGATTTGCGCGACCTTCTGGAAACCCGCGCCGAAACCCACTTTGAGCGCTACATGGCTCAGGCGGAGCAGTTTCGGACCATTTCCAAGTTTCCTCCCGCATTCGGTTTGATGGGCACGACCTTGGGGATGATTGCCCTGTTGCAGGCCTTGGGCAACCCAAACTCCAAAAATCTCATTGGTCCGTCGATGTCGATCGCGCTGGTGGCGACGCTTTACGGAATTTTTCTATCGAACTTCATTTTCGTTCCCATCGCCGAGAATCTCACGCAGCAAACCCACGAAGATTTGGTAGCTCGTCGGATGGTGGTGGAGGGGATTTTGTTAATCGCTGGCGGCAAGCCGACCATGTTTATCGAAGAGAAAGTGAAGTCGTTCTTGCTTCCGGGTGAACGTAATCCCTCGAACTTGGCGGCCAGTAGCGCTGAGAAGAAGGCGGCAGCTTAATGGCGATGGTAGGCAGAAAGAAGAAGTTCGGCAGAGCTCCGGTCGCTCACGGGGAAGAGCTTTGGGTCGTGTCGTACGCCGACATGATGACGCTTCTCTTTGGGTTCTTTGTCATTCTCTATAGCCTTTCGCAGGTGGACGATAAAAAGTTTAATGCCGTTGGTCGGGAGATTGCGGATGCCTTCGGCGAGAAGAAAAAGACTGAAGACTCGGAATTAGGGCAAATCAACGAGCAGCGTGAGATCCGCGCGCTTCAGTACCTTATTGCCATGCTCAATCTGGGCGACAACATGGAAGAGGCGGTCGACAAAATCGAGCGGGCCGTTCACGACTCCAAGGATTTTGATGCCGCGAAGCAGGTAATGAAGGAAATCGTGGATGCCCACAAAAATGGCGCGCTATCCGGAATCGCTAACAAGCTTCCCGAGAAGTCCGAAGTCACCGAAATTGTTTTACCTGACAGCATGCTTTTTACATCCGGTCGAGCGGAGTTAAACCCCGCAGCCAAAGCGACCTTGGGCGAGATCGCTCGTTTGCTGGCGAAAGTCGAAGGTTTGGCTAAGGTGGAAGTCGTCGGTCACACCGATTCACAGCGGCCTTCGGGCAAGTCTCCCTATTCGAGTAACTGGGCGCTCTCCGCTGCGCGTGCGGGCGCTGTGGCAGACGAACTCGCCAAGGCGGGCGTGCCCCCTAAAACGCTTCTGACTCGCGGCATGGCCGATGTGCAGCCTCTGTTTCCCGAACGCGGGGAAGGCGGTCGCTTGATCCCGGAGAACCTCGTGCGCAATCGGCGAGTGCATATCATTTTGAAAAGAGAGAGCCGTGGCAGCACCTAATAAAAAAACAGTTGTTCCAACGGATTCAGCCGCTGGTCTCCCAGCCCAGAAACCCGGGATGGCGGCAAGGCCTCTTTCGCGCACCGCTGCGCGCGCGGCTCGCAAGGCGGCCAAATCCAACTGGAAAGACCGTCTGACCCTTCGTTTTTTGATGGTGCTCACCGCGGTGCTGTCGATTGTGGTCGCAGGCGGCGTTATTGGTTACTATTCCATCACCGTGGTTTACGAAAGCAAGGTCGTAGACGGCTGGGCCATTTTGTTTTTGGAGTTGGAAAAACGCTCGAACGAACTATCAGAAAAACTAGAGCGTTTCGTTTTGGCGGATGGTTCGGGCGAGCAGGGGGCATCTCCATTCGAGCGCCAGATTCGCCAGTTTCCGGACATGATGTACTTTATCGATGCGAGCGGCAGTTTGCTGCGAGTGGCGGGCAAGGGACCGGAGAAGGTGCCGCCCAAGGAATTGGGCCTCGAAACGGCGGCTTTAACCGACTCGTCTAGTCTGTTGCAGCTGGCCGGTGAAAATTTCGTTGCCATCCAAATGACCTCAAACCGGTTGGCCGAAACCATTCACGACAAGATCACACCCGGGAACTATCTATTGATGTGGAAAATAGATACTTCGCCGTGGACTTCAACGCTCGAAAAGTACTCGGACCGCATGACGGTTTACCTCACCACCAAGCAAGGCAAACTGATTTACAGCAACAAAGAACAAATCGACGGGCAAAGCTTTCAGAAACGCCCGCTGGTCCAGCGATTTGTAGCGGATCCTTTTCGTCAGGGGCAAATTGCCTTTAACGGTGACGACGGCGCCTCCTATGGTTTTTATTCCGAGGTTCCGAAAACCAATATGCTGATGTTTGTCGAGATCTCCCGCCGAGTAGCGCTAGCGGTGGTTACGGAATCGATTTTGGGAATGGTGTGGGTGTTGCTGGGTGTGTTGGCCGTGGCGGCGCTGCTGCTGCAGTTTGTTGTGGGCCGCATGACGGCCCCCATTCGTGATTTGGTTTCGCTGACTCGGGATATCGGTCAGGGGCGGTTTACCGCTGTGCCGACTCGCATGGGGTTCGGGGAGCTGAGCCTGCTATCGAAATCGTTCGTATCCATGGCTGAAAACTTGCGCGCACGGGAAGACGACGTGCGGGTTTTGATGGAAGAGCAGAAGAAGACCATCCGTTTGGAAGGCGAACTCGCAGTCACCAAAGGAATTCAAGAAAACTTTTTGCCGCAGGAAGAGCTGCCCGCTCTTTCGGGTTTGGATGTGGCCGTCCGCTACGATCCCGCGGAAGAGTGCGGAGGCGACTGGTACGGGTATTTTTACGATCCGCAGTCCGGTGAAACGGTTTGTGCGATTGCCGACGTGTCGGGACACGGCGCGGGAGCCGCCATGTTTACGGCGATTATCGCGGCGACTTTTGAAGAAGTCCGGCAGGAAAGCAGTGGCCACTTTTCGTTGGAAGAACTCGCCCGTCGATTAAACGGTTTAATCAACAAACTGGGGCGGGGACGTTGGCACGCCACTATGTTCGCAATGCGTTACGTACGTGGGGGTTCTCAGATCGAAGTGCTCAACGCCGGCCACCCAGCACCTTTGATGATTCAACCCCAGGAAACCGGTTTGCCCGCAGAGTTTATTTCCATGCCTGCCGACATGATTGGGTTATCTCCTGAACTGAAACCCTCGGTGCAAAAAATTCCATTCTCGAAAGGAATGAGTCTTCTGATGTTTACCGATGGACTGATTGAGGGGCATCCCGAGGGCAAGCCCTACCGCCAGAAGCGCCTTTTCAACAGCAGCAAGGTTTACGCCAACCAAACGGCTCGTTATCTGGTGGATTCCGTTCACGAGGATTGGAAGACGTTTTTGGAAAGCCGTCCCCCTCTAGATGACGTTTGTCTATTTGCCGTGCGCTATCTATGAACCATTGGAAAACCATATTCGCGTTTGCCTTCTTTTCCCTCTCCGCGCACGCGCACACATTGCCCCAACGCGTTTACAAAATCACGTTCGTGGAAGGCGCGGTGTATTCCTGGGAGCCCTGGTCGGATCGCTGGGAGCGATTGTCGGTGGGTACCGAGTTGCACGAGGGCACATTGGTCCAGGTGAGTGAAGGCGGGAATATCTCTGTGGCGGTGCCGCAAGTTGCGAGCGGAAATAAAATTGGCCGAGGCAGCAGCATTGTCCGTTTTTCTGCTCCCGCGGTCGTACGGCTAGATGAAGGTTTTTTGCGAAAGATTCACCTGAGCTCTTACTTCGTGCCCCAATTGCCGGCCACCGGTGAAATGGAACCAGAGGCGGATAGCGGGCCCGTTAAGCCTTTGCTCCACACGGTGGAAGAAGCCTATCAACGCTTCATTGCGGTATTGGCTCATATGGACGTGAAGGCTCTGCCTCCCCCGCGTATGCCCGCGGAAGACAAGTCAGGGGAGACGGAGTGGGTGAGCAAGCTTAAGCCGATCGTCCTTGTAACGCCGACGGATCGAGCCATTGTGGTGGCGGATCGGATGCCGACCGCTATCAAAGTAATTTGGAAAAAGCCCGCCGGTTCCGATCTGGAGTACGGAGTGCATCTCTGGCGGGCGGAAGAAGCCCGCAAGAAACCCATCGCCGTCACCCGGTTTGAGTTTTACACTCTGCAAATCGCCAAAGAAGGGCGCTATTTCGTCCAGATAGCGAGTACCGATGGAAGCTACCAATCCAAGGCACAGTCACTCCACATCGCCTTGCCGCTGACCTTGAGTACGAAACCTGCACCTTTTTCCAAGGCGATTGGTGAGGCGGTGAACCCTTCGAATAAACCTAATCCGCGATTCCCCGTGCGGGATTTTGTTTTCGTGGCCAATAAGCTCCCGGCTACCCTGCAGTTTCAATGGGACTATGCCGAGCGCAGCACATCCCGAGAAGCCAAAGATACGTTGGTCATCTTGGATGCACAGGGACGGGAGCGGGTACGCAAGCCCGTTGATACCAGCAATGCCGTGCTTTCTTTCTCGGGTGTGGGTGAGTACCGGTGGTTTGTGGAGCGCAAGCTGGGTACTGCCGAAGCATTCACCAAAGTTTCCAGTGAGCCCATGCCGTTTCAGATTTTGCAGCGCAAGGCGGATTCTGTGGGGTTGCTCACGGCGCAATCGCGCGGTGTTTTTTACTTAGAACCTTAGGTTTACCAGTCGTCTAGAAATCTTCCCCAAAACTTAAGTCGATTCCCGCTGCTACTTCTTCCAGCTCGGCGTAGAAACCCCGCCGTTCTAAAAGCCCGGCACAACCGGAGTCGAAGTCGATGAGTGTTTCCTGTCGCAGTGCCGACATCGCGCCTGCGATGGCGCGTCTGATTCGATTATTCGTGCCCGCGTAGTGAAATACCCCCGCCGCTGTTTTGAGATTGGTGGTGGTTGTGGTTTTGTGTGGCTGCGCGGCGTAGTGGTCTGCCACTGGAAAGAACCCGGGCAAAGCAGTGAGGAAATCGATTCCGGAACGGGTTAGAAATCCTTCACCCGCCGACGGTAGAATAAACAAGAAACCATCCTTGCGCTTGCGGCGAGGAAAACTGTCAAACTCTCGCTGCAGCCGAGCCGGATCGAGAATGCGCAAAAGCGTCATCTCCAGTTGGCTGATGCCCCAGATTTCGGATTCCAACGCTGGTATGCCCGAGCCGGCATTACGCACGTTATTTTCCACGAGCGACCAAGTTCCGGTGGATCTCTCCCGCCGAATTTCGATATGCGCGCTGCCTACGAGCACGCCCAAGTCGCTATTGATTTCGGAGACAATCGGCCCCAGCTCTTTCGCCAGCGAGCTGAATAAGCTAATCGGGCGATCCACCAAAAGGGCGAGCCTTCCGCCTTGTTCGAGCATATGGTAGCGCCACAAACCGGTAATTTTGGTGACCCCATTGAGGGTAAAGGTATCGACGTAATATTGCTCACCCACAATATTTGGCTGGGCAATAACCGAGTCCTCTTCATCAAAGACTTTCACCCCATTCGCCATGCGTGCCTTGAGCCGTTCAATCAGCCGCGCGCGATCGGATTTTGGCAGGGATTCAAAACCAATTCCCGCAGCGCCTGCGTTGGGTTTGAGAACCACTTCGCTTTGCGGGAAGCTATCGATAAAAGCCAATGCCGATTCTACATCCCGAACCACGTGGGTAGGGATTTTCAATTTCTTCACGGCTTCGGCTTGTGCGTCCTTGCGGCGCCGCGGCTCACGTTTGGCTAAGTCGTTCTCGGGTTGCCCTAGTTCATGGGCAAGCGGGCAGGCGTAGTAGGCCCCCTCGCACTGCCCAGCGAGAACAAAAGCCCCCCGGTCACGCAGAGTCTGCACCAGTGCGTTCCACTGGGCTGGTTCTTCCGGGTTGATGCGGATGCGGGTCGCTTTTTCGCCAAAAGCGACCATGGACGCCTCTTGCTCTGGGTAGAACTCGTGGGTCTGCACCAAGATCCATTCAATCTGGGTTCCGGGCGCTAATTGTTGGGCGTAAATCGGGTAGAGAGACGAAGAGCTATAGCAATTGATACACGCCAGCGTAATTTTGCCAGCGGCCATGACCTGAGTGGACAGGGCAAGACAGAGCGCGGCCGCAATTCGCTGGGTAAACGGAAGCATGGAAATGATGTCCCTCAATAAACATAACGCTTCGCACCATAATGGATCTTGAACTTCGCCGCAATGAATTCGAGTTGCCGCCGCGCTGTTATCGCCGTTAAAAAGGGACTTTAACCTCTTGTAAGTAGTGGAGTTCACCGTGGGTTTTCTAAAAGCGTTCCTTGTTTTGTGGGCATTTTCCGCTCAGGCAGCCGATATCGCTGACCTTAACTCGAAGTTGCAACGGCTGACGGCGACCCCGATTACAGCCTCCACTGCCCACCTTTCTCCCCACGAGCGCAAGGCGCTGAAGAGTGTGATTGCGGCAGCGAAGTACCTCGATCCGCTCTATCTGAGGCAGGTATGGGACGGAAATGTGGCTTTGCGGTCCAAACTCGAGGCCGACGATAGCCGTCGGGGCAAATTGATTTTTTCTCTCTTCAAGCAAAATGTCGGCCCGTGGATGCGACTGGATAAAGACGCGCCTTTCGTCGAGGGTGTTCCGCCTAAGCCGCCTACGGCTGGCTTTTATCCCAGCGACATGGCCCGCGCCGAGTTTGAAGGTTGGGTCAAAACTCTCTCGGCCGCCGATCAGGCTCGGGCCGTCGGCTTCTTCACGGTCATCCGCCGCGATGCAAACAAGCAGCTGCAGATGGTGCCCTACAGCGAAGCGTACAAGGAGTTTCTGGAGCCGGCCGCAAAGCTTCTGAAAGAAGCCGCTACCCAAACGCGCAACGATTCCTTGCGCAAGTTTTTGAATGCACGTGCCGAGGCTTTTAAGAGCGACAACTACTACGAGAGCGACGTCGCGTGGATGGATTTGCAGTCTCCGCTCGAGATCACGATTGGGCCCTACGAAACTTACGAAGACGAGCTTTTCAGCTACAAGGCGGCCTACGAAGCTTTTGTTACCATCCGCAACGATGCCGAAACCAGCAAGCTCGCCAAGTTTAGCGGGTATTTGCAAGAGCTGGAAAACAATCTGCCGTTGGACCCAAAGTACCGCAATCCCAAGCTGGGCGCTTTGGCGCCCATCCGAGTGGTAGATCAAGTTTTTGCGTCGGGCGACGCTCGCCGGGGGGTAATGACGGCTGCGTTTAATCTGCCTAACGACGAAAGGGTGATTAAGGAAAAGGGCAGCAAGCGAGTGATGATCAAGAATGTGCAAGAGGCCAAATTCCATAAAGTGCTTGAGCCGATCTCCCATGTTGTGCTGGAAAAAAAGCACGCCAAGGAAGTAGCCTTTGCGCCGTTTTTTACCCACATCTTGATGCACGAGTTAATGCACGGAATAGGGCCCCACAGCATCACGCTCGACGGCAAAGAGTCCACTCCGCGCGCGGCACTGAAGGAATTGCATTCAGCAATCGAAGAAGCCAAGGCCGATATTACGGGGCTTTGGGCCATGCAGTACTTGATGGATAAAGGCGTCATAGATGCGTCGATGCAAACTTCGATGTACATGACCTACTTGGCCAGCGCGTTTCGCTCGGTGCGGTTTGGAATCAATGAAGCGCACGGTAAGGGCATTGCGCTGCAGTTCAATTACTTGATGGACGAAGGGGCGATCCAGGCCGACGAAAAGACCGGTAAGTTTGAAATCGTCGCGGCCAAGATTCGTCCCGCGGTGACGAAGTTGACGGGAGAACTGCTGACGCTCGAGGCGGAGGGGTCCTATGCCAAGGCGGATGCGCTACTAAAAAAATACGCCGTCATTCGACCCGTAATGGAAAAAGCCTTGAATAAACTCGGCGCCATTCCAGTGGATATCGATCCGCGGTACCCGCTCGCCGGCGAGTAAGAGACGAACGGGAATCCCCTTTCGGCAGCTGAGCGCTGAAGGTTGTCCCGCTGGACTTTGGGAAATAAAAAAGCCCGCCCCTTTTGTGGGGGCGGGCCTCATTTGCGTATTGGGACTACGGCAACGGTGTGCTGCGGCCTTTGAGGAGCGGCACGTAATCTTCGGTTTCGAACTGGAATTCGAACGCGTAGTGGCGCTCCGATTCTGCTACCGCAACGGCGCCGCGGAGATCGCCTGGCTTGGCGATTACCACGACATCCAAACCCGGTTCGGCAGGCGCGCCACCCGGAGCGGATTCCATCGCGGCTGCGGATTCTGGCTGGAGAGACCTGCCGAAATCCTGGCCGCGGCTTTTGCGCATCGGTTCGGCTTGGATGTGCAGGGATTTCAAATGCACACAAGTGAACTTGTTCCCTTGTACATCGCCCGCCAAAGAACCTTTGTTGTCGAGGATGCAGGTAGCGGCGTCTTCACGCGCTTCTTGCAGCAGCTTTTGTTTGGTTGCATCGGTCACGTTAGCTGCCGCATCGCTCACCAAAACCGTAACGGCAGTGGGGGAGGTGGCGCTAACCGTATACTTGGCGCGCAAGCTTTCGATCGTGTTGCTCAAAAGCTTGAAGTCGGTCGTGCGCAGGGTAAACGATTGGGTGACCGAGTAGTAAGGCGTCAATTCGCCTTTCGCCGGAGCCGGGATCGTTTTGCCAGAGCAATTGTCGAAGTAGCTGAGCACCGGATAAGCCTGACGGTTTTCGTCGAGTTTATCGGACCAGGAGGCCGGCTCGTACGGGGATGTAGTCCCCACTTGGGCTTCCTCAACGGTAATTCGGTCGGTTTCCGAAGTAGCTGTTTTTCCATGGACCGCTTCAAGGGCTGCCTGCACGGCGGCGACTTCTGCCTTGATGGTGTCAGCGGCTTTGTCTGGCGACGTGATGCAAGTCGCGCTGACGTTGACAGTCGTTTCGCCAAAGTCGGCTTTGCTTACTTTTTTACCGACTGAACGGTAGTTGGAAGTGAGGCCTACCTTAGTCGGGCTATTGCTCACGCGATCGCCGGCTTCGGCGTAGATCGTGTAGGTGAACGGTAATTCCACCGATACCACTGGGGCCTTGCCTTTTTCGACGGGCGTCTTAAAGCTCAAGTTTTGGTAGGGGGCGGCTTCAAGGCGTTGGCCTAAGAAATGGGCGCTGGCGAATTTCAAAGTGACTTTGTCGCGCTCAAACTTGCTTCCCGGGCCGGTCGCGGCCAGACGAGCTTGTTTTTGCACTTCCACGCGCATGTCGCGTTTTGTCGCTTCAGTCACATCGTATCTGATGGGAGAGAGCGTGATTTTAACTTCGTCTTTTTGAGTGCCTTGCGCGAGCTTCTGGACAGAGCGAACGGCGGCTTCTAGCCAATCCATTTTGCTGCTGCGAAATTCGATAGTTTGGTTGCCGGAGTAAATGGTGCCGACCGGAGTGTTGAGCGGCAATTCCACTTTGCTGTCGCAGGTGCTGTAGCGTTTGAGCGATCCCGGAACCACTTTCCCGTTGCGATCTTGGTGCGGAGCCACCTGGCGGAGGAATGAATCTTTTTGTGGGTAAATATCTTTCACGTCGCCCCAATAATGGCGCTCGGTTTCGTTGAAATCCGTGATTTCGGTAGTGACGGTTTTCCAAAGTGCGGCGGATTTTGCTTCAATCGCGGTTCGCACTGCTTCAGCGGACTTTAAGCACTGCACGTTAAAGGTCACGGAAACTTCCGCAAACTCCGGTGCGCGCTCGACATAACCCGAGCCGTAGTAGGTTTCGCTTCCGAGCTTGGGATTGCTGTCTGCGCTCTGGACTTGGCTTCCAACTAAAAGAAGCGCCAAGGCGGCATAAGCCGACTTTTGTTTATACTGCATCATAAAAAAACATCCCTCCAAAAGGACTTACTAATGATTGTCGCGATTGTTACGTCCGCGGAGGGAGTGCAGTCAAAACAGGAGGATCCCATTTTTAAAAAAACGAAGACAGTGAAGACAGATCGGCGCGTCATAAACGCAAAAATGTTTCGTGCATTCCCCTCTAGCCGCGCCCATCGCGGTGCTATACTGAAGGGGCACCCTCCATCCAACTTGATTTTATTCTAATGCGTTGCGTCTAAGTTTTTACGCGCGTTTTACGCTCCATAAAAAAACCTAAACCAGCTTTACGATCTCCAGAAAGAGAGCGTCCAATATGCGTCTTCGTGCGTGTATGTCGGTAGCGGTTCTAGTTGTGGTGGTAAGTTTCATCGGGTTTCGCAAACCGGTTGAGGCCCAAGCCGATGTTTTGCATTTAGTGGATGCAGTGAAGCGGCCAGTAGAGCTTTTGCCCGAAGCAAAAGTCTCGCAAATTCTCACTCACCTGCCGCCGATTTGGGACAATAGTTTGCGAGAAACGCTCGATAGCCCAGACACGATGTTTTACGACAAAACCGTAATCGTGCCCGGATACCAGGATTCTTTCGGCGACGGCACTCAACTCGTGATTGGATTTCGCCCCAACACGATTAAGCCAGTTTTTATCGATCTGGCGGTTCCGGGTGGGCACGGGAATTTGTTTATCCGTCCGGGAGAATTCCACTTTCCTTTCGGACGCACGGGTGGGGTAGACGATGCTGCCAATACTTGGGTGGTCGATTTTTGGAGATTGCCTCGGGAGAACGGGAAGTTTTTGCCGGTCGTTTACAAGTACCGCGAGCCGAATGCGTATACGCACCGTTGGGAATGGATGTTTCCAGTGGGGACCGTCTTCGGAGAATTAATCTTTATCACGGATTCTCGCGGACAATCCCATGTGTTTGAAATTCGCACTCGTACTCGAGAGCTGCGTTCTTGGGCTGTAGATGTTTTTAGGCCCTTTCCCACCGCCGCGGATTTTGCGGATGCCCTGGAGCTAAAGCGCCGAGAGAAGCCGGCGTGGACGAGCTCCGTATCTATCACAAAGCTTGTGTCACACTTGCGCGATAACAATACGTTGAGCCGTCGAAGTTTGAGCGCCGTGCACTTCTCAGGGGCGTTCGACAAAACCGAAGGGGGAGTCGATTTGATGCCAGGATTGGAAGACGATTCCATTCTGGCGGAGATGCTGCACGAAACCACCTTTCGTAGCGCGCGCAATACGGTGTGGAAGAAAAATGCTTCAATGAAGGCCTATGCGGGTTCCACTGCGGCGCCATTCCACATCGTGCCCCGCAACTACAATGCTTCGTTCTTTGAAGTAACCGATCAATTCTGTACTCGTTGTCACGAAAACGCAGGCCGCCCCTTCAGGGACTACTACCCGCAAATCATGGCGTACGGCGAACTTTGGGGGGAGGACGATACTTTCTCCTGGCACCCCTTTGAAAACAAAGCGTTCGTTGATGCAAAAGGGGAAGTGGTGAGTTTTAACGACGATAATCGCAAGTTCCGCAAAGACTTCCTCGATGCCGGGTTGATTGCGCCGTATAACGCGGTAAGCCACGGCGCTTCGCGTTACCAGCGAATTAACCATGCTTGGAAAGACTACAAATACTGAGATCAGTGCGTCGCTAAGTTTAAATTTAACCTTAAACTTAAAATTAAGTTTAGGCGGGAGGGGGCGGGGGATCGAATGCGCCTGGAGCTTGCTACAGAGCAAAATCAGGCAAAGCATATTGGGTATTCGATCCCCCGGTAAGCACGTAAACGGTATTTGCAGCATGTTAGATTTAAATTTCTATAGGGCCTCCCTTCCGACTCCATAAACATACAAATGTATGCTTATCTGGTCAAGGTGAAAATCTGGCCAGAATCGACTAAAATAGAGTGAACGTTCGACGCACCCCTCTCACCCCGCGCCAAGGAGCATTCGTGTCATCGCCCACTATTCAATTCATTCAACGTGCTGGGCTCTTGGTTTTGAATGTCAGCGCCCGCTCGCAAGACGCGGACTTCGAGAAAGTCCCCGACCTAATCGCTGAACGACTGGGGCTTCCCGGTACTCCGCCTCTCTCGGGTGTGGTGGTCGATATGGCTGGTGCAACGGACATCAACGAGGCGGGGTGGAAGAAACTTTCCGCCAATTTGGCCAAGATCCCGGGACGCAATAAATTTTTTGTGATCGCAATGCCGTCGGCTATGACGCCTCTGGTGTCAGCTATGGGCGGGGTGGCCGCAGAGTTGCTGGGAACTATCGACGATGTCTTTGCCAAGCTCAGTGCCAGGCGCGCGGCCGCACCTGCTTCGGTGGCAGCCAAGAAAGCGGCGCATGATTCGGCCCTGGAGAAATTGCTGGTAGACACTTTCCAAAACGCCGCCGTCAAAACATTGGAAATTCAGTGCGAAACCAAATTTGTAGCAGGGGCGCCGCACCTCAAGGCGTCCGGTCCCCGGGGTGTTTACGATATTGCAGCTTCGATGGGCATGATGAGCAAAAGCGTCAGCGGCACGATCGCCATAGGTTTTAAGGAAGCTACTTTTCTGCAGCTGATGAAACGCATGATTGGGGAAGAGTACACTGGTATTACGACTGAAGTGGAAGACGGCTGTGGTGAGATTATAAATATCATTTTCGGTCAGGCGAAATCAGAGTTGATCAAAGTAGGCCATGCGTTTGGCAAAACACTCCCTTTGATTTTTGTGGGGCAATCACTGCGCGTACGTCAGTTGACCCCCAACCCAGGGCTGGTGATTCCGTTTGAATCCGAAGTCGGTTCGATGATTTTGGAGCTAGGCTATCGAAAAAACTAAGCCGCTTTTTTCGAAAGCGCGGCCCAAGTAAGCGCCATTTGCTCTTTGAGCTGCTCGGGGCGAAAGGGCTTATTGAGAAAACCAGAAGCCCGGGTATCGGGCGCAGTCGCTTCCTGCAGAGATTTTTCTTCTGCCTCAGCGGTCAGCATCAAGAACGGTACGTTTCTAGTACGGGCGTCAGCCCGCAACTTACGCAAAAGATCGATCCCCTTCAATTTCGGCATATCCCAGTCCGAGATAATCAAATCGAAAGGTTGGCCCGCTTGGGCTGCGGCTTGGATGCAGGTCAAAGCCGCCACGCCATCCTCTGCTTCCACAAGGTTGGTATATCCCTCCTGTTTGAGGGATCGAAGGACCACCTTACGCATGGTCTTCATGTCGTCGACGACGAGAATTTTCGCGGTAGAGGGAAACATATCGGCTCCTATGGCTGAAGTGGTCCTAGCACTTATCGGCAAAAGAGCGGAGCACCCCTAACTCGTCGCGTCAGGTTGTGGACTTGGCTTTGGCGGCTTTTTTGGCTTTGGCTTTTTCGTATTCGCGGATTTCCAACACCGTGATCATGGCCATGTTCACGATTTCTTCCACTTCGGCCGTGCGCTGGAGCACGTTGATGGGCTTATTCATGCCCAACAAGCAGGGACCGATCGCCTCGGCACCGCCCAAGCGTTGCATCAGCTTGTAGCAAATATTGGCCGACTGAAGATCGGGGAAGATGAGCACATTCGCGCCCCCTTTGAGATCACAAAACGGGAAGTCGTTGTTTACGATATCGGGCACCACCGCGGTGTCGGCTTGCATTTCGCCGTCGACCAGAATATCGGGGCGGCGCAAGCGTACCAAACGCACCGCTTCGCGCACTTTCTGCGCATTGGGGTGGTTGTTGCTGCCGAAGTTGCTAAACGAAAGCATGGCTACTTTGGGCTCGATGTCGAAGAACTTCGCGGCCGAGGCCACGTTAATAGCGATGTCCGCGAGATCGGATGCAGACGGATCAATGTTCACGGTGGTGTCGGCGAAAAACAGAATGCGTTCTTTAAAGAGCATCATGTAGACGCCCGCAATCTTGGTGCCCGGACGCGCGCCCACTGTTTGCAAAAACGGCCGAATGGTATCAGGGTACGATTGGGTGACGCCGCTGAGCAGGCCCTGGGCATCGCCCATGTGCACCATCATCGAACCGTAATAATTTTCGTTCTTCATCAACGAAAACGCCTGCTCCCGGGCTAGGCCCTTGCGTTGGCGCATTGCCCAGAACGCGTCGGAGTACTCCTGGCGCTTGGCCGCCGACGAAGGCGTGATGATGGTGACGTCTTTCAACGACTCCAAACCGCGCGAGGCAATTGCCTCCCGAATCCGGGCTTCGTTGCCCAGCAAAATGGGCTCGGCGATGTGGTCCTGTATGATGATGTCGCAGGCCGAAAGAATTTTGTGGTTGGAGCCTTCCGGGAAAACAATCCGGGGGAGTTTGCCCTTGGGTTTCAACCCATCGACATTGAGCTTGTCCTTGATCCCGCGCACGAAGCTTTGGCGCAAGCCCAAGCGTTTCTCGAGGTCGATCGAGTACTGTACGAGATCGATTTTTTCCCGGGCCACGCCGGTTTCCATGGCAGCCTTGGCCACGGCCGGGCAAACCCATAAAAGCACGCGCGAGTCGAAGGGCTTGGGGATGATGTACTCCGGCCCAAAGCGGAACTGAGCGCCTTCATAGGCTTTGGAGACATAGTCCGGCACTTCTTGCTGGGCCAACTTCGCGAGCGCATACACCGCCGCGATTTTCATTTCTTCGTTAATCGCTTTCGCGCGCACGTCGAGCGCGCCGCGGAAAATGAAAGGGAAACCCAAAACGTTATTTACCTGATTGGGGAAATCCGAACGGCCGGTGGCCATGATGATGTCGTCGCGCACCGACTTGGCTTCATCGTAATCGATTTCCGGATCGGGGTTGGCCATTGCAAACACAATCGCCTTCTTGGCCAACGAAGCGATCATATCTTTGGTGACCGCGCCTTTCACTGAAAGGCCCACAAACACATCCGCGCCCTTCATGGCCTCGGCCAGAGTGCGCAGTTTGGTTTTAACTGCAAAGGCTTGCTTGAAGCTGTTCATCCCGGTCTCGCGACCTTGGTAGATCACCCCTTGGGTGTCGCACATGATCAGGTTTTCTTTTTTCACGCCCAGGCGAATGTAGAGATTCGCGCAAGCCACCGATGCCGCACCGGCGCCGTTCATGACTACTTTTACTTTGGCGATATTGCGTTTGGTCAGTTCGATGGCATTGAGCAACGCGGCCGCGGAAATAATGGCGGTGCCGTGCTGGTCGTCGTGAAAAACCGGGATTTCCATCGTCGCCTTGAGTTTTTCTTCGATGTAGAAGCACTCGGGCGCCTTGATGTCTTCGAGGTTGATGCCGCCAAAAGTTGGCTCGAGCAACTGCACGCAACGCACGAATTCGTCCACGTTTTCGGTGTTGAGTTCGATGTCGAAAACATCGATGTCGGCAAAGCGTTTGAAGAGAACGCCTTTGCCTTCCATTACCGGCTTAGCGGCCAGTGGACCCAGGTTTCCTAGCCCCAGCACCGCAGTACCGTTGCTGATCACCGCGACCAGGTTGCCCTTGGCGGTGTATTTGTAAACATCACTAGGGTGCTTGGAAATTTCAATGCAGGGTTGGGCTACTCCTGGCGAGTAGGCCAGCGAGAGATCCCGCTGGGTCTTGCAGGATTTGGACGGGATGACTTCGATTTTTCCAGGCCGTCCCGAACTATGGTATTCCAGTGCTTCGCGATCGCTTTGACTTCGTTTGCTCACAGACGAAACATGCTAGTCGGAAACCGTGGGGTTGGCTAGCCCCTAGAGCGAGCGTTCCTTGAGGTCCAAAACCAAGCGGCCTTCCTTCTGGGCAGGCTGGTGGGGTTCGAAATCGACATTGTCCCCCAGGATCAGCTCGATGGCCGTGTCGCCGTTCTCAATGGGTGGGTAAACGATAATGTCCTTCACGAACTTGCTGCGTTTGACGAGGTCTTGAAGAGCGGTGCGGTTGAGGAAGTTTTTCCGGATTCCTTGCAGCGTAAGTACGAATTTCGCGGGACGGGCCATCACCAGTTCCCCGCTGCTGCCGATTACTTTATCGCCCGGGATGTAGCGCAGTTGAAACTTCGGTGCGACCTTGCCGATTTCGCGTTTTAAGTTATCCGAGAAATCGAGCACCCAGCGCTCCGCGCCTTTGTGGTCGGAAAGGTGCAGGTTTTCGATATTGGCAGCAGGAGAACTGCCTCCAGCAAACAGGCCCTCGGTGCGCCACGAATGGGAAGCGGTGCGAGGGATTGGGACTATTTGAGTCGCGGCATTGGCCGACCCAACTAGAAGCATCGCAAGACAGAGAGTTTTCATTTCATTCTCGCTGGTAGCTGCCCAGGATTTTCTTGGCGAGGGAGGAGAGCGGCAACTTGGCGGCATCTTCCGGACTTACCCAGCGCTGATTTTTTCCCGAGCGAGGTTTTCCGCTCCAGCGTAACACAATCGGCGAAACTCGAATGCGATGGTGCGTCACGGTATGTTCTTGCAGTGGCAGCGCGCGCTGGAATTCCAAATGTGGCTCTTCAAGCAAGCGCTCGCGTACATCGCTGTCGACGGTTTCCGCGGCTTGGGCTTCCAGTCGCGGAAAATCCCAGAGTCCCGACCACCAATCCCCCGGCGCATTCTGCACGAGTAAAACCCGTCCCGCGTTTTCTTGCACCAGTGAAGCCCACCAAAGTTTTTCTGCTGCGCGCCGCGGTTTGCGTTTGGGAAAAGAGGCGGCGCTATCGCTAGCAAAAGCGGCGCAATCATTGTGCAAAGGGCACTGCAAGCACTTGGGAGACGCTTTTGTGCAAACCGTGGCGCCTAGTTCCATCAACGCTTGATTGAAATCGCGTGGGTCTAGGGCCGAACGCACCCAGCGTTCGGCTTGGTCCCAGAAGAAAAGTTTCGCCTCTTTGGATTCCAAAAGCGGGGCAAAGGCAAAAAAGCGTGCGAAGACCCGCTGCACATTTCCATCCACCAACGGCTCCGGCAAGCCGTAGGCAATGCTCAAGATAGCTCCCGCGGTATAGGGGCCAATTCCGGGGACCGCGAGGGCCTGCGGGCGGGTTTTGGGAAAAACTCCGCCATGATTCGCCATCAAATACTGAGCGCCCCGGCGCAGGTTGCGCGCGCGGGAGTAGTAACCCAGGCCCGACCAGTAGGTGAGCACTTCTTGCTCGTCTGCTTCTGCCAGCGCGCGCAGCGTGGGGAAGCGAGAGAGAAAACGCTCGTAGTACGGAATGACAGTGGCCACTTGTGTTTGTTGCAGCATCACTTCCGAAACCCAAATGCAGTAAGGGTCTTGGGTGACGCGCCAGGGGAGAGGCCTTTGCACTCGGCGAAACCAGGCGCTCAATTGCTCAACAAGTCGCGCCTGTTTCTTTGCGGGCAGTGAGAAGGAAATAGTCGACGAGTTTTTCACGATAAGCCACTACCCAATTTCGTCCCCATTCGGCGGGGAAAGCGATTTCCAACCATTGGTCCAGAGGTTCCCAAACCTCTTCACCAATCGCAAGGCGTTGTTCCATGGTAAAGCCCGCGGCTTCCATGGCCGTTTCAAAATCTTCTACGGGCATCACCCGGTCAATTTTCTGCCGTACGGTGGGGATTAATTTTTCGAGCTCTGGCCGCCCGGCCTCGCCCAATAGAAAAAAAGTGGCGATGGCCATCCGCCCGCCTGGGCGCAAAACGCGCGCGGCTTCCCTCAAAAATTCTTCCGGCGCCACAAAGTGCTGCACCGCTTCGACGGATACGATTTTATCGAAGCTCGAGCTGAGAAAGGGTAAGCGTTCGGCGCGTGCGTAAAGCACATCCGCCGGGACGCCGCTGGCGCGGCAGCGGTCTACTTGCGCGGGGGAGCCGTCTACTCCAACCAGGTTCGCGTCCGGCAAGCGTTCGCGGAGCGCTTTCAACCCGAGGCCGCGACCGCAGCCGACTTCCAAAACGGCATCGTTGGATCCTAACTTCAGTCCACCAAACGCGAGTTCATAGAGCTGAGCCGAACTGCGCGCGCGCTTCTCGCCATCCCAAGGTTTTTGCAAACCCTTCCAATACCCAAAATTGATGAACCCGCCCTGGAACATGGGGTGCTGGGACAGGTCTTCTTCTCCGTACATTGCCTCTAAGCTTTTCTCGTCTCTACCCATAGCCAGTCAAAGAAGCACACTCGGACGAAAAAGTAATTCTTGCGTTGCGTCGGGCTGTGGTACGGCTGGGAAATGATCGAAATCGTGCCCGTGGCTATGCTTGAGGATAATTACGCGTACTTGGTGCATGGCGGAAAAACCACCGTGGTAGTGGATCCCAGTGAAGCAGCTCCCGTCGAGCGGGCGCTGTCCGAGCGCGGTTGGGTTGCCGACGCGATATTGAATACCCACCACCATTGGGATCATGTGAACGGTAACCCTGAGCTCAAGGCGAAGTACCGTTGCGAGGTGATTTGCGCCCGCGGCGATCGCGGCCGGGTGGCGGGGGCCGACCGCGAGATGGAAGGGGGCCAAAAGCTTTCCATCGGGGATCTCACCTTCGATGTGCTTTTCATCCCGGGTCACACGCTGCACCACGTGGCCCTTTGGCTGCCAGAGGCCCAGGCCGTGTTCACTGGCGATACTCTTTTTCTGATGGGCTGCGGGCGACTTTTCGAAGGCACACCCGCGCAAATGTTGGCGAGCTTGATGCTGCTAGCCCGGTTGCCACCGGAAACGAAAGTATATTGCGGCCATGAATACACCCAAGCCAGTGCGCAATTCGCGCTGTCGGTCACGCCGGCGGATCCGCAGGTTCGGGCCAGGGCGGTGCGAGTCGACGCGCTTCGTGCTGAAGGCCTGCCGACGGTGCCGGGCACCATTGGCGAAGAATGGGCGACTAACCCCTTTGTCCGAGTGGCAAATGAGGCGTTTAGAGATCTGGTTTACCCAGGCGAAAGCCAGCTCAGTGCGTTCACAGCGCTGCGCCTGCGCAAGGACAGTTACAAATAAAAAACGCCGCCGCGGGCGAGCCCGCAGCGGCGTGTGAAAAGAAAGTGCTTACTTCACCGCGAGCAATTCGACTTCGAAAACCAATTTCGAATTAGGCGGGATGACCGGCGGCGCGCCGCGGGTTCCGTAGCCCATTTCGGGATCGATGTAGAGTTTGCGTTTGCCGCCGATTTTCATACCAGCAAAGCCTTTGTCCCAACCTTGGATGACTTGTCCGCCACCGAGGGGAAACGTAAACGGTTGGCCGCGGTCGACGGAAGAGTCGAACTTGGTGCCGTTGGTGAGCCAGCCAGTGTAGTGCACGCTGACGGTTTTGCCGGGCTTGGCTTCATCGCCCGTGCCGACTTTGAGTTCTTCGTATTCCAGACCTTTTGTGATCGTGGTCATTTTGCCTTTCGGAGTTGTCGTTTCTTTCGAAGTTTTCACTTCTTTCGGCGTGACGACGGGAGTCGCTGCCGTTCCAAACGCTGCCATTGCCACTAAACCCATTCCCAAAAACAGTATTTTTCGCATGGGGTGAAAAATAACGACTATTTAGGAAATTGCCAACGCGGAAAAGCATCTCTACACTGGCGAGTTCATGCGTTGGGTCAAAACTATTTTAGTGTTTAGTTTCTTGGGGCTTTCTTCCGCGCGGGCCGTTCCGCCGGAAGATATCCAGCAATTGCTGCCCGATTCCGCCAACCCCGATCAATCCTGGCTGCTAACCAAGAAGGCGGTTTTCTTCAACCCGAGTTCCAAGCGGAATGGCTCGTGGGAGCTGCGCTTCGATCGTTTCACTTTTTATAAAATCACGGGCTCCAATCCTGACATGGCGGTGAACTTCTTGCGCATGCAGACTTCGAAAAAGGACCCGGGCACCGTGTACGTCCTCACCGAGAGCCAAGGTAAACAGCGGATCTTTCAAGGGCGAGAGCAGGGCAAAGTTTGGCGCGATATGAGCACACGCGCTGTGACGCCCGCTCCGGCCATGCCCGCCGCGCCAGCTGTGGAAGCCAAAACTTCCGACGATTCGATTGATTTGGAAGATCTCAATGCGCCGCCCGCGTCTGTCGGCGGCAACCCGCACACGGGCGGATCGGTGGGCCCTCCGGCGGGCTATTTAGCGCCCACGTTTTCGGGCGCGGGCCCGATGTTTAAATTCATGTTTGATTTCTGGCTCTACAACCGCCCTGGAGTGGCTCCGCTCACTTTCTCTAACGTGCATACGTTGGCGTTGGTGGACGTAACTCCGGTGCCGGAACTACTCTTTGCTTTCGAGCTGGCCCCGACGCCGCGTTTTTATGAAGTGACGTACCAGTTCACTCCTCGGTTCTCGGTGCGGGGCGGCCGAATTTGGATTCCCTTCGATACGATCGGGCCGCAACAGCCTCACAATCTTTTCGGTGGATTGGTGAACGTGAGTCAATTCCGCCAACCGGGTGGGAGTGCGTTCTTGCCGGATCTGTGGACGGATCTGGGGCTTGCCATGAAATACCGGATCTCGGATGCCGCGCAATTTCGTTGGGATCTGGAAGCTTTTGTGGTGAACGGGTTCCAATCCGGCGGCAGCGATCCCGCTGGTTTGGTAGGGACTCGCTACCCCAACTTTGAAAGCGCCGGCGTGGTCGACAACAACAGCGACAAGAGCGTGGGCTTTCGCAGTCAAATGCTTTTCTTTGGGGCTTTTAATCTCGGAGCTTCGGGCTATTTCGGCCGCTACTCGGATCCCGCCGATCCGTTTCGGGCGGTCGCGATGCTGGGCGTAGACGGCCAATTGCGCTTGCCTTCTGGCTTTGAAATTAAAGGCGGTTATATGTACTCCCAAGTGGGGCTAGTGCCGGGAGCCGGGCCAGACAACTTCCGCCGCGGCGGGGTGTATGTGGAGGCCGCTCAGCGCTTCTTACAGCAGTTTAAATTTTTCTTGCGTGGTGGAACGGCCCAGGGCGACAGCCGGGTCGTGAGCGTCAACGACATCACCATGGCGGGCGCGGGATTGGTTTACAACCGCGCCTTTTTACAGCTTTCATTAATGTACCAACGGGATCTGAATACGGTCGCCGCCAAACGCTCTTATGAGTTCATGGCGGCCCGGGCGATGGTGGTTTTTTAAGAGGGGTAAGAAGTGGCCGCGAAGAAGACGTTTTTAGGGTTTCCGAGACAGATTTCCTACATTATTGGCAATGAAGCGTGCGAGCGCTTTAGCTATTACGGAATGCGCAGCATTTTGGTCATCTTCATGACCAAATATTTGCTGATTCCAGAGCACCATTCCAAAGCGGTGTACCACCTCTTTGTCATGGGCTGTTATTTCCTGCCTCTGCTGGGTGGCTTTCTCTCGGATCGCTACTTAGGTAAGTACCGTTCGATTTTGTATCTCTCGCTTTTTTACTGCTTGGGCCATGGCGTACTCGCCACGTTCGAGAGCAAAGAAGGGCTGTATTGGGGATTGGGATTGATTGCGTTGGGTTGCGGCGGCATCAAGCCTTGCGTTTCGTCTTTCGTGGGCGATCAGTTTGATAAGTCCAATCAACATTTGGTGAGCAAGGTTTACGACTTGTTTTACTTGTCGATCAACTTGGGCTCGATTCTCTCGACGATTCTGATTCCCTGGTTGCTTCCCAACTTCGGACCGCGCGTTGCCTTCGGGATTCCGGGCGTCTTGATGGCGATTGCTACTTTTATTTTCTGGATGGGCCGCAAGCACTATGTAGTGGTGCCTCCGGTTGGCAAAAAGGGTTCGGCTCAGTTTCTGCCGATTATTTGGCACGGCTTAACGAAACCCAGAAAGGGCAAGAGCTGGCTCGATTCTGCTAAGGAAAAATACGGCGCGGAAAAAGTCGACGGCGTGAAAGCGGCGTTGGGTTGCGCGGCGGTTTTTTCGTCGGTAGCGGTTTTCTGGGCGCTCTGGGATCAACAAGGCAGTTCTTGGATCTTGCAAGCGGATCAAATGGACTTAGTGGTCTTTGGCGTGCCGCTCTTGGCTTCGCAGATCCAAACGCTCAATCCCATTATGGTTGTGGCGCTCATCCCGTTCTGTAGTTATGTGCTCTATCCCGGGATTGAGAAGATGGGCTTTAAGGTGACTCCCTTGCGCAAAATGGGAGCGGGCCTTTTGGGTACCGGCATTTCGTTTGCGATGGTGGGTGTGATCCAGTTGTTCTTGGACTCGGGTGTGAAGTTGAATGTGAGCTGGCAGTTCCTGCCGTTCCTGGTCATCACAGCCGCCGAGGTTCTGGTCTCGATCCCGGGGTTGGAGTTTGCTTACACCCAAGCGCCCAAGAGCATGAAGGGGACCATTATGAGTCTCTGGCTCTTGACCACTGCGGTGGGGAACTTGCTGACGGCGTCGATTTCGGAGTTGAATCCGTTTAAGTCGGCTGCGATGGAGTTTTTCTTCTACGGCGGTTTGGTGTTTGTAGTGGCGTTTGTGTTTATCTTTATTGCCACGCGGTACAAAGAGCGGAATTTCGTCGCTAGTACCTAAGACGTTGATCGGGATCCGGATCGGGATCCGCGCCTCGGGATTCGGCGCGAACGATCCGGATCCGGGATCCGCTAACCGGTGATCGGTTACCGGTTTCCCGGCTCCCGGAATAGGGAAGCCGGATCCGGTTCCCGATCAGTTCTACTCAGCGAGAATTTTCGCTTTCCTGGTTTGGTATTCCGCTTCAGTCAAAGCGCCACTGGCACGCAACGAATTCAATCTCTCAATCAAGTCGAGCTTTGCCTTCTCCGAAGCGAAGCCGCCCCCTTGAGAATTAAACAGCGCACGAAACCATTCGTAGACCACTTTCACTTCGTCCAACCAGGCGCGTCCCGCTTCGCCTGTGACTTGGCCTGGAACGACCAAGGTGTCTGCCACCAGATCATGCAGCGTTTGCCGGCGAGGAGTGAATAGGGCGACTAGGTAAATCGCAAAACAGGTAAAGACCGAAATAAACGCAACAAGCGTCCGCAAGAGCGACTTACCCAGCGTTAGCCGTCCACCATGAGAATCCGTGACGATGAGATCCATTGCCCGTTTGCCGGGGGTAGCCTGGACCGCGGAACACTCGAAGAGGGTCTTGTAAGCCACCCAAACCAGAAACGGCGCTATGTACGGGATGGTGAACTGCATCATGATCATCACGATGCCCAGGACGATTAAGTCCAAGACGAAGGCGATGAAGCGTTTGCTAAATTCCGGGAGCTGAGTCGTTTGTGCGCTTTGGATTTGTTCGGTCATAGGCACAAAATCGTAGCATGAAGACCCGTGGAATACGAGGTGGGTGACTCCGACTCTAGCCAGTGGCTGACAAGTTCCGTCACTCGCGGACCGAGCCGTGCGGGCAGGGCGTGGGCATGGGCTTGCAATAAGTCGGGGTAGGATGAGCAAGCCCGTATCAAATGACCTCCAGCGCAAGATCGAACGGATCGAAGCGCTCTACCGCCGCCCCGGTACCCCGGGCGAAAAGCAAGCCGCCGCGATTGCCCTCAATCGCTTGCGCGGCCGTCTGCATGCCCTTGAGACCTACCGCAAAGTAGAAATCAAAGAATACGAATTTACTGTTTTTCGCGAAGTCTGAGCCGCTTTTTTTTTAGCGGAAGGTGAGGTTGGTGATCGTGTTGGTCGAGTTGCCGCTATCGGTAACCGTGATCTGGTACGTGCCCGTAGTGCTGGCCGCCGGTGTAAAGATCACCGAGCTTCCGGTTATAGGGCTCGTGGAGCTGCCAGCGGAATTAGTGAAAGTGGGAGTGGTGGAAGCGGGGGTCAGCGCGGTCATTACCCATGAGTAGGTCCCGGTGCCTGAGCCATTGGTCGCTGTTAAAGTAAGTGCAGTACCAGCTGGAGATACAGTTCCCTGGTACGCTGAGGGCGAAACGGCGATGTAGAACGCGGTCGTTGTCCCGGAGGTGGTTCCGGTGCTTTGCGGTTCGGCGTAGCATTCATCAATTGGTCCGATGGGGCCCACGCAAAACACGCGCCCGCAGCTGGACAAGAGCAACAACCCTACAGACAAAGTGAATAGCGCGCGCATTTTGGACTCCAAGTAACCAGTATATCGGCTTTCAAGAAATGGACGCAACTGTATCCACCTTGGTGACGCTGCAGTGCGTGATTTTAGGCTGGTTTTACTCTACGCAGCGGTAGGTATCCATCGGCCGCGGGCATTTTTTGGCAGTGCAAACGCCCTGCGCCGAGCAGCCCCAGTTGTTGCAGTACCCACCCGGCGGGAAGCAGCCGTACATATTGCAGCCGCCGCCATCGGCGAAGGCGCCGAACTGGTTGCGGTCAAAACACGGCAAATCCGGAATCGGGCCGTTGGCGGGGATAACCGGCGCATTGGGTGCGCTGGTGGCGCCTTTGGCTGGGGCGGTTTCGCTGTCTAGCCCCACCACTTTACCTGCTCGGAACGTCACCACTTTGCGGGGCGAGCCTGGCTCGTCGCTGCCGTAGATCCAGCGCTCTTGGGCCCCTACAAAACTGCGGTCCAGGGGTTGCCCGGCGATGGCGGTGACTTCATCCTTGCTCATGCCCGGGTTGATTTTCAGGGCTTGTTTGACGGGCGCCGACGCGCAACCGACCAACCATAAGCCCAAAGCGAGAGCGATTGTGTTTTTCATGAAAGTCTCCGATTTTTCTGCCGGATGGATTCCACCCGTTCGAGCACCACTCCAGCCGCCAGAATCAAAAGCGACCAGAGGACCTCTTTGGACATATTCTCGTAAGCATACTGCATGGACATGCCCAACATAAAGAAGCAGGTGGCCAAGAACGCGATGGGGGTAAACGGGTACCCGGCCACGCGAGAGGTTTCGCCTTTTAACAAACGGAAGGTCGCCACTGCCACCAAGGCCATGAACACCCAGAACAGCGGCGTGGTGTAGAGAATCAAGCTCTCAAACCCGCTCGGGGTTTGCGAAAAAAGCGCCATCAACGCCAGCGTAATCGCGGATTCGGTGAAGATGGACCAAAACGGGGTGCCGCGCTGGCTCCATTTTCCCAAGGGCGAAAAGAGTGGGTGATCTTGCCCCATAGCGTAGTAGATCCGCGCACCGGAAAAAATCATCGCGTGCAATGTGCCCAATGCCGACACCGCGATCAAGGCGCTCACAAACGTGCCGCCCAATGCATTCAAGCCATGGGCCGCGATGGTATGGGCCACGGCTTCACTTTGCTGCAAGCCTTCAAAGCCGACCGAATAAAGAAAGGTCAGGTTGACGACTAGGTAGAGCACCGTCACGGCCGCCGTGCCGCCCACCAAGGCTAAGAATAAATTGCGTTGGGGATTTTTCACTTCCGCCGCAACAAACGCGATTTCATTCCAACCGCCGAATGCGAAGAGCACATAAATCAGGGCCAAGGTGAACGACGGTGGGTCCAGGGGCGTCACTATTTCGGGCATAGGGGGGTGAGAAGAACCCCACGCTACGCCGACCAAAAGTATCAAGCCCAGGACTTTGGCGATCGTAAGCCCGTTGGTAATGCCTTTGCCTTCTCGGGTGCCGAGTAAATTCAAACCGGACGCGGTGAGGATGCTACCGCAGGCGTAAATAAATAGGCCGCTGTTGCCTAGGGGTAAAACCTGCTGCGCGTAGCGCGCGAAAACATACGCCATGGCGCCGATATTGCCCGGGCGCACGACCGTCAGCATGGTCCACGCGTAAATGAAACTCATCCGTTCGCCAAACGCGCGCTTTAAGAAAACGTAATCCCCGCCGGTCTCCGGGTACTTCTGAGCCAGAGCTGCGTAGGTGAAAGCCCCTAGAAGTGAGAGCCCGCCGCCGATCAGCCAAACCAAAATGAGCTGAGAAGACCCCGTCGTATTTTGGGCAACGGCCGGAGAACTCTCAAAAATCCCGGTGCCGACCATGATGCCGATGATGAGGCAGATGCTATCGAAAAGAGTGATCTCGCGCGCAGGTTGAGAAAGCGTTTTCATAGCCGCCGACCTTAGCCCGCCTCTCCGAAAGGGTCCAGTCGCCTTTCGGAATTTTTCCGAAAAGCGACTGGACCCTTTCGGAAATTAGCTCAAGGGGGGGCGGGATTCGGTTAGGTGCCCGAGTTCTTCGGGGTAATCTTCGTGGCGGAGCTGGGTGACGTCGGGTTGTTTTTTTACCCAGTGCTTTAGGCGGTGCAGGCAAACTACGCGGACTGGGATCAGGACTTCGCTGTTTCGTGCGCAGGTATCGTAAAACTCAATGCCTTGGGGAACCAACTCGGGGTGAGCCTTCATGGCGTCGGCGATTTTGCCCAGGGCCGGGCTGGTCT
>CAZBJE010000032.1:0-38758 GCA_964492125.1 uncultured Pseudobdellovibrionaceae bacterium | reverse complement strand
GAACTGGGATTTGTGGGTGCAGTGGCGCTCCTGCTTCTTTTTGCGGGCTTTGCGTACTTCATTTTCAAAGGGGCCTTGGCCGCCAAAGATGTCTTGGGCCGTCTGATGGGATTTGGGATCGCGCTCGCCCTGATGCTGCAAATCGCGGTGAACCTGGGTGGCGTGACGGGGTTGCTCCCGCTTAAGGGATTGCCGCTGCCGTTTATCTCCTGGGGGCGTTCGGCGTTGTTGGTGAATCTTTTCGCCATGGGAATTTTATTGAACATCATTCGGCAATCAGGAATGGTTCCTCCACGACAGCCCGGTAAATAATGAAAACCAAAATAGTCATCACAGGCGGCGGCACTGGCGGACACGTTTTTCCGGCGCTGGCGATTGCCGAAGAACTGAAGAACCGCGGTTACGACATCCTCTACATTGGTTCCGACCGCGGAATGGAAGCGCGCCTCGCGCCGCAAAAAGGCGTCCGGTTTTTGCCAATCAAAACCGGGCCGGTGAAAAACCAAAAAATCACCCGTCTGTTCAAAACTTTTTTTCAACTCATCGGTGCGGTGATTTGGGCTTGGCGCCTGTTGCGGCGGGAAAAAGTGGCGGCGGTGGTGGGCGTGGGAGGCTACATCTCCGTGCCCG
Organism: uncultured Pseudobdellovibrionaceae bacterium; assembly: GCA_964492125.1. Taxonomy (GTDB): domain Bacteria; phylum Bdellovibrionota; class FAC87; order UBA2466; family UBA2466; genus JAIEOG01. Next base: position 38,128 of record CAZBJE010000032.1, on the reverse strand, counting down.
CTTGCGTGGCGGGCTTTCTATTGCGCAAACCGGTTTTCCTCCAAGAGCAGAATGTTTCGGTGGGAATCGCCAACCGTTTTCTGGGCCATCTAAGTCGGCGGGTTTTTCTCGGATTCGAGCAGGCCAAACGCTTTTTCAACCCGGCCAAATGCGTTCCCACCGGCAACCCGATCCGCAAAGAATTCTTCGCGGCTCCCGCTCAAACATACGACCCCCACGGCAAAACGCTGGTGGTCTTGGGAGGCAGCCAAGGGGCCCGCGCGATCAACCAAGTAATTGCCCAAAACCTCGAGCGCTTACCCCAAGACTGGCACATCATCCACCAAACCGGGGTTTCGGATTTCGAATCCGTCAAAGCCGCCTACCAAATGAAATACCCCGGCCGCGCCGAGGTCTCTCCGTTTATCGAAGATATGGTGGGCACCATGGCTAAAGCGACGTTCGTGGTGTCACGCTCTGGCGCCATTACCGTCTCGGAGCTGGTGCAGATGGGCAAACCGTGCCTGCTAGTGCCTTTCCCCCGGCAGGGACAGAACGATCAGACCGATAACGCCCGCTGGATGGAAGGTGCGGGCGGGGCGGTCATGGTCGAGCAGGGCGAGGGTTTTACCGAGCGGTTTTGGGCGGCGTGGAACCGCACCGTGGGTCCCTCCAAGCTGGCTTCCATGGCTCAGGGTGTTTCCGCATTGCGGCGCCCGCCGGCAATTGCTACCATCTGCGACCGGATAGAGGCGGATCTGCGTTCGTAGGAGTAGATGTACAATAAGATCAAAAATATTCACCTGATAGGTATCGGCGGAATTGGAATGAGCGGGTTGGCCCAGCTGCTTTCCAAGAACGGGTACCATGTTACGGGCTCGGATTTGGGCCGGGGTGAGACGGTGCGCCTATTGGAAACCCAGGGCGTGCGGGTCTTTCAGGGCCACGATTCGCTGCATGTCCAGGGCGCGGAACTCGTCGTTTATTCCTCCGCTGTTAGCCCCGAAAACCCCGAACTGGCGGCAGCCCGCAAACAAGACGTTCTTTGCATCACCCGCGGCGAAATGCTCGCCGAGCTAATGCGCTTGAAGTACGGCGTGGCCGTGGCCGGCGCGCACGGCAAAACCAGCACCACCTCCATGACCGGCGTCACGCTGGTAGCAGCAGGCCTGGACCCCACCGTGGTTGTCGGCGGTCGCATGGATAATTTCGGGGGCACCAACGCGCGTTTAGGCGAAGGCGATTTCATGGTCGTGGAAGCCGATGAGAGCGACGGTTCTTTCAACCGTTTGAGCCCATCGATAGCGGTCATCACCAACATGGATCGCGAGCACCTCGATCATTACGGTTCGATGGAAGCGCTCGAAAAAGCTTTTGTGACCTTCGGCAACAAAGTGCCGTTCTATGGGCTGACGATTTACTGCGGCGACGATTCCTACTTGCAGCGCCTATCCGCTCAGATTACGCGCCGCAAGCGCAGCTACGGCTTCAACAGCGGAAATGCCTACCGGATTGAAACCTACACACCTTCTCACGAAGGTTCCGTCTTCACCGTGCGCGTGGGTCAAGACACCGTGGAGCTCAAATTGCGGGTCCCGGGTCGGCACAACGCACTCAATGCCGTGGCCGCACTGGCCGTGGCGGACGAATTGGGGATTTCGCGCGAGGTCACCACCGCCGCGCTTTCCAGCTACACGGGCGTGGCTCGGCGTTTTCAATTGCGCGGGGAAAAGCGAGGCGTGCGTTTTTACGACGATTACGCCCACCACCCCACAGAGATTGGGGCCACGTTGGCCGCCGCCCGCGAGCGTTTTCCGGACTCCCGCATTCGGGTTATTTTTCAGCCGCACCGCTATTCCCGCTTCTCGGATTTGTGGAGCGGATTCACCGAGTGCTTTGATGCCTGCGATGGCGTAGCGGTTACCGACGTATACGCCGCTGGCGAATTGCCTCTCGACGGAGTACATAGCACTCGCTTTGCCCACGAACTTTCGCAACGGCGTTCGATCCCGGTGCAGAAAATTTCCAGTGGCATGGAAGGCATCGACTTCTGGCTGCAAGACGCACAAGACGGTGATGTCGTCTTTACCCTCGGAGCGGGGGACCTGCCTAATGTCTACCAAAAGCTCTTTTGAGATCCGTAAGGGTTCGGGGCTAGCTTCGCCTCCGGCGCGAGCCGCTTTCGCAGCACGTTTTGGCGATCATGTTCGTTTTGATGAGCCGCTGGCCAAATACCTAGCTTACGCGATCGGTGGACCCGCCGACATTTTAGTTTTCCCTCGTGGCCCCGAAGATTTGGAATGGCTCGCGCGTAGCTGCCGGGAATTTGACTTACCCGTTACCATCATCGGCAACGGCACCAATCTTTTGGTAGTCGATGAGGGCTTACGTGGAGTGGTGATTTCCCTCTCGCGATCTTTTTTAGAAATTGAAAGAGCGGGCACGAAAGACGGCAAGGTCCTGGTACGTTGCGGCGGTGGAGTGAAGAAGCCCGAGGTGCTGGAATGGTCCATAGCCCAGGCGCTTTCCGGTTTGGAGTTTAGCTCCGGAGTGCCGGGAACTTTGGGTGGCGGCATCTTCATGAACGCCGGCACCAAGTACGGTTGCTACGCCGATGTTTTGGTCGAGCTGCAACTATTCGACTTTGAAAAAGGCCTGCGCACGTTGCCGCGCAAAGACCTCTACTTTGGGTACCGCGAGCAAACGGCCGTGGGCAACTCGTTGGTGGTTTCGATGGTGCTCCAACTGACTCCCGGCGACGGCCCAAGCATCCGCCGCGAAGTCGACCGCATCATCACGGAACGGGCCGAGAAACAGCCTCTGGATTTCCCCAGTTGCGGGTCGACTTTCAAGAACCCGCCCGAAGGTTTGTCGGCCGGGCGGCTTATTGAACGCGCCGGGTTAAAGGGCACCGCGGTGGGCGGCGCAGAAATCTCTCTCAAGCACGCGAATTTCATCCTGAATAAAGGCGGCGCCAAAGCGAAAGACATTCTCGCGCTCATTGATATCATTAAGAAGAGAGTCTTTGAGCAATTCCAGGTTCAGCTCGAGTGCGAAGTCATCATTCTTGGAGAAATCCCGATTGAGCCCGCGAACCAAATTCAAAACCCGCATTGAGTTTTCCAAAACCGGGCTTGTTTGCAGCGGTGGAGCAACGAAGGCCGCGGCGTTCCACGTGGGCGTCTGCTTGGCGCTGCGCGACAAAGGCTTTTCGTTCATCGGGGGGAGGGCAGAGGACCCCACTCCCATTAACGCCCTACCGTTTCCCCGCCCGGCTTACCACCCGCATCAAATCGCCACCTACGTGGGTTCGAGCGCGGGCGCGCTCATTGCCAGCCTGTTAGGAGCGGGGGTAGCGATTGAATCGATCATCAATTCGTTTGCCGATGACACCGAGTTCAAGGTTCCGGGCACGTACCCCGAACTCCCCAAGATCACCTACCGCGACATGCTGGCTATTCACTGGATGAAGCCGGGGCAGGTGCTGCGCAGTTTCACTTCTTCGCCCATCATTGGCCGCACGCTCGAATCCTTCTTCTTGAAGAATTTACGCATTCCCGGCCTTTTCTCCACCCGGGGGCTCGCCAAGTACCTGCAAAAAAACGTGCTGCCCACCGATCGCTTTCATGAGCTGAAGGCCGACTTGTTCATCGTGGGCACCCAGCTGGATCATTCACGCAAAGTGATTTTCGGACGCTACGGCACCGATAAAATATTTGATCAGTATTCCCAGTATTCTTCGACCGCCACGATTTCGGATGCGGTTGCAGCTTCAATGTCGCTGCCTCCGATTTTTGCGCCGTACCCCATTCGCCACACGGGCGGCAAACAGCGCTACTACATCGATGGAGAAATTCGCGAGACGCTCTCCACTCACGTGGCTAAGGACAACGGCTGCGACTTATTAATTTGCTCGTACACGCACCAGCCCTATCACTTCAAAGACGATATTGGTTCACTGTTTAACTACGGCATCGCGGCGGTGGTTATCCAAACGGTGTACCAATCCATTGAGCAAAAAGTGTACGGCTCGCGCAAAGCCCACGAATCGAAAATGCTGGCCGTGAAGACGGTGAAGGAATTTTTCCGGGAACATAAATACCCCGAGGATCATCTTGAGACGCTCACGCGACGACTCGAGGACAAACTCGATTTCAAAGAAAGTCTGAACTACATTTACATCCATCCCGAACCGAAGGATCGGGAGATGTTTTTCGGAGACCATTTCACCCTAGACGCCAAGACTCTGCAAAACGTGGTCACCATCGGCTACAAGCGCGCGATGGCGGAGTTACGACGGTACGAGCTCGTTCCACGCTCCTAGCCCCTGGCACATCCCTTGCTCAATGTCCCGTGAGTGCTTGCGGTTCCTTTTCCTAGGCAGGGAAGGGAGTCGAGAATCGGCTCCGAGTGCCCTTTTTCGTCACCTCGCAACGCCCAGAAGAGAGACTGCAGTGAACCGACGTCCGAAAAAAAACCGTTTGTTTAAGCGTGTGTGGCAGCAGCTGATGGCTGCCGCGAACACTCGTCGCGTTCTCAATGTAATTGCCCAGCCTAAGTCTTCGTTGGTTTTTGTGGTGCTGTGTCTCTTCGTGGTGGCGATCAATGGCGCGGTACAACGCTCCGCCTGGATGCCCCTCCCGCAAGAAACGTTGATGAACTCCAGCTCTGCTCAAGACGGTGAATCCGAGGAGAATACACCCGCTATTAAGGTCCAAACCAAGACCCCCGAAGCAGCCATCAACTTGAACCGCAGCGGCTGGAGTTTTTTCCACCCTTCTTGGCGCGAAACCGCCGACTTGGATTTGGCCGGTAAGCCCCGCGTGCACCCGAATAGCTGGACGATCTCCGATGCAAAACTAAACCGCTGGGTGAGTGATCCCTTTGGCCGCTTGGAATCCGATTTCCAAGTCACGGCGGACTTACGCAACCGTGTTCTGTTTTGGCTTCGCATCCACACCCAGTACAGCAGCCATATGCGCGTGCTACACGACCGCAACAACCCTTCGATTATTTATGGCGTCGCTGACTTTTCCGAGCTTTTCCAGCACGGCCGCACCACGGCCGGCATTAACGTGCACACGCAAGTGTACCGTTACGAACAACAGATTTTGAAAGAACTCAAAGCCCGTTTAAGTGAAGCAGGCGGCGTCACTCATACCCACGAATTGAGCAGCTGGGAACGCGGCGAATTACGTGCGTTGCTTTCCAACTCTGGTTGCTTGGGCGTGGCGGAAGCCGCCAACGCGGTGAACTCCATCCGCTCTCAAACCGGGCAACGAGACGAATTTATTTTGGCGCTCAGCCGCTCGGAAGATCTTTTGCCTTACATCGAATCCACTTTTCGTAGTTTTGAACTGCCAGTGGCATTGGCTCGCATTCCGTTTGTGGAATCCTCTTTCAATGCTCGCGCTTACTCCAAAGTGGGCGCGACAGGCATCTTTCAGTTCATGCCCTTCACCGCACGGCAGATGATTGGCGCCGATCCCACTTTGTGGTCCGATCCGTTGCGCCAAACGCGCGCTGCAGCCCGAATGTTGATTATCTTCCGCGGTATGTTGCCAGACTGGTCCACGGCCGTAACGTCCTACAACTCGGGCGTCGGGCGGCTTGCCCGCTTGACGCGCAAGTACCATGCGAAGTCGATTGGGCCGCTCATTGAGATGAAAGACCCCACTGGCTTGGGCTTCGCGGGTAAAAACTTCTACGCGCAATTTCTTTCGGCCAATATTGCCGAGGCCTACCGCCACGAAATTTTCCCGCTACGCAAAGACGAAGACCTCGACACTCAACTGGCCTTCGAACGCCCTCGTGGCTTTGTCCGACGTTTTCATCGAATTCATTGAAGTCTTGACGTATGCACGCACTCACGACTTACGCACACCAATCACAGTTCAGATCCAAAGCAATGGCTTAGTGCGGGTTAATTTACCGAAATAGAATCGCGGCCCATGCCGATGTGCACGATGCGCGACCCGATGGAGTGGCCGTTTTCGCCAGTCCACTTCATGAGGTACTCCCCAGGCGGGAGATTTTGGAAGGTAAATCCGGGAGCGGAGCGAGTGAGGCAGAGCGGCTCTTGGCCACCAGTGCTTCCCGTGCCAGTGACAAACGGGTAGGGCCCGTGGCCCGCGGGAACCGGCAAGCCCGTATCCACCGACCACAATTCCACGCCCAAACAACTAGGCGCCTGATCGAAAAGCGTGCCGTACGCGCCGCCAATCAAATTGCCGCTCGCGGGGCTTCGCTCGATCGAAAGCGGGTTGGGGCCAAAATCGGCGGAGTACGCCGAGTTTAAGCTGTGCGAAACAAAGCGTTCTTGCACCACAAAGAGATCTTGCACGGACGCGGCTTGTCGCGGGTTCCACGCAATCGTGTGGCGAGTGAGAGAGTAAGCCGGCCCTTGCTGGGGCGCTTCAATGTCGATCGCAATCATGCCGCTCGGAAAATCGATGCCCGGAATTTCGAAACGGCCGTCTGGACCGGTGATGGTTTCAAAATTCTCATCGCCGACTAAGTGGATTTTTGCTCCGACGACATTCCCCACCGTGCCGTTCAAATTGGGATCGGTGAGCCGACCATGGAACGATCGCATTCCGCCTCGGCCGAGTTCGACGTAGTATGCGCTGGAATCGCGCATGAACAGTCGGAGCGCGCGTTTGTCGACTTCTGGGCGAGTCACGTACCGAAACGCCGGTGCGACATTGAAGAAACTGTAAAAACCAGTGGACGCCGTACGACCCGGTTCGCCGAAGAAGCTGAAGTAGGATCCGTTTCGAGCTGGATGATCGGTCAGTTCAATTCGTTCGTGCTCCAACGGATTGCGGGATTCCGGTTCGAAAACTCGGCCCATGATCAACGCGGCGGTACCGCTTTGGCGTACGCCCACGAGGGCGCGAGTCATGGCTGCGACTTTATCCTTGGAAACCATATAAACCGGCAAGTGGGCATCCGCACCGAATACATGGATCGTGCGGAAGGTCCGGTAGTAATCTTTGGCGCGCACTTCAATGGCGAGGTCGCTATGAGTGGGCACCGCATGAATGGCAAGATTGCCGGCGGCATCGGCGTGCAGGACTCCATATTCTTTTTCGAAACCAATCACCCGGACTTCGGCGCCGGCGATTTCGTGCGGCTCTCGGTAGTCGGCAGAGGCGCCTTCGAAAAAGGAAAGGTGCACGGTGGCGTGGCGGCGATCGGAACTGCTCGCATGCGAAGTAACTTTCAAATCGCGGCTCTCTATATGAAAGCGCAAATGCCCACGAGCGGTGCGCGCGTTTACTTCTTCTTGGTAAACCGCTTCGGCGTAGGGGCCGTCGATATCCTGTACGCGATAAATCCCTGCCACCAGTTGGTAGCGCCCTTTCAAAGCGCTCGCCTTATCGCGGAAATCGGCTTGGGGGTATCGATACGACAAGTAGCGTGTCCCCTGGGGATCGCGGCTTCCTACTGGCTGTAGATACAGTTCCACGTGCCCTTTTTGCTCCGTCAACCAAGTGGAAAACTCAGGGCTGAACGTCACGCGACCATAGAGGTCGGATTCAAAGGGTGTTTGATCAAACGCGGCATCCGCCGCCGCAACCAGGGAAACAGCTCCCCGTTGTGTGGCCTTTGCCTGAGTAGCCAAAGTTTCGTTGGATACTCTCGGTTTGGGAACCGCGGCAACCGCGTCAATGGCGTTGGAACGCGGTGTCGTAGAAACGGAGGGAGTCAAACTTGCCAAACTAGGTCCCAGATTGGTGGGCGCAGCTGGGGACACGGAGGGTGCCGTGGGAACGGCTAGAGCCGGCACACTTTGGGTCGCCAAGTCTTGCGGCGCGACTACAGGCTTTTCTATCGACGATAATTCCGCCGTCGCATCGAGTACCGCAGGAGGTACGTAGTTGAACGTGAGGGTTGGCTTGGAGGTCCAACCTTGGGAGGGCGCCACCTTTCCCCGGGCCTGGGGCCGCGAGGCAACCCGAGTGGGTTTGGGCGCGGTCTTGCGAGGCTTGGGTGCCATTAGCTGCGGCTCGAGCTCCTGAGGCGATTTCCAGGTGGTGAACTCGGGGTCGTTGAGTTCATTAAAGGAAGCGCGGATTTGGGAAAAATCATCGCGTTGGTAGGTGCCGACGACTTCCCGGTAGGGCAACTCGTCTGGAAAGGTAACCCCTAACGCTAGTTCCACATCTACCTGCACGGGAGCAGTGCGTTTTTCGGTAAGATCGCTTGGCTCCAAGGACTCTTCTTCGAATGCCGTCCGAAGCGTTTCAATTTCGGGCATCCATCCATCTGTAATGGTGGCATCGGCCGGGAAATCGGAGTTGAGTTCGGAATCCACAAACTGGTTGCGCGCTAACCATTCGCGGGTGCGCGCGGACTGATTCTGGTGATTACGGCGGCTGCGCCAGTTGGGATTCAAAGTGGGTCTATTAGTAGAAGCGAACTTCTCGCCCGACGTTTTCGCGACGCGCGTGAGCACGGTTTTCGCGCAAGTGAGGTTGCGTTTTTGGGCCGCTCTACGGGGAGTCGCGACAAGCGCCGCTGCGGCCCTCGTCTCCACGGCGACGGGCGCGTTCAAACTGGCGCGGGCGATCGCCAACGTATTGTTTTTCGGAAAAGGCCAAACCCGCTCGGCCGCGATCGGCTCACGCATCACGAGCGTACCCGCCATGGCGAGTCCCGCGCAGAGTGCGGCGCCCTTAGTGGTAACGGCGCCGAGGTTTTTCCAGGAGGCTTTTTTCACGTTTCTTCGAATTCCTAAGAGAGAGACGGATGTGGAGGGGATATATTTAGTATAGGGATCGGTTTTTTTTTCGCAATCCTGAAGATGTAATAAATGCTTGAAAATACTGACTATTCAAGCTATTCTGGCGAGTATCCATGAGGCCCCCGATGACTACCCTCGACGATCGGCTCTCCCATTGGCTTTCAGACTGGCTATCCAAACAAGGCCTAGAGCGCGCTTTCGAGGTGCTGCCACTTGCCGGTGATGGTTCCCCCCGTCCGTTTTACCGAATCCGGGTCGCCGGCGAATCTTTCGTACTACTTGTCGAACCCGAATGGAGACTTAGCAAAGACTACCCCGTCCATCAAGGCTATCTCGAAAGAGAGGGCGTGCCCGTTCCGCTGTTCCACGCGGTCGATCCCGCTCTGGGGGTTTTATTGATGGAAGACATGGGCGACGAGCTGCTGCAAACGCGGCTCTTGGCGCAGCCAGACGAACGCATGCCGTGGTTGGAAGAGGCCACGCGGCTCCTTGCGCGACTGCATGGTTCGACCTTTCCCGTCCCAGCGGAATTACCCGTCGCTTCGCGCGCGTTTGACGCGCAGAAATATTTTGAGGAGTTCTCGTTTACGTTTGAGCACCTCAACCAAGGCTTTCTTAAACTGCCGCCTCTGGAGCCCGGCATCGTAAAACTCACCCAGGTTTTCTGCGCGAAGCTGGAAGAGATTCGGCCGCTGGTTTTCTGCCACCGCGACTACCACACCCGCAACTTGCTGGTGCACGAGGAGCGCTTGCGGTTGATCGACTTTCAGGACGCCCGCTTGGGCCCGGTGGAATACGACTTGGCCAGCCTCTTTTTCGACGCGTATGTGCCCATCGCCGAAGCCGATCGCACCCAACTGCTGAGTCTCTACAAGCGCGTTTTGGCCGCGTTTCCCTTGGCGCAGAAAATAGATTGGACCGCTTTGCCCGAACGCTTGGAGCGGGTGGCCTTTCAGCGCATCGTGAAAGCGGCGGGATCCTTCGCTTCTTTCTACACGCGCTACGGCAAATCGACACACTTACCGTATCTGGCGCCCGCCTTGGAAATGGCGCTGGGTCTGCAAAAAAAGCTGGGCCCGAAAGTGCCACCACTACCACTGGAACTATGGCTACAAAAAATAAAATGATCCGCAAGGGGATGCTACTCGCCGCGGGGCTCGGCACGCGGCTGCTTCCCATCACCGAAAAAACCCCCAAGCCGTTGGTGCCAGTGTTGAACGTCGCCAACGTGCTCTACGGGCTTTTCTTGCTCAAGCGCTGCGGCGTGGACCAAGTGATTCTGAATTTGCACCATCTGCCAGACTCCCTCGAAGACTACCTTCAAGACGGCAGCAAATGGGGAATGCACCTCGAGTACTCCAAAGAACAGTTGCTGCTGGGCACCGGAGGGGGACTGAAAAAAGCGGAAGCCTTTTTCGACGGAGAACCCTTGGTTTTGGTGAATTGCGACTTCATCACCAACGCCGACCTTCGGCCCTTTATTGAAAAGCACCAGGCCAGCCGCGCGCTGGCTTCCATGATTCTGTGGGAAAACGCGCAGGCCCAAGCCTTCTATTCCAAGGTCGGGATCGACGGGGAAGGGCACCTTTGCTCTCTCCCTCTGCTCACCACCAAGGAGCCCACCCGTACCGGGATTTTCACCGGCATCCATATTTTGGAGAACGAGGTATTTAGCTACCTAGAAGAGACGCCCAGCGGGATTAACCAGGTGCTCTATCCAGCGCTGATGAAAGAAAAGCCGGACCGCTTGTTTGGTTTCTTTTTAGAGAAAGCCTATTGGTACGACACGGGCGAACTGCATACCCTGTGGTCCACGTCGATAAAACTTCTCACCGCCCTGCAAGCAGGAGAAGGTGCGCTGCGAGAATTTTTGAAAACATTTGGAAAATACGAAGAAAAGAAGCCGGGAATCTGGGCGCCGGTAGGCGCCACTTTGCCAGAAGGCGCCACGTTCCAAGCACCGGTAGTTATCGGCGAGAACTGCACGATTGGCCCGCGAGCCGTAGTCGGTCCGTTTGTCGTCTTGGGAGATGGAACGCAGGTAGCCGAGGAGGCCCAGCTCTCGCGCTGCGTGGCCCTAAAAGAATCCCGGATACCCGCTTACCAGGTATCCGGGAATGCTCTTTATTTCGAAGATCGCCTTATCCCGATGGATAAGGGATTAAAAGGCTAAGCCGGCCCCAGTGCCAGTGGCCGCGCCACCAGGCATCAAGTCCGTGGGAATCGTGCTCGTGCGGCCCATGGGGCTGCCCGCCAATTGCGCAGGCCCGTTCGCAGTCGACGACAAGCTAGAGACACCGCTCGTGTTCACTTGGTTGCGACGGCCATTCACCGCGCTCTGTTGCGAGAACAAGCGATTGGACATCATGCCGCCGCCGTTGCCGGGTTGTTGGCCGTAAGCGTTCGGAGCGCCCATTTGCAGTTGGCCGGCCTGGCGAAGCGCTGTCAAAAGCTCTTGCTGCGCCATCATGGCGCCCTTGGCCGGATCTGCCGCCGGAGTGGCGGAGGAGCTCAATCGGTTGTTACGCGAACTGTAAATGTCATCCCAGCGAGTCGACGGCGCAACCTGGTACGTTGGCTGCGTGGACTGAGTCTGCTGTGGATTCATCATTTGCTGCATTTGCATCATCTGCATCCACTGCGCCATTTGGTTCTGCTGCGCATTCGGATCCTGCTGTTGCTGCTGTTGGTTTGCCATCGGATCTTGCTGCTGCTGTTGCGGCATTTCTTTTCCGCCGCCCGCTGGCGCAGCCGCCATAGGTTGTTGCGGATGCTGCATTTGCTTTTGCTCGTCTTTTTGTTTTCCGAGCAAAGCTTTCAACAATTCTTCTTGTTTCTTTTTGTCGTCCATTTTGGCGATTTCGTCAGCCTTGGCGCGCTGTTTCGCAATCTCATCCGCTTGGCGTTTAAATTCATCCAAACCTTTTTGAGCTATTTGAGTTTGCTCAGCGAGATTCTTGGCGAGATCTGCCTCGGTTTTTTTCAGGTAAGCATTCAGGTGATTTACCAGCGCATCCGTGTTGAGGGCCTTGTCGGCATTCACAACAGGGGCATCGGCTTTAGTAGGCGCAGGGGCATCGGCCGGTTTGTTTTCGGCCTTTTGCTCCGGCTTGAATTCGTTCTTGGCCACTTCAGCGCCCACTGCTTCGGGTTTTGCTTTTGCCGGCGCGCCCATTTGGCAAACTTCGGCGGTATCCGCGAGGGCAAGCGCTTTAAGCGCGTTCTCGGTTGTTTCGTAATTAGCGCTAAAGCGATTACCTCGCTCAGTCCCGGGCTCGAAGTCTTTCAATAGTTTTTCGACGTCAACAGCTCCCCCGAGAACTAACTTTAAGGATTCCTTCAAGGAATCTGCGAGAGACTTTTCCAAATCAGTGGCAAACGGTTTGAACTCATTGTCCAACACTTCGCCGCGCTTTTTGAGCAGCGAAAGAATTTCGCCCAGGCGAGTGGCCATGGTTCTTTCGTCGGCCTTGCGGCTCTCGGCTGCAACCGGTTTGCCACTTGCGTCTTCCTTTTTATCGGTCAAAGCGGTTTGGATCTGCTTGAAGTAGTCATCCATCAAGTCGCCCAAGTGAACGGCACTAATATCCTTAGGCGCCGGGCAGGCATGGACTTCCGAGCGCAACTTAATGGCATCGGTTGTAATTTCTTTGATTCGCTTAACGGCATCCACAGGGACAGTTACTTCTACAATGGTCTCCGTCGCGGTCGTGACGCTGACCTTTACTTCAGTTTCCGGCACGTCTTTTTCTATCGTGGGGTACTGAGTTAGTCCTTCCGGCAAAAGTTTGGGACGCAGTTCGGGGCGCAGAGTTTCGGCCGCCGGCTTTTCATCCGCCGCATGCTTAGCTTGGTTGTCTTGCCCCGGCCCGGCGTAAACCGAAGCGGAGATTCCCAGCACGAGGACTAAGGTCGATACGTTTAATGCGCGTTTCATCTTCTGCATCCTTCGCAAGTCTCTGCAACTGCACCCCACCACGAGGAAGGGTCCATCAGACCCCTACCGTTGCAACGACCGATCCACGGGCACTTCTAGCCTCGACGCGAAACGGACAGGGGTGTCTACCGGCAGTACACTTCCAAAAGCCCTGTCAGGATCTTCGACAAGTCCGACCCCAAACGGCGCTACGCATTAGAAATCACTAGGGATTTTTTTTTAAAGGGGCATAAAATAGAGGTGTCAGATCTTTTGACAGCCGTTGTGACGTTTCCGGTATACGGCCAAAAACCCAAGGATAATCACTATGAGAACCCTTATTCAGCGTGTGTCGCGTGCACAGGTCTCCGAGACGGGGGTGCCCAATAAAAACATCGCGGAGATAGACCAGGGCTTAGTGATTCTGGCGGCCTTTGAGGAGTCCGATTCTCCTGTCATCATTGAGCAGATGGCCCAGAAGATTAAATCCCTACGCATCTTCTCCGATACCGCGGGCAAGATGAACCACGCCGGGCCCGAGGTAGGTGCGCGGTACCTGCTGACCTCCCAGTTCACGCTCTTTGCAGAATGCAAATACGGCAACCGCCCCTCCTTCGATAAGGCGGCCGGAAAAGCCCGAGCCAAGGAGTACTATGAGCACTTCGCCCAGACGATGAGGCGCATTATGGGAGCGGAACAGGTGCAATGGACACCTTTCGGCTCAGACCTGCAGGTGGAGCTAGTGAACAATGGCCCGGTCACCATTTGGCTCGATAGCACAGAGGTGCTATAACGTTCCGCATGGCGGAAAAGCTCGAGCGCTACGAAGATAACGTCCCCGGTAAGTGGTACGTAGATAAGAAATGCATCCTATGCAGCGTGTGCTCAGAAGCCGCGCCCAAAAACTTCAAAGAAGCCGACTCCAACGACCACGACGTGGTCTACAAACAGCCCGAATCCGAAGACGAAGAAAACCAGTGCCTGGAAGCCATGGCGGCCTGCCCCGTGGAAGCCATCGGCAACGACGCCGACCCTTCTTAGACGCCTGTCTCGAGCCACCCTCGATCATACTCCTTGCCGGGCTCTGAACCCCGGGCTTACAACGCAGAGCACTATATTTATCCGGGAGGGATTGATGGGAATTCGATGGATCGGTGTTTTGGCTTTTGGCGTGATTTTTTCGCTGGGGGCCGTTGCTGGCCCCATCGTGGAACCCCAACCTAATCGGCCCGTAAACAGAATCCCGCTGATCATCGACATGGACCCGGCTGAATTGGCCAAGTTCAGCCCCGCACAACTCGCTCGTTTCAACGCACTCAAAGAAGAAATCGCCGAAACCCTCACCGTTTACAGCGGCTTCACGGTCGGCTTGCCCCGCCCTATCACAGGGGATGGCGCGCAATTGGTAGCGTTGAAACATCATTTCGACTCGGACGCCGCCGCCCACGTGGAAGAAATGGCGCTGGGACCCGACGGCAAACAGAAACGCCTCACCCCTGCGCAAAAAGAACAGTTTCGGGTCGAAGCAACTTTCGCCAACGAAAGCGCGAAACAACCCGGTAAATTCGACCTCTGGCAAATTCGCAGCTCGCTTTTGCAAAAAGGGGAAAAGGCCATCACCCTGACTTTCCGCAAGGACATCGCGAGCGCGCTCTGGCACGTTTCGATTAAACTTCCGGAAGCATTGGTGGGCGACACCTACACGAGCGCCTGGCGCGGTATCCAAAATATTTACTTTGGTTTGCGCAATTCAGTGAGCCTAGTGGTCGGTTTGCCCGAAACGGTTCCCACCCACACCGCAGCCGACATCGAAGCCTTGCTGGATCGTGCTCGCACGGAGGAAATCGTCGCGGCTTTGAAAGAAGCCGAAAAAGGGGATGCGTCGCTTACCGCGGATTTACGCCTGACCTACCCCCAGCTTTTGGATAAGGCCCAGCCTGTAGTTGCCGAGATTTGGGAAAAAGCCGAGAAAGATTGGGCGGAGAAACACCAAGACGTTCGGGTGAAACTCACCGCCGAAATCCAAGGTGTTTCCGCCTCCGAACGCGCGCTGAAATTGGCAGACGCGCTGGAAGAAGCCAAGCAAGCAGCATTCTTTGCTGCCATCCAAGCGAGCCCTAAAATCGAAGCGATTAGTCCCGGATTGGGCGCTTTGATCGTGCGCCACGGAACCGCGCTGTCTCTCATTGAAAAAGCCAAGTCCGCTCTCCAATTGGAAATCGCCCGATTCCGCACAGGCCAAGAGCTGGCCCTCCGCCGGGCACACCCCATTAAATCCGAAATACCGGAATGGCTGGACGCCCGCCTCGCAGAGGATACCCAAGACAAATTCGAGAGCCTCCGAGGCCCCCGTTACGAAGCGTTGATCGCCGACCTGGAAGCACGGGGATTGAAGCAAGAGGCCATCTCGCTCCGAGCCGGCCTGCACTTCACCGAATCGCAAGAAACAGATTTGCGCGAATCGCTGGCTGAAAAACGCAAAGCGGGCCGAGTATATAACACCTACAGCCAAATCTGGGCCGCCAAGAATTGGGTCGTCACTAAGGTATTTGACGACGATATCGCCGGAGACGCCGAGCTAAACGAAAACGGCGAGAAACGCCCTTTCCACTTTGTAGGGAATTCCTTCCAAAAACTGCCTGATGTGTACTCGAGCAGTTATGGATGGCGCATGTTGCTCGCCGCCGAACGCTCCTATTCCATTTTCAAAGGTGGCTTGTATTGGCTGGCCTACCGCAATTGGTGGGATGGCCCGGTGGGCATTCGATCGCTTTTCTCGATTAATCCTTTCATCGTCGCCCATATCGTCGATCCCGCGAGCGGCGCCATTGTCCCCAACCCGAATGCGAACCGGATGGGGACTTTGGTTTCTCGCTTCATCGCGGGCCAAGAAGCCCTTTCCAAAATCCGCGCCGATTTCAAAGCTAAACCGAATAAGAGCGAGATCCCGAAATGGGTAATGAATATTCCCCATGCCTTTTTCTACGGTTTCCTGATGCGGGTTCTGCACCCGCTCATCGTAACCGGGGGCCAGGTGGCCCTAACGGGAGTGAATTTCGGGGTGCCCGCCTACTTACTCGCGAATAATGCGGAGCTGATGGCCAATCACCCCTATCTGTCGACGGCGGGGCTACTGGCTCCTCTCACCCTCGCTCTCACAGGCACCGCCTTTTCGTCGCAAATCTACGATTTCGATCGCCCACGCGCGAACGGAGGAGGGGATTCCATTGGAGATCCCAAACCCGGCCAACGCCGCAACACCAGCCGCTGGTTCCCCATGGCTTGGCAAGCCGAAGAACGGGTGCTTCGGCGTGGCGCCTTGCCCTTGGCCGTCCGCGGTCTGAAGGGCATTTTCTGGGACGGTATTCTAACCGGCGGCGGAAACGTGTTGAAGGGTTGGGGCCAATGGCTCGGGGCTTCGGTGCGAGACTGGGGCGTGCGTACGGCCCTTTTTGCACTCAAACCGAAAGTTCCGGCGCAAGACCCCGGTTTCTTTTTCAAACGGACTAAAGGCGAAGGCGTCGCCAACGGCTATTTCTACCAAGTGGATAGTTCCTATGCCGTAGTGGCCCAACTCGCTCAATTGGAAATCGTAGAACTCAAACTCCACCGCGAGGTAGTCGAGAAACTATTGAATGCCCCAGAAGCAGAGGCGCGTGCCTTTTTCGCTCCCGAGAATACTTTGATCTCGGGCGGCTCTCAGGTGACTTTCAATAGCGCGAGCGCCGTCGTGAAGTCCATGCGGGAAACAGCGCGAGTCGCACTCGCAGAATTGGATGCGCTTATCGCCACTCGGAAGGCGGAGCTCAACAACTCGCTCCCTCCGAAGGGCACATCGGAACCCATCAAACTAACCCAAACCGATCTGGACAAGGCAGTTGCCCAGTCGACGATTATCACCCAGCATTTCTTTGAAACCCGGGCCTTTCCGTTCATGAGCCAAACGCACCATGACGCGTTCTGGACCGAACATAGCCTTACTCGCGGCGATTGGGTGGGACTGGCGAAAAAGTTCATGAAGGAAACACTGGGCGAAAGAGCGTTGGTTTCGCTGGAGGAGGCAGACCAGCGGTTCTCGGTGGCCGTACAGAACACGGAGCTGCCCGATGTCGTCGATAGCTTAGTGCATTCGGCGAACTTGCTACCAGACGGTGCGGTCGCTCCTATCTGGAGCTCCGAATACCCCAACGGCGCCACACCGTCGTTCGCCTCGCTCACAGGCGAAACCCTCTGCGCCCGCGGCATCGCGGTGTACGGCCGTGGGATGGACACGCTAGAAGGTATCGGCTACCAGGCTCCCACCAATCCCGGCTATGTGGAACGCGACGGCGTACCCAAGTCGGGCAAGTGGAAATGGTAGCAGTGTCTCCGGCCCATGAATAAAATCGTGGGCCGGATTTTCCCGACAAAGTCTCAGCCAAATAAAAATTCAAAACAACCCACCTCTCGCGCGAGAGGCAGGAGTCCCTACGCCCCCACGCACACGCAAGAAGCCGCCCAGCTACCGAAAGGGGCTTTCCGTGGATCTCCGGCGCGGGCCGGAGATCCACGGAAAGCCCCGTTCGACCATGCTGGCGTTTCAGACGACTAAAGTACGTTGGAATGTGCGGCAGAAATGCCGCAAATAAGACTCTTTCACTTCGTCCATCTTCGGACAAGCATCCCGCAGCTCGACGGCCATAGAGGTCATGACGTCGCTCGGAAAACCGCAGGGACGGATCTTGGCGAAGCCGCTCAAGTCGTTGCAAACGTTGAGCGCGGTCCCGTGGTAAGTGACCCAGGAACTGACCGCTACACCGATGCTTCCGATTTTCTTTTCTTTGCCTTCAATCCACACGCCGGTGGCGCCGGGGCGGCGTTCGCCCGCCAACCCAAAATCGTTCAATACGTCGATTAAGACTTGCTCCAGTCGCCGCAGGTATTTATGCAGATCGCGCTCGTTGTCTTGCAGTTTCAAGATCGGGTAGCTCACCAGCTGACCGGGGTTGTGGTAGGTGATTTGCCCACCGCGTTCTACCGATACCATTGGAAAGGCCTGGTCGGTCTCTTGCTGAGACGACCGACGGCCGAACGTGTACACATCCGGGTGTTCCACAAAGATCAACCGATCGAGCGACAAATTCGCGAGCTTAAGACGAGCGACGGTCTCCAACTGGTGGTGGTAGACCTCGTCGTAATCTCGCAGACCGACGTCTTCGAGTAAAAAACCGCCGTTGCTCCCGCGACTAGGCGCGAGGGGCGGGTGCGGCTGCTGCAGGACGGCCATGCGCTGCTCCTGTCGGAGCCTTGTAGATATGGATCGGCTGGAAGACCGCGGCTTCTACGGCTTCCGGGAACGCTTCGGGCAACGTTGGGTGAGTATGGATGGTGCGGATGATGTCTTCCGCGCACGCGCCCATTTCCACCGCCAAGTTGGCTTCGGCGATCAAGTTCGAAACTTCGGGACCTACCATGTGCACACCCAAAACCGTTTCGCCTTTTTCGGCGATGACGACTTTAATAAAGCCATCGGTTTCGTTGGTCGATAGAGCGCGGCCGTTGGCGGCAAAGGGGAACTTGCCCACTTTGTATTTAATGCCTTTTTCGGTGCACTCTTTTTCGGTCAGACCGCAGGTGGCGATTTCCGGATCGCAGAAAACTGCCCAAGGAATGCTCTTGTAGTCTCTGAAGGATTTTTCGCCCGCAATGGAATGCGCCAGAAGTTGCCCGTCCATCATTGCACGGTGGGCGAGCTGAGGGGCACCGGCGACATCGCCGATTGCGTAGACGCCGGGGACATTGGTTTGGCTCTGGTTGTTGGCCAAAATATTGCCCCGGGAATCCAGCTTCACGCCGATTTTTTCCAGACCTATTCCGTCGGAGTTGGGCTTACGGCCTACCGAAACTAGAATGTGAGTGGCTTCGATCGTTTGCTTGGTTTTGTCCGCGCCTTCCACTTCCAAATGCAAAGTGGCGGACTTCGCGGGATCGGTTTCTTTCAATCCCAATGCCTTCGTATTGGTGAGCACTTTGATGCCCATTTTTTTGGCTTTGCGTTCCACGACGGCAACCAACTCGGGGTCCACGCTGGCCAAAAGCTGCGGCATGGCTTCCACGATGGTGACGTCGCTACCTAGCTTTGCGTAAGCGGTACCAATTTCTAGACCAATGAAACCACCGCCAATGACGAGCAACTTAGGCGGGATGGTTTGGAAATCCAAAGCGCCAGTGCTATCGACGATATTCTTGCCATTGTATTTCAAAATGGGAATTTCCACGGGGCGCGTGCCGGTAGCAATCACGATCGCTGGTGCGGTCATGGTTTCTTTGGCTCCCCCTTCCAAAGTAACTTCCAAGGTTTTGGCGTCTTTGAAAACCGCCGTGCCCTTGAATGCCTCTACTTTATTGGACTTGAATAAACCGCCAATGCCGCCCGTGAGCTTTTTAACGACGGTGGATTTCCACGCCTGCAGTTTGGTGGCATCCACCGAAACTTTGCCAACGGTGAGGCCCATGTCGTTCGCCTCGTGGGTCATCTTGTGGTACTGGTTGCCGGCGTAAATGAGCGCCTTCGAGGGAATGCAACCGACGTTGAGGCAAACGCCTCCCCAGTATTCCTTGTCGATGACAGCGGTTTTTTTGCCCAGCTGCGCGAGGCGAATCGCGCAAACATACCCACCCGGACCTGCTCCAATTACAATTGCGTCAAAGTTTTTCATGCGAACACCAGCCTCGAAGGTTCAGTCAAGAAGTACACCAAGCGGTTCATAAAGCGTGCGGCATCGGCACCGTCGACTACGCGGTGATCCACCGACATAGAGAAGTACATCATATCTGCAATGACGATTTGATCGTCTTTCACAATCGGGCGTTTACGGATCGCATTCACGCCGAGAATAGCCACTTCAGGGTGGTTGATCACCGGGGTCGTAAACACGCCGCCAATCGAACCAGCGTTAGTCAGCGTAAAAGTACCGCCGCGCATTTCGTCCATCGCGATTTTGCCGGTGCGGGCTTTTTCAGAAAGCGCCGGAATTTCGGCTGCCAGCTCCCAAATGCTTTTGGAGTCGGCACCTTTGATCACGGGCACCATCAGGCCGTTCGGCGTGTCGGTCGCAATCCCAAAGTTGTAATCGCCTTTTAAAATGATTTCCTGCTTCGCATCGTCGAGCGACGCGTTCAGGTACGGGAACTCTTTCAGCGCCGGAACCAAGGCCTTGATGATGAAGGGCAAGAACGTAAGCTTGAGGCCCCGTTTCTCGGCTTCGGGCGCAGCTGCCTTGCGCATCGCCACCACGGCACTCATGTCGACTTCTTCGACGTAAGTAAAATGAGCGGCAGTGTGCTTGGACAAAGACATGCTCTCGGCAATTTTCTTGCGGATGCCGCGCAATGGAATCTTTTGCAAAGCGCCTCGCTGGACGGCGACAGCCGTGGAGGCCGGTGCACTCGGCGTGGAGACACGCGCTTCGATTGCAGTGGATGCCGACGGGTGGGAGGAGCGCGGGGCCGCGGCAGCTTGGCCTTCGTAGGCCATTTGCACATCTTCGCGAGTGACACGGCCGTTGGGGCCAGTGCCGCTGATTTCACCGAGGCGTACGCTCAAGTCGCGCGCGAGTTTGCGTGTCGCTGGAGTCGCCAAAACATCGTATGGAATTTCGGCTTCAGCCTGTGCAGGCTTGTTAGACGCAGCGACGGGCTTACCGGCGGCAGTCGCACCAGCGGGCGGCGCCTTTGGAGCCGCCGCTTCTGCGGGCTTCGCCGCTGCCTTGCCTTGTTCGGCAATGCGCAAAATAACTTTGCCGACGAGAACCGTTTCGCCTTCTTTAGCAAACAGCTCTTCGACCGTGCCGCCGACTGGCGCGGGGATTTCCACCGTCGCCTTGTCGGTCATCACTTCGACCATCGGTTGATCCGCAGCCACGGTTTGACCCGCCTGCACCAACCACTTGGTAATTTCGCCTTCGTGAACGCCTTCGCCAATATCGGGCAACTTAAAGTCCATCATTCCACCTAGTCTTTAAAAGTTCTTAACTTTCCCAATCGCTAGAGCAACCCGCTCGGGGTCCGGCATGTACACATGCTCCAACGTGTAAGGGAACGGAGTATCAAATCCAGTCACGCGCACGATGGGCGCTTCCAAATACAGAATTGCTTCCTCCGCGATTAGAGCGGAGAGCTCTGCCCCGTATCCGCAGGTGCGGGGAGCTTCTTGGACGATAACCACCCGGCCGGTTTTTTTAACCGACTCCAGGATGGTGGATTCGTCGAGCGGGACGAGAGTGCGAAGGTCGATGACCTCGCAATCCGCGCCACGCGGGGCGGAGAGCTCGGCGGCCTCTAAACAGACGGGGACCATCGCACCCCAGGCTAGGACAGTCACGTCCTTTCCCGGTCGGACGATATTGCACTTACCCAACTCAACCGTGTACGGCTCCTCCGGGACTTCGCCTTTTACCGAGCGGTACAGTTTCTTGGGCTCCATGAAGAGCACCGGATCGGGGTCGCGAATGGAAGCTATCAGCAGGCCTTTGGCGTCGTACGGGTTGGACGGAATGACGACCTTGAGACCCGGCGTGTGGCAGAAATAGGCTTCCGCACTCTGAGAGTGGTAGTGCCCGCCCCGGATTCCGCCGCCGTAAGGCGTGCGAATGACCATCGGGCAAGTGAAACCGCCGCCGGAGCGGTAACGGATCTTCGCCACTTCACTCACAATTTCGTCAAAGGCTGGGTAAATGAAATCCATGAATTGGATTTCTGGAACCGGGCGCAAACCATTGACGGCCATGCCCATCGCCATGCCGATGATGCCGCTTTCGTTCAGAGGGGTGTCCATCACCCGCGCTTCGCCGAATTCTTTTTGCAAACCCTCGGTAGCGCGGAAAACGCCGCCGTTGTGCCCAACATCTTCCCCCATGAGCACAATGCGTTCATCGAGCCCCATTTCGGTGAGGAGTGCGTCTCGTACTGCTGCCAATAAAGTAAGTGTCGCCATTTTGCTCCTAGAGGGGAAACGCTTCGCTGGTGTTTTGAAAGTGGCCGCGCAATTCGCCTTCTTTAACGAGAGATTCCATCTGACGACGGAGCTGCGGGGTCATTTCGGCGTATACGTCCTCGAAAACGGATTCAAGCGACGGAGGCGGCATAGGCTCTGCCTCGGCGATTGCGTCGGCAATCAGGCCTTTGAGCTCTTCTTGCAACGATTTTTCCTTCTTATCGTCCCAAAGGCTTTTGCCTTCGAGGTATTGGCGAAAGCGATCGATGGGATCGCGCTTCTTCCAGGCCTCGTATAACTTTTCGTCACGGTACCGAGCCGGATCGTCCGAGGAAGAGTGAGGACCCATGCGAAAGGTAACGGCTTCGATGAAGCTCGGGCCTTCGCCGCGTCGGGCGCGCTCGGCGGCTTCGTGTGCGGCAGCGTAAACGGCCAGTACGTCGTTACCGTCGACAGCCACGCCGGGCATGCCATAGCCGGCCGCTTTTTGCACCATGCTGCCCGTGCCGCACTGCTTAGCGAGCGGAACCGAAATGGCGTATTGGTTGTTGGTGCAGATGAAAACGGTGGGGGCCTTGTAAACACCGGCAAAGGTCATACCGGTGTGAAAATCGTTTTCCGAGGTCGCGCCGTCGCCGAAGTAGGTGATCGCGATTTCTCCCGTTTTGCGTAAACGCCCAGCCATCGACGCGCCCACGGCTTGTATCACCTGAGTGGCAATGGGGCTCGAAACACTGAAGAGTTTTAGGTCGGCAAAACTGTAGTGCACAGGCATTTGTCGGCCTTTGCCCACATCGCCCGAATTGCCCCAGAGATTGCAAAGCATTTGGGTGATGGAAGCACCCCGGTACAAAAAGACTCCCGGCTCTCGGTAGCTGGGGAAAATCCAATCCTTGGAAGCCAACGCAGCGGCCGTTCCGGTTTGGATTGCCTCTTGGCCGGTGGACGGCACGTAGAAACCAATACGCCCCTGGCGCTGCAGCATCATGCCGCGTTCGTCGTAGGCGCGGGTAAGCGCCATATTGCGGTACATCTTGAGCAGCTGCTCTTTGGAAAGTTTGGGCTCGCGGGTTTTATCGACGGTATTGTCTTCATTGAGGACTGTGTAACAGTCTTCGCGAAGCACCGAAGCGCGTGGGATAGACTTGGTCGATTTCTTTTGTTTCAAAACGCCCTCTGAGTTTTCTGTGGTGTCGAACATCGCGTTCTCATTTCTTTCGAAGGAGACCTTCTAGGAATTTTTCGCCTGCACGGTAGCTGCTGCGCACGAGCGGGCCTGAAGGTACGCAAAGAAAACCTTTTTCCAAACCCATCCGCTCGTATTCTTTGAAAAGAGCCGGTGGCACGTACTCATTCACGGCGATATGCCAACTGGACGGACGCAGGTACTGACCAATCGTCAGAATTTCCACTCCCACCGCACGCAAGTCGTCCATGGCCTGGGCCACTTCTTCCTTGGTTTCGCCGAGGCCGAGCATAATGGAACTCTTGGTAACAACCGAGGGACGGTGTGTCTTAGCAAAGCGCAAAACATCGAGCGACTGCGCGTAACTGCAACGCCCGTCGCGTACTGCTTTTTGGAGACGAGCGACGGTTTCAATATTGTGTGCGAAAACATCTGGGCCCGAATCGACTACTCGGCGGACGGCTTCTAAGTCGCCGCGAAAATCCGGAACGAGAATTTCCACCAAGGTTTCGGCGCGTTTGATCTTAATTGCTTCCACGGTGCGGCCAATATGATCGCCGCCGCCGTCGGGCAAATCGTCGCGGTCGACGGAGGTGAGCACTACGTAGGTGAGTCCCAACTCCGCAATCGCACTGGAGACGTTTTCAGGTTCGGCGGCGTCTAGCACGCCGCGAGGGTTACCGGTTTTCACATGGCAAAACTTGCAGCCGCGCGTGCAGGTGTCGCCCATCAGCATCACGGTGGCAGTGCCACCGCCCCAGCATTCGGAAACATTGGGGCAGGCCGCCTCTTCGCAGACCGTGTGCAGTTTCAGTTCCCGCAATAGGCCTTTGATCTTCAAATAGTTTTCACCGCCCGGCGGGCGGATTTTCAACCAATCGGGCTTGGGCGCGCTAAGCGGTAACATGCGGTAGTTCTATTAGAAAAAGGGGGGCTACGCAACCGAACCCACTTGCGGGAAAAAGCGTATTTAGTTAAGGGTGACGCACCGAATCACTCGGGCCCGGAGACTCCAATGCCGCGTTTCAAATTCTCCTTCTTTTGCCTGATCTTTTTAGCGGCTCAGTCTGCTTTGGCCGATGGGGTCCTTTTGGGAACCTGGCGCAGCACTGAATCCATTCCGGGAACCGATACGTTTCTGGAACTGGTCATCCGGCCCGAATCTTTTCGCGTCTGTTCGACAGCCCTCTCCGAAGACGGAACCTGGCGGCCTATTTCCGACGGGTGCTCGCTCGCCTGGTTTGTGCGCGGTGAGCAAATCATGTTCGGCACTAACCCCACTACCGCGACCCCCAATACCTATTGGCAGCGGGGCGACCGGCTCGAAATGCCCAAAGGTTTTCTGGTGCCGGTGAACGGCCAATGGGTGAATGGGCCGACGCATTTCGAGCGAATCGCCCACTTTAATGGCCTGCTCCCTGCTGATGGATTGAATCTCTTCCCAGGTTTTTGGCCTTTTACTGGAATGGGTGCCGCTACGGTCACATCGTTGGGGATGTCGGTGCTTTATTCGTCGGTTTTTGCGCCTAGCGGGGAACTCAGCCCGGCCTCGATGACCCTTTATTGGCTCGCCCAGCCTTTGATTTGGGCCGGGGTCGCGGGGGCCAGCGCTTTAGCGGTTCGCCTGATGGAGTCTGCGCGAAACCGCCACATCGGTCCCATGGCCGGCTTCACGATCGGTTCACTGGGAACCACCGCTCTCGTGCCTTGCTTTCAATCTATTTTGGCGATGGCCGCATTTGGAGCTGGAAAACTCTGAGCGGGGAGTTGCTCGAACGGGGCTTTCTGCCGATCTCGGGCCCGCATCGGCTGGGCACACCGGTCCTGATAGAGTCTCACGAGGGTAGAGGCGCTCGCATTGCAGATTAGGTCTCGCGTTCCATTCGTTTGGGGGCTGCAATGACGGCCCCGCCGACGCGGGCCCGAGATCGGCAGAAAGCCCCTTTTGGCAGCACGAGTCAGGGTAAGTCATCACCGTGGATGGAAGAATCAAACGCCGCGTTTGTCGGGGCCCCAGATTTCTTTGTGCATTTGCATCTGCATGGTGACTTCAGCGCCGACTTCTAGGATCCACTCCGCCAGCTCTAGCGGCTTCACCTTACCTGCGACAGGAGAGTAAAGGACCGGGCATTTTTCATTGAGTCCGTACTGCTTACAAATTCCCTGGGCCCAATCAAAATCGGCGCGGGAAGCGACCACGAACTTGAACTGATCATGGGGTTGCACCAAGGAGCAATTCTCCCAAACCATGGTCTCGGCCTCGCCACTATCGGGGCACTTTAAGTCGATCACTTTCACGACTTTGGCGGGGACTTTCGCGATGGAAAAACTGCCGTTGGTTTCCAAAGAAACGGTGTAGCCCTCGTCGACCAACGCTTCCATCAGAGGGTAAATACCCTGCTGCCCCAGCGGCTCGCCGCCGGTTAAACAGACATAGCGGGTTTTGTGTTTGTGGACTTCGGCCAATATGGCGTCGAGATCCATCACGGTACCCTGCCAAAAAGCGTAGCGGGTATCACAGTAGGTGCAGCGTAAGTTGCAAGTGGCCGTGCGCACGAAAACCGTCGGCTTGCCAGCAAGCAGGCTTTCGCCCTGAATGCTGTAGAAGATCTCGTTAATTTTCAGGCCGGTCTCGCTCATCGCGGGGGTTATCTCACAGCCTTCATCCCGTGAGAAGGGCTTGGTATAATGCCTTCCGGGGGTCCCATGATCGTCGCTCTCATTGCTTCCATTCATTACCTGGCTCTGGGCCTCGGCTTAGGCAGTGTTTTTATGCGGGGCCGGTACATTCGGGCCTTGCAGGGCGCCGCTGCGGTGGAGCGCGCGGGAACCCTCAAATCCCTGTTTGCAGCCGACAATGTCTGGGGGTTAGCCGCCTTTCTCTGGCTGGCGTCTGGAGTAGCTCGAGCCTTTGGCGGGCTAGAAAAGGGCACCGCCTACTATTTGGGAAACCCACTTTTCGCGGTGAAGATGGGGCTCTTTCTGCTCGTTTTAGCCCTCGAGATTCCACCCATGATTACGTTCATCAAGTGGCGCTTATCGTTGGCAAAAGGGCAGGCACCGGCGCGCATCGACGAACACGTCTTTCTGCGCCGGCTTTATCAGCTCAACTCCGCTGAGGTTCTTTTGATCTGTCTCATTCCGGTCGTAGCCTCGATGATGGCTCGCGGCATCGGCTACTAAAATCGCCTGCTTTCACTTCAAATTAAAAAGCCGTTCGACTTCCATGGGGTCCAGCTTTTCGTTGCTGTACGGATGAATCAAGTCGTATGGAACACGCTTGCCGGAAAGACCCTCAGCTTCTTCACGCGGAATGTGCACGCAAACCAACTCGGTTTGCGAAACAGGAAACCGCCCCTGATCGGGGGCAAGCGCTTGGTAGAAAGCATCCGTACGCCGCAGGCTCACAATTCTCTTGCGCCCATCGATTTCGTAGCTCCCCACGCGCTGCGTTTTTTCTTCGCCGAGATCGACGCGAACAGAAGGATCGGAACCGGGAGGCCCAGTGAATGTATTCAATTTCCTGTTTAGAAAAGAGAGAGAAAAATGAGTCGGAGAGTTTAGCTGCTCCTGCTCGCGGCCCACTAGTTGGCGGGAGCCGGGCTCAAAACCCAGCTCACCCGAAGTACCAAATTCAATGGTTTTTCCCACTGGATCCAATTCGGGGGAATTCCCTTTTATAGTGGGCTCGCCGACGCGGGTTACAAAAGATAAGTGAGCGTTGAATTGGTTGGTCAGAGAGTATTGGACGGAACTCTGTCTGCCTTGAACGCTCGCCAGAAACTTTTCCTCTCGCCGAATGCAGCGCCCCACCCAAGCGGAAGGATCGAACTTACCCGTACTGGGTGTCTTCAATTGTTCGGTGAGTTGCCGAAAATTCCCGGCCAACGGATCGGCGTCTGCCACCACCACGGGAGGTGCGACCGCTCTTGGCCGCTGGGCAATGGGCGCGGGTGCTTCAAGCTGGTGATTTCCGAAAGCTGGAGTGCCCATAGGGGGTGCAACGGGCGCCGGGTAAACAGGTTGTGCAAAAGGCTGCTGAGGAACCGCCCGGTAGTAGTGAGGGCGCATCTGGGAATAGCCGGGCCCCATCTGGCGATAATATCGTGGCGCCGTCTGTCCACGGCTGGCCTGCATCTGCGGGCGAAAGCGTCCCAAGCGCCTTGGTGCCCCGCGGGCCATAAGCAAAGACGAAAACACCAAAGCGGAAAGCACGATGCGCAGCATGAACATGAACGACACCCCTGTGAGGAGGTCTTTTGCAGAGAAGGTGCCAGAATCAAAGCGCACGCCCGCTAACGGCACTTACGGAATACGGATAGTCTGCGCGCGGGGCTCGCCAACAATGCATGGGCTGCAAGATAAACCCATGAAATAATAGGTGTTTGCGCAGATCGCAAAGCGAGTATCCACCCCGCAGGTAGAATGCACACGCCGCCCTGACGCTCGGAGGCGGGTTAGTGGGTGATCTGTTGCCGTGCGATGGAGCGCTCCAGCTTCAACTGGTACTTGCGCATCTCTCGTTCGTCTTTGGCGGTGCCTAGGTGCTGTTCGGCTTTTTTCTGCGCGGCCTTGGCACGAGCCAAGTCGATCTCGGAACCTTCTTCGCAGGTCTCCGCCAGAACAATAACTTTGTTCTTCCGCACCATCGCAAAACCGTAGCTGACGACGAATTTGCGTTCGCCTGTGCCGCTTGGGAACGTGAGTATGCCGGTACCCAAAAGGGTAACCAACTCGGCGTGACCGGGCAGCACGGTGATCGTGCCGTTCTCCGTCGGTAAAGAGACCCGCTCGACTTTCACCCCTTCCAGGATGCGCCGAGACGGGGTCACGATATCGACTTCGATCATGCGGCACCCCGAAGACGTTCGGCTTGCGCCACGGCTTCTTCAATCGTACCGACCATGTAGAACGCCTGCTCCGGCAAGTCGTCGTGTTTGCCTTCCACGATTTCTTTGAAGCCGCGCACAGTGTCTTTTACTTCCACGTACTTGCCTTTGTTGCCCGTGAACTTTTCGGCCACGAAGAACGGCTGCGACAGGAAGCGCTCGATGCGACGGGCGCGGGCGACGGTGACTTTATCGTCTTCCGAAAGCTCGTCCATCCCGAGAATCGCGATGATGTCTTGGAGATCTTTGTAACGCTGGAGCACACGCTGCACTTCGCGAGCGACTTTGTAGTGCTCTTCGCCCACCACATCCGGCGTCAAAAGACGGGAAGTGGAAGCCAAAGGATCCACCGCTGGATAAATCCCTTTTTCCGAAATCGCGCGCGACAAGTTGGTGGTCGCATCCAAGTGGGCAAACGCCGTCGCCGGAGCGGGATCGGTGTAATCATCCGCCGGTACGTAAATCGCTTGTACCGAAGTGATGGAACCTTTTTTGGTAGATGTGATGCGCTCTTGCAACTGGCCCATTTCCGTCGCCAGAGTAGGTTGGTAACCTACGGCAGAAGGAATACGACCGAGCAGTGCGGATACTTCCGAACCGGCTTGGGTGAACCGGAAGATATTATCCACGAAGAGTAGAACGTCCTGGCCTTCGTCATCGCGGAAAGATTCCGCGCAAGTGAGGGCGGACAAAGCGACGCGTAAACGCGCGCCTGGGGGCTCGTTCATCTGTCCGTACACCAGACAGGTTTTATCGATAACGCCCGATTCTTTCATTTCTTCCCAGAGATCGTTCCCTTCACGAGTACGTTCTCCGACGCCCGCAAACACGGACAAACCACCGTGCTGAGTCGCGATGTTGTTGATCAATTCCATGATCAAAACGGTTTTACCGACGCCGGCGCCACCGAACAGACCGATCTTTCCGCCCTTAGCGTAGGGAGCAAGAAGATCCACAACCTTAATGCCCGTGACGAGCATTTCGACTTGCGTGCTCTGTTCTTCGAAAGTGGGTGGCTGGCGGTGAATGGGGTATTTCTTCTTGGCCGTGATGGGGCCCATCTGATCTACCGGCTCGCCGACCACGTTCATAATGCGGCTCAAGACTTCGCGTCCTACCGGCATCATGATGGGGCTCGCGGTATCCCGCGCCTTCATACCGCGGGTCAAACCATCGGTGGAATCCATCGCGATGCAACGGACCACGCCGTCACCCAAGTGCGAGGCCACTTCGAGAGTTAAATTGTCTTTTTCCGCGCCGATAGAAGGGTTACTGACCTTCAAGGCCGAGAAAATCGCCGGCAGTTTATCGGCGGCAAAAGCCACGTCGACTGCGGGTCCGATTACCTGAGTAATTTCGCCAAAGTTTTCCATAGTCACTCCTATTTCATCGCCTCTACGCCGCCGATGATTTCCAAAAGCTCTTTCGTGATGCTGGCCTGGCGGGCCTTATTGTATTCCAGGGTCAAATCTTCGATCATTTCGGACGCGTTGTTTGTGGCGTTTTCCATCGCCGACATCTGCGCGCCGAACTCGCTCGCGCGCGATTCCAAAACCGCGCGGAAGAACTGGGCCTTGAAGTGGCGCGGAATGATCGCATCCAATAAAGCTTTCTTCGAGGGTTCGAAGATAGCTGCGCGGAAACGCTCGTCGTCATTAACGGTCAAAATTCCCGCTACGCCTGCCGGCACTTCAGTTGAAATCGGGATCAAGCGTTCCACATTGATGGTTTGCTGAATGGCCGATTTGAATTCGTTGTAAACCATGTAGACGGCGTCGTACCCGCCATTGGCGAATTCCGCGATGACTTCCTCGGCAACCTTAGCGGACGCCTGGTAGTTGGCTTTAGCCAAAAGGCCTTCATGATTGGCGCCAAACGCTGGGTGGCGCTTAAAGAATTCGTAAGCCTTCTTACCGACGGTATCGATAACGACTTCCGCGCCTTCAGCCTGCTTGGCCTTCACGAACCGGGTGGTTTCCTTGAAGACGGAAGAGTTAAACGAGCCGCAAAGCCCGCGCTCCCCGGCCAACGCAATCACTCGGATCCGTTTCTCTGCGCGCTTTTCTAGCCACGGGTGAGTGACTTCCGGCATGCGCGAGAGCGAAATCATGATGGAGTAGATGCGGTAGGCGTACGAGCGCGAATTGAGGATCGCTTCCTGGGCGCGCCGCAACTTCGCGGCGGCGACCATTTTCATCGCGCGCGTGATCTGGCGCGTGTTCTTTACGCTGCCAATCCGCTTTTTGATGTCCTTAAGGCTCGCCATTTATGCAAACGTCGACTGATAGGTTTCGATGATCTTGGTCAAAGTCGCTTTCAGCGCGTCGTCCAAGGTCTTCTTCTCGCGAATGGCCGCGAACACTTCCGGCTGTTTCAAGTCGATGTATTCGTAGAGGCCTTTTTCGAAGTCCGCGATCCGTTCCACAGGCAATTTGTCGAGCAAGCCCGAGGTACCTGCGTATACGATCGTAATTTGGCGTTCCACTGGGAGCGGCTGGTATTGGCCTTGTTTCAAGATGGCCACCATGCGCTCACCGCGCGACAGCATGTTCTGCGTCGCTTTATCCAAGTCGGAACCAAACTGCGCGAATGCCGCCATTTCGCGGTACTGCGCGAGGCTCAAACGAAGGGTACCGGCAACCTGCCGCATCGCCTTGATCTGGGCGCTTCCGCCGACGCGAGAAACGGAAAGACCGACGTTAATAGCCGGACGAACGCCGGAGTAGAATAAGTCAGTTTCCAGAAAAATCTGGCCGTCTGTAATCGAAATAACGTTGGTAGGAATGTACGCCGAAACGTCGCCCGCTTGGGTTTCGATGATAGGCAACGCCGTGAGGCTGCCGCCACCACGCTCTTTGGAGAGCTTGGCCGCGCGCTCGAGCAAACGGCTATGCAGGTAGAAAACGTCGCCGGGGTACGCTTCACGACCCGGTGGACGACGGAGCAGCAAAGATAGCTGGCGATAGGCCTGCGCTTGCTTGGTCAAGTCGTCGTACACAATCAGGGCGTGTTTGCCGCTATCGCGGAAGTACTCCGCCATGGTGACGCCCGTATAAGGTGCAATGAACTGCAAGGGAGCTTGATCGCTCGCCGTGGCGCAAATGACGGTGGTGTATTCCATGGCGCCGCTGCTGCGGAGCTTTTCCACAACCTGCGCTACCGTCGAGGCTTTCTGCCCGATGGCGACGTAGAAGCAGTACACGCCCAAACCTTTTTGGTTGATGATGGCATCGACCGCAATGGCGGTCTTACCGGTTTGGCGGTCACCAATGATCAGTTCGCGCTGGCCACGGCCAATCGGCACCATGGCATCGATGGCTTTCAGGCCGGTTTGCAACGGTTCGCTAACCGACTGGCGATCGACGATACCGGGGGCTTTGATTTCCACGTTACGGAAAGTCTTCGCGTTCAGCGGGCCTTTTCCGTCGATAGGCTGACCGAGAGCGTTCACCACGCGGCCAATGAGCGATTCGCCGGCCGGCACTTGCAAGATCTTGCCGGTGCGCTTGACGGTATCGCCTTCTTTAACCGCAGTGACTTCCCCGAAGATGGCGACCCCGACGGAGTCTTCCTCAAGGTTAAGCACCAAGCCGAACATGCCGCCCGGGAACTCGACCATTTCCCCGGCCATGGCATCTCGCAGGCCATAGATTTTCGCTACCCCGTCACCGATGGACAAAACGGTGCCGGTTTCTGCAACCTGCACTTCTTTGTCAAACGCCTCGATGCGTTTGCGAATAATCGTACTAATCTCGTCGGCCCGAATTTCCATTACGCTTCTCCTTCAACCAAACTGTCTTGTAGGGACGCTAACCAACCGGATACCGTGCCATCAAAGGTACGGCCACCGGCCACCACTTTTAAGCCGCCCACTAAACCGGGGCTGGACTCATAAGTGGCTTCCACTTTTTTTCCCAAAATTTTGGCAAATTTTTCTTCGATATGCTTTTTGTCGTCGGCAGCGACTTCACCGGCGGTGAAAACTTGAATGGGTTGTATCCCCTCATTTTCACGCAGCGAAACCCGCAGGCGCTCAAGGATGCCCGCGAGGTTGCTCAATCGGCCCATGCGCGAAATACCGTTGATGATATCCACGGACGGTTTCGAAAGTTTCAATTTTTCCGCTACGTCGGTGGCGACAGCCGTTTTGTCGGCCTGGGTGAAGCCAGGGGACGAAATTAACATCGTGAGTTCCGCATGGCCCTCAACGACGGACGAAAACTTTTCGAGTTCTTCCAATACGCTATCAGCGGCTTGGGTACCCTTCAGTTGATCGAAGA
Organism: uncultured Pseudobdellovibrionaceae bacterium; assembly: GCA_964492125.1. Lineage (GTDB taxonomy): Bacteria > Bdellovibrionota > FAC87 > UBA2466 > UBA2466 > JAIEOG01. Next base: position 6,155 of record CAZBJE010000032.1, on the reverse strand, counting down.
GGGCCTTGGCGTAGCGGCTGGAAACTTTACCGGATGCGGCCATTACACTCTCTCCAGGTAATCGGTGAGCAGCTTTTTGGAGTCTTTGCTGTCGACGTGGTGCTCGAGATACTGGCGGGCTTGCTCCAGGCTTTCCAGAGCCAGTTCCTTGCGCAGCTGGCGCTTGGCGCGCAACGCTTCGGCGGAGGCCACCGTGGTGGTTTCTTCGGCAATGCGTTTGGCTTCCGCGGTAGCACGAGTCAGCGTGGCTTCGCGGAATTTGGCCATGCTAGATTTGGCGTCTTCTAACTGGCGGGCGATTTCGGATTGGGCGTTCTGGGTTTTGCTTTCCCATGTACCCAGTTCTTTTTTGGCGTCTGTCGAAAGAACCCGAGCTTCACTCACATGCGTAGCAATGTCTTTGCTGCGGGTTTGAAAGAATTCGCCGATGGGTTTGCGGCCGAAGTGCCACAAAATAAATACCACCACAACGAAGTTCAAAACGGTGGACAGAAATTCAGCGGATAGCAAGCTCATGTGGGCACCGAGGTTTCAACGCTGGTTTTCTTCGAAGCGCCGCCGGAAACTTGGATGTTGCGGCCCAACATCTTGGAGACGATGGCGCTGCTGAATTCATTGACGCTAGCCTCGAGGCTTTTGCGGGCTTTTGCGCGCTCTGCTTCCAAGACGGCACGAGAGGCGTCGTTGGCTTGGGCGGCCATGTCGCGGGCCTGCTGGATGCGAGTCCGTTCTTCATCTTGGACTTTTTTGCGTTCTTCGTCCGACCAGGCGGTAATTTTTTTACGTTCGGCCTTCAAGAAGGTTTCGTATTCGAGCCGCAGGGCTTGTGCCTTCTCTCGATCGTGTTCCGCAGCGGCGCGCAGGCCCACTGTCTGTTCCCGGCGCGCTTTGAGCAACGCGAGGTACGGCTTGAACACCAAGGCATTCAAAACGAAGTAGCTGGCAAAGAAGATCCCCATTTGGATGAACAGGGTGAAGTTGGGGACCAGTACGGGTTCGTGCATAGGATTTGCTTCTTAACGCGACGCCTTTTCAGCAGTTTTTTAAGCGGGCGCGGGAAACAGCTATCATGCAGGGAAAAAGGATGTCAACGAGAGCGGAACTATCCGAGTGGGCGCTTCGTTCGGCAGGGTGGGCTTTGAATCCCGTCCCTATACGGCATAAGCCGAGTGGCCCTCCATAGGCACGCCCTGAGGCTTTGATTTTCAATCTGGTTCTCTCTCGCTCGCATCGCCGATGGGTCCGTGCGTTCCACTTGTTTTTTGGCGGCGATGAACGGCCTCTGGAGGGCCACTCGGCTTATGCCGTATAGGGCCGTGGTTTGTAACCCTCTCGCGATCTAATCCGGCGTTCGGAGGGATTCCTTGTGGGGAAGCGGGAGTATTCAGGCAGTGCACGGGGCGCACCGGGGCATTCTTATTGCAGAATTTGGGGCGATGGTTCTGCGTGTGCCTAAATTTTTTCTGATTTCGGCAATCTTTTTGTCGTTCCTATTGGCTTCTGAGGGCAGTGCGAAGCCGCCGCGTGTGGCGGTGAAAGTGCTGAGCAACCCCTCGGATCAGGGTGCGTATGAGCACAGCGCCTACGAACATTATGAGATTCAGGCGGACGGCGGCTGGAAGATAGTGGCCGTGGAAGGGAATTACGTGGACGGTAGGAGGCCCTTGGTCCAGCCGAGCGGACAACGGCTCCCTTCGGATGTGACCGATAAATTGAACGCGCTTTTAGATCCGCTCAGCGCTTGGTCCTTGGAAGATAGCAACGACGAGTGGGTTTTTCATCGCGGGGGAAGTGCTCAGAAACCTTTCTCCGTTTCTGCCAATTCCGTTCGGCTTGGCGTGCAAGTGGAATTAAACAAGAATTTCGAGGTCGAATTTGTTTCGGTCTCCCTCTTTCAAATGGACGGCAGTGCTTCTAGGTCTTCGGTCCTCGCTGCGAGAGGGGAAAAGGGGCTGGAGTGGAAGATGCAAGAATCGGCCGCTTCCATTCAAAGACGCGCCAATCATGAAATCCGACCCGACCTAGTCTCGCCGCTGCAGCGAGCATTGGAAAAAGTAGCAACGGATCCCGACGGGATCGAGAACGCGGCAGACGACATTCGCTCGCACTTTGGCGCTCTCGGGACGCTCAATCATGTAATGGGACTGGATGCCGAAGAAAAACCCAGCGATGACAAAATAGTAGAATGGGCCCAGAAAACAGTTCGGAGCGCCCAACGCGTGAAAGAGAACCGCGTACTGATTGCGGACTCCTCCGGAGTTAAAAAGGCGAAAATAGAGTTTCGAGCCGACGAGCCGCACCTTACCGTGGATGGAATTTCTCGAGCCTTGATCCCCTCAAAATTACTTGGCCACTACCGCTCTTTGCTGGGTCCGCAGGGACCAAAAGAGATTACCTGGGAGGATTCTGCCAACGGGTTAAGTGTCGGGCCGCTCCAGCATTTTTTAGTGGATCTGAGAGGGCAGGCTCCTGCACCGTTTTGGGTGGTTGGAGGACCATCGGGCCCAATCCTCCTCGCCCCTTCCGAAATCAGTCTCGAATACTCACGCGAGCGAAAGAACCATGGCTTCGACCAGCCACTGCCCACGGCCATTCAGTGTGAAGACCTATACAACCAGCTTCAGAAAAAAACGGATTGAGTGGCGCTGAAGCGCTACGAAGATCGGAGAGCCTGGATTGCTCGCACACACTTTTGCCAGAGGGTGAGCGGAGCGCTGGTGGTCGGTAGAGACGGGGCTGAAAGAGGTTGGGTTTGAGCGGCTACTAACGCGCCCAATGCTCTATTTAGACTGGCTTTGAAATCTTCGCCTTCGGACTGTTTGGCATACCAAGCCTGAACGCTCGCGGCTTCCCGCTCATTCAGGTACCGCAAAGAGCCTGGCGGAAGCTCGTCGAAAACTTTATCCGTGCCCACAGCGCGGTAACGTCCACCGTCGACTCTCTCTAGCGGAACAATCCAACTCCGGTCGCCCGTTTCTACTTTGAGTGCCTGCGCTTTATACCCGTCGATCTCTTGCCCGGGCACCACTTTGCGGAACGCGGGTAAGTCCGGAGTTAAAGTGAAACTCCGGTGGCTTGGCAAATAGTCGACCTTAGGCCCTTCCTGTTTCTCGTAGACCTTGGAAAAGGATGGCATGCTCATGCGAACCTGTACGCGGTCTATGGACAGGTCAGGTGAGAGACGAACGAGGATAGTGGCCCTCGCTGGCGAACTCCCCAGGGCCTTCGTATCGAGGCCATTTTGCGGTTCCCAGGATCGATTCACCATCCAACTATCATTCGGTTTGGGATCCGGCCCTAAAACCCGGAATACTTCGTCAAACTTTTCCGGCGGGAAAACGTAGGTTTCAGTGCTGTCGCCCGACTTAATCCGCACATGGTACTTACGCCGACCATCCGGCAGGGTGACTTCCTCAATCTTTTCGACCGATCGAACGCCGCCGCTAGATAGCTCGACCACAAAGTTATTTGGATCGAGCGCATAGACCGGCGCCCCCAAGCCAAGCAGCAAAACGACTAGGGTAAACAAGCGGAAGACGGTCCGTTCAACGGGGAGTTCAAGGTTTTCTCGTGTCGCGGCAACCATCCACGCCTCAGGTGCTCTCGCGGTGGTGGCGAAGATTGGGCAAGGGCCCCAGCATTTTGGTTTTGCCTTCGAAAACCGCGCCTTCATCCACCTGCAAGATAGCGGTTTGGATTGTTCCACGGACAACAGCGGGGGCTTGGATTTCGACGCGCTGGGTGGCGAAAACGTCCCCGGTGAACTGGCCTGAAATCACCACCACATCGGCTTCGATTTGGCCGGTAACCTGGGCTTCGTCGCCGATGACGAGGATATCCGGAGTGAAGATTTCGCCTTTGAATTGGCCGTCGATGCGCGCCGTGCCTTCAAACTGCAGGCGGCCTTCGAGGTGGCAGCCCTTTTGGAGCACCACCGTGATGTCATGGCTTACCGAGGGAAGATCAAATGGGTCCGTTCGGCGAAACATTTTGTCCCTTCAGTACATCGACCAGGCGCATTAGCTCATCACGGTTGGCGTACGAAATCTGGATGAACCCATGGGCTTCCGTACCCACCATGCGCACCGGTGCGCCGAGTAGGCGGCGCAAGTCGTCTTCGAGCGCTTTGAAATTAGCGTCGGGAAGCTTGGCTTCGCCGGCCGGCTGGTTCTTCGAGCGAATAATCTCGTTAACCCGCCGCTCGGTGTCACGAACAGAAAGCTTTTTCTTCAAAACCATTTCGCGTACCGCGAGCTGGTCATCCATGTCGTCGAGAGCCAACAAGGCCCGGGCATGCCCCATGGTGATCTTGCCGGACGTGATGTCTTCGCGAATGGCGGAAGGCAATTTCAGTAGACGCAGGGTGTTGGCGATGGTGGCGCGGTTTTTACCGACGCGGGTCGCTATTTCTTCCTGCGAAAGCTGGAATTCGTCGACCAATTGTTGGTAGGCGATTGCTTCTTCGATGCAGTTCAACTCTTCGCGTTGAACGTTCTCGATGATGGCCATTTCGAGAGACGGTGCGTCACCCGAGATGTCTTTGACCACCACGGGGACTTGTTTGAGCCCCGCTTTTTGCGCAGCGCGCCATCGACGCTCCCCGGCAATTAACTCATAGTGTCCATCGCGCTGCCGCACCACCAAAGGTTGGATGATGCCGTGCACCTTAATGGACTCGGACAATTCGTCCAGAGCCTCTTTGGCGAAAATCTTACGGGGCTGGTAGGTATTGGGGACGATTTTCTCGATGTCGCAAAGAAAAAAGCCCTTTCGACCCGAAGTATCGACGACAGGCGGTTTGTCGGCGGCAGAGGCGGCGTCGGGAATCAGGGACGACAGGCCGCGACCCAAAACGCTTTTCTTTTTGTCGATTTCAAGAGAGGCCATGGTCGACTCCTATCGGTTCCGAAGTGGTGACGCCAGAGACAGGGACCGGCACGCTGGCCGCGGTCGCCGCTGAAACTTCTTGGATTTCTTCCTTCAACTCCAAGCGCTGCATCACTTCTTGCGCGAGCGCGAGGTAGCTCTGCGAACCCGAGGAACTAATATCGTAAAGAATGACGGGTTTGCCGTGGCTCGGGCTTTCGGAAAGTTTCACATTGCGTGGAACAACCGTGGTGAAAACAGAGCCCTTGAAATGGTTTTGGACTTCTTGCAGCACTTGCCGCGAGAGATTATTGCGCGAGTCGTACATGGTGAGCAAAATCCCGAGCTGTTTTAGCTCGCGGTTCAGCCCTTTGCGTACCAACTCCGCCGTGCGCAGAATCTGACTCAAGCCTTCCATCGCGTAGTATTCGCATTGGAGAGGAATCAGGTAGTAGTGCGCCGCCGTCAAAGAGTTCAGCGTGAGCAAACCGAGAGATGGCGGGCAGTCGATGATAACGTAGTCAAAACCGTTTACACCCAGCCCCTCCAAATCCTCGAACGCGTTTTTCAACCGCGTTTCGCGCGCGATGGCTTGCACCAACTCCACTTCCGCGCCGGATAAGTTGTTATCGGCGGGACAGACTTTCAAAAATTCTAAGTCCGTCGAGTACACCGCTTCTCGCAGCGGGAGCTCGTCGATAAGAACATGGTAAATGTTTTTCTCGGCGAAGGAGGCCCGATCCAAACCAAGGCCGCTCGAAGCGTTGCCTTGTGGATCCAGATCCACCAAGAGTACCCGTCGCTCTGCAGCCGCTAAACAAGCCGCCAGATTAACAGCCGTCGTGGTCTTTCCAACGCCACCTTTTTGGTTGGCGATTGCGATGATGTTTGTCATAGGTTTTTGGTGAAGCCACTCATTTTTATCACAGCAATCGGCCTATCTTCAAAGTATTTTCGAGTAGATACGAGATCGGTGCATCACAGTTCGAATACTCTCGGGTAGTCTCGAGTACTCTCAGCGGTTCCGTCTCCCATTTGCGTCCCAATTCACACCCCGGAATGGTCAGTTACAAACTATTTTTCAGTAGAGACGATAGATTCGGCGGGAAATCGATCGTCGCTGGATACTCAGAGGAGGGAAAAGGATATCCCAGGCAGGGATGAACGCCGTTTTCGGGTTTGGATTATTCCAGCGGCGGGGCCTGTCCGCTGCGAGACTCCCCCTGCGGGCTCTCGCGCGTATCTGTGCTCGAGTTGGGGACTTCCGTGTATCCCGACCTGTTATGCCC
>CAZBJE010000031.1:28490-39612 GCA_964492125.1 uncultured Pseudobdellovibrionaceae bacterium | reverse complement strand
CTATTTTATTTAACACAACCGTGCCCGGCTTTTTTTTTTGGTGGTTTAATCGGTGGGGGGGGGCTTTTTCAAAATTAAAAAACCGCGACTCTAAACCGGGACCGCTGACCGAGATGGTTTCTTTTGTGACTTCCTTCACCAAGTCCAGGGCGATGCGGTAGTCGCTCATGGCCAGGGCACTGTCTATGAAGATTCTTTGCAGGCTGGGAGCAGAGAGTTTGATCCCCGCCAGCTGGCCCTGGGCGACTACATCATATTGAATCCGGCGTTCGCGGTGCATGGTCATCTTGAGGCCATCTTACTAGCGATGGTACTGGCTGAGAAAGTCCCAAACGGCTTGGCTAGCGTCTAATTGCTGGCTCGTCTTGCCGATAATCCACTGGCGCAGGTACTGCCAGCCGCCCGGCCAGGTGTGGCCACCTTCTCGGATCACATAGCGAGCGACTTGGGATCCCTCGGCGCATTGGCTATAAACCGTTTTGTCCACTGCTGTACCGTCTTTGCCCAGGGTGCCGCGTCGGTTGGCCGGGAGGTCGCGGCATTTGTTTTGAGCCGCCCAAAAAGCAAGAGTGTCATCCGACGAAAGGACAGGGCCCAGGTTTCCTCCGCCAAAAGGCCCGGTGATCCGGCCACCGCCAAACGGCATGAGCGGATCTTTCTCTCCTACAATATTGAGTACCGACGTGGGTAACTCGGGTTTGCAAGCTTGGGACAATGCCAACCCCAGGTTCGCTCCCACCGGCGCTATTGCTGCAAAACGTTTTGGCCGCTCGCAGGCTAGGCGAAAGCTAAAGAGGGCGCCATTGGAAAAGCCGGTGGCATAAGTCCGTTTGGGATCGGCGTTGAATTCTCGGTTTAGGCTATCCAATAGCGCATCGACGAAAGCGAGATCGTCTACTGTCGAGCCGATTTCTTTGCGGCCGTCGTTCCAACGCTTATCGAGTGCTTCGGGGTACACCAAAAGAAATCCCTCGCGTTCAGCCACCTTCGCAAGGCCCGCGATTTTTTCAAAGCCAGGTCCATCGCCCCGTGCGCCATGGAACGCGACCACTAACGGCTGGGGAAGGGGGCCTAAGTGCCTGGGGGCATAAACCAGATAGGGACGCTGCTTGCCACCGCTTTGTAGGCTGCGTTGCACCAGACGGGTGGTGTCCGCGGCTAGGGCACCGTAAAACGTCGCAAGCAGACCCGCGAGGGTGGGGGCTAGGTATCGACGACACAAATGCATGTGGGCCATCCTAGACGATTGTGAAGAATCTCACACATTTTTTTGCCTCAAAAAAAAGGGGACGGCGCGAGCCGTCCCCTTCTCTTTAGGTGAGGCGGAGATTATCTCTCGCCGTCTCTGTTGCCACCGGCGGCTTTGCCGGCTGCGGCAGCTGCCGCGATTTTGCGCTTATCGAGGTTGTATTTTTCAACCTTGTTGATAAGCCCTGCGCGGCTGATCCCGAGCTCTTTCGCCAAGCGGGATTTATTCCAGCCAGTGCGTTTGAGGCCTTCGCGGATCATTTCGCGTTCGAGTTCTTCGAGCGCGTCGCGCAGTTTGCCCTGGATGCGTACACCCTGGACTTTGGTCCGTTCACCGAAGTCGCGGATCCGACCCGACAACATGTCGACCGTGATCTTGCTTTCGGCGCCCGCCAGCACAGTCACCCGCTCCATCTCGTTTTCGAGTTCGCGGATGTTACCCGGCCAGGGGTAGTCGAAGATTTTCTCCAAGGCACGCTTGGTGAGGATCTTCGGCTTGATTTGTTTTTCAGCAGCGCTCTTCGCCAAGAAGTGCTCGCACAAGAGCGGGATGTCTTCCTTGCGGTCGCGCAGAGGCGGTACAGTGATGTTGATCACGTTGATGCGGTAGTACAAGTCTTCGCGGAACGTGCCTTTTTCGACCATGTCTTTGAGGTCTTTGTTGGTCGCCGCCAAGATACGGACGTCGACTTTCTTAGGCTCGGTCGCGCCGACCGGAATGAACGTACCTTCTTGAATCACCCGCAGCAGTTTTACCTGCATGCTGGGGGACGTGTCCCCGATTTCATCCAAGAAGAAGGTTCCTCCATCGGAAACTTCAAACAACCCTTTTTTATCTTTCACCGCGCCCGTGAAAGAACCTTTCACGTGGCCGAACAATTCCGAGTCCAACAAGTTATCGTTGAACGCCGAGCAGTTCTGGGTGACGAAGACTTTGTCCTTACGGGGCGAGTTGTAGTGGATCGCTTTGGCGATCAACTCTTTACCAGTCCCGTTTTCGCCCTGGACCAAAACCGTGCTTTCGCTGTTTTTGATCTTATCCAGCAAGGCGTAAACGTCTTGCATGGGCTTGGACTTACCGATCATGCTGTCGTACTTGTACCGGGTGCCGAGTTCTTTGTTGAGTTCCGTGATGCGGTCTTCGCGGAGCGAGATTTCTTTGTGCAAGGTGCTGATTTCTTGGCTGACCAAGTCGCTCAGTTCCGAGAAGTAAGGCAGCTGTTCGTTTTCCAACGCCTTGATTTTGTTGACCGCGACGTCGATTTCCGCGTGCGGCAAGTTGTAGTGAGCAAGTGCCTTGCCCAACTCTTTCTTTTGGCCGTCGGAAACGCCTTCCTTCAGGTAGCCGATGCAGATCACAGCTCCCATGAATTCGTTATCGATGACGATGGGGAAAGCGCTGGCCATGAAGTGAGGAAGGAATTCCTTCTTCAAGTCTTTCTCCTGTGTCTTTTTCAGATCCATCGTCGCGTTGCGAACGAATTCCGCCAAAGCGTCAAAGCCATCGCCCCGTTGGAGCATCAAGCGCAACACGCTATTGGATAGCTCGTGCTTGCCGCCCTTTTCGATGACTTTCAGATTGCCGCGGTCGTCCGCGAAGAAAACATCAATCGCAAACCACTTCGAGATCACTTCCTTGAGCTTGCGAATGACGTGAATATGCTCAAACTCATCCCAATTAATCATACGTGCCTCCCCAAAATTTTTTGTGCTGTTCGCGTGAAGTGCTGGTCGGAAGAAAAAAGAATCTAGCTGGTGATGTCTAACTTATAATTAGTGTACCGAGTGTGACACATCGTGTCAATGGGCCGGTGCCCAGTTTTGAGTCACTTTTTTGTGAAGAAATCTTCAAAGTTTTTTCCGCCTAGTAAATCGCGGAGATAGCGACCGGTATGTGGCAAATTCTTTTGCGCCAATTCTTTGGGGGTGCCCACGGCGACAACATTACCGCCCCCTTCGCCACCGTCTGGTCCTAAGTCGATCAGGTATTGCGCCGCACAAATCATCTGCACGTTGTGTTCAATAACTATCACTGAGTGTCCGTTAGTCACGAGACGACGTAACACTGAGATCAATCGACGGATTTCGGAGAAATGCAGGCCTGTCGTCGGTTCATCCAGAATGAACAGCGTAGGTAATCGTTTGGCCACCGCACCCGCGAGTTCCCGCGCGATTTTTAGCCGCTGGGCTTCACCGCCCGAGAGCGAAAAGCCTGGCTGTCCCAGTTGGAGATACCCGAGCCCAACTTCTTGCAGCAGGGCGAGCTTCGCGCGCAAAGGGGCTACATCAGAAAAAAAATCGTAGGCCGAATCGACGGTCATTTTCAAAACCTCGTCGATGCTTTTGCCGCGGTACTTTACCGCTAACACGGAAGGCTTGAATCGTTTTTCGTCGCAAGTCTGGCAGGGGACATAAATGTCTTCGAGAAACACCATGTCGATCTTGACCCGGCCTTCGCCTTCGCAAGTATCGCAGCGGCCTCCAGGGACGTTGAAGGAGAAATGGCCCGGAGTGAGGTTGCGGGCTTGGGCCTCGCGCGTGCGAGAAAATAGGGAGCGTACCTCATCATAGCCTTTGATAAACGTAATCGGATTGGAACGCGACGACTTACCAATAGCGCTCTGGTCCACCAGCTCAATGCTGCTTAGGTATTCAAAGCCGGCCAGCGATGCAAACCGGGATATCTTTTCGCTACGGCCATGGAAAATTTTGGCCAGCGCTTGAAAGACCGTGTCGACGATCAAGGTGCTCTTGCCAGACCCTGATACGCCAGTAATCGCCACCAGGGATTTGAGCGGGATTTTTACGTCGACGTTTTTGAGGTTATTACCCGCGGCACCTTTCAGCTCCAGCCATTGAGAAGGCGCGAACCGCGGGGCGGCCTCCATAGCTTTGAGGCATTCCAGTTTCCACTCTTTGACTGCCTGCGCTGTTTGAGAGCCACAGGCCAGAAATTCTTCGCGGGTGCCCGAAAACATCACTTCGCCGCCGCGGGTTCCTGAACCAGGGCCCATATCCACAATGTGCGCGCCCCATTCGATCACTTCCGGATCGTGCTCCACCAGCAGCAGGGAGTTACCCAGACTCAAAAGGTGGTTGAGTACTTTCAAAAGCTGCTGGGTGTCCTTGGGGTGAAGGCCGATGCTGGGTTCATCTAGTACGTACAATGTTTCCGTGAGGCCCTGGCTCAGTTGGGTAGCGAGCAAAGTACGCTGGTACTCTCCGCCGGAGAGCGAGCGCGTAAGGCGGGCGAGGGTTAGGTAACCCAGGCCCACGGTGTCGAGCGTTTCCAATCGCCGGTGAATCTGCGACAAAACGTCCGCGGCGATTTTCTGTTCGCGCGCGCCCAGCTTTAGCTTGTTGAAGAAATCCCGCAGCTGCTCCACGGACATTTCCGTAAGCTCGGAAATATTGCGTTCGCCGATTTTGACTCTCAGCCCGGAGGCATTTAGTCGGCTTCCCTTGCAGTCGGAGCAAAGAAAGGGCGAGGTGTAGCGGCTTACAAACACGCGGATGCGCATTTTGTATTTTTCTTTGTCGAGCATCGCGAACACACCGCGCACGCCTTTGAACTTTTTGTCGCCGTCAAAGACCATTCGTCGCTGCTCGGCCGAAAGTTCCCGCCAAGGAAGGTCAGCGTCAATGCGGGCGGTTTTGCAAAATGCCAAAAGTTTTTTTTGCCACTGCTTAAGCGAGGGCTTCATGAACGGATCCACCGCGCCTTGTGCGATGGAAAGCGTGGGGTTGGGTACGATCAGGTCGGGATCGACTTCCAATGTATTGCCAAAGCCTTTGCAGGTTTGGCACGCCCCGAGGGGGCTATTGAACGAAAAGGAAATCGCAGTTTTGGGAGGCGTAATTTTTAAGCATTTGGGGCAGCGGGTCTGGGTAGTGTAATTGCCGCCCGCTTCGAACTTCTTCGGGGCGGTTTCTACGTAAAGCTCCGCAACTCCGGCACCCAGCTGCATGCTTTGGCGCAGGGCCTCGGCCAAGCGAGTCCGGGCTTCCCCTGCGATTTTGCCCTCGGGCATCTTGATGCGGTCGACGATCAAAGCCAGGTTTTCGCCGCGTACGCTGGCTTCTTCTTCCAGCGAAACCAACTCACCTTTGATGATGGCTCGTGTGTAACCGGAGCGAAGGTATTCCGCCACGAGATCGCCAGCCGTATCTTTTTTGGATGGGATCTTGCGGTGAAAGGCGAGCAAAACGGTTTTGCCAGCATGGGTTGCCGCGATGCGTTCGCAAAGCTGATCGTACGAAAGGCGTTCCATCGCAACGTCGCAATCGGCGCAGTATTCAATTCCCAGCTTTTCGAAAATCAGGCGCAAGTAGTCGTAAATCTCTGTGGAAGTGCCCACGGTGGCGCGGGAGTTGCGCACTGGGTTGATTTGCTCGATGGCGATCGTGGGCGGAATGTTTTGGATTTTGTCGACCAACGGGGCGCGAAACTTTTCGAGGAACTGGCGCGCGTAGGTGGAGAGCGACTGCATGTAGCGACGCTGTCCCTCCGCATAAACCGTTTCAAAGGCGAGCGACGACTTACCCGAGCCGCTTGGCCCCGTGACCACGACGCTGGTACCCAAAGGAATATCGATGTCGATATTCTTCAGGTTATTTTGGCGAACGCCTTTGAGTATTAAGTGGTTCATGAGGCTCTCCAGTTCTAACGGCTGCCATGGTATTCTTCAAGCTATGCCATCCAAAGTGATCGCTTGGTTTCTGGTGGGGTTGTTCGTGGTCCTGCTTGGCGCGGGCTGGATCGCGTACGATATTTTCGTCGCGGTGCCGGACTTTTCCAAGCTCAAGGATTCGGTGGAAGTGCCTATCAAGCTCGCCAACGGCGACAAAACCACGCGCCTCATGGGACCCCGTACCGCGGGCTGGACGCCGCTTTCCGGTATTTCTGAATTTCTCCCCCGTGCGGTAGTCAGTTCGGAGGACGGCACTTTTTACCAGCATAAGGGCATCGATGTTTACGAGATGCAGGAAGCTTTTAAAAAAGATTTGAAGGAAGGGCGATTCGCTCGGGGTGCCAGCACCATTACCCAGCAGGTTTTAAAAAACGTGTACCTGCTTCGGGTTCCTAAGATTTGGCGCAAGGTGAAAGAAATTGCCTGGGCCTCCAAGCTGGAAGAGGCGCTGAGCAAGCCGCAGATTCTGGCGTTTTACCTAAACATGGCGGAGTGGGGGCCGGGTATTTATGGGATTGGGGAAGCGTCGCGGCACTATTTCTCCACGTCGCCGTCCAATTTGACCGCTCGCCAATCGGCGTTTCTCGCAATGTTGCTTCCCTCGCCCAAACGGTACCATGCTTATTTCCGCCAGCGCCGTCTCACGCAGTGGGCGGCTAATCGCGTGAACCGCATTCTGCAGGTGATGAACAAGCTGGGCCAGCTGCCAGACGAGCAATATACGATGGCGATGAACGAGCGGCTTTGGGGCCAGTCGGTCTTGCCCGATGGTTCCCCCGGGGCCCCGGTTGATCCGGGTTGGGATGTGACTGAGTCGGTCGATGAGGTCTTTGAGCCTGCGACGGGCAAGGCGGGCGCTCCTCCTGCGGATGCCCCCATGCCCACTTTGAGTTTGAGTCCGTCGTCGCCTAAGGCTCCGGCGGAAGCGGAGCCGGCGAACACTGTTACCGCTGACCCCTTGGCGGCCGATCCCGCGTCCGGCATGCCCGTTTCTGACGATGTGGAGAAAAAGCTCGATTCGCTGGATGCCGATCCGACGTCCCAAGACTAAAAAAGGAAGATGAAAATGTTTTCTATAGTGAAAGTATTTCCAGTTGCCGCTATGGGAGCCGGCCTATTCACCGCTGCCGTCTATTTGGGAAGTTGCGGGACGAACACGACAGAAGATTCCTCGGTAGCGGGGATCGCGTCGGCGTCGGTGGGAGCGGCCTTGTCTAGTACCGCGGCGTCCGGCACGCAAAGTTTTCATGTTCCCGAAATCCGTAGCGGGTTCGACCTGCTCGACTGGGTCCCCGATGTCTACGCTTCGGGAATCTGCCCGACGCTTGCGACGACTTCTTCTCCGGGGTGCGTGAGCGGAACCAACTCAGCCGCTCTCACCTACAGCAGCTGCAGTTTTGGCACTTCTTCCGCGACATGGAGCGGTGTTCTGGAAGTGGCGGGTACTGGGGTTGTGTGCGGGTCGTTTCCTACCGCTACGGTTACCCGCCAGTTTGTGGTGGCGGCGGGGGGCGCTGCTCACACGGGAACGCGCACCACATCAACGGGCAAGGTGGTCACCATTGATCATAGCACGGCAGATTTGGGCAATTACGAAAGCGATACCATTTCTACCATAGTCAATTCCGGCTATGGCACCAGCGTGACCATCGCGGGCGGGGTTCGCACCGGGGTCGTGGTGAAGCAACGCATGAGTTCCACGCTTTTTGATGTGTCGGTGAATGGTACTTTAACGGTTTCGGAAACGGCGTCTGCCAGCAGCCGGACAGTGAGCGGGACGGTCACGACGTACCATAATTTGCTGAAAGTGAAGGGGACTGCCGTTTTCTCGTCGGTGGTTTACAGCAACAGTTGCTGCACTCCCGTGAGCGGGACGATTGACACTACTTTAGCATCCACGTCTGCTTCGGGTGCTGCAGGCGAAGCGCTTGATGGCAAAACTGAAAAGCTGGTCTTTAGGAGTTGCGGCTTGGCCACCGCCACAAATACCGAAGGGGTGGCGTCTACCGTCGCTTTAACGGGCTGCTACTGAACAGGAGAGAGCCACATCAACCGGATGGCTGGGCGGCTGGGTAACTGAGCGGCGGCGTTCGTGAGGCTATTCCAGAGACGCGAAGAGGCGTCTTCGTCTTCTTCTTCGCCGACTAAAAGTTTCCGCAAGAGGCCCTGGGGTTTGTGTGGGTAAATCACGCCGGCGTCGGCCGGCAACTTGGCCAAGACCTTCGCTTCAGCAATCGCATCCTCGGCTCCGCCTAAGGCATCCACCAGTTTGGCCTTCAACGCTTGTGAGCCGGTAACCACGCGCCCATCGGTGTACTCGTCGAGTTCCGCCTCGCTCAATTTACGGCGCTCTTTAACGGTGCCACGAAATTGCCCGTAGATGTCCTTAACCATGGCCTGGAAGAGTGATTTGTCCTCGGGGCTCATGGCTTTGAGCGGGGATCCCGCATCTTTGAATTTACCGGACGTAATCGCAAAGCGATCCATCTTGGCCCATTCGTAGAGCTTCTTGGTGTTGATGAATTCCATGATTACGCCAATGCTGCCGGTGAGGGTGCCGGGATTGGAGTAAATTTTGCGACCCCCCATGGCGATGTAATAACCACCGCTGGCGGCTACAGTCCCCATGGAAATGACTACCGGAACTTTCTCGTCGGCTTTCTTAATGGCTTCGTACATCTCTTGCGAGGGAGCCACTAAACCGCCGGGCGAATTAACACGCAGAACGATGGCCTTCGTGTGTTTGTTCTCGAGGTATTCCTTGAGATCTTTGAGCAGGCTTGCCGAACTGTAAATCACGCCTGAAACATCGATCACGCGCACGTGGTCGCTGGACGAAGTGTTTTTTCCAAACCAATTGTGGCGGATGAAAGAAACCATCCCGGTGAGGATGATGAGGAGGACAAAAAAACAGAGGGAGATCCCGATGACTTTCAGGATCCCCCTCATCTAATTACTCTTCAGACTCGTTGGTCGGTTTGTCGGAGTTCGCGGCAGCTTCTTTAAGCTTGGCAGCGGTCGACTGATCGAGCAAGTCGGCGAAGCTGGTGCGAACATTGCTGCTCGATTGCTTCGAGTATTGCTTGATGTTCTCGCGCTCTTCCGCCTTGTTCATCGCCTTCACCGACAGCGAGAGCTTGTGCTCGCGCAAGTCGACGGCGGTGATCATGCACTCGATCTCGGTGCCTTCTTCGATCGTTTTTACGCGATCTTTCGGCTTACCTTCGCCTTCCAATTCAGAAGCGTGGATGAGGCCTTCAACGTTTTCTTCGATCTGAACGAAGACGCCGAATTCCGCAATTTTAGTGACTTTGCCTTTCACGCGCGTTCCCGGCGAGTACTTGGCGGCCACTGCTTGCCACGGATCATCACCGAGCTGCTTGATACCCAAGCTGAACTTCTCGGCAGCCTTGTCGATAGACAAGACCATGCATTCCACTTCGTCGCCTTTTTTGAACATCGTGTTCGGATCGATGGGCTTGGCATCCCAGCTGATATCGCTGACATGGACCAGACCGTCGACGCCTTCAGGCACTCCGACGAACACACCGAAATCGGTGGTGTTCTTCACGATGCCCTTGATCTTGGCTCCCACCGGGTACTTGTCCGCGATGATGTCCCAAGGATTCGGCTCGATTTGTTTCATGCCGAGCGAAATGCGGCGATTGCCGGTGTCGACATCCAGCACCACGGCTTCCACCGTGTCGCCTTCGTTGACCAGCTTGGAGGGGTGCTTTACCCGCTGAGTCCAAGACATTTCGGAAACGTGGACCAAGCCTTCGACGCCCGGCTCCAGTTCCACGAACGCACCGTAATCGGTGAGGCTCACAACCTTGCCGTTCACCCGCAGGCCCACACGATAGCGGTCTTCGACCGTCGTCCAGGGATCCGGGAGCAGCTGTTTGTAGCCCAAGCTCACGCGCTCTTTTTCCTCGTCGTACTTGAGGACTTTCACGCGGATCTTTTCGCTGACTTTGAAGATTTCCGAAGGGTGGCGGATGCGGCCCCACGACATATCCGTGATGTGGAGCAAGCCATCCAAGCCGCCGAGATCAATGAACGCACCGTATTCGGTGAGGTTCTTGATGACGCCTTCAGTGACCATTCCCTCTTCGATCTTCGAGAGAGTTTGTTCTTTTTGACGCGCGCGCTCTTCCATCAACAACAGGCGACGGGAGAGAACGATGTTGCCGCGTTTTTTGTTAAACTTGATGATTTTGAATTTGTACGTCTTGCCGAGGTACTGATCCAAGTTCTTGGTCGGACGGATGTCGACTTGCGAACCGGGCAAGAAGGCTTTCACGCCGATGTCGACCGACAGGCCGCCTTTAACTTTGGCGACAATCGTGCCTTCGACCAATTCGTCTTTTTCGCAAGCTTCGCTGATTTCGTCCCAAGCGCGCAAGACGTCGGCTTTTTCTTTCGACAGGACTAGGCGTCCTTCGTCGTCTTCAATTCGTTCGATGTAGACCAGAACATGGTCGCCCGGCTCGATGCCGAGGTTGCCCTGGTTGTCCATGAATTCGTTCCGGAAGACCTGACCTTCGGATTTGTATCCGATGTCGATGGTGACGAAGTCGTTTTCGATCTTTACGACCTGACCTTCGACTACTTCGCCTTCCGCGAATTTAGAGCCTTTTTGGCTCTCCTCGAACATTTGAGAAAACGTTAAACCGTCTTCTTTGAGCGCCTCGCTACCCCGATCGAGTTCTCGATCATCAAGGGGAAGTTCGGGAAGCTCCGCAATCGCCAGATTCCGTTTTGATACCACTCGACTACCTTTCGAATCTTTTCCAGCCAAAATACTTGGTGGTGGGTTCTTTACCCCTGCCGCCAACCCCTGGTTATCCAAGGACATGAGTTAAATTCTTTCGCTAGATCCGCTCTACACAGAACCGGATCAGGTTTTACTTCAAAGCCTGAATTTCTCCTATCAAAACCGCTAAGTGTCAATGCCATTCTGGCTCGGGGCGCCTAGGGGAAAGCGGCGTCCCTTGACGGGGGACGGGCTGGAGGCGAAAACCGATCCATGGTGGACTTTAATGGTTCGATGGCTCGGTTGGTCCGAGAAGTCGCATCGAAAGTCGAGGCTTTCCGGCACGTCCGGCCCGAACAGGTGCTGGTGAGTGCTACTTTCGCTCGCTCTTCCAGGCGGGCTGGCTTACTTGCCTACGTGCTTCCCC
>CAZBJE010000031.1:0-28480 GCA_964492125.1 uncultured Pseudobdellovibrionaceae bacterium | reverse complement strand
CGGGTAGCCCGGTCGAACGCCGCGTCCGTGGTACCCGAGAGTACCATTGGGCCATGCTCCCGGTCGTGCACGGCGGGGTCGAGGTCCTCTACATCATCTATTTTATGCTCCCGCGCTTCCTCCATATGACTCTGAGGGAGAAGCTGGAGACCGTGGTGCACGAGCTTTATCATATAAGTCCCGAATTCAACGGGGACCTGCGGCGGTTCCGGGGCCGTTCCACCCTGCACGGCACGATGAAGGAATACGACGCCACCGTAAAAATGCTCACGGACCAGTTTCTGAGCACCCCCCATGACGCTTCCACCTATGCCTTTCTGGCTCCCCGCAAGTTGGAGCCCGACCAGTTCGAGGCCCGGCACATCCCCGAGCCGCGCCCCAAACTCTTAAAAGTGGCGCTCTACCCGTCGGTCTGACCGGCCCGAAACCCGGCCCCGCCCGCGTTTGCCGTGTGCCTACCGCGAAGGCATGCCCTTTGCTCGATCTGCCTCCATGCGATTTTATTTCCCCTATCTAATGTTAGTCGGACTGGCGGTGGGGGGCTGTGGGGTGCCTGCGGGCCCTGAAACCACGACCCCCGGCGCTTTGGTTCTCCAAATCCATTTGCCGTCCGCGCTTTCGCGCACGGAACGCCGCCGAGAGACTTTTCTGCGGCGGGTGAACCGCCTGGAGCTTAGTTGGACTACCCAGAGTGGCAGGAGCGGCTCGCATTCCTACCCACCGGGCCAATGGGAGCAGATGGCCCTGCCCGAAACGGGTTTTCCAGAGGGTGAGAGCGACCGTCTCCATCTCAGCGTGCGGGTTTGGGACTCCAATAGGGACGGCACGCCCCGGCTTGTGCCGGCTTTGTCGGGAAAGGTGTTGGTTAAGGGGGAGGAGCGAGCCAAGCAGGGACCCACGAATATTCATTTGAGGGTAAGTCTGAGAGTGCCGGTGGCGGAGTACGACTAACTCCCGGCTCTCGTGCTTACTTCAAAACTCCGCGCCGGATTTGATCCCGTTCGATGGCTTCAAAAAGTGCCCTGAAATTTCCTTCGCCGAAGCCGTCGTCTCCTGCCCGCTGAATGACCTCGTAGAAACTGGGACCCACCAAATTCTGGGTAAAAATCTGGAGCAGGTACCCTTTGTCGCTACCATCAATCAAAATCGCCAATTCCTGTAGCTCGGCCAAACTTTCTTGAAGGCCGGGCATCCGCGCCGCTACCGCCTCGTAGTAAGTCGCGGGGGGCGCATCGAGAAACGCTAATCCGCGCGACTTTAGCTGGCGCAGGGAATGGACGATGGACGGCGTCTCCAGCGCGATGTGCTGGATGCCGGGCCCGTGGTGCACGTTAATAAATTCTTGGATCTGATTGGTCCCGCTGCCCGGTTCGTTCACAGGCATTTTGATTACGCGATCGGGGCTCTGCATCACTCTCGAATAGAGGCCTGTTTTGTCGGTGTGGATATCGAAAAAACGGGTGTTCTCGAGTCCGAAAATATTTTCGTAGAACGAAGCCCAACCTGCGAGCTGGCCCTTTTCTACGTTTGTGGTGACGTGATCAATGCGCTGTAAACCAAAACCGATAGG
Organism: uncultured Pseudobdellovibrionaceae bacterium; assembly: GCA_964492125.1. GTDB lineage: Bacteria > Bdellovibrionota > FAC87 > UBA2466 > UBA2466 > JAIEOG01. Next base: position 26,910 of record CAZBJE010000031.1, on the reverse strand, counting down.
AGCCGGCCGAGTGGGAGTTTCAAACCCCTCGGCAAAAAGCGCGCCCTGACGACTAATGAAGGTGTGGCGTACGTCTCCGAAAGCCGCAATGGAGGCCTGAGCTACCGATCCAAAATCTTTTTGCATGGCGATCGGGGGTTCGACGATCTGTGCGCCTCGGTGCCCCGCGATTTCAACCGCCGAGACGGCGTCGCTGCAGCGAAACGCTAAGTTGAACACGCCGTCGCCGTGGCGAGCGACATATTGCGCGACAGGATCGGTGTCGCGAGTGGAGTGACTCAACAAAATATGGATGTCGTTTTGTGCCATCAACGACGACGTGAGACCACGCGCGCGGATTTCTCGCCCGCCGACTTTCTCAAAGCCGAGGCTCTCGTACAGGCGCACGGACTGTTCCATGTTGGAAACCGCAAATTCTAAATGATCAAAATCTGCGATTCCCAGATCTTTGTAGCTAGGCATGTCACGAGAATGAAGAGAGGAACCAATCTTGTCAAACCGGCGGGTTCAAAAGGTTACCGACGATAATTGCGTGGAAAACACCGCCGATGCGTCGTATCCTTTTCGACTAGTCAACCTGGGAGATCTTCATGCACTTCAAGAATTTTTGTCGCGCCGCAGTACTTTTGGTTCTGGTGGGGATGGTTGCCGGCTTTTCCGCAAAGCGCAAAGCCAGTAGCGCCATTCCGGATCGTCGGGAGTTTCCAGTGAATCCGGCGATATCGCCGTGCGACAATTTCTTCGACTATGCGTGCACCGAAGCCATCGCAGGATTCGAATTGCGGGAAGATCGTTCCAAGCACATCTTTTCCTTTTCGGACTCTCACGAGCGGGTTCTGGAGGCCAAAAAGAAATTTTTGCAGGATTTACCCAATCGCAGAAATCTGAGCGCCCGTGCTCAAGCCCTATCGAATATTTTTCAGGCCTGCATGAACGACAAAGCTTCGGCCGCAGAAGAAAAAGTATTGGTCGCGAAGACCATTGCCGAAGTCGATAAGATCAAAACGCGGACGGAATTCCAAAAATTCCTGAGCCGTAAAATGGACGATTCCGAATTTAGTTTCGTGGATTGGGGTTCGACCAGCAATTTAGATGATTCGGACTGGGAAGATGTCTACTTCCTGGCTGACCTGCAAACCCTTCCCGAAAAAACCTACTACGATAAGCCGGAAGTGGTAGCAGACTTGCAAGATCTTGCCGAAACCACGTTTGCGGAGGCGGGCGTCGACAAAGCGTCCGAACGGGCAAAGCAGGTAGTGGAGTTCGAAAAAGAGTTTTCCAAAACGTACCCCGCTCCAGCGGAAATGCGGGAATTATTCAATATCAAAACCGGGATTGCTCGCGAGAAGCTGGTAAAGGCTTTTCCTACGTTTGATCTCGCTGCATTCGTCGGTAAATTGCCCAAGCGCACCCATATTCGTAACATCACTCCTGGAAATTTTGAGTGGTTAAACCAAGCGTTGGACAAAATGCCGTTGGAAACGCTCAAGAGCGTTTACCTGTTCCGCGCGTTGCCGGGCTTCATGGACGACGCGTACCCGAAGCATTTTCAAAAAGCGTTCGACTTCAACAAGAAACACTTGGGCGGCCCGAACGTGCGCCCGGTGCGCCAAGAACGCTGCACCATGTACGTCATGGACAAGTTCACCAAGGAAATCGACGCCGAGCTGCTGCCGCAGCTATTTCCAGATTTCCCAGAACCTAAGTTGGTGGGGCTGGTGGAAAAAGTCCGCAGTTCGATTATCGCGGGTATCCAAAGCAATGATTGGCTGAGCGAAAAAAGCAAAAAGGCTGCCGTTAATAAAATTAAAGTGGCGCACCTGCAGCTGGTAAAGCCCCGCAACGACGCGGAGTGGGATTTTAATCCGACACTCACCTACGAAGCCGACAAACGCTACGCGAATAACCACAAACTTGACCAGGCCTTACAGGCCAAAGAGTTAAAAGAGTTGACCCAGAAACGCGATCGCAGTCGCTGGGAAATGGGGCCGCTCACCGTGAACGCGTACTACAGCCCCTCGGATAACAAGTTTGTTCTGCCGATCGGCATCTTGCAGTACCCATTTTACGATCCTGCGCTACCGGATTCGGCGAATCTGGGCGCGGTGGGTATGGTGGTGGGGCATGAGCTGGGCCACGGAGTGGACGATCACGGGGCTCGTTACGATGCCCAAGGGCGTATGGTCCAGTGGATGCCTGAGAAAGACGTGAAAGAGTTTGTTCGCCGAGGTGAACGCTTGGTCGCCCTTTTCGATAAAGCGGGCCATAACGGCAAGCTCACGCTGGGCGAAAATATTGGCGACTTGGTGGGTCTCACCTTTGCGTTTCGGGCGGCTTTCCCGGACGGGAAGGGTAGTGCAGAGGAAAAGAAGAATTTCTTTCTGCAATACGCGCGTGCGTGGTGCGGAGTCATTCGCCCCAAGATGAAGGAAATGTTGCTCAAGACCGATCCGCACTCGCTCATTTACGCTCGGGTGAACGAGCAGGTAAAGCACCAGGCGGCTTTTCAGGAAGCGTTTGCCTGCAAGGCGGGCGACGCCATGGTGCTGTCGGATAAAGACCGCGTGAAAATCTGGTAATAAAAGGCCGCCTGGTTTTCCAGGCGGCTTTTCTTTAAGGCTCCGTTGGCGGCGCCGCTAAACGGAAAAATGCCTGGATTCCCGCCGGGCTCTTATCGCGGGTCGCATCCCAGCGCAGAAAATCTTCCCGGGTCAGTCGAAAATAAAGAATGTTGGTAAATACGGGGCTGGTTACCCAGGCCGAGGGATGCACTTCCGACCTATCAATCTGAGCAAATCCCAACCGACGGTGGAGCCTCAACGAACGCTCGTTGTCGCCTTCGATCCGAGCATAGACAACGTCGATGTCGGGGCTGGAAAAAGCGTGCACCAAAACGGCGTACTTGGCTTCGGTGCCTATGCCGCGTCCTAGTTCATTCGGCGGCGGGATGGGGACGCACCATGCGTCGCGATCCAAATAGATCGGAAACCAAGCGCACTGAGAAGCGCGGCAGCTGACCAGCGAACCCACGGATTCCCAAGACTGGCGGTCGAGCAGCACAATGGCTTGGTCGGGAGTGTTGGGGAAAGTTCCCAGCAGCAGCCGGGGGCTCGCCACGCGTAGTTGGAACTCCCGTGGGCAAACGACCTCCGTTTGCTGCAATTCAATGAGATCGTAGGCACAGCTTTCACCCGCGATCAGGCCTTTGCTAAGGGACGCGGCTGTAAGAAAAAGGAGCCAGAATCGGGACATGGGGAAAAACCTCGGCCGGCAGGTATGCCATAGCTCAGGCTATTTGCAAACTTGGCTGTGGTCGGCTCGCCACTGGGCGATGCGGCGGTGGTCGCCGCTCAGCAGGACGTCGGGGACTTTGTGGCCGCGGAACTCGGCAGGCCTTGTGTAGTGTGGGTATTCGAGTAGGCGTTCGCCGGTGCGGGGATCTTTGAGCGAAAAGCTTTCTTGTTCGTGCGCCGCTTGGGAGGCCAAGGTGCCAGCTAGGCGCCGAATCATCGCGTCGGCAAAAGCCACAGCGGGCAGTTCGCCCCCAGTCAGTACAAAGTCGCCCAACGAAAGTTCGAGATCCACGAAATGGGCGCAAAAACGTTCGTCGACGCCCTCGTAGTGGCCGCAGACTAAAATAAAGTGGCCGGCATTTTCGGTTTGAGAAAGCTCTTCCAGGAGTCCGGTGTCGATGCGCCGTCCGCGGGGAGAAAAGTAAACCACTTTGGCGCCCGGCCAGTGGAGTTTCAGCGATTCCACCGCAGCAACGAGAGGCTCAACGGACAAAACCATGCCGCCGCCCCCGCCATACGGGGTATCGTCGACAGAGCGGTGCTTGCTGGTAGAGAAATCCCGCAGCTGCACGGTTTCGAAAGTGAAAAGATCCTTCTCGTACGCGCGGCCCAAAATAGAGGTGGTCAACCAGACGCGCACGGCGTCGGGAAAGAGCGTGACGAAAGCAAAATGCGGTTTAGTTGTGGGTTTGGAAATCGTTTCCATTGTGAATCCAAACTAAGCGATTGGGGATGTCGACCCGGGCAACAACCGTTTCAGCGGCGGGGATTGCAAAGGTTTCGGTTTCGCTTTGGATCCACCAGCGGTCGGCGCAACCGCCGCCCACTTCCTCAACTCCGGAAATATGGCCTAGTGATTCGTCACTGGCCATATCGCGGACTGCGCAGCCAACTAAGTCTTGGACGTAGTACTCACCTTCTTCGGTCTCGGGAAAAAGCTCCCTGGGCACGAAGACAGATTTGCCGCTATGGTCTTTGACGAAGGTGTCGCTTTCAAAGCCTTCCAGCTTCAGGCGCAACCCCTTGGGCATCGCAGTGGTGTCGAGAATTTTAAAAGGAGCGGCGTCGTCGGGACTGGTGCCGATATAGACGGTGTCGATTTCCTCGGGCAAGTCGCCCTCGGCAGCTCGTTTGGAAAGCAGAAATTCCCCACGGAATCCATGCGGCTTTCCCACTAATCCTACTTGGACGAGCTTCACTCCAGAATTTCCAAAACAGAGCGTTTTTTGAGTTTGGTCGAGACCGCAGCCAAAATCGTGCGCAAGGAGCGCGCGGTGCGGCCTTCCTTGCCAATGATTTTGCCTAAGTCTTCTTTGGCTACTTTGAGTTCGATGACGGTGGTTTGTTCGCCCTCGACCTCGGCAACGTGGACTGCATCGGGGAAGTCGACAAGAGCTTTGGCCATAACTTCGACTAGGTTTCTCAGCTCTTCCACTTGGGACCTCCCCCGTCAGCCTTCGGCTGGACGTTATTTAAACAGCAGCAGCTTCTTTGCGGGCGGCAGCAGCGCTGGCCTTAGTGACCGGCTCTTTTACTGTGCCCAGCTTGCGAGACTTTTTAACTTGGTTCTTAACGGCTTCCGACATTTGCGCGCCCTTGGAAATCCAATAGGTCAGCTTTTCGCTGGCCAAAACCAACGAGGCGTCTCCTTGGAGGGGGTCGAAAGTGCCAATGCGATCAATAAAACGTCCATCCCGCGGAGCCGTTTTGTCTTGAACCACGATGCGATAGAAAGGCTTCTTTTTTGTGCCGTACCGGGCGTAGCGAATTACCGTAGCCATTTGTCTCCTAGTCTCACTTCAAAATAATCAAAAACTTGAGAATACCTACCACATGCCCCTACGTTTTCCCATAGGGGATTTTGCCATCCTTGTCATCATCTTACGGGCTTCGAGGAACTGCTTCACCAGGCGATTGACGTCCTGGACCTCGGTTCCCGCGCCTGCGGCGATGCGTTTCCGGCGGCTCCCGTCGAGCAGATCGTGGTCGATTCGCTCGCCCGGAGTCATGGAAAGGATGATGGCTTCAATCTTTTTAAGCTCCGTATCGGGCGGCGTGAGCCCTTGGAGCTGTTTGCTCATTTGGCCCATTCCAGGCAGGAATTTGAGCAAGTTTTCAAACGAGCCCATTTTCTTGATCTGCTGCAAATGGGTAAAGAAATCCGCGAGGGTGAAATCGTTCTTTTTGATTTTCTTCGCGATTTTAAGGCTTTCGGCCGGATCCAGCGTGGACTGGGCCTTCTCGGCCAAGGAAAGCAAATCCCCCATGTCCAAGATGCGCGAGGCAACCCGGTCGGGGTGGAACATTTCCAGATCCGAGGTCTTTTCCCCCGTACCCATGAGCTTGATTGGGCAGCCCGTGACCGCACGGACGGATAGCGCCGCACCCCCTCGGGAGTCGCCGTCCATCTTGGTCATCACGATGCCGGTGAGTTCTAGCCTCTGCTGGAACGACTCTGCTACCCGCACCACATCTTGTCCGCTCATGGCGTCGACCACGAGCAGGAGTTCGGCGGGTTTGAACAGGGAAGTCAGTTCCTCCAGCTCGCCCATCATACCCTCGTCGATGTGGAGGCGGCCGGCGGTATCTAGCAAAAGGACTTCGGCGTTTTGGCGAATGGCTTCTTCTTGAGCCAGCAGCGCGCGGGCGCGCACGGATTCCGTGGTCGGGCTGGAGAAAACATCCACTCCCAGCGGTTCCACCATGATTTTTAACTGCTCAATAGCGGCGGGTCGGTACACGTCGAGCGAGGCGACAATGACCCGCTTTTTTTCCTTCTCTTTAAGGTAGCGAGCGAGCTTTGCGGTGGTGGTGGTTTTTCCGGTCCCTTGCAACCCCACCATCATGAAAACGGCCGGGGGCCGAACCCGGAAATTAAGGGGAACGGCTTTTCCGCCCATGACGCCGGCAAGTTCTTCGTAAACGATACGGATGAAATGTTGTTCGGGCGAAACGCTTTTTTGGACTTCGGTGCCGAGGCTGCGGCTGCGCACCTGAGCCACGAAATCTTTCACCACTTTTACGTTTACGTCCGCTTCGAGAAGGGTGGTGCGGAGCTGCCGGCACGCTTCATCGAGGAGCTCTTCGTTGAGCCGATTTTTTCCGGAGACGACCCGTAGAGTCTGGACTAATTTTTCCGTTAACGATTCAAACATAAATTGGTTCTACTGAAAGAGCGCGTGCTGGGGAAGCCCTTCCTCACACACCGCGCGCGCTATCGCTTTTTCGTACTCGTCGTCGTTTTTGCGCATTCGCCGCAAATTGTCGGCCATTCGTCTGCGGGCCTTACGGCTGAACGCGCGAGTGATATTCAAATCCATACTTGCGCCACGCTCGCCCCGCTCGGTGAGAGCCGCCGACGCGCGGGAGATCGTGCATGCCAGGGCATACAGGTCGATGGCGATATCGGCAAGTCGGCGAATGAGAAACTGGTTATCGACGATGCCTTTGCCTTCTCGGCGCAAAGAAATCTCGGTCGCTTCGGCCAAACGAGTCGCGTAGCTCTCTAACATCTCCGCTTCGCGTTTAAGAAGAGGGTGGGGCCCCTTCAAACGGGCAAGTGGTCCCACTTTGCGTTGCAACCAACGGACGCCGAATCCACCCAACACTCCGATGGAGCCGAGCACGTCTTCCATTGGCTGGCGCAGCACGCGCGAGACATCCTTCAGCTCTTCGCCCGGCCCTTGCACGCCCGACAGGCCGATAAATAGCCGAAGCACCTCGTTGGCGCCCTCCCAAATGGCGAAAATGCGGCTATCGCGCAAAACTTTTTCGTAGCCGTACTCGGCCATGTATCCCGTGCCGCCGGCGATTTGGAGGCATTCGTTGACTGTGCGCCACTCGGCCTCCGTGTTGTAGACTTTGCAGATCGCCGATTCGATTGAGTAGTCGTAGATGCCTTGATCCATCAGGTTTGCGGTCGTGCAAACGAGGCTTTCGCCCACATAGCACTCCATCGTCATTTGCGCGAACTTGCTTTGGATTAACCCAAATTCGGACAGTGACTTGCCGAACTGGCGGCGGGTGACCGCGTGATCCCGGGCCATTTGAATGAGTTTGCGCGGGCCGATGGCGCAGGCGCCTGCCAACCCCAGGCGTCCATTATTGAGTACGCTGAGCGCGATTTTAAAGCCCTTGCCCGGCTCTCCCAGAACATTCTCCACTGGCACGCGAACGTTGTCGAAAGTCAGGGTGGTGGTGGAGCTGCCCCACATGCCGAGTTTCTTTTCCTCTGGACCGTTACAAAAACCTTCCATCCCGCGCGTGACGATGAAGGCGGTGATGCCGTCGCGTTTCCCTTCGGGCCGCTCGGGGTGGTGGGTCTTGGCAAAAACCGTGTAGAAGCTGGCGATCCCGCCGTTGGTGATCCAGATCTTGCTGCCATTGAGCAGGTAAAACTGGCCGCTCGGATCGAGGGTGGCGGTGGTCTTCAAGCTGCCCGCATCGCTTCCGGCTTCCGGTTCGGTAAGGCCGAACGCCGCAATCATTTCGCCCGATGCCAGCTGGGGTAGGTAACGCTGTTTTTGTGCGTCCGTCCCAAAGAGCAGAAGTGCTTTGCAGCCAATGGATTGGTGGCCGCCAATCATCGTGCAAATACTGGCATCGACCATCGACATCTCCGCCATCATTTGCACGTAGCCGGAATTGGATAGGCCAATTCCGCCGTACTCCGCGGGGATGATGAGACCGAACAGTCCCATTTCGCGAAAGCATTGTAGAAAGTCCGCCGGCATGCACTTTTCTTGTTCGATGCGCGAGATATCGAGGTCTCGGGCCATGCGCCGGATCGCATCGGAAGTCATTTGCAGCAGCTCGCGCTCTTCCGCTGGGGGTTTGGGATACGGAAAAACTGCCGCAGAGTGAACTGCGCCAAAGAAAAGCCCCTTTGTAAAAGAGGGCGCCTGGTCAGGTTTGGTCTTGGGGCGCGCTCGGCGCGCCAGTTTAGGGATTTTCAAAGCCGAAGATGCGTGCGTCGTGGTGGATTCCATTCTTGCCTCGAGAGCACGAAACTACCCCTCAAATCCAGAGGTGGCAAAGGGACGCTTTTTTGGGGCTGAAAATACTAAGGGGCGGCCCTCTCACGAGGACCGCCCCTTACATGGGTTGGGGGTTTACGTACCCTTGGGGAGGGCACGTAAGATGTTAAAATCTTTCGCTTCGTCGTCCGGGGGGATGACTTGCGACGAAGGGTTAAGTACTCAGTTCGAGATCCGAAAGCAAGAAAAAAATTCACAGTATTTCCGGAAGCCCAATAAAAGGGCTTTTCCGAAAAGCCAAATTGGAAAGGCTTGGGATAACAAGCCCTTCGCGTTAAGCGGTCACAGAGATGCCATCGCAGACCACGGTCGGGGCCTCTTCGGCGCAATCAATTATTTCGGTTTCTCGTGAAACCCCAAATAGGCCAGAGCCCAATGCTTGGAAAAGATTTCCTGCTATCAGCGTTTCTTTCACGCAGTAGAGCCGTTTTCCTTCGCTCCACCATTCTCCGCCTTTGGCCACACCCGAAAAATCGCCCGTTACCGGATCGGATTGGCCGGAATAGCGCTGCACGACCAAATACTGCTTTTGCTGCGCGGCCAAGCGCGCATGCAATGCTTGAGTGGCTTCTTCGCCGCCCGACATAATTAGGCAATGGGGCCCGACAGATGGCAAAGCGGAAGGGCCGCCCACCGCATTGCCGGTGGACTGCGTTCCCAATGCGGTAGCGGCATATTGATCGAAAAGAAAATTTCTCAGTTCGCCGTGTGCCAAGAGTTCGCGATGGCGGGTGGGAGTGCCCTCGCGATCGAAAAGCTGGCAACCCGCCCGGTCGGTGAGCCAGGGATTGTCGCTTACGTTGACCAATGCAGAGACGACGGGTCGGCCGAGGTCTTCGCGTTTCCAGCGCGTGGTACCTTCGGCGAGTTGGCGTCCATTAAAGTGATAACTCAGCCCGGAGAGAAATATGTCGATCACCGCGCGCGGGGTGAAAAGCACCAGACCTTGGTAGCTCTGGGCGGTTTTTTGATTCAGGTTTTCAATGAGCTTGTCGCGGAACTGCCGGGCGCTCGATTGGATCCGGTCGGCCACGCCTTCCGCCTTGCGACTCATTTGCCCAAAATAATCAAAGCTGGTGATATTGCTGCCTTCCACCGCCATGCCCATCAGGCTCCAACCCACAGCGGTTTCGGCTTGGACTTGGTGAGTGCCCAAAGAATTGAGAACCAGAGAGAGGCCGCTCGATACATCCACCGAACCTTCGTTTAAACGAAAACGGGGATCCTGCATGGCTTCCTTGGCCATGAGCAGAGCCCAATCTTTTTGGGTCTGCAAAGAAAGCGTGGCGAGGCGCTCATCCCAAAGCGATGCCGGGGCCTCCTTGGGAACGAGCGCGGAGGCCTGGATTGTCCAGTTCGGGTTGTCGGGCGAGAACCCGGCAATTTCCACGGCGCGCCCGGCTACTTCGCGCAGATCCTTAGGATCGGTGGCGTTGCAGGAAGCAAACCCTTGGCGTTTGCCGCGCAAAACGCGCAATCCCAACGAGAAACCTTCGTCGCTCGCCGCCAAATGAAAATCTTGTTTCTCCAGCGAGATCTTGGTTCGTTCGGCGTAGGTTCCGCATACTTCCGCAGCCGTGGCGCCCGCATCAAGGGCGGCATCCACCAGAGCCGCGGCCGCGGTTTGCAAAATATCGGTTTCTTTTTTCAAGTTCATGATTGCATCCCACCAATCGTCGCGCGGCAGCGGATGTAGGGACCGCCCGCATCCACTTTGGCGGGCTGGCCTTTGCCGCAATAACCCGCGCCCAAGTCCAATTTGAACTCCCGCGAAACCGCATCAACCGTCGCCAGCACGTCAAACGCCTGACCGGAAATGGTAGCGCCCCGAAAGACTTGCGTGATTTTTCCGTTTTCGATTTTGCTCACCCGTTGCGCGCCGAACATGAACTCGCCCGTGGCATCCGCCTGGCCGCCGAGCGCGCCGTCGACTAAATAACCCGACTGGGTGCTTTCTATAATTTCTTCCAAGCTTTGGGTGCCAGGCGCGATGAAAGTATTGCGCATGCGGATCAGGGGTTCGTCGCCGTATAGCCAGGCGCGTGCGTTGCCGGTAGGTTCTACGCCAAAGTGAGCGGCCGATTCGCGGTTGTGCAGATAGGACGTTAAAATTCCGTTCTGGATGATGGTGGTGTTCCCCGCCGCGACGCCTTCATCATCTACGTTTAGATCACCGCCTCCGTTAGGGGTGTTGGGGACCGCGCCCGCATCGCAAAGAGTGACTAAATCCGAAGCGACCCGGCTGCCGATTTTACCGGCGGCAACAGAACCACTGAGAACAAAATCGGCTTCCACGGTATGCCCGATAGCTTCGTGGCTGAGTAAGCCCACCATGGCCGGCGATAGGATGAGCGTGGCGGGGCCGCCCGGTAGTTTAGGGGCGTTTACCAAATCCACGGCGAGCCGAGCTGCTTGGTCCGAAAGGGAGGCAAGGCTGCCCGCGTCGGCGAAAAGGCATTCCCATGGCCCCGTTTTACCGACGGTGCGAGATCCTTCCGCCATTTCGCCGTTTTTGGAAGCAATTGCGGTGACGCGGAACTCTCCTCGGGCCAGGCGGGAAAGCGCGCGAGCGCCGTCCGTGGTGATGACCACCTTATCTTCAAACATCTCGCTGTAACTACTGATACCCGAAGCCACTGTGCTCGAAGCCTTGCGCACCAACGCCTCGGCCTCCAGGACGCTCCCCAGTTTCTCCTCGAGGGTCTTGGCTCTTAGCTCGTGATAGCCCGGCAAGGTGAAATCGCCGCGGACCAATTTGGTTTGCGGAAAGGCGGGAATGGCCGCCTTTTTCATTTTGGAAAGCGACTTGGCGCACTCAATAGCGTCGCGCAGCGCTTTTTCGAGTCCGGTCTTGGACAAATCGGAAGTGGACGAAAACCCCCAGGCTCCATCGACCATTGCCCGCACTCCTACGCCTCGGTGGAGTTGAGATTTCGCCTGTTTCACCACCCCCTTCTGCACTTGCACCGATTGGTTCTCTCGCCGGTGAAAGCGCATTTCGGCCCAAACAGGGCTGGAGCTGATTACTTGGTCGATCCGTTCGGCAAGGGTGTCGAGCATGCGTCGATCTCCGTGAAGTGAAAAAAACAAACGCTGATGAAAGTATTGATTGCAGCGCTCAAAGCGAGCGAAAAAAACGTACGGGGAAGCACGCGCCCCAGAACCGACTCTGCGGTGGTATCCCAAATGTTTTGTAGTTCATTGAGTCCAACGCTCAGCGCAATAATACAAACTGACAAAATAAAGAGCGGCCAAAAGCGCCCGCGCGTGAGTTGTTTCGACTCAGCCAAATAAGTGAAGGCCGACGACGGCGGCAGGGTCATGACGAAACACGGTACGAAAAGATACACCGTGAGAAAATAAAGGCCTGGCAAAACAATCAAAAGCCCCATCATCACGGCAAGACCGGCGATCAGTTCCGTTTTACTCATGCTCCACAACCGTGCGCCTAAAGCCGTCAGCGCGCTTCCCACGCTGGGTATGACGCCGCGGTGGTGCTGGCGAATGAAATCAAATGTGGCGGCAGTGGCAAAAACCGTCATAAACCAAACGATCGGAAATCCCACCGCGTAGAACAAACGCGACGCTTGGGGATCGTCGATGTAGTAGAGAACCAGCTCTGAAACCAAGTCGAATCCCTGCAAGGCAAGTAAGGACAAGGGAAAAAGAAATATCAGCCGAAAGGTTTGCCGGGAGAGAGAAAATATCGTCGACATGGTGTGTAGTTTTACAAACTTGCGCGGCAAAAGTACAGTCGCACCATGACAACCTTTCCCTTTCCGGCGCTCGATTGGAAAACAATTCATCTGAAGGGGTCCGATAGGGAGATGGGCCGTCAGCATGCTGAGCAGGTAGGTCCCGTTTGTCGTGTCGGCATGCCGCTTTTCTACAGCGGCCTAATGGCGCGCATTCTCAATCAAGCGCCAGCGGATTTTTCCGATCGGGTGGCGCGGGCTTCGCTCAAAAAGCTTTTAGACCCCCTTTTGGTCAATCGGCTTTTACGTCAAGTGCCGGCGGGGAGTTTAGAGTGTTTGGCAGGTATGGCGGAAGGGGCAGGCCTCAACCGACGCGAGCTGGAAATCGCGTTGGTATTGCCCGATCTCCTCCCTACGGCGACGGGCTTGCTGGCGCATCTCTTTCCCACTCGCTTTGTTGAGGGGGTGCCGGGGGTTCGCTTGGGCTGTTCGAGCTTTGTTTCGGCATCGGATCCCTTCTTGATCGCGCGCAATTTGGATTTTCCGGGAGTGGGTTACTGGGATCGTTACCCCGTTATTCAGCAATCGACCCCGGACTCTGGCTTGCGGTCGATCAGCTTCACCTCAGCCGGAGTGGCGCTGGGCGGGATCACCGGTATCAACGAAGCGCAGGTATTTGTGGCGATACACCAACACTACAGCCACACGCTTTCGCTGACTGGTCAGTTGCCTTTTGTGATTGGCGAAAAAATTCTGCGCACGGCCAGCAGTCTGGATGATGCGTTGGCGATTTTGGAAAAAAGCAAACTGGCCAGCAGCTGGGCTTTTATTTTAGCTGACGGTAAAACGCGCCAGGCAGCGGTGTGGGAAGCAACGCCGAAAGTGCATGGGCTGCGTCGACTGAAACCGGGAGCCGCGACACTGACGCATTCCAACTTTTTTCAGACGCCCCAATGCCAGCCCACCGAATACGCCATGTCGGAGCGAATGAATTGGGATAATTATTGGCGCAAGACACGCCTCGACCAGCTGCTCAAGGCCGCTGATGGAAACGTAACGCCGGCGGTTGCCGCGCGGGCCATTTCCGACCATTTGGACCCGTTTTGGGGCGAAGAAAAGATCGTCAATCGGATCGTTTCTCAGGCTTTTAATATTCAAAGTTTGGTTGTGGATCCGGTGTCGATGCAAGCTTGGCTTGCCAGCGGCAATAGCCCTATCCATTTGCGCGATTTTAAACGTTTCGATTTGGGAGAGGTTTTCGCTGGACGGACCGGCGCCACAGCGGAGTCAGTGCCGGGGTACCGTTTCCAGGACACGTCAAAAGCCAATGCAAAAAACGAATTTATCCTCAGCCTGATCAGCGCCTTGGACGGCGACGAGTCTGCCGCCCTATTGAAGTTAAAGGCCTCCCTGGACCACCACTTTACTCCCGAGGTGGCCCTAACCGCAGCGGTGGTATCGATGAGGCAGGGCGAGCTCGATCAAGCAGAGCGCTGGTTGGATAAGGCGACAGACGCCATCCAAGCCAAGTTAAAAACTCGGCCAGGCACTCCGGCGCCTCCCGAATATTTTGAAATGCGTTTGTACCAAGGCCGGCTAGCGGATCTACAAGGCAAACACGTTCAGGCGAAAGCGCACTATCGTTTTGTGGCTCAAGCCCCCGATCTAAAGGACGTCAATCTGAAGCGCCTGGCACGCGCGCGAAAACCTTATTCTCGGAAAAAACTGGCCCAGTTGCTCCTGCCCTACAGTACCTACGCGCCGTTTAACTAATTTCAAATTGGCCTCCCAGAGCGGACGAATACTCAGAGCTCAACTGCCGAAAGGGGATTTTCGTAGATCTGCAGCCGGTGCCGGCTGGAGATCTACGGAAGTCCCCGTTCGACCAGCTACAGCGAGCGGTCCTCCCGATGCATTTGAGTTCCCGAGGGGGCAGCGATTTATTCGGGGGCCTGGGTCGCAATGGCGATTTTTTCGGCCCCGGCATTGCGGGCAGCGTCCATGACCTTGACGGCCTTACCTAGGAAAATGGCTTCATCGCCTCGAATAACCACGGCTTTGTTGGTGGTCTTATCCAAAGCTTCCTTTAAAACCGCCGGCAGCGATGCTTCGGTAGCCTGATTTTCGTTCACCAAAATGCCGCCGTCTTTTCCGACGGTAACGTAAATCGGCTTGCCCTGTTCGGCCTGTGTGAGCGCGGTCGTTTTTGCCGATGGCAATTTCACGTTCATGCCGCTTTCCAACATGGCGGAACTGGAAATCATGAAAATGATTAGCAGCACCAAAAAAATATCGGTGAGCGGGGTGATGTTAATTTCGGCGACGATTGCGTCTTCGTCGACTTCGGAAAAGCGCATTGCCATGGGTGAACCTTAGCCTTTCGCTTTCGCTTCAAAACTATCGTCGAGCAATTCATCCAGCGTAAGGCGCAACGACATCATCATTTGATTCGCGGAAGTAGTAAAAATGTTGAAGGCGAAAAGAGCGATGATTGCCACTACCAGGCCGGTGGCGGTTGCAATGAGCGCTTCAGAAATCCCGCCGGCTACGACGCTGAACCCGCCGGTGCCTTTGCTGGCCATTTCGTGAAACGCGCGGATAATACCCACCACAGTTCCGAGCAAGCCGATGAAAGGGCTGGCGCTACCGATGGTGCCCAAAATCCACAAATTCTTCTTCAGGTAGGACGCCATGCGGGCTTTGTTTCTTTCGGTCAAACGCTCGGCGGATTCTTTGCTGCGTTTGGTGTCGATGGACCCCAGAAAAATTTCGCCCAGCTCGGGCTTCTCGGCATGGCAGATTTGGCGGGCCGCGGCGACATCGCCGTTTTTCAAGCTTTGCGTGAGCGACTGGGTGAGGCGTTGGAAACGCGGACGGAGCATCATGAATACGAGTGCGCGCTCCAGCACAATGGCCCAGGTCACAACGGACAAGAGCAGCAACGGCCACATGACCCAACCACCCTGCAGAAACATTTCACCTAGGCTCTTACCCATTAGTATCCTCGTATTCGCGTTAAGCTGATTTCATAGCACAACTACGCCGCTTCTCCCACTCCAGCTGTGAGCGGAGAATGGTTTCCAAGTCTTTCGCAGGGCGCCATCCCAGCAGTTTCGAGGCCTTTTCAATCGACGCCACCAGCCGTGGCGGATCACCGGGGCGGGGTGGCCGACGGTGTTGCTCGATTGGTTTGCCGAGTAATTTCTCCGCGGTTTGGATGACTTCCAGCACAGAATAGCCTTTCCCCGAGCCTAAGTTCACCGCGTCGGTAAAACCCTTTGGCTGATTGCGGACGTATTCCAGAGCGTGAATGTGACCGAGCGCCAGGTCCTCCACGTGCAGGTAGTCGCGTATGGCCGTCCCATCGGGAGTCGGGTGGTGGGTACCGTAAATCGAGACCGGCTTGCCATTCAGGCCCGCTCGCAAGACGTTAGGAATTAGGTGTGTTTCCGGATCGTGGGCTTCGCCATGATCGGATCCGGAAAGCGCGCCACCCGGATTGAAATAACGCAGGTTGAGCGAGCGCAGGCCTTGGGTTTGGCTGAACTGGCGCAGAATCTCCTCGCTCTGCCGCTTGGTTTCTCCGTAAGGCGAAATCGGCCTGAGTTCGGTTTGCTCGTCGACTGGAACTTTCGCCGGCACACCGTAGACGGCGCAGGACGAAGAATGGATCAAGGGGATGTTTTCCCGAGCGGCAATCTCCGCCAAAGCCAAGGTGGCCAATAAATTGTTGCGAAAATACCGACCCGGGTTCTCGCTGGACTCCCCCACGAGTGCGAAGGCGGCAAAATGTAAAATGCCGGCGATGGGTGGAAGTGTTTTCCAAGTCTTGCTGAGCAGTGCGGCATCCCCGACATCCAGGTCGTACTGAGGGATCGCGGCGGAGTCGAGACGCCGGCTCGTGGAATAGTTGTCCAGGCAAATGGGTTGGAAACCCTTGTCCTGCAATACTTCCATTGTGCATCTACCCAAGTACCCAGCGCCTCCAGTTACGACGATGGTGGGAGGGGTAGTGGTGGGCGAAAGCGTCATGGAGTTTGATTATTTAGTCACGGCGTACCACCGTCAAGCAAAGCTCAGGAGAAGAATAGTGGATAGAACCACGGCAGTAGCGTCGAGCGGCCGAAGAGGTAGATCACCGCAGCGACTGCCAAGAACGGGCCGAAGGGAATGGCGGCCTTGGAATTGGCTTTCGCGAATACCATCATCGCCAGCCCCACGACGGATCCCAGCATCGTCGAGATAACGATAAGGATAAGAATGCTCTCGACGCCCAGCCAAGCTCCCAGCATTCCGAGTAGTTTGACGTCGCCGCCACCCAGCCCCTCTTGTCCGGTGAAACGTTCGTAGAGGTAAGCTATCGAAAAGAAGATGCCCCCGCCGATAGCAAGCCCCCAGAGCGATGACATCCATGTGATGTCGTGGGTCAAAAAACACGCCGCCACGCCCAGTGGAATACCGCCCAGGCTAATCTCGTCGGGAATTATTTGGTGGTAAAAATCGATAACCGATAAGACGAGCAGACCGGAACAAAAAACGGTGTAACAGGCCCACTGCCAAGTGGGGCCAAAATAAAGATAAATACCCAGAAACATCAAGCCAGTGAGGAGTTCAATAATCGGGTACTGGAGCGAAATAGTTTTTCGGCAGCAGCGGGTTTTTCCGCCCAAGCGCGCAAAGCTGATGAGGGGAAGGTTATCGTACCAGTTGATTTGTTTGCGGCAATGAGGGCAGCGCGAGCGCCCACCGATCGATTCGTCCTCGGGTAACCGCAGAATACAGACGTTAAAAAAGCTCCCAAACAGGAGGCCGAAGAGGAAAACAAATGTTTGTCCGAGCGCCGATTGAGCGAGCAATTGATTTATTTCTGTCACGTCAGAATATCTTTGCGCTCAAAGCACAGACTCGCAACCACCAAATAGAAAGCGAAGCAAACTAGCGCATAGCTGGCCGCTAAACCGAACTCCGTCCATGGGATTGTTTGTCCGTAAGATGCGAGTTGTTTCATGTTGAACACTTCGAAGTCCGGTATCAAGGTGCGTACCACCCGCCAAACCAGCAGTTCCTCGTTCGTTTTTAGGTTGCTTGAAACCAATCCCCGCGTATGACCCAGGGCAAAGAGCGCCAGCGTAAGAATGGCAGTCGTAATGGCGCCCGTATTCACCGCGAAAAGGAAAGTGATAGCAGTGAGCACGGCAATTTCGCAGGCGATCAGGCTGACCGTTTGGATGACGGCGGTGGCAGAAATCCCGGAGTCGAAACGACTGCAGATCGCAAGGGTGATGACTCCCATGGCTAAGGTCATGATGGCCTGCACCGCCACCTGGCCGAGGTATTTGCCCACGAGAAAAGTACTACGAGAAATCGGCTTGGATAAAACCATGGAGATGGAACCCGATTGCAACTCGCGTTGAAACAAGCTGATTCCCATAAACACCGAAAACAAAACCATCGATAGATGCGTGCAACCCAGCATGAAGTCTAAAGTTAGCTTGGCCTGTTCGGCGTACGTGAGTTGACCCAGCAAAAGACTAAAGGCCAACGACGCCAGGGCAAAAGACACCAGGATGTAGAAAACCCGTTCGTACAACAACTCTCGAACGGCGATCCAAGCTATTCGTAATGTATTCAAGCGGCACCTCCGGCGCTGGCAAGGGATCGGTCAGAGAATAGCGCTTCTTCCAGCCCGCGGCGTTTGGAATTCAGTCCCACAATTCGCGCTCCGGCTTTGCTGATTTCGGCGACGTGGGCCATCAAACGCTCGCTGCCGGATATCTCAATGGTGATCCCCAGCGGCGACTGAACGCCTCCCAACTCGGACAGGTACTTGCTTTGCATTGTAGCGGGGAGTGCCGCGGCGGTGAGTAAGAAATGCTCGCAATCTTGGCTGAGCAGCTGAGAGATGGGGCAAAAAACTTCGAGCCGGCCTTTTTTGAGCAAAGCCACAGACGAACAAAGTGCTTCCACGTCCGATAGAATATGGGTGGTGAAGAAGATCGTCGATTGAGTCATCTCCGAGTGCACCCGTCGAATCAGATCGCGGATCTCCATGCGTCCCAGAGGATCGAGTCCGCTCATGGGTTCATCGAATATCAGAATTTTGGGCTGATTCAGCAAGGACTGGGCGATCGCCAAGCGTTGGGTCATGCCTTTGCTATAGCCCTGCACCCGTTCCAATCCCGCTTTACCCAGACCAACCAGTTCGAGCAAAAAGTCGGTGCGTTTTTCTAGCTCGGCTCCTTGCATGCCGAGTAGGCGGCCGAAGTACCCCAGAATATCGCGGCCCGTGAGGAATTTTTGAAAACGGGGGTTCTCGGGCAGGTAGCCGATTAATTGCCGGGATTCGCGGGTGCCCGCGCGCTTGCCGCAGATAAGAATCCCGCCGCTGGTGGGGCGCAAGAAGCCGAGTACCATTTTAAGGGTAGTCGATTTTCCGGATCCATTGGCCCCTAGCAGCCCCACTATTTCGCCACGCGGAATGGAGAGCGTGAGGTTTTGCACGCCGGTCTTGCGTTTGAAAATCCCGGTTTGAAATACCTTCGTAAGCTCCACTAAGACGATATCAGCTTCGTTCATCAGCTTTTTTCTTTCTCGTTGCGGTAGATGCCCGTTTGCTCCAGCTGCTTGTCCTCGGGCGGTAATATCCCTTGTACGTTGCGTTCGGCCGGATCGTAGCGGAATTGAAATTTCTCCTGCAGCAGCGAGCGCAACTCCTCGGGAACCTCCATGTTCTGGACCATCGAGTTGTAGTCGACTTGCGGTTTAGCAAGGGCCTGGACTTCCGCCAGGGCTGCGGGCTCGCGGCGATAAAGCTCACGGTATTGGCGAATGCCGTCGAGCCAGGCGGCTTTCTGTAGGGAGTAGTTCAAGCTGCGGATGCGGCCCCGCAGTCGAAATTGCCCTTCCAGGTCGGAAACCGATTCATACAGTGAAATAGCCGATTGCAGCGCGGTGAACTGCGCGCCGGATTCACTCAAAAGCCGAATACCCAGTGCCGACAGATAGGCCGGTGCCCCGGGAAGCGCCGCCGCCTTTAGTAACTCCGCGCCACCTTTTTCGGACGCATCCATCTCGTGGAAAAGATGAAAACCCAAAATGTAGTGGCTGTACCAATTGCGGGGCTGGACTTGCGTCCATTTTTCCAAAATATCCAGCGCACCGATTTTATCTCGGCGAAAAATGGACACGAAGGATGCTCCAAACCAGTAGGCGCGTGAAAACTTAGGATCCAAGGTGTTGATGGCATGGATCATCGCATATTCCCAGCTCACTCCGGGGCGCTCGAGGGGTTCGTGGGTTGCACCTTGGAGCAGTTGGACCCAGGCCAGATCGGCGATCAGGTTGTCGAAGCCGAGCGAAAATTTTCGCAGGGAGCGAGCATGGAAGCGTGCCGACTCCAGGGAAACGTTCGGGGTCGCGCGGGTAATGCCGGATTGGTGGTTTTCGACGCCTGTTTTGGCAAGCAGAAGCCCGAATGCGAGTACTAGGGGTACCGACCATTGAACGATGCGCGCCATTTGAAGGAGTGGTTCGAGTTATCTTGTTGAAACAATTTTACTTGGAGTTGGCGAAGAGGGGGAGAGCTATTTAGAGTTGAGGAGCGAGTGGCAAGCGCACCTACCGTCGGCAACAGGTTTTGGGGGGTTGAATGGAATTGGGAAGATAAGCACCCTAAACCACTCGTTGCCTCAACTACTAAATTTCTTGCTTCGACTATGAACTACTACTCTTAGAACTACAGCGAGTCGTCGCGTCTCCACCTAGAGCAAGAGCGGTGCCAATTTCCGCGCACTCGCGAATATTATGTAGGCCCCTGGAATTCAGTCGCAATTCCAGTTGGTTAGTGCCGAACAGCCTGCGCTTCCAGGGGCTAGTTTTCTAAACCGGTGCAGCGCGCACAAGGACCCAAAATGGAACCAGTTTTAGCGGCTTAAAAAACATTTAATATCAATGCCTTACCAGCTCAAAAAAATACCGAATTGGAACCGCGCGGGTACGCGGCTTGCTATTGGTACCACTTGGTGGAAGCGCGATTTTCAAAATGGAAAGAGCTCCTCGGGCGGGTTTTCGTGCTGGGAGTGGTCGGGTTGCTGGTGGTCGGGACTTCGGAAGTTCTTATCGGGCTGGATCGCGCGCACCGCGATCCGGTGGCTGCCGCATTTCTCGTCAAGCACGGGGCCGAATACCTCGTGGCATGGCGCACTCAGTCAGAGGCTGAATTCCGCGCGTTTCGCTTCGAATCATTGGAAGGCGCTCGCCGCCATCTAGCAAAGTTGGATCTTGTTCCGATGGCTGCATCCGCAATGGACAACCGTCTTGAGCGATTGTGGATTCGTGACAGCGGCAGAGAGCGAGCCCTTTATTGGAAAATCCGCCGCATCCCCTTTACCCATCGACTCACGTTTGAACACGCGGAAGAAGCTCGGTTCTTTTTCGAGGCCTTTGAAAAAGGCCATTACAGTCCTTCGCCATTTGGCCACGCCATTTTGTATGGCGCCAAACTGCTTCCTGTCTCACCCCGCTAACTAGGTGCGTGCTTTCGGTTGTCAAAGGTGCCTGAGTTTTCTAAACCAGTCTGGTACTCTATGGCTGCACAGGAGGCGCTGGTGGAATTTCCGAAAATTGAAGTGGTAAGTGCGAGTGACGGCAATAGTGATGCCTTGGCACTGGGTTTTTTTCAGGGTGAGGACCGCCCCAAGGGCAAAGGGGAGCCACCTCTGTATCTTGGCAAACGTGCCACTGAGATGGATGCCTTGATCCAGCGTCTTGGAGCCTCCAAACATTTTTCGGGTAAAAAGGGCGAAACCGATTTGCTCCGCTTCGTCGGCGTAGCAGGCGCTCCTAGCACTTTGTTGATTGGGCTGGGACCCAAATCCAAGTTTACTTTGGAGACCCTGCGTCGCGCGGGTGCCAGTGTTTACCAAGCGCAAAAGCGCGCGCGTTTGGATCGAGTGGCCTTGCAGGGCGATAGCTTCTTTCCGGCAGATTCGCCGCTGGGAGAAGTGCCCGCACTCCAGGCTTTCGCAGAAGGCTATCTTTTAGCCAGCTACACCTTTACGGAATTCAAAGAGCCAGAAAAAGAACCCCTGAAAACCAAACGCCTCGACATTATCGGCGCGAAAAGCCCGGGCGCGAAGCAGGCGCTGAGTCGGGCTGAGGCCTTAGCGCGGGCGGTTTGCTTCACTCGTGAATTGGGCGATAAGCCGCCGAACTTGCTCACTCCCACCGAGTTGGCTCGTCTGGTGGCGGAGATGGCCAAAAAGAATAAGATCAAATGCACCGTTTTGACTCGGGCCCAAATTGAAAAAGAAAAAATGGGTCTGTTGATGGGTGTGGCCAAAGGATCCAACGAAGATCCTCGTTTTGTTGTTTTGCAATACCAAGGCGGCAAAAAGGGCGATAAGCCGGTGGCGTTGGTAGGTAAGGGCATCACTTTCGACAGCGGTGGTATTTCCATTAAGCCGGCTCCTTCCATGGAAGAGATGAAGTACGACATGATGGGCGCCGCCACTGTTGCGGGGATTTTCCAAGCCATCGCGGAACTGAAATTGCCCCTGAATGTGAATGGCTACATCCCGGCAGCTGAAAATATGCCCAGCGGGAAAGCGCAAAAACCGGGCGATATCATGCGCAGTTCGCGCGGCAAGACGGTGGAGATCACCAATACCGACGCCGAAGGGCGTTTGATTTTGGCCGACGCCTTGGAATACGCCCAAAAAGACGAGCCCCAAGCCATTTTCGATTTCGCCACACTCACCGGCGCAGTTCTGATCGCGTTGGGTACTGTGGCCACGGGGATCATGGGCAATAGTCCCGAATTGATCGATCGATTGAAGAAGTCGTCGGATGCTTCGGGCGAGAAAGTTTGGGAATTGCCGCTGTTTGAAGAATACGAAGATGACTTGAAAAGCACGTATGCGGATTACCGCAACTCCGGAGGCCGCGAAGCCGGCAGTAGCAAGGGCGGCACGTTTTTGAAGTTTTTCGTCGATTCAAAAATGCCTTGGGTCCACTGCGATATCGCCGGTACGGCTTGGAATCGCAAAGACCTCAACTATCACCCACCTAAAAACGCATCTGGGGCGATGGTGCGGTTGATGGTCCATTTGCTGGAAAACTGGACCAAGCTCAAATAGTTCTGGGCGCGAAAGACGAAGGCACCGGTCTCGGACATGACGCGGCTCGCTATCTATTGCTGCATAAAGTAGATGGCACCACTCCAAACTCTTGTTATTCTTTACGCACTCCATGACGCGTAAGATAATTTCTGCTTTGCTGGTGTTCTGTTTAGTCACCCCGGTTTCGTACGTGCGCGCTGAATCCGTCGACGAGGAATTCACGCACATCAGTCCGAAGCACTCTCCGGGCGGAGGCGAATTCGTTCACGGACAGGGGTACGGAAAGATCTTAGTCCGAGTGCTGATGTTCGGTGCTATTCCGCAACAGGGTATCCACTACGTTCCGGAAGGCACCGATATGCTTTTCGGAATTCTCTACGCTGGCGGGTATGGCGATAATACCAAGATGAACAATATTACGGTTCGTCGCAAGGGCGTGCCGGAGCTCATTCACGTCGATCTAGAGAGCATTATTGAGGAAGGCGCCGCCATTCCTAAACTTAAAGACGGCGATATCGTCAACGTGCCCTATAACTGGCGTCGGGATTACCAAGAGTTTATGTTCTTCACGAGCATTTTCTCGTCTCTCACGGGTCTGGTTATTTCGCTCGCGTTCCTAACCCGTTAATCTTCTTTTTTCCCGAGGAAATGTACATCCCCGAATCGTTTGATCGCCGCCGAACATTTGCGGGTGGTTTTTAAGAACCATGCTGCGACGGTACGGCGTTCGAGTGATGTCCAGGCGATGCCCCCGAGCGTCCCGATCCCCAACATGCCCAGGTGAGCGGCGTTCAGATCCAGGAGCGGTGTGTGAACGACTTTATCCAAAACTGGCATGGTCGACAGAATGTAGATAGGCGCGATCAGGATCCCGGTAAGTGCTTCCATTACCGAAGTGTAAAAGCGACGGCCGTCTCCACGCTGTTCCCAGATATTGAGCGACGTACCCACGGTCGTGCGCGACAGCATATTGAAAACGCTCGCCGGCACAATCACGGATCCCATTGCCATGGCCGCATTCGCTAGGTCGGCTGGAATCGCAGCAAGGTGTGGGTCGGACAGGTATTGAGACAATTGGGGAAATTGCGAAACCATGTAGAAGTTAAATGAGAAGAACATGCCCATAAGAAACTGGCGCATGAACCTCTCGGAGGGAGATAGGCGAATGTTCCAGTTAGAGAGCGCACGTCGGTAGCTGATCAACGGCACCATATTCGCCACGTCCAAAACGCTCATGGCGACGGCGGTGCCCAAGGGCAGTGCAATTTGGTTTACCAGCTCGTTGACTTGGGTGCCCATGTCTATGCCATTCATCTTTAGAATGGGCGGGGCCAGCAGTACGGTAAAAGACAGGCTTTCGGCGACCAGAATTTTGAAGGCCGCCACTTTCAATTCGGAAACGATGGGCTTTTCGTAGTCTTCCCGACGAGGCAAAAGGTTGGTGAGCTTTTCTCGGAGTGTTGTGACGTGGCGGATAACTTCCACGTCTGGAGTAATACCCGCGGCTTGAAGAACTTCTTCGGTGGCTGATTTAAACTTGGCGGCTTGATCGCCCGACACTGGGGGCCCAATTAAAACCAGCCTGTAATCGGCCAAATCTGGGTTGCTGGCCAAGAAGGCCTGGATTCCATCCAGATCCAGGGGAGCGATCGGTTCTTCTGTCGTGGTGAAGTTTTTAGCTTCTTCGTTGGCCGCATCGGCTTTGGGGGTGAGGTACAAACCAGGAGCGCGATTACGCAGACGAATATTTCGGCTGCCCGCATCGTCCCCCGCGAAACTCGTTTGAACTGGCCCGAAAATGAGCCCGAAAATAAGACAGAAATGTAGCGCGCGCCAACCCATAAACTCCCCTCGTAAAATGGCTCCAATGGGTTTGGCTGATACGCAGCGGCACGGCAAGGCGCGCTGCACCATATTTTCCCTGGTTATGGCAAAAAAAAACGGGCTATCCGACTAGCGGATAGCCCGTTTTGGGAACGTGCCGGAAGATCGGCGCGTGGGGGATGAATTACATCATGCCGCCCATGCCGCCCAGTCCGCCGCCGTGTCCGTGGCCAGCGTGGGAATCTTCTTCCTTCGGCTTTTCACTGATCATGGCTTCGGTGGTCAGCATCAGGGAAGCGATGCTAGCTGCGTTTTGGAGCGCGCAACGCGACACTTTGGTCGGGTCGATCACGCCGGCAGCCACCAGGTCTTCGTACTTTTCCGTCAGAGCGTTGAAGCCGAAGTTCGTGCTCGGATTGCTGCGGACTTTGTCCACTACAATCGAACCTTCGTAACCGGCGTTCTGCGCGATCAAACGGAGTGGCTCTTCCAACGCCCGGCGCACGATATTGGCACCGAATTGTTGTTCGCCTTCGAGTTTGAGGGATTCGATCGCTTGGCTAGCGCGGATATACGCCGTGCCGCCACCGGGAAGAATTCCTTCTTCCACGGCCGCGCGAGTTGCGTGCAACGCATCTTCCACGCGAGCTTTCTTTTCTTTCATTTCGACTTCAGTCGCCGCACCAACATTGATAACAGCAACGCCGCCGACGAGTTTCGCCAGGCGTTCTTGCAGTTTTTCTTTGTCGTAATCCGAGGAGGTTTCTTCAACCTGCGCACGGAGGGTTTTCACCCGAGCATCGATTTCCTTTTTGGAACCCATGCCGTCGACGATGGTGGTGTTTTCTTTGTCGATGGTAACGCGCTTGGCTTGTCCGAGGGACTCCAGCTTGGCGCTATCCAATTTGAGGCCGAGTTCTTCGGCAATCACTTCGCCGCCCGTGAGGACTGCGATGTCTTTCAACATGTCTTTGCGACGATCTCCGAAGCCCGGCGCCTTAACGGCGACGACTTGAATGGTGCCGCGCAGCTTGTTGACGACCAAGGTAGCCAAGGCTTCGCCTTCCACGTCTTCAGCGATGATCACAAGCGGACGTCCGGCTTGCACTACTTTTTCAAGCAGCGGCAGGAGGTCTTTCATGTTCGACACTTTTTTGTCGTTGATCAAGATGTAGGGGTTTTCGAAGTGGCACTCCATCGTCTCCGGGTTGGTGACGAAGTAGGGCGACAAGTAACCACGGTCGAACTGCATACCTTCGACGACTTCCAAAGTCGTTTCGGCAGTTTTGGATTCTTCGACAGTGATGACGCCTTCTTTACCGACTTTCGCCATCGCTTCCGCAATCAGCTTGCCGATTTCGGAGTCGTTGTTGGCGGAAATGGTACCGACTTGGGCGATTTCTTTTTCGTCCTTGATCGGCTTGGACATCTTCTTGAGGCTTTCGATGACGGCGAGTACCGCCTTGTCGATGCCGCGTTTGATTTCCATGGGGTTTTGGCCGTGGGTCACAACCTTCACGCCTTCGCGGAAGATGGCTTGGGTCAAAATGGTGGCAGTAGTGGTGCCGTCACCAGCGTCATCGCTGGTTTTGCTGGCCACTTCACGAACCATTTGAGCGCCCATGTTTTCGAACTTGTTTTCGAGTTCGATTTCCTTGGCAACCGTCACACCGTCTTTGGTGATGAGGGGAGAACCGAAGGACTTTTCGATTACGACGTTACGACCTTTAGGTCCGAGGGTGACCTTCACGGCTTCCGCCAGAATGTTCACGCCGCGGAGGATGGCCCCGCGGGCGTCCTCTTTAAAGCGAATTTCTTTTGCTGACATATTTTCTCCTTCTTAAATCCGATTAGCCAACGATGCCGAGGATGTCGTCTTCACGCATCATCAGGTATTCATTGCCGTCGATTTTGATTTCGGTGCCCGAGTATTTGCCAAAAAGGACGCGATCGCCTTTTTTGACTTCGAGGGGAACTTTCTTCCCGTCTTCGAGGACCTTGCCATTGCCAACCGCGATGACTTCACCCTGCTGGGGTTTTTCCTTCGCGTTGTCCGGGATAATGATCCCGCCTTTGGTTTTTTCTTCCTCATCGAACCGTTTAACGATGAGTCGATCGTGTAAAGGACGAATGTTCATATTTATCTCCGTCATCCTGTTTTCTTAAATAAAATCTAGCGCACTTACTTATGGGAATTGGGCCGATAAAGTCAAGGCCGCCGACCTTCTCGCGACCCGCGAAAAAGCCCGAAAACCCTTAACTATATTAGCTTTCCGAGGATCCGGGATTGCCCGAGCCCCCGCCCTTTTTATAATCTGACGCGTACCAACCAGTGCCCTTCAACTCGAAGCTGCTCCGCGAGATGAGTTTTTTGACCGGCTGACCACAAGTGGGGCAAGCGGTCAGAGCTGCGTCTGAGAATTTTTGAATAATTTCGAGCACCTTCTTACATTGGGCGCATTCGTATTCGTATAAAGGCATGCTTCCTTCCCCTAAAGTGACGTTAAGGTGGGAATGCTTACCTTTAAGTCAAGCCGGTGGAAAGACCCAAGAAAGTGTGGCTCCGGCGTTTGACTTCCAAAACGGGGTGACCATATTGCGCCGTGGAGGCAAATAAGCAGATGGCAAAAATTATTGGAATCGATTTAGGCACGACCAATTCGTGCGTCGCGGTCATGGAAGGCGGCGAAACGAAGGTCATTGCTAACGAAGAAGGCGGTCGCACGACCCCCTCCGTAGTCGCTTTTACCAAAGATGGTGAAAAGCTAGTGGGCCAGGTTGCCAAGCGCCAGGCTATCACCAACGCGGAAAACACGGTTTATTCGGTGAAGCGCTTTGTGGGACGTCGGTTCGACGAAGTGACGAACGAAGCTAAACTGGTCCCGTATAAGGTGGCAGGTGGCGACAAAGGGGAGGCGGTAGTAGATATCCGCGGTAAAAAGTA
>CAZBJE010000030.1:0-39775 GCA_964492125.1 uncultured Pseudobdellovibrionaceae bacterium | reverse complement strand
GAGCACCGGTGTGCCCAGTCGGCCCGGGTCCGAGATCCACGGAAATCCCCGTTCAACCTACAGGAAGTCGGCTAGCTGCTGCACATGCTCCACTCCAATTATTTGGAGGTCTGGAATCGGTTCCATCTCTTTGGCGACTTTAAGGGGGACGACTGCTCGGCGCAGGCCGATGCGGGCTGCTTCTTTTAGTCGCTCTAAGGCTTTGGGGACTGCGCGGACTTCGCCGCCCAGTCCCACTTCGCCGAAAAAGACGGTTCGGGTTTCAATCGCTCGCCCGGTGAAGCTGGAAATCAGCGCTGCCAAAACTCCTAAGTCCACTGCGGTTTCGGTGAGGCGGAGTCCCCCAGCTACGTTCACGTAAATGTCTTGGTCGAAGAAGCGGTAGCCGGCGCGTTTTTCTAAAATGGCGACCAGCAAGGACACCCGATTGTGATCAAAGCCGATCGTGGTACGGCGCGGGATCGCCAGAGGGGTTTGGGAGACCAAGGCTTGGAGCTCCACCAAAATGGAGCGAGTGCCTTCAACCGCTGCCACCACCACGCTACCTGCCACCGCCGTCGCTTGTTCCGATAAAAAAAGTTCGGAAGGGTTGGTAACCGCGCGCATGCCGCCGGTGATCATTTCAAAAACGCCGATTTCGTTGGTGGCCCCAAAACGATTCTTGATGCCTCGTAAAAGGCGAAACGACTGCGAAGGAGTGGACTCGATGTAAAGCACCACATCCACCATATGTTCCAGCACCTTGGGGCCGGCGATGTTGCCGTCTTTGGTCACGTGGCCGACCAGGAAAATGGCCATTCCCGTTTGTTTCGCTAGCGACACTAATTGAAAGGTGCAGTCTCGCAACTGTGAAACGCTGCCAGGTTGGGATTCCAACTGGGAGCTGTAAACTGTTTGGACCGAGTCAATGATCAATAGGTCCGGTTTCATCGAAGCAACGTGGGCTTCGATAGTTTCCAACGTGGTTTCTGCTACGACCCAGAGATGGGGGCTGTTCACGCCCAGGCGAGCGGAGCGCAAAGCAATTTGCGAAGTCGACTCTTCTCCGCTGGCGTACAGTACCTTTTTGCCCGAGCGTGCATACTGATCGGCCGCCTGCAAAAGCAAAGTGGATTTCCCCACGCCCGGTTCACCCCCCAATAAAACGACGCTGCCGGGAACCAGGCCCCCGCCCAACACATTGTCTAATTCTGAAACTTCGGTGCGGTAGCGCGGGACATCTAGAGTTACCACTTCGGTAACGGGGATAGGTTTATCCGAAGTCACCACGGTGTTGGGTGCGCTGCGTTTCGCACTGCTTCCCGCCGGCGCGCGTTCCTCCACGACAGAGTTCCACTCGCCGCAATCCGCGCATCGACCGCTCCACTTTGAGTGTCGGTGCCCGCATTGTTGGCAGATATATTGAGTTTTCTCCTTCACCACCCCATTCGTATCTGTCGGTGACAAACTGTCAATCTTCCAACGGTAGCGCGGCACGGCGAGGATTTTTTGAAGGTAGCGCATTGAAAAGATCGGATGGGATGTTAGAATTAAGTAAGTAGTCAATCTTCACTCCTCGGTTCCCGGGGAGTCCAATCTAAAAATCTCGAGAAAACCCCGTTCGACATTCGTCACCGGTCTGTCTTTCTCATCCTCCAAGCGAGCCTATGAAAACCACCAAAGACGAGCTTGTGCTTTTTTTGAACCGCGGCGATCTTTTGCGCGCCTCTCTCATCCTCGGGAAAATCGACGATCCCCGTTTTTCCCTCGATGGCATGGTCGAGCAAGTGCTTGCTCTGGCAGCCCGAGTTTGGCACCTAAGCGGTGGCCAACATGATGATAGCGTTCTGATGGCCCAAACCATCAATAAGGTTTTGTACGAAGAGTTTGAAATGCAGAAATCGCCCGAACGCAGTAAGCGGGTGATCGATGATCCCAATCGCTACTACATGCACCAGGTCATCAAAAGAAAAGTCGGCAGCCCGCTCGCGATGGCGGTTTTGTACTCCATTCTCTGCGAGCAAGTCGGCGTGCCTCACGAATGCATCGCGCTGCCCGGCCATTTTCTGATTCGAATTATGGACGATGTTGGCGATTTTTATGTGGATCCGTTCGAGCAAGGCAAGATGATGAACGGAGTAGAATTTCAGCGTAAATTCCGCGCGAGCTTGCAACGTCACCGCATGATGCAGGCCAATTTATTCGAAGTGATCGGCGTGGAACAAATGGTTTCCCGCCTCACCTACCAGCTCAAGCATGTTTATATTTTGAAGGGCAAAGCTCTCGAAGCGCTTCAGACGGTGGAAATTCTCACTCAAATGCATCCCGAGTCGCCAGAGCTCACCCGCGACCGCGGCATCCTGTATTGCGAAATGGAGTATTTCTCCAAGGCGATGGATGATCTGCGCTTTTATTTAAAGCAACGCCCCCAAGCGGAAGACGTAGCCGATATCAAAAAGCTAACGTCGATGCTCAAGGGTTACCGCGAGATAATGAACTAGATTTAGCGCGAGAGTTTTTCGCGCACTTGTTCGGCAATCTTGCCAGCGGAGATGCCGTACTTTTCGTACAACTCTTCGGGGATGCCGGACTCACCATACATGTCTTGGAGTCCCAGGCGCAGCAGCTTTCCGCCGAAACCTTCTTCTGCCAAGACTTCCGCCACCGCCGTGCCCAAGCCGCCGATCACGTTGTGATCTTCCACCGTGGTAATGAGGCGGCATTTTTTCGCCAACGAGCGGATCAAATCGCGATCGATCGGCTTAAGAGTCGGGAAATCCACCACCCACGGGTTGAAGCTCGCGAGCTTTTCCGAGGCCGTCAAAGCATCGGTGACGCTAGCGCCGGTAGCGAGCAGCGCCACATCGCCGCCTTCTTTAACCACAATCCCTTTGCCGAATTGGAACGCGCTTTCATTGGCATGGATCTGCGGCAACTTCTGCCGGGTCAATCGCAGGTACACCGGGCCGTCGTGTTGTGCAGCCCACTTGACCGCCGCGACGGTCGTGGGGTGGTCGCACGGTTGTAAAATCACCATGCCGGGCAAACCGCGCAACACGTTTACATCTTCCAAGCCCATCTGGGTAAAGCCATCGTCGCCAATGCCCAAGCCGGCGTGCGTGCCGACAATTTTCACATTCGCTTTGGAGTACCCGACGGAAATCCGGATGGTGTCGTAGCGACCCGAGACAAAAGCCCCGAAACTGCAAATAAACGGCACATAGCCTGTAAAGGCGAGTCCGGCGGCGGTACCCACCATATTCGCCTCGGCAATTCCCATTTGGAAAAACCGTTCCGGAAAAGCCTTGGCGAAGTGAATGCTCTTAGTGCTGCAGCTCAAATCAGCGTCTAGCACGACCACTTTGGGATTTTCTTTGCCCAAAAGGGCTAGCGTTTCACCGAACGAATCGCGGGTTGCTTTGGCGCTCATTACTTAACTCCCCGAATCTCGGCAATTGCCTGTTTGGTTTGTTCGGCGTTGGGAGTGACCCCGTGCCATCCAATATTGTTTTCCATGAACGAAACGCCTTTTCCCTTAACGGTATGGGCAATGATCATCGTGGGCTTTTCGGTTTCTTTACGCGCTTGGTCCAACGCGCCCAAAATCTGTGTGTAGTCGTGGCCGTCGATCTCGTGCACGGCCCAACGGAACGCGCGCCACTTTTCGGCGAGCGGTTGCAGGTCCATTACCTCGGTGACGTGGCCGTCGATTTGGCCGTTGTTGTTGTCGGTGAAACAAACCAAGTTGTTCAGTTTGAATTTGGGAGCCGACATCGCAGTTTCCCAAATCTGGCCTTCCTGGGTTTCGCCGTCGCCAATCACGCAAAATACGCGGTTCGTTTTCTTGGCGAGCTTAAAGCCCAGCGCGATGCCTTGAGCAATCGACAAACCCTGCCCCAAAGAACCAGTGCTTGCTTCGGCCCAAGGAAACGCCACGCGGTCGGGGTGCCCTTGGAGCCGGGAGTTCGTCTGCCGGAGCGTCGCAAGCTCCGCGCGCTCGATAGAACCTTGGGCGACCAAAGCGGCGTAAAGTGCGGGAACCCCATGGCCTTTGGAAAGCACGAAACGGTCCCGACCATCCCAGTCCGGGCGCTTGGGATCCTGTTTCATTTCGTGGAAGAAAAGTGCCACCACGAGATCGATGACCGAAAGAGAGCCGCCGGGGTGACCGGACTTCGCTTTTTCGAGCATGTTGAGGATGTCGACGCGGCAATCGGCCGCAATCGCTTTTAATTTCGCTAAAATTTGGGGGTCTGCCATGGGCAGTTTCTAGCCGGTCGGTCATCAATAAGCAAGAGCGTCAGGGGACTTGGCGACGCCCTTCGGGCATGGGTGGACGGGCGGACTGTTGCTGCAGCGACGCGAGCTTGGACATCAAGAGTTCCAGTTTGCGTTCCGTATTGCCGCCTTCGGGGTGAGCGCGGCGGTACGCGGCCACCAATTCGATCAAAAAAACCTGGTTTTCGGGGCTGCGCGCCATGGCCTGGGCCAGCCGGATAATGCTGTCGTACGGGGTTGCGGCCAACCAGCTCATGGGGGGCGAAATGCCCTGGCTAAATAGCGCGGCGATGGCCTGGGCCGGGTAGTCTGTTTGCAGCCGCAAAAAGGTGGGCGAAAAATACCGAAACGCGTCTTCCAGTTGGTCTGGTTTGAAAGCCGTGGGGTGCTTGGCGATCAGCCGGCATAGGTGCATTTTTACCTGGTCGTTGAACGAGTTGATTTGAAGCAGCTCGCACCAGCTGCGAAACGCTTTCTGCAGCAAGTCTTCGTCCGAAGGCGCGATAAGTTTTTCCCAGCGAAGAAACTCCGCGCGGGTCTGCAGAAAACTGGGCCAGCGCTGAAAAAAGCGAAGACCTAAAGCCAACACAACTCCGGCCACAAAGCCCATCACGTGGGCCAGGTGGTCCACACTATCCACCCGTTCCGGCAAAAACTGTCCCGTCGACAAAACCAATTCTAAAAGAATCACGTCGACAAAGAAAAACCAGGAAGTCCGCAGGTTGATCGTGCCGTGACGGCTGGGAAACCAGAAGAAATAGCGAGTGCGAAAACGAAAGTTATAAACATAGTACGTGCCCATCAGCGCAAAGATTCCGCCGCTGGCACCAATGTGCGGAATAAAAGCTGAAGCTTCCGTCGACAACCACATGCTGGTCAGTAGGCCCAGGCTTCCGCCAAGGATGAAAATCGAAAACGTACAAAGAAAGGGAATGAACGTGGTGCAAATGCGCGCGCCAGCAAAAACCCCCACCCAGTTGAGCACCAAGTGCGGCACGCTGCCGTGTAAAAAGTTGGCGAAGATAAGGCGGGAGAGATCCCAGTCCCCCTTGGCGGGGGCAATGGCTAACAAGGGCCGCTTTTTCAAAAACTCCTGAGCTTCCGGGGTAAGCTGGGCTTTGCCGTCGGCGTCAGCCACTAAGAAAGTTTTTAGCGAGTTCACATAATCAAAGTCATTAGAGATGCGATCCAAACCGAGCATGAAGCCTGTTCCCAACAAAAGCAGCAAAAGCAGCGCGGGCCAGAGATCCGGCACGTGCTGCTTGGGAACTTCGGGAGTAACAGGAACAAGCAAGATCATGGTGCTCCCCTCACGCGTTTAACGACGGAGCGGCTAGCAAGATCATGCAAAGCCCGGCGATCGGGGCGAAAAAGCGCTAACGCGGGACCCACCAGAAGCAGCGAACCCAGAATTTTGCCGATGGTTTCGCGCAGCATGGCTTGGCGGTAGTCGAGGCGGCTGCCAGTGTTTACGTCGACTACCCGCAAGCCCATTAGCAGCTTGGCCGGAGAGCCGCCGAACCGCAGTACGCTCCAAACAAAAAATAAAAACAGAGCGGCGGTTTTGAGAAGCCACGAAAAATAAGTGATTCCCAAAACCACTGCGGGCGCAGAGGGCTCGGATACGATCCCGATCAAGCTCGGCACCGAGTTTTTCAACGTTTCGACAAGGTGGTGGATTCCCGACGCGCCGAGGGAAAAAAGAATCAGATCCAAAAGCAGAGCGGCCGCGCGAATGGGCAAGTCCGCATTCGGGCAGTCCAAATAGTGCTCGTGTTCGGCTTCCGCAAGCGTGTCGGCAACCGACCGTTTTCTTTTGCGCTGTGCGGGAAGGTACGTGCCCAAGACAGCCTCCTAAGACCCGGAACCACTCCGGGTCAGCCAGGATTGAGAAAATTGAAACAGAGCTTCTGCATGCGCGCGCAGTTCCGCGCATTCCGCTTCTGTCACCTGCGCCGAGGGATTTACCAAGGTGGCTTTTAGTCGATGCACTCGACACAGGCGCAGGAAGGCGTCGGCTGTTTGCTCTTGGCCCATTTCGGGCAAACCCAAACCGTTGTGCAAGGTCACGGGCCCGATGGACCTCTCTTGCCCGAATAAGAAGATCCAAAGGCCAGCCTCTAGAGTCGACAGGCGGGCAGCGGCCGGATCATTGGTCATGGTTAAGATTTTGAGTGCATTGCGAAACGTAACCGTGGGCAGACGTTCGCCGGCGGGCCACTCAGAGGCACCGCTGCGCGAGAGCGCATCCCAGCACTTGAGCAACTCCGGATGAAACTCACCCTTTGTCGACGATTTATCCCAAAGCGGTGCAATATGGGCTGTACGCCGAGGCCAGAAATTCGGAGTGAGTTCCGCCAAACGCTCTTGGAATTCCATTTCGATTGCGAAAATAATTTGCTGTGATTCCAAGCGGGCCAAATGACCGCTCGGAATGCCGGGGGCACCAGGAGCCGCGCCCGGCCGCTGCGTTTGGAAGTAACCCGCCAGCGCATAAAACTCCTGCGCGGTCGTGTTGGTGGGAACAGGTGCTGTGGCTACTGCTTTGGGAATGCGCACACGAATCGTTTCGTCTTGTTCTTCCTTGGGCTCGCCGGGCACCGACCAATCGACGGTGTCTTCGTTGTGGATGACCGTCAAAACGGGTGCGGCGACTGGTTCTTGAGGTGTCATGGGCTCGGTATCCCAGGGGCTCGGGCCGGACTCTTTTTCCTCTAGAGGCGAAAGGAGCACGCTAGTCGTCGGCGGTTCCACCGGCACCATGGGTGCCTCGATTTCCAATTCGGTGAGCGTCGCGTTGCTTTCGTCGGGCTCGTCGACAAAATTGATGATTCCCATCACGGTTTTGTCGCTGGCCTCTTCCACCGTATCGCCGGGCATCGAAAACGAAATCTCGGAATCATCGCTTTCATCGCTGAGTTCTTGCACCATGGGTGGTTGGCTCGGCGGCGGCACCAAGTTCAAACGACCCAACTGGGTAATCTCTTCCAGTGCGTCTGCGGCCGGCGGTTGCAGGTAGTCGTAGAGCGCCACGCTATTGAGCTGTTGGGCGGCCGCGGGGTGGGCCTGGGAGAGTTGCCCCAAGAAGGTGGCAAATAGCGCTTTGAAACGGCCAAAACTTTCTTTCAACTCGGGTTGTTCCGGAGCCACTCGCTCCAAGCTGGTTTCGCGTTGGCCGAGGAACAAGTTCACCTTGGCGAGCGACTGGCGGTCGAGCGCGTACTTGCGGCAAAAGGGCTCCAGCGCCAGCTGTTCGGCGAGCGCGCGGACTTCTTTTTGTAGGTCTGCTGCGGCGTTCATCGATTCCTACTGTTTAACCGTGCACTTGGCGCGGAGTTGTTGCGCGAGCTCGCGCTTTACCCGTTCGATCCATTGGCCCATTTGGTCCGCCGAAACGGACTTTTCGCGAGCCAACACTTCCACGGAGGTGCCATCGAAGTAGCGAGAAATCAGAGCGCGGCTATCCTCTGGCAAGGCACAGATGGCCTCTTCGAAGATTTCCATGGCTTGCGACACGGCATCTCGCACGACGGTTTCGTCGAGCAGCTGCTCTAGATCGCGTATCCAATATTCGCGCGTGTCCTTCATCCTCATCCTCTGCTGCCCGCTAGCAACGCGGTGCGGCGTAATCCGTACTATGCCTATCGGGTGTTTTGACGCTTCGCTTAACCCGGGGATGGCAAAAGAATGAAAATAATGGTATGTTGCGGAAACTCTTGATGAAAACTATGCAATTCTCATTACTTAAGACAGCGTTTCAACCGGTGGGGCGGCTTTTGGCCGTTTTGGGGTTGGTCTTGTTGGTGGGCCGTTGCACGTCGGTCGCGGTCAACCCAGACGATCCGGATTCGCTTTTCGCCGAAGCCGAGCGGCTATTGGCCGACGAGCAATTCCTGATTGCGGTCGAGAAGCTGCGCGATATCAAGAACCGCTTTCCCTACAGCCCCCGCGCCACCGACGCGGAGCTCAAAATCGCGGATGCTTATTTTACGCAAGAGAGCTTTTTGGAGGCAGAAAGCGCGTACGAGATTTTTCGGGAACTGCACCCTTCCTATCCCAAGAGCGACTACGTCCAGTACCAAATCGGCATGTCTTATTTCAATTTGATCCCCGAAAACAGCTCGCGGGATCTGAGCGCGGCCTACCGCGCGATCGATTCCTTCAATTTGCTCAAGCAGCGCTTTCCGGATTCGAAGTACACCGAACAAGCCGACACCCGCATCGCCGATTCGCGTAAGCGTCTGGCGGAGCATGAGTCGTTCGTGGCCAATTTCTATTACGATCGGCGGCACTTTCTATCGGCGAGTTACCGCTATGCGGCGTTGCTCAAAGACTACGCGAATGTGGGCTACGATGAAGAGGCGCTCTACCGCCTTGGTCAGTGCTATTATAATACCCGGATGTACGACAACGCGAAGGACTCGCTGGAAACGCTGATGAAGCAGTATCCCCAGTCCGGTTATATGAGCAGCGCGAAGTCGCTCATCGAAGACATCAACAAAAAGAATTAGTCTCCACCGAAAGGGCGCGACGATGGATTCCAGGGCACCCACCGTAGACGATTTACTAAGGATGGCCCGCGAAGATATCGCGCGCAGCAGCCTTTCCTCCGCAGAAAAAACGCTCGAACAAGCACTCTCCATCAATACCCGTTCCGCCGAGGCGTACCACTTGCTCGGATGCGTTTATTCCAAGCGCGGTAAATTTAAGAAGGCCACGGTCGCTTTCCAAAACGCGCTCCACCTGGACCCCTTTTTCACCGAAGCAGCTATCGCGCTTTCCAGTCTGTTTAACGATGTGGGCAAGTACCGCGAGGGCGCTGCCGTTTTTCACCAGGCCAAAAAGCACCTCGATAAGCTTCCGCCCGGACACGATCCAAAAATCAATCGCACCCTCGCTCAGCGCCACCACGAATTGGGCCTGCTCTACATGCGCTTTGAGCGGTTTGCCGAGGCGAATCACGAGTTCAACAAAGCCCTCAATTTGGATGCAGGCAACGTCACCATCTCGCTCCAAATCGCCAAGTGCTTGTCGAAGCTGGGTGATCGTTCGGCGGCGATTACGTTCCTAAAGCAACTCATTGCCCAGAATCCCCGCTTTGCTGAAGCCCGTATTCAACTCGGCATTTTGCTCCACTCTCAGCAGCAGGTGCGCGAGGCCCAACGAGAATGGAAAGATGCGTTGGCTCTCGATCCCGGCAATCGCCAGGCGCAGATGTACCTCAACATGGTCGATTTGCCGTCGGGCCCATCGGCCTAAGGAAACCCTTTGTTTCGACGTAGCCTTCTAGCCGTTTCTCTCGTGTTCGCGGTGACGGCGCATGGGGCCGCGCCCAGGAAAAAAACTGCCACCGTTCGCCCTACTACCACCCAAAAGGCACACGCCACGAAGCGCCCTCCGGCTAAAAAGCCGAAGATGGCTGGGCCTTCAGTCGAACGGTTACCAGCAGAAGTAGAAAAGAAAGCGCCCGTTGTGGAGGCGATTGTCCCAGCCGTGGAGGCCCCCGCCCCTTCCCCCATGTACTCCAACCCCAACCGTTATCGCCGGGAATTTGAATCGGGTTTTGGCCAGATGGTTCTGCGGGAACCCGCCGTGGTATACACCGCCCAAACTCGGTTTGGGCTGGGCACCGCCTTACCGCTATATATCGGCGCAGATTTGCAATTTGCTCTCTTTTCGCCTGGCTATTTCTTCACGTTGCTCCCGGGGATCTGGTACGACTTCGTGCTGTTTTCGGCTCCTTCGGCGACCCTAAGCCTAGGTGTTTTGGCCGGTCCGGCGTTTGCCCATCGGCTGGCTGGGGTGAGTGACAACGGTTTTGCTGCTTTTGGCGAAGCCAGTCTAGCCTTTGAAATCGACGACTTATCCACGGTGCGTGGACAATTTCGGCCGGGCATAGTAGGTGGCAGGCTGGCTTTTGTGATGACGATGCTTATCGGATTTCGGTTCCGTTAAGGGAGGTTCTAAATGATTGGTAATACGCGCGGGCTTACTTTCGACGATGTACTCCTGGTACCAGGCTATAATGGCATTCGGTCTCGCCAGCATGTGACCACTGCGACCTCCGCACACGGGCATGAGTTTGAAATTCCGCTCATTAGCTCCAATATGGACACCATCACCGACGCCGCCATGGCAGACGCCATGGGCAAGCTGGGCGGCTGCGGGATTCTTCACCGCTTCATGACGATCGAAACCAATGTGAAGGTTTTTCAGGGGCTTGCATTCCCTAAGCAGACTGGCATTTCCATCGGCATTGGAAAAGACGGCCTGGATCGGGCCGCCGCCTTGATTGCGGTAGGCGCCGAGATCATCTGCGTTGATGTGGCCCACGGCCATTCAAAGGAAGTAAACCGCACCGTGCGCACGCTGCGTGAGCTTTATAGCGACAACATTTTGATTATTGCCGGTAACGTCGCGACTTATGCGGGTGCGGACTACCTAGCTGCTGCCGGTGCCGACGTGATTAAGGTGGGCATTGGGGCGGGTTCGGTTTGCACGACCCGCATTAAAACCGGCTTTGGGGTGCCGCAGCTGGCGGCGCTGCAAGATTGCCGCAAAACCGATCGACCCCTGATTGCCGATGGAGGCATTCGCTACCCTTCCGATGCAGTGAAGGCCTTGGCTGCAGGCGCCGATTTCGTGATGTTGGGCGGGATGCTTGCGGGCACCGACGAAACGCCCGGAGAAATTATTAAAAAGAAAACCGCCGATGGAAAAACTGTGGCTGTGAAACGCTTCCGGGGAATGGCCTCGCGCGAGGCTCAGGAAGATTTCATGGGGAATATGTCTGAGTGGAAAACGGCGGAAGGGGTGGCCATCGAAGTCCCCTGTCGCGGACCCGTCAAAGATGTAATCCAAGACATCATGGGCGGCATTCGCTCCGGCATGACTTACTGCGGGGCCTCCACCATCAAAGATCTGCAGCGTAAAGCCCAATTCATGGAGATCACTCAGGCTGCCAAAGCGGAAGGCTCGCCGCACGCGGTGGGGCGCTTAACTGAGTTACTTTGATTTCTTTGCGGAGCGCATCTTTTCAAAATGCACGATGAGTTTTTGGAGGTAGGTGCGTTTGGCGTCGCCAAGGTTTTGGAATTCAACCCCGAAGCCCGATTTGGAAGACCCTCTCACCCAGCGCACAATCGATTTTTCGGGTTCTGCTAATTTGCTGACTTCCGACGGATCGCGCACCACTTTAGCGGTAAGCAGGGTATTGGTTTCGAAGTGAATTTCTACCATCACTTCCTGCCCAATAAGAATGGGGGCTGTGCAATGGATGAACGCTCCACCCAGCGAGATATCCAAGATCTCACAGGGCACTGAATCTTTCTTGTTTTGATTAAAGTAGATCAAACCGGAAACACCCACGTTAATGCGCGGAAACCTACGGCGATTATCATCCATTCTATAAATATAACTCACCAGGCACGTAAACGCCTAGCGGATGGACGCGAGCAGGGCGTCAAAGAATCGCTTAAAGTGGTCTGCCGTGTAAGCGTCGAGACGGTTGGTGATAGGCGACATTACTTCGTTAGCTTCGGTCACGTGGAGCAACCCAGCGCAATGTCCGATTTCATGCCACAGAACTGGCATCAATAAGTCCTTCGATTTTTCTTCGAACAAAAAAGAGCCCAACTCGATAACACACTGACTGGAGTCCAAGGTTGCGCGTCCTGCGATTTGGGTACTGGCAGCCGCGCCGCGAGCGCCAGGGGCGATCATCGACACATAATCCAAATGCACCTGGGCGCCCTGAGTAAGCACATTGCTGGAAACACCAAAGTTGCTAATGCTTTTAATATGAATGGGAGAACCGGAGCTGCCATCTAGTCGCAGAATGGTGCTGCCGATCTGCGCATTGAGATCTTCGATATCACTAGTGACGGTAGACTTGCCGTCCCCCGAAATTTCGATGGACGCAACCGCCGCCGGCCACGACAAGCGAGGCGCGTTGCCACACGCCACCACCAAAAATAATGCCGGAATCCCGGCCCACTTCCACGACAACATCTACTTCACCACTTTGAGCTACAGCTACTTCAACATCCGCTTCAGATTCAGCTGCGCCGCATGTATCGGCGCTCCGGCAGGGTATTGTGCAAACCAAGATCCAGCGCACAAAGAGGCTACGTATACTGCGTGTTATACTTGGTTTTATGAAGGTTATCGTCGTAAGCCAGGCACTAAACCCGCAGTACGGTGGCTCCGCGGTGAGTGAGGCCTCGCTCTGCGCCCACCTCCAAACCCAGTGTCCTACGGTGGTGTTTTGCCGTTCTGGGGCACTGAGTGCCGACTTTGCGCACCGTTTCGGATTAACGGATGTCAAAGAGGTGCACCCCTGGGACGTAGTGCGCGCCTGGCGCGACCCATCGCATTGGATTAGCCGTGAGCTGGACGGCGCGGACTTAGTCCACATCAACGGGCATTGGCGTTGGGAAAATATCCTGCTTGCTCGGTTGGCCCACCGCAAAGGCATTCCTTTTGTCCTTCACCCGCGCGGCATGCTTTGGCTCGCGCACCGCAAAGTGCGTTTGAAAAAACTTTTCAACCATTTTTGGGGAAGTTGGATTGTGGAAAACGCTCAGCGAATCGTGGCGCTGAGCCATTTCGAAATCGCGCAGTGGGAGCCGTACGGAGTGAATCAAGCGCGCTGCCAAGTGATCCCCAATGGCGTGCCCGCCCCCGCTAATACCCAGGCAGAGCCGATCGTTATTCCGCCTTTTTTTCTCTACTTCGGGCGTTTGGAATCGCGCAAAAACCTGTTGTTTCTGGTCCGCGCCTTTGCGACCTACGTGCGCGACGGCGGCAGCGCGGATCTTCTCTTTGTGGGACCCGCGCAGCGCGGGTATGAGGACGCCATCACCGCGTGCGCGCGAGCCGAATTTATTTCCGATCGGGTGCGCTTGCTGCCACCCGTTTACGATGCCGAAAAAAATACCTACCTTCGCCAAGCGCTTGCGGTGATCTATCCCGCCGTGGGTGAGCCCTTCGGCCGTGTTCCGTTTGAGACGGTTTCGGCTGGGGGTATCCCTTTGGTGCCGCGCGAGAGTGGCAGCGCGGAATACCTCGCGCCTTTTTTGCCTGGCAGCATTTACCCCATCGAAGACGCTAACGCCTTGGTGGGTGCTTTGCGTGAGACTGAGCGGCTTAGCCCTGCCGAGAGGGAAGTTCTCTTGGCACCGGCACGCCGGTGGATTGAACAAGAGTTGGATTGGAAAAAGGTGACCCAGACCGTGCTACGGCTGTACGGAGACGCCATCGAGGACTTCAAACTCACTCGCCAAATCAGTCACCGCAGCGAGCATGCGAGTAACGCAAGTGCGTTGGGCGCGGTACGTATCTTCGAGTAGCGCCTGCACGCGACTACCGGCTGGGTGGCTGGTGGAGAGCTCGCGATTCACAACGTTCCACAGTTTCCGTGTTCGCTCGCCGTTCGGCTTGGCCGCAAGTGCATCGCCGGCGGCGTACGTTACCAGCTGATGCGCCGCCACGCCCGAATCATATTCCGCGATGCGTTCCACCGTTGCGCCGGAGGGATCGATTGCAATGAGTTCGTCGAAAGCTTCACGCAACTCTTGCTCTTCCTTGTTGGCTTGCCGCTTCAACACTTCCACTCGGTGTGGCAACCAAATCAGTGGGAAAATTCTCCGTGCCCCCAAGCCCGCTAAGATCGAATTGGGCACCGAGCGCCAACGTGCCAAATGCTCGGGCAAAATACCGCGGATTCCCTCGTTA
Source organism: uncultured Pseudobdellovibrionaceae bacterium (assembly GCA_964492125.1). Lineage (GTDB taxonomy): Bacteria > Bdellovibrionota > FAC87 > UBA2466 > UBA2466 > JAIEOG01. Next base: position 25,783 of record CAZBJE010000030.1, on the reverse strand, counting down.
GAGGCGTAGACAGCCAGACCAAGAACCGCCAGGCGCCATGAAGCTTTGAGCGCCTGGCGCACAAAGCATTTGCGTTCCATGCGCGCGCGCAGTTGAAAAATACGAGCCACTTTTTCGCTCATTCGGGCGGCGTCGGAAGTAGGATCCATCTCCTTGAGTTTGGTGAGAATGCGCAAGGCCCGGTGGCCATTCCCGTCTTCCAATTCGGTGAGGAAAGTATTGAAAAGCTCTACTTTGATTGCCGCATCATTTGCTGTGTCTTCGTCGTCTAAGCTTTCAAACATCGCTTCCAGAGCGGCATCGGCTTGGGCGTCGGCGTGCTTGGTGGTGGAAATCAATTTGGTGGCCGCGGCCGACGCGGCCTTCTGGGCGGAGAGCGAAGGGCTCAGCCGCAGTAATGCCTTCCAGGCTTCTTTGAGAGCGGCATACTCTTGGGGAGCTTTCCATTTCTTATAGGGGTCGATCCATTTGAATCGCTCCCATATCACCCAGTACGCGGCCTGATTACCGGCCCAGACGCTGAAAAGAAAACCGACGAATTCCCGCGGGGTCATTTGGTCGATTCCAAACGCATGCCAGGTTGCGTAAACGCCCATGGCGCTGGCCAAGAGCACTATCGACGATTGAAACACCCTCAGTCGGGAAGTTGCCGCGCGCCCGGCTTCGTTGAATGTATCTTCCGCCGCTAAAGTGACAAGGGACGCGCGTTCGAATCGTTCAATGCGATCGAAGGCACCCTGCACAGGCTCGCCCCACTCGCTGGAGTCTGCCCTATCTTCCATCGAGACGCTCGCCAAGCGTTTCGCCAACGGCGCAAAACTCAGCGCATCCAAGCGAGCCCGAAAAGCCTCGCCCGTATGCGGGTCTGCAAGGCCCTTCTGCAAGTACATCAAGTCGTCGTAGAAATCGTCGAGGTACAGCAACCCTCGGCCGTAGAGATAATGAGCAAAAAGTGAAACACGCGCGTGGTTGGCGGTAATCTGTTCGACTTGCGCTTTGATCAAGGCAAGGTCTTCGCTCAGAGCCGCTTCAGGTTTTTCCATCACGGTGCGGACGCGGTGAATGGTGCGGACAATTTCTTTGGCGTGTGGCGGGCGTTCTTCAATCGCCCAGGCAAAGCCGGTCCATAGCGCTAAAAATAAAAAGATTGTGCTCCGCATGGTCCGCACGCTTTTATCATAGGACGATGAAAGTGCGATGTCCGATTTGTAAAGCTTGGGTCGAGTGGGAGGGAAATCCGTTGCGCCCTTTTTGCAGTGAGAAATGCAAGCAACGCGATTTAGGCAATTGGGCTACCGAGGAGTACAAGGTGCCGGAAGTCGAACCCGATGACGGTTCGGACGGCTCGCCACCGTCTTCGGAGGGCTAAGCGGTTTTGCGTGGGGGTGGGTAGGGCTCGAGCAAGGCTTGTTCTTCGCGGTAAGCGCGTGCGAGCGATCGGGAATACCACCAAGTTCCCCACAAACATGCGGAGCCAAAAACTAGAGCCAGCCCCACGCCAAAGCGATCGATCAGCCAGCCCTGAAACAAACTCGAAACCGGCGCAGCCGACATAAAGAACATCCTGAGCGACGCATTGATGGAGCCGTTCTGCGCTCGCGGTACGCGAGTCTGGCGGATAAAATAATTACCCATGCTGAGGACCGAGCTGCCCGCGCGCGACATTCCGTAGAGCGCACCCATGGCGATCGGCATGCCGAACGGAATGATACAAAGGGTGCCGAACACCGCTTGGAACAGAGAGGATTGGAGGAAAACCTGTTCGAAAGGACGCCGACGGTACAGCGTGGGCGAAAGCAGAAACCCGAATATTCCCAGAATCCCAAACGAAGAAATCACCAGTCCGTACTCCGCAGAACTAAAATGGTGCGTGACCGTGAAATAATAAGTCAGCGTGGGTGAGTTCAGCGTCAGCGAAGACATATTCCACAGAAACATCAGCAGGATGAACGGGTGGAACACCGGGGATTTCCAAATAAAGTGTAGGCTTAGCCGAAACTGCCGTACCACCGCCCCAGCGGTAACCCGGGCATGGCGGTGGATTTTTTCCGCCGACAGCAGTTCGTCCAAGCGCTTAAAGCTCCACGTGAAATAGAGGGTCGCCACGAAGCTAGCGATATTTACCCAAATGCAGCTTTGGATGCCGGAGTAGTGCATCAGCATCCCGCCAATAAGTGGGCCCGCGATTTGGATCACACGGTGGAGGGATAAGAACCAGGTATTGCCCGACGTCAGGTCTGCCGGGCCGACTAAGGCGGGAATCAATTGAAACTGAGAAATAGTTTCAAACACGAGCATCAGCGTTTTGATCCCAAACACGCAAAGCAAGATCGGCCAGAGCGCCGCCGCCCCTGTCCACGCGTAGGCAGAAAGCGCCAACAGGCAAACGACCTGGCCGATATCCGCCACTAGCAAGCTCTGCCTTTTGCGGCTGTGGTCGGAAAAATACCCTGTGAAAGGGGCCATCAGAAAATGGGGGAGGAGCAGCATCATGCTGACCAAGCTCAGATCCATCACAGAGCCGGTGCGCTGGAGGGCGTAGAGCGGCATCGCAATATCGAAAACATTGGAGCCAACCAACGAAACAGTGCTCGCCACAAGAAAATGGCGAAACCGGGGGTTGCGCGCCGGAAGCGATCGCAGTGGGGTTCTCAGCATAGAGGGGAGACTCTGATCATACCACCGATCGGGTTGCCGGTGCCGGTGCGCCGCGTTGAGCAAGGCCGCCCCGCAAGACCCTTGGTGGGTAGGGCTCTCACGGCGTTTACAGAGCCGGGAGGCGCGTATAGGGTGTTGGCTGTGACAGGTATTGAACTCCCTACTACCGCAGCTGAAGTGGGCGCTCTTTTTGGCGCTGAAATCCTGGGCGACCCGCAAGCCGCCGTCTCCAGGTTGGGTGCCTTAGGCGACGCTGCCTCCGGCACGCTCACCTTTTTTGCCAATCCCAAATATGCCGACCAGCTCAATGGTCTGCGAGACGCAGTGGTCATCACCCGCGCGGATTTGGCCCGCCCTGAGTTGCCCCTCACTTTCGTTTTGGTCCCGGACCCTCAGGCTAGTTTTGCCCAAGTCGCCAATCGCTTTCGTCCCGCTTTTCCCTGGACCGGAATTTCGCCGTTGGCGGTAGTGAGTCCCAAGGCCCGAGTCCATGCCACGGCTCACGTGGCGCCGTATGCCTGCATTGGCGATGACGCGGAAATCGGGCCGCGCAGTTTGGTTTATCCGTATGCGTACGTTGGCCGCGCGGTGGTTCTGGGTGAAGACTGCGAGCTACACCCTCGCTGCACGCTCTACGATGGTGTTCGCCTCGGAAACCGGGTGAAAGTATTTTCCGGCGCTGTGCTTGGCTCGGATGGATTTGGTTTTTTCCAAGAAACGCCCAAGGGCCCCTATGTGGCCATGCCTCAAATCGGCGGGGTCGTTATTGAAGACGACGTGCGCATCGGCGCCAATTCCGCCGTCGACCGAGCTACGCTTACCGAAACGCGGATTCGCCGCGGCACCAAAGTCGATAACTTGGTGCATGTAGGCCACAACTCCGATGTCGGTGAAGACTGTATTCTTTGCGCGCAAGTTGGTTTGGGTGGATCGGGCGTTTTGGAAAACGACGTAGTTTTGGGTGGTCAGGTGGGGTTGGGGCATGGGGTGAAAGTCGGCAGCGGCGCGCGCATGGGCGGCCAAAGCGGATCCACCACCAATGTTCCGGGTGCGGAGACGTATTTTTTTACCCCCGCGACGCCCATTCGCGATTTCGCTCGCATTTTCCGGGGGCTCCGCAAATTGCCCGAGTTGCTCAATCGCGTGCGAGAACTAGAGAAACGCTTGGGGGAAAAGAGCGATGCCTGAAATCCATTCAACCGCTTTGGTCCATCCCGACGCTAAAATCGGCGAAGGCACTCGCATCGGAGCGTTTGCCATCGTCGACGCCAAAGTTTCCATCGGCAAGAACAGCGTTATCCACGATCACGCCATTATCCGCGACTATTCCACCTTGGGCGATGAAGTGAATGTGCACCCGTTCGCGGTGGTGGGCGGAGCGCCCCAACACCTAAAGTATGCCGGCGAGCCTACCACCGCCGTCATCGGTAACCGGGTCACTTTGCGCGAATACGTCACTGTGCACCGAGGCACTCCTTTCGGCACTCAAACCACCGTCATCAAAGACGGCGCTTACTTAATGGCTTATTGCCACGTAGCCCACGATTGCATCGTGGGAGAAAATGTCATCATGGCCAACTGTGCGCAGCTAGCTGGCCACGTTACGCTCGGTAAGGCAGTGGTTGTCGGCGGCCAGTCCGCCATTACCCAGTTCTGTTCCGTGGGAGATTTCAGTTTTATCGGCGGGGGCTCGCTTCTTCGCAAAGATCTGCCGCCCTTTTTGTCCGGTAAAGGCAACGACTTCAATGTGCAGGGCGTGAACATGGTTGGTTTACAGCGCCAGGGTTTTACTACCGAGGCTATTCGCCAACTGCGCCGCCTTTTCAAAATTTTCTATCTCCAAAATCTCACTGTCTCCCAAGCCATTGAACGAGTGAACACCGAACTCGGGGCTTCCCCTGAAGTGGATGCCTTCCTCGGCTTTCTCAAAGGCGCCAAAATGGGGATTGCTCGCTAAATGCTACCGCCGGCCAAAATACGCGTGGGCGTGATCGGTGTCGGCAAGATGGGCAAGTACCATTTGGAGAAGTACCTCTCCATGCCCGACGTCCAAGTGGTGGGTTTTTTTGAAAGTGGTCCAGAACGCGCGGCGGAGATCGCTGCTCAATACAAGGTACCGGCTTTTGCAAGTTTGGTGGAATTGCTTTTCGAAGTAGACGCAATCACCATCGCCAGTCCCACTGACACGCACGGTCCATTCGCCCGCCAGGCCCTAGAAGCCGGTGTGCACGTTTTGGTTGAAAAACCGATCGCGTCTTCGCTGCAGGAAGCCGAAGCGATGGTGCGGTTGGCGAAGGAAAAAAACCGTGTGCTGCAAGTGGGAATGGTGGAGCGTTTCCGTTTGGCTGCGTTAGCCCAAGGTGCGCCCCTAACCCCCGCACTCTTCGTGGAAACGCACCGCCTGTCGCCAAATCTAGCGCGCGAAAGTTCTATCGACGTAGTGGCTGATTTAATGATCCACGACTTGGATCTCGCGCTTTCTTTGGTTTCGGAAGATCCAGTGCATGTTTCAGCTATCGGGATGAAGGTAATCACCGCGCACCACGACCTCGCCAACGTTCGGCTCGAATTCCCCAACGGCGCGGTAATGAACCTGAACGTGAGCCGCGTGTCCACCGAGCCAGTGCGCAAAATGCGCGTTTTCTCCACCGAGGCCTATGCCTCCTTTGATTTTCGTTTGAACACCGCCACTTTGGTTCGGCGTGGGCCCGGCAATTCGGTGCAATCCACACAGCAAACCGCCCCCGGTATCGATGCTCTTCTGGAGCAGGCCAAAGATTTTATCGCCTGCATACGCGAGGGCCGGCGGCCTCTGGTCGCCGGAGAAGATGGCTTGCGCGCCCTCAAGTACGCTCAAGTGGTGGTGGAAAAAATCCGAGAGCGCGAAAGTCTTTTCTCCCAGGGGCTTAGCGGGAGCTTGGAGTGTCGCTAGATATTTTGATGGTGGCCGGTGAGGCCTCCGCTGACCTGCACGGAGCGAGTCTCGTGCGCGAACTGCGCGCCCTCCAGCCGACGGCGCGTTTTTTCGGTGTGGGCGGCCAGCAGCTCACCGCCGAGGGAATGGAAATATGCATCCCGGCCGATCGACTGAATGTCGTCGGGGGGGCCGACTGGGCGGATAAAGTCGCCGACGTTCTGCGCGCTTACCGCTCGCTCAAACAAGAAATCGCGCGCCGTCGTCCGGCGGTAGCTGTCTTGCTTGATTTGCCCGATTTCAATTTGCGCCTAGCCCGTTTTCTCAAACGCCAAGGCATTCCCGTGGTTTATTATATTTCGCCCCAGGTTTGGGCCTGGCGCAAATACCGCGTCAACGCAATCCGCCGACGAGTGGATCGCATGCTCGTCGTCTTCCCTTTTGAGAAAACGTTTTATGACGCCAATGGCGTGAGCGCCGAATTCGTTGGGCACCCGGTGCTCGAACAGGTGCAGCGGCGGGCGCAGTATCGCACTCAAGCCGAAGTGGAAGCCGCACCTCGTATTGCTTTGTTACCCGGTAGCCGTCCCAGCGAACTGCGCCACCATGCTGGTTTGCTGCGAGAGTTGGCGGTTCGTTTGAAAGTGCTTTACCCGCAGAGCGAAATTCGGGTGCCGGTCGCCTCTACGTTAAGCGTGGAAGAAGTGGATCTCCATTTTGCGGGGGCACCGGTGGAAGTGCTGGGCGGAGATTCCCGCCAGACCCTCGAATGGGCAGATATCGCCGCGGTGGCATCCGGCACCGCCACCTTGGAAACCGCGATTATTGGCACCCCCTTCTGTCTTTTCTACCGGATGAGCCCTTCGACGGCTTGGGTCATTCGGCACCTGATCCGTTACCGACGTTTCTTTGGCATGCCCAACTTGCTGCATGGCAAGGAAGTGGTGCGTGAATTCCTGCACGAGAAGGCCACTGCTGAAGCACTGCTTTCCGAATGCCGTTGGATGATCGAGGACGAACGCTACCGCCTAGGGCTCGCCGACCAGCTTGCGGCCTGCCGTTCGTTGCTGGGGGATCCGGGTGCGAGCGCCCGAGCGGCAAGCTCCATTGTTCAGCTGCTCCGGCAGCTTCCTTTCAATGAGGCGGCACTTGTCCCCGCTCCTGTCTGAAATTACTTGGGTCGTCGCCTACCCCTTAGCGTGTTTGTGGGCGTTGGCGGTGCGGGCACGACGGGCTTTTCTCGCCGGTCGCCCACGGGTGCGCACCCGAGCCAAAACGCTTATCGTCGGCAATCTCCACAGCGGTGGTTCGGGCAAAACCCCCATTGTCGCTGCCATCGCCGCCCGATTCGCGCACCTGCAACCGGCCATCGTTTCGCGCGGCTACCGAGGTCTACTCAGTGCGCGGGGTGCCCAAGTTGATTTGAGCCAAGCCGACGGACCGCGCCAGTTTGGCGACGAACCCTGGATGTTGGCCCGACGGCTCAACGCACCCGTTTTTATCGGACGTGCGCGGGGCCGAGCCCTCCTACAGGCCGAAGCTCATCACCGTGCCGGCTTTCTGCTCTTGGACGACGCCTTTCAAAATTTCAGCTTTCGCCACGATCTCAATCTGGTGGCGATCCAAGCCGATCGGGATCTCCGAGAGGCAAATTGCCTTCCGTTAGGAGAGCTCCGAGAACCCCTGCTTTCACTGAGAGCCGCGTCGGCGGTCGTTCTAGTAGTCGGGCAAGATGCGCTTTCTTTGGCGCGCTGGAAGGCCTACCTCGCCAGTAACTTTGCCCAGTTGCCGATCTTCGAAGCGCGTCCGCAAGTGGAAGGAGTTTGGGGCGCCGAAGGGGCGGTAACGGTGAGTGGTAGTTTAAAGTGGGGCGCATTCAGTGGCATCGCCCGCCCGGCCGCCTTTGCAGCCTCGCTTGCTGGCACGCTCACTCCCGTTTTTGTGGAATCGTTTGCAGACCACCATCCCTACGATGCCCGTTTAGTCGATCGGTTGATCAAATTGCAGACCCAGCATGGGGTGCACCACCTCATCACAACGGAAAAAGACTGGCACAAAGCGGCCCCGCTCTTTGCAGAGCGGTCCCAGGCGCTGTTCTACCTCCGAATAGGGTATGTGTTTTCGGACCAGTTCTGGTACTTTCTTCAGACTCATCTGGAGACAGCGTGACCCACAGTTTTCTCCGCGTCCTTTCTTACCTTATCAACTGGATGCCGCGCAAAGTGCGCGTGGCGCTGGGATCCAGCTTGGGCTGGTTTTGGTTTCACGTGGTGCGTTTCCGTCGGCAAGTCGTGATCGACAATATTCGGTTGGCCTACGGCGCCGAAAAAACACCCGACCAAGTGCATGCGCTTGCGGCGGAAAATTTTCGGCAGTACGGCTTGCTCATCATCGAATACCTCCAGTCGATTACATGGAAATCCGCCGACTATTATAAAAACGTTCCCTTCGATGGGATCGAAAACCTGAAGTCTGCTCTGGCCGAGGGCAACGGCGTCTATGTTCTCAGCCTGCATATCGGCAACTGGGAATGGGCGATGGGCATATTGGTAGCGCATGGGATTCCCGCCGACGCCGTCGTTAAGCGCTCCAAAAACCCCACCGCGGACAGAATTCTCCTTGAGCACCGTAAGAACATGGGAATGGGTATTTTGTTCGAGAGTGGCACGGCAGGCGGGATTCTAAAGTCGCTAAACCAAGGCCGCATGGTGGCTTTCATGCTGGATCAGTTTATGGGCCCCCCGATTGGGTTGCCGGTGAACTTCTTTGGCAAGCTTGCCGGAACAGCGATTGGCCTTGCGTTGATCAGTGAGAAGCGGGCTGCCCCTATTGTGGTGGTCTATTCCTATCGGGACGACAATGGTATCTTGCGTTGTGTAGCCGAACCCCAACTTCAACTGCCGGCCTTGGCCGAGGACCGCGAAGACCGAATGTACGACAAAACACAATTCTACAACGACGCACTGGAAAAAATTGTGCGCCGACACCCCGAACAATGGCTCTGGTTGCACCGACGTTGGAAATCCTACAACGGCGAACCACGTTGGAAGCGCAACCCCGGCTTGGCGCCAGTGACCGCCGTGCTCTTAGGCCTTTTACTCGTAGGCTGCGCGTCCGGCTTTCGGACGGAAGATACGCCCACGGGCATCGCCCTTCCCGCCGACGCGGTGGTGAATGTTCCCGACGCCGCCGCCATCGAGGGCCCGTTGAGCGTCCCGGCAGCCAGCGCGGAAAAGCCCGCTAAGAAATCCAAAAAAGCCAAAGCCGTTCCGGCGCCGGTACCAACACCGGTTGTGGCGGAGGCCCCGAAGCCGGGCGCGCCGCTCAACCCCCGCGTTTTCACTCCTGAACAAGTGCCCTTTGAAGTGGGCGAGCGAATGGTGATTAGTCTCAATTGGGGCGCGTTAGCTGCCGGCGACGTGCGGTTGGAAGTGCGCGAAGGATTGGGTTTCCAGGGTCGCAACACCTATAAGATTTGGGGAAACGTTTTGTCGTCTCCGTTGGTGGATGCGATCTATCACGTCGACAACACCATCGAATCTTACGTGGATAAACAATGGCTGCTACCTTACAAGTTTCTCCTCCATATGGTGGAAACCCACCAGCTGAAAGAAACCAAAGCCGTATTTGATCACAAGCTCAATAAGGTGAACTACTGGTCCAAGCGCATTTCCAAAAAATGGGGCGATGACGTTCAAGATCGTGTCGACACGTCGTTGCCACTGGCTCGCGATATGTTTTCGGCTCTGTATTACGCCCGAGTGTTGGATTACAAAATGGGCGAGGTCCGGGAAGTCCCGATTTACGAAAATCGCCAAAACATCGTGGCGAGCCTTCTGCCGGTGGCCAATGAAATGGTGCGCACCAAGGCGGGTGCCTTTCAGTGCTGGAAGATGGCGGTCACCGTCAAAATCGACAACGTGCTCAAGCCATCCGGGGACATGTTTCTCTGGTTTAGCGATGACTGGAAAAAATATATCGTAAAGTTCGACGCCAAGCTGAAAATCGGTTCGCTGGTGGGTGAGCTGACGAGTGTGAGAGAACGTCTGTGAAGCAGCCCATCACTGCCATTGTGATTACCCGCAACGAGGAGAGCAATATCGAGCGTTGCTTACGCAGCCTCGCCTTCTGTGCGGAAATAGTGGTGGTGGATTCAGGTAGTACCGACCGAACGAGAGAACTTGCCAAGCGCTTCACTCATAAAGTCTACGATTTGCCGTGGGCCGGATTCGCCGCTCAGAAAAATAATGCTCTAGCGCATGCCGGTCACGATTGGATCCTTTCCGTGGATGCCGACGAAGTGGTTCCACCGGATTTAGCCGAGGAAATCACCACCCTCTTTCGTGCCGGGCCACTGGCGGTGGCTGCTTATTCTGTGCCGCGCAAAACTATTCATTTTGGCCGTTGGATCCGCCATGGCGGTTGGTACCCCAATCGCCTGGTGCGCCTGTTCTCCAAAAACCAGGGCCGTTGGGAAGGGGAAGAGTTGCACGAAGCCTGGATCACGCAAGGCCGGGTGGCCAGTTTGGTGCACGATTTGGAGCACTACTCGTTTTCCGATCTCGCCGACCAAGTCAGCCGCAACAATCGCTATTCCTCGCTGGGGGCGGCCAAGTTGCAACGCAAAGGCTCGAGCTTTTCTTCTTTCTGGTTGTTGATCAAGCCCACCTCCAAATTTTTGGAGACCTACTTCGTTAAACGCGGGTTCTTAGACGGTTACCCCGGTTTTATTATTTCCGTCTCTGCTGCCTACTCGGTTTTTTTAAAATGGGCCAAGCTTTGGGAGTTAGAGCATGCCGACCAAAAAAGCTAAGTCCAAAAAAGGGCTTATCGTTGCCATTGATGGCCCTTCGGGCGCGGGTAAGTCTACCGTCAGCAAACAGCTGGCCGAGGCGCTTGAAGGAATGCTGCTAGACACCGGCGGTATGTACCGCAGCGTTGCCTATTTTGCGTTGGAAGAAAATGTGCAGAAATCCGCCGAACTGGGCAAGCTCGCCCGTCGTCTTGAGTTCGACGTCGACCAAGACACCAAAGTTTTGTTAGTCGGCGGCAAGGACATGGGCCCGAAACTGCGCACAGAGGAAGTAAGCGCCAAGGCGTCTTCCATCAGCCAGTTTCTCATGGTCCGCAAAGCGCTCACCCAGTGCCAGCGCCGTCTTAGCCGCAAGTGGGCCAAGCGATTTCCCGTAGTGGTGGAAGGCCGCGATATCGGCACGGTGGTTTTTCCGGATGTGCCGTTTAAGTTCGTCGTTACCGCGTCCCCGGAAGTCCGAGCCAAACGCCGATTAGGGCAGCTCCGCAAGGCCGGGGTGAAAGGGATGACGCTCGCCAAAATCATGCGCCAGAACGCCAACCGCGACCGCCAAGATTCGACTCGCAAGCTTGCCCCGCTGAAAGTGGCGGAGGACGCCGTGGTGGTAGATACCTCGTCGATGGGGATATCCCAGGTCGTGCATTTCATGCATGACCACATTCAAGGCCGGCTATCTCTGCTTGGGGCATAGCCCGCAATCGCGGGTCGGAACCCTCGATTTCGCCAGTGAAATTTCCAATCCGTCGAAGCTCCGAACAGTTTTGCCCGTTTTTTAAGGCGTTGGCCCGTATTCCAAACGTATCCGCGCACACGCGTGCGTAGATTTCGCGCGCAGATCGCGAAACCGTACCCGCTAAATCCGAATAGGCTTTTGATCGCTCACCAAGCTTTAGACAGCAGTGACAATAAAGGCGTCACCTCTGGGAAAGCTAAGTAGTTACAAGCTTTTGAATTCCCCCAGACTACACTCGCTGGCAGGGCCGTTGCAGTCTATCCCTTCGAATGGATTTTTTAGGGAGAGGCACCATGGGTTCTAAACAGAAAGCGCTCTTTGCGCTCGCGGTCTTTATGATCGGGATGCTCAGCGCCGGCGATGCGGAAGCGGGACTTTTCCGTAACCGGCGCTCTGTTTTCGGCCGCATTCGCGAGCGCATTGCCGAACGCCGGGAACGCCGTTTTGAACGCCGCTTCGAGCGGCGTGAGCGCCGCGAGCGCTTCGCAGGCGTCACGCAAAAGCCTAAGCCGCAGGCGCAAGCGCAACCACAGCCCCAGCAGCAGGCGCAAAACCCCAATGCAGGTGCGGGTGGAAATGGCCAGGCCCAGGTTGCCAACCAACAAATCAAGCCGGCATCGCCCCTGGACACTTGTAACGTGCGCCTCGTTCGTTGCACCGAACAAGAAAATGCCGAAACCAATGAGAAGACTCCTTTCTGCCAAGTGCGCTCTACTCCCGCGGGATCTCCCGAGGAAGTTCTGCGGGTCACCAAAGCCGGAACTTTGGTGGTGATGCGTGACGACGGCCTTGCCGCCACCACGCCTGAAATGATCCGTTTCTTAGGCGCCGAGTACCAAGCCATTGCGGCCCAGCAAGCTCAAACCGGTGGGGGGGTGAATCCCCTGATCGTGGCGTTCAATAACAAAAATGCCCCGCTGCTCAATTCTCCGCTTCAAGCTTGTATTGGCGGCATCTACGGCAACTCTCTCGCTTTTAATCAGCCGGGTTTTACTCCGAACAACCCGGCCGCGAACCTGGGCGGCGTTCCTTTGGCGCCGGCGGATGGCCCTGTGCAACCTATGTTGACGCCTCCCAATTCGCCGCAGGCGAATAATCCCGGAGCGCTTCGCCAACAAGACTTGGGCGGCGGAGACGATGTTTTTGGAGATCCGGCTGGCTTGGGCACCGTTCAGTTGCGGACAGGTTTGAGTCGGGGCGTTGCTTCCACTCAGTCCGATGCGCATTCGGGCGGACAGGCCACGACCCAAGCGGTACGCCGCAAGAAGCGCCCGGTAGCGGAAGATCTGGTGCAAAACCAACCGGCCAAAACGAATACGTTAGGAGCACCCACTTTGCTGGGGAGCCCTTTCCAAAATCGATCGGTTATTCAATAAGGAGCTGGTGTGTTTAAAGCGGCATTGCGACGATTCGTTGGAATGACCCGCTTCGTCAAAAGCGCTGTTGCCGCTTTCGATTTTCCGCGAGCCTTGGGGTATAATAAGTACTCAGTCCTTCGTGGCATCTGCCACCGTTTTACCAACTCCATCCCATCAGCCGAGGCCCTTATGACCCACACCTCAAAAGGTTGGTCTGTATTTTTCCTTTCTCTTTTTTTCGCCCATGCCGTTTTCGCGGAACCTAACGAGAGAGGCGCTCACGACCAAGGCGCTGGAACTGGGACCTCCACCGCCCGTGCGCAAACGGGGGACCTAAACAACCAAGCTTTTTGTATTTTGCAGAACCGTTGCGCCAAGTGCCACGACGAAGCCACGGCCGAGGCCCAGGGCGAGAAAGTTCGGCGCTTTGGCGGAATATTGGACCTTAAGACTCTGATGGATTCTGGGAAAATCGTGCCGCGCAATCCCGACCAATCTTCGATCTTCCTGCGCATGGCGAGTACAACCAATCCCATGCCCCCCAAACCACAGCTGGTGGGTGGGGATGAACGTTTGCGTTTGCACCAGGCAGAAACTGAAACCATCCGACGCTGGATCGCTGAAGGGGCGCCCGCTTTTCCGGCGACGCCCAATTGCGTCGCGGACGCTAAAGAGGGGCCGCAGCCGGGACCCAACAACCCGCCTCGGGACGCCCAGGCACCTGTTGTCCGACCGGAAGATGTCTTGCTGCGGGTGGCGGGCGACATTCTGAAAAAGCAGCCATACGATCCCCGCCGCAATGAGTATGTTTATTTCTCCTTGGCGCACTTGCGCGGATCACCCGACGACAACGCCACCACGCGCCGAATGTACCGCGACGCCTTGACCCAGCAGATCAACAACACATCTCGCAATTCAAAAATCATTCTACCGGAGCAAGTGGACAAAGAGGGGTACCTTTTCCGAGTGCGTCCGGCCGATTTGGGCTGGTCGACCGCGGCGTTCAATTTGATCAAGGGGTCAGACAATGCGTTCAACTCCAAGGTAATTGATAGCCGCAGAGCTCTGCAAGTCACCCCTAAGATGGTCGACGCGTACATCAATAAAATGCGCAACGATCCGGAGTTCGCCAAAATCAACCCCAACGACCCGCGGGTGCCAGCGCACCTTCGCATGATGGCCGCGAACCCCAATGACCCACGGCTTCCCCAAGTGGTTGCGCAAGTATTAAAGCAATACCAACAGACGGCGAATGAGAGCACTGTTTCGCTGGATCACTTTGTAAACAAATCCGCACAGTGGGACGGCTACAAAGCCCTGCTTCGACTCCCCGATACCCAAAATGAAGTGCTGGGTGGTTACGACTGGCGGCTATTATTGACCCAGGCCGCGGCGGGGCTAAGCAATTTACCGGTCCACAAATACTTCATGCGCGTTTCACGCGCGGACCGCAACCAGACGAATCGCGAAGCTACCTACTTCAATCTTCCCGCGACTACGCGGCAGGGAGTTTCCAATCTATTCAAGCACGTGATTTTGTCATCTAACTACGACGACAATTTGGGAAAGAACAATGCGAGCCGCTACCCACTCAGTGGGGTGCAAGACGTGCCAGAAAATTTGAAGAGCACGCCCAATAGCCATGATGGCATAGGCCAACTCCCCAACGGTTTAGTGGCGTTTTTCCGCCACGACGATAAAGGCCAAACCGATGCCGAAATCATCGAAAAGGGCCCTGTTTTTTGCATGAGTTGCCATACATCGCAAAACGGAATTTTTGAGTTTACCGACGAGGGGCAAAACATTTTGGATCGAATTGCGTCGGGCGAAATTCCCCCGCAATACCACGCCAAAGTGCAGCGCTTGTACCGCGGGGAGAAACAGCTCGGGGCCGACCTGGCTATATTCACCGACGGTTTCAAAGCTGCCAGCCAGCAAATGGGATTGGCCAGTGGCAATGATATTCACCCCGAGCTGCGCAACCCGGAGTTTGTTTCCAAGGGCAGCAAGGCAAACGCTCTGGCCTTTACCAGCCAAAGCGGAGGCAATGCGGTAGTTCTCGTTTCGGAAAAGCAGGCAAACAACGTTTCGATCGCTGAAATGGCTCGTCGCGCGGGCACCACTCCGGAGTACCTGCGCATGGTCATGAGTCGTCGCGATATCCAGGTGCTCTTAGGCAACCCCGGTCGCGTCGAGGAAATCCAGCCTGATTTATTCAACGCCGCAATGCCCGCGATCATGGAAGCGATTCCATTGGTGGATCCGAGCTACGGGCAAATCACCCAGGGCGGTGGTGGCCAATTCAACAATTACTACGGGCCGGGCTATTCGGCGCCAGGCCTAAACGCATACGGCCAATTCCCGCAGGGGCAGGCGTTTCCGCAGGGCGCAGTGCCCATTCCAGAGCCAATTAGGTAGCGGGGAATTTCAGTGAATGGTGGTTTTTTATTGTTTGGGCTGGCCCTGGGGATTTTATCCCCCGCTCATGCGTTTGAGTGCAGCCCCGAAAATCTCGCAAAGCTCGTTGCCGCTCGGCGAGGAGTCGCCTCTATCGACGTGACTCCCGAAGGTGCTGAAGGAGCCCGTCAGCAACTACGCTTGCTGTTGCCGGAACTTGGCCGGGTACCGACTCCAAGCGAAATCGTCGCCCATGCGGATAAGATCCTAGACGGCAAAAAACCCGTGATAGTGGGCGGCTATATCCCGCAGGGCAATCTGTCTACTTGGCGCGCCGGAGAATTGTTCGACGGGCTACAGAGAATGGGCGCGGAGCTTACTCCCGCTCAAATTCACTTGGCGACGAGTTACCGTCGTTCCCGCGATTCGTCCCTCGTGCGGGGGACTTCCATTTCACTCCAGGGATTGGAAGACGCCCAAGTAAGCGAGCTCCGTCAGACTTTGGAAATGATGGGCATTCACCCGCGGATTGAGGATGAAACCCTCCATTTGACTGACGAAAACTCGACCGACACTCTCGCTCTGGCTAGGGTCATTTACCGGCTACGTGACTGGAAAAAAGCGAAGCAAAACTTCGGTAGCTCGTTCGACTTTTTTTTGGACGCAACCGACGATTTAATTGTGAGCCGCGCGAAGCCGCAAGAAATCATGGCAGTTCCTCAGATTTACCGCCGTTGGCAGAGCCATACTACTGAGGGGCATAACGCCATCCGTTTCGTGAACGCGAAGATCTACCAAGATCCTACTGGGCGCATGCATGTGATTGAAGTGCCCAAGCGCACAAATAGCGGCGGAAAAACTTTCGAAGCCAGCACGGAAGTCGTTCAGTTGGTTCCACTGAGCGAGTCACCCTCGCCTGAAACAAATTTAGGGATGCGAGTAAGCTTCGACCACGGAAAAGAAGTTTCTACAGATCCTCGATCTTGTGTGGGGTGCCACCGCACTAGCGGCAATCAGCTTTTTACCATTATTCCAAAGTCTCGCGTGGGAAATGAAGCGGCGTATGCCGAAGGGCAGTTACTTGCAGGACCCAATTTCAAGACAAAGTTCATCAGCAGCAGCGCTCTTCGCGAACACCTAGCGAGCCCCTGATTCTGAAGTTACTCTTCGTCGCTATCGCGACGCTGGCCCAGCTCCGCCATACTTTTATTGGCGGCAGCCGTCATCTTCTTCAACTCCGCTTCATATTCCTTCAAAATGCGTTGTTCGATGACCGTTCGCATTTCGCTGTTGAGCGGGTGAGCGATGTCGCGGAAGGTTCCGTCTTTGCGTTTCTTGCTCGGCATGGCCACGAATAGGCCGGTGTTGCCGTGGATGATCTTCAGATCGCGGACCACGAAGCAATTCTCAAAGATGATGGTGACGTAGGCTTTCAACTTATCTTCGTTGACCGGGAATACTTTAACCTCGGTGATTTCCATGGTGTCTCCTCGAAGCGGCTGCGATCTTAAGGACTTGCAAAGGTCCTTGTTATGATGCTCTTACAATCGCTTTTTCGGCAGAATGACTGAAGATCTTTAGCGGCTTCTTGCGCCGCGCCGAGCCCGCGAAAAACCGCGAAACACGTTGAGCCGGTTCCGGAAAGCCCCGAGTAAAGGGCTGGCAATTTCGCCAAGCGCGACAAAATGTCGGCGAGTAGCGGGTATTCCATGGCTGCCACCCCTTGCAGGCTGTTTTCAGCGGAAGCCAGATGCCGCTCCAAGCCCTTCCAATCTAAGGGACGCCCGCTCGGCAGTGGGCGTGACGGAGCGAAGGGTACGCCTAGTAGTTTGTACTTCGCAAATATCACCGGCGTTGGCGTAGCGGTGGGCGGCAGGATCAAAAGAAAACTCAATTCCTCGCGCACGTCCGCATGCACTTCCACCATCTGCCGGTTTTCTCCGATGCCGGAAACCCAAGTCGGGCGGCACCCTAGAAAGAACGGAACGTCTGCTCCCAGCGAAAGCGCGGCCCGTTCCCCTTCCTGCTCCGCCACCCGCCCCTCATCCACCAGGTACTTGATAAGCACCCCGGCGTTAGAAGAGCCCCCCCCCAATCCGGCGCCCATGGGAATGCGTTTGCGGATTTGGATGGAAAGCGGGGGCTGGGGACCCAGGGTGCGCTCGGCCGCCCGATAAACCAGGTTCTCCCTTCCCTGCGGAGGAAGGGGCTCTTGGCGCGGCGCATCCGGCTCCCAGGCCGCCTCCACCTGAAGGGGGCCCTCTCCCCGCACCCGGACCTCATCGCCAAAAGCCAAAGGCCAAAACAGGCTTTCGATGAGGTGGTAACCGTCGGCGCGTCGGCCCACGATCCGTAAGCCGAGGTTCAGCTTCGCGGGAGATGGCAGGCACGTGGTTTTTTGACGGCTGTGAAGAATTTGAGCGATCCCTTTTTAGACTACCAAAACAGTAGCCGAACCAACCCTTTAGCGCACACAGTGGGGTGCTGAGAAGCCGCATTGTCCAATAAACACGCAAAACACCCCGTAAATTCGATTTTTATTTCAATTAATTCAGTTACTTAAAACAGGTCCTGCGGCACGAACCTTGTAAGGTTGTTCACTGGGAGATTTTTGCCCCGTTCGAAGAACCTTATGAAAAACCTGCTCCAATATGCCTACAGCATCGTGGTTTTTATCGGGGTGCTCAGCGCTGCTTACTTGGCTGTGAACAAGGAAGGCGCCGAACGCAGCCCCTTGCGCGGGATGCAGCAGGCCTATCGTTCCGAAGCCACCATCGTCGATCCGGCCGTGACGCAGCTTTTCCAAATGGAAGATGCTTTGAGCCGTTTAGACAGTGGCGAAAAAGCCGATGCCCGCAAACCGTCGCGCATCGAAATCGTGATTCCATCGGTCGTTACCCAGCCCGAAAATACCAACCCGCTTTCCGTCACTCGCTGATTGGCTGAGCGCAGCAAACTTTCCCATCTTGTCCGACAGTGTTAGATCTGGCTTCAATGTCAGCCATCTTCCTCTCCGACGTGCACCTCAAAGACGCGACCAGCGTCAAAGCCCAGCTGATGATCCGCTTTTTCCAGCAAGTCGCGTCGCGGTTCGAGGATATTTACATCCTGGGCGATCTGTTTGATGTGTGGCCGGGCACCACCGATTACCTCGCCAAACAATTCCGCCCTATTTTGCAGGTGCTGGGTGGTTTGGTGCGCGATGGGCACCGAGTCCACTATCTAGAGGGGAACCACGACTTTCGGCTCGGCAAGCTTTTCAGCGAAGAGCTGGGCATCCAGGTTTACCCCAACGAAATCATCGAAAACTGGAATGGCCGGCGTATCTATATGGCCCACGGGGATCTCGGCAACCCCGCCGAAAAAGGCTACCGAGTTTTGCGCTATTTGCTGCGGCGGGACTTACTGCACAAGGTGGTAGGCAAAATTCCCCAAGAATGGATTTTCAAAGTCGGCGACAAAGCGTCGCGTTTGAGTCGCAGTTTCCAAAAAAAGGTGCCGCCCAATGAGGCCAAGATCCGCGAGATATACCGCCAAACGGCGCGCGGCATTTTTGCCGACGGTTACGACGTCGTCATTATGGGCCACACCCACTACCCCGATCACTACACCGCAGACGTTTCTGGCCGGCAGTGTCACTACTTCAATACCGGCGATTGGGTGAAGAACTTCACCTACCTTGAGTTTGACGGATCCGAGTTCTATACTAAGACGCATCCAGTGAAGAATCTCTGAGCAGTAGTTTTGCGGCGCAAGCCAAAGGACCTTCTCGAATGAACTCATCGTCGAATTCTCCTCGCAGCGTCGCATTCAATTATTGGGAAGACAGCGCCGCCGGTTGGCAAACCCACCTGCTTGCGCTCAAACAAAAAGGGATCGACGAGATCCACACTTTCATTCCGTGGGGCGTGCACGAATCCGTGCAAGGCATCCGCGATTTTTCCAAAGCATCCAAGCTACGGTTGGAAAAATTTCTAGGCCATGCCCACCAGGCCGGGCTTACGGTGCGCGCCACTGTCGGGTTTCCTGCGCGCAAGGAGAGTTTGCCGGCGTGGACGCTCGGGCTGGGCGAAGCGAGTGCGCTAGTACCTGCGGCTCTTTGGCGCCAGGGCGCCGACGACCTTTCCGTCACCCGCTTGCCGAGCTTGCACGACGAACATTTCTTCGGTCCTTTCTTGGAATTCGTCTCCGACGTTTTCGCCCTGCTCTCGCTTTACCGTTTTCCCGAAGGTCCGCTGGTGGGAGTTTCCGTCGATTGGGGCGTTTATGAACAAGACCTCGGCGTCAGCGCCATTCCGCTCTACGCCAGTTTTCTGCAGGAACGTTACCCGCAAGCGGGCTTGATCAATATTCGTTACCACTGCACATTTCGCGATTTTGCCACCGCCACTTCGGCCCAAGGCACCCGGGTTCTTTTGGACAAGCGCCCTTGGCTCCTAGGGTATGACTACAAATTCTGCCGCGAGCGGATGCTAGAAGAGCGCGCCCAAGGAATTTTAGCGCTGCGTGCGGGTGAGCCGCTTTTGGATCTTTTGTCTTTTGGTAAAGACGCTCCCGTTCGGCCGCAGGTCGATGCCCCTTGGACGGTGGTGATGGATCCCGTTTTACTAGAAGGGGATCCGACTGAACGCGCGTACCCGTTTGCACCCTTAGGGCTAATGAACCCTCAGGCCTCCAGCGTTTTTCGGCTTTGGGAATACCTCCATTCGCAGTCCCAACTCGCCGGTGTGCCTCTTTCGGCGTTGCAGGCCGGAGAGCTCGCCCCTGCCCGCATCGTCACCGTGGTGGCGGGGCGTTTCCTCGGTCAGGCTTTGGTCCGCACTCTGAAAGAGTGGGCGCAGGCCGGGGCGATTCTTTTCTTCCCGTTTGGTTTGCCCCAGTACGACGAGAATCTCTCGACGGTGGAATGGAAGGCGGGCTTGTCGCGTCTCGCTCCCAAGCCTGGTGTGGGCAAGCAAGTCCGCGTTCCGTTGGGAGAGGGGCTGCTCTGTTACCCCGAATCGCCAACCGCCCCGGAAGTGCACTTTTGGAAAGACCTCGAAGCGTTCAATAAGGAAATTCACCAGGGAGCCGCAAAATGATCGGAATCGATGGTTGGGACATCGCCCCGCTTCAAGAAAAAGATCGCGCCGCGGTCCTGGCCGTATTGGGACTGGACCGGTTCGTTTTTGCTTACCAAGAAAGAGTCGGCGCTCAGTTGTTGCGTTCCTGGATAGTGGAAGGCGCGACCAGTGAGGCCTTTTTTCCTATGGCTAACGGCGATGCCGCCCAAGCAGACGACCTGCCGCTCTTGATCCGCACCCACTTACCCAAAGAGTTGGCCGAACAGCCTCTATTCGCAGGTCAGGACCTTTGGGAAGAATTAGTGCCTTTCCCTTTTCGTCTCTGGGGCGCGCTTTCCACCCCGGAAGCTTCCGGCGGTTTGGAATCGGCCGATAAAACCTGGTTGCAGGCTGGTCTCGACTTGCGGGCGGTGTTTCAAAAACTCCAAGATCGCCTTTTTGCCGCGGAAATCTCGCTGCTCACCTTGGTTCCGGTAGAGGGCGAGCCCCTTACCCTCTTCTTCCATTGCGTGCGCCGGCGCTTTCTCAATCTAGGCCGTGTGGCCAGTGCAGAGCCCCTGGCGGAAACTTCGGATCTTTCTAAGCTTGCGGCCAGTTTCCAGCGGATTACTCTAGCCATCCCTTCTCTGGCCAACGCGTTGGAGGACCAGGTGGCAGGGATTCAGGAGGCGATCGAGCTGGCGGTGGACGCCAAAGCCTCGGCCAGCTTGGCGCTAGAGCAGGTAGTCGATTCCGGGCCCCGGCCGTTACCGTTGTAATCCCCCCTTTTTCCTGGTAGCACCTACGCATTCCTTGCTCCCTTTCCTCTTGTTTGAGAGGGGGCCAGTTGACCAGGAGGAACCCTAGGAATGTCTTATCCATCTACGAATCATTACGAAACTGTCTACATCCTGCGCTCGAGCATCAACGAAGCCAACGCAGGTGCCATCCACGCTAAAGTGGATAGCGTGATCGAAAAGTTCAACGGCGCCATTAAATCCCGCGATGATTGGGGTTTACGCGAGTTGGCTTACCCCATCGAAAAAGAAGGTATGGGCCGCTACAACGTCGTCGTCTACAAAGGCGATTCCGGCGTGGTGGAAGAGATCGAGCGCCACTTCAAGATTTCCAGCGATGTCATCCGTTTCCTCACTGTCGCCACTCCGGTGGATTACGACTATGCCGCCGCGAAGAACACTATCGCGTTGGCTGAAGAAGAAATGAAGAAGATCCGCGAAGCAAAGAAAAAGGGACCCTAGTTAAAGGGTTCCCTAACCTTTGTCCAAACTCAACACAGTCCGATTGGCCGGCAAAGTCAGTCGGATCGGTGCGCTTAAGTACACCCCTTCTGGCGTCGCGATTCGCGAAGGCCAGTTGGCGGTGAACCAAAAGACGTTTGAGAAGGAATCGGTCGGTTACTACGATCTGCTTTTCTTCGGCGATATCGCTGAGCGAGAGGTGGAGGCCATCCGAGTCGGGACTTCGCTCCTGATTCAGGGTAGCTTGTGGAGCCGAGCCTACCGCAATCGCAAGGGCGTCAAAGTAACCGAAGTGAAGGTGGTCGTGGAGTCGTTCGAACGAGTCACGGCTTCGCGCCAAAGCCCGGCCCCTTCCAAGGAAAAGCCAGTTAATGAACATTCTCAATGATACGCCTCGCAAGGAGACCGCGCCTCCGCTCGATCCCTTTCGGGTAATCACTCTCGCGCTATTTGCCGGCGCCGCCATGTCCACTTTTCTTCTGGCGCCCATGCCGTTGCTACTGGCCGGCTGGCGACTCCCAGAGCCGTGGTCCAAAGTGGTCGGTCTGGGTGGCGCAGCCATCGCTTTATTGGTTCTGGAAGCACCCATGCCTTGGGTCGCGGTCGCGTTTTCAATGGCCCTAGTTTTCAGCGACCAAGTAAACCGACAAAAACCCCTCTGGGGCGCGCTCGGAATGTCCGTGCTGGTCTCTCTCTTGGTGGCGGTGGGCGTATTCTTTTTTCAGGTGCGCTTGGCCCACGAATCCCCGATGCCCTTCTGGCGGGATTTCATCCATGCCTTGGTCACCGAGATGCAGACTTTTTTCGAAGGTAAATCCGGCGTGGATTTCGCGCTACTGGAGCAAACGCTCTACCAGCAAGCGCCGTTCCTTTTGGCTGGCTTGGCTTTCGTTTCGTCTTGGATATCGTTGGGAGCTGCGGCCCATTTTGGTTGGGTGCACCCAGAAAAAGGCCCATCCAGTCGCACTTTGCGGGCCTCCATGCAATTGCCGGCGTGGTTTTCGGTTTTGGCCAGTTTCAGTTTCTTGGCGTCCATTCTTTTCACGCTGCCTTTTTATGCGGCAGGAGTGGTTCGCTTTCTGGGTTGCCTGCTTTTCATGCAAGGGACCCTCTGCCTTTCGGATATTTTGAGCCGCCGGCGGGTCTCCCGTGCAGGCCGGACTTGGGTTTACGTGCTTTCAGTGGTATTCGGTTTTTATGCCCTGTTAGCTTTGGGTGTGATAAGCCCCTGGTACTTCCGGGCTGCGCGTTTAGCCGGCCCCGTAAAAGGTTTAGAGGAGAAGGAAACTGTATGAAGATTATCTTGAGAGAAGACGTCGAGCACTTAGGAACCGCTGGCGAAGTGGTCAACGTGCGCAACGGCTACGCCCGTAACTTTTTGATGCCCCGCAATTTCGCGGTGCCGGCTACGGCCAACAACATTAAGGCCTTCGAGCACGTAAAGCGCTCGATGGACGCCAAGCGCGCTAAACGCCGCAAAGAAGCCGAAGCCATGAAGGCGAAGCTGGAACGCGTTTCCTGCTCCATCGCCAAGAAGGTCGGCGAACAAGACAAGCTTTTCGGCTCGGTCACTTCGCAGGACATCGAAAAAGCCTTCGCCACCGAAGGTTTCGCCATCGACAAGAAAGATATCTTGTTGGCTGAACCCATTAAGGCCCTGGGCGTTTATTCCGTCCCGGTCCGCGTCTTCGACGACGTGGTCGCCAATACCAAGATCTGGGTCGTTCGGGAGTAATCCCCTTCTGCGTGTATGCAGGGCTTCAGCCCTCGGGACGCAGGCAAACAGCCCGTAGATATAAAAAAAAGGCCGTCCCGCAAGGGACGGCCTTTTTGCATTCTGCGAAGAATCCCGCCTTTAGGGCGTAACTTCCGAAAGCAGCGATTCCGCCAGCTTCGAGTAGGCGGGCGATTTGCGCTTATTGCCTTCGAGCGAAATCACGAACTTTTCGTTTTTCCGAAATAGCTGCATTTCCAAGCGGCTCCAGTCTTTGCGTACTTCCCGCTCACGGTGAATGCCGTAGAAAGTGGGAAAGCTAAAGCCTCGCCAACCCTTGTTGAAGGTGAGGAAGGTGTTAAACGCTTCTTCTGCCGAGCTCACAATGGGCAGTGCGTGCACGAGTAGGCGCGTGCGCGGCAACGAGCCGTCGGAAGGCGGCGCCACAATTTCGGTCACTTTGCCGGAATCATCGACCGTCAATCCATCGAGCGAATCGGCTAGCGAGCCGTTGCCGCCGATAAACCGATCTAAGAAAGTGCCATTACCAATTTCAAATCCCGAAAAAGCCTCGGTGCTTGCCAGGGTTAGGACGCCAACCAAAAACGTCCGCAAACCCCCCCGTACCCAACTACCCTGCATCATGCGTTTTCTCCTCTTTGCGTCACCGGAAACAGATAAAGACCAACGAAGTAAACCTCGTCTCCATTCTTATCCAACCCGTATTTGCGATTTAGTTTCTTTCGAAATTCTTTGAGTTCTTCTTTGATCTCCTTCAACCGGTTACCCGGTATGGAGAGCACGAGACCCGACAATTCTCTTTTTTCCATCGGAACAGAGAAGATCGAGTTGATGGCCTTGCGCAGATAAGTGCGGTGCAGGCTACGAATCACGTGCGACGGCACTTCGTCGGAACTAGTGAGCAGGGGCTCTTTTTGCTCCAATTTACCGTCGGCGTTCTTCTCGAGAAACTTCAAACGAATCAAGAGGTCGAGGCTCTCGCGGGCCTGGGCCTCACTGATCTTGTTGCCCAAGCGGCGAGCGATCCATACCGGATCTTCCCGGAAGTCGGCATTCAAGACCAATTCCCGGATCACGGCATGGTGCCAATCGAGCAAAAACTTGATGCGATCCGCTCGCAAGGGCGTGGGAGTCCGTTGCTTCTCTTGGTATTTGAGCAACGATCGAAGGTGCAGCTCTTTGCTGTCGGGGTCGGAAACCTCTTGGTACATCACCAATTCGCGGAAGTATTTTTCCTCGTCCCGGTTCAGGCCTAAGCCCCGGGCAAATTGGTATAACGTCCTGTCGGTAATGCGGCGTTTGCCGTCGACTACGAGTTTTAGGTAGTTCGGGGAGCCCAGCTTAGCTTTACGCGCGAAGAGGCGGTAGCTATAGGCCGAGTTTCGTTTCTTATGAAACTGGTAATAGTCTTGAAGGTAGTCCCGATAATCGAAGTAA
This sequence comes from uncultured Pseudobdellovibrionaceae bacterium, assembly GCA_964492125.1. Taxonomy (GTDB): domain Bacteria; phylum Bdellovibrionota; class FAC87; order UBA2466; family UBA2466; genus JAIEOG01. The sequence goes on along the minus strand of CAZBJE010000030.1, from coordinate 1,437 downwards.
TCGAAAAGATTCGGGGCGCTGCTTTCAACGCTCATTTTGTCTTCGGATTCGCCCAAGGTACCCCAGAACCTCCAGCCTCCGTCCTAGCACGGCTTTCCGAGCGAATACAATTGTTTTGGAAGCATTAACAAACCGTTAACTGCCGATTAAGCCGAAACGGTCGATTCAGGCTCGGCCGGGGCGCCTGGGCGAGGCGTCTCCAGCCAGCGAGGTAAAATCAGATCGAAGAAATCGAGCGTGTTTCGCAAGACAATATCGAGGTTGCGGCGCGTATGTCGCTCCGGATCGGGCGAAACTTCCTCGGTTTGCACATCCGGCCCTAAGCAAACGACTTCATCGAAGACCTCTAAGGAGGTTACCGGCACGGGCGTCTCTCCCGAAAGGCTGGGGTGGAATGCCAGCCGTTCCCCCACTAATGCTTCTTCCAATACCGGGAACTGTTTAGTGAGCTCCCGTTTGAACGCTCGCACGATTTTTGCCAGCTCTTCGTGGTTCTCAAGCTGGGCTTCGTCCAAGAAGATCATCCAGTGGTAGGTCTCGGCATGATCGGGAGCCCACGTCGCACGCACGCCCAACGCCCGAACCTTGAGGTCCTTATAGCGAAAGGGGAAGACCAGGGTGTTGCCCTGGGTAAAGAGGGGCTTGGCGACCTTGATGTCCCAGGAAATGCCGCCTGTTTCCACTACTGCAATCTTCTTCTTGGTAATTCCACGCGGCGTTTGCCCCGTTGCTTTGCTCAAACTTGCTAAAGAGGAGGTCCAAATCAGGTGGCTATAAGGAATCTCCGCTCCATTAAGGCATTTCACTACCTTGTTCTCGAGATCCACTTTGGTGACAGCGGTGCGCAGCTGGAACAAATCCCCGGCTTCTGCCGCCAATCGTGCCACCAGCTCACTATAGGTGGCCTGGGGGTGAAAGAAGTTCTTTGCGGCGTAGAACTGCTCGGGAGCCGAGAGCTCCTCCGTGAGGGCTGCCCACTCGCCTTTGCGAATCTGAGAGGCATCCTCGCTGACGTGGAGCCACTCCAGCCCAGGGAAGGTCTCGTTTAGAAGGTCCCGCGCTTCGTTTGTATAGAGGCGGTGGTGGCCGAAATCGAGTCGCCCACCCATTTTCCCCTCGCCCTCGAGGCCTTTTACGGGAATTCCACGCCCTTTAAGCTGTTTTGCCACCGTGAGGCCGACTACTCCAGCCCCGATAATTAGTGTTTCCGACATGGGCCCATTTAAACACGGTCGCGCGCCACCCCTCCACCAAATCTTAGGTGTCGCGGAAACCCTTGCTGGTGGCGCATCTAGAGACATCGACGGAAAAATGCAAAAAAACTTAGAAATTAGTGAACTAGTGCATTGACAGATTACGGCTCATCGCAATATTACTCTTCACCTCAGACGAACCGGTCTTTGAAAACTAAATAGCAGTTACGCAAAACACGGGCCC
>CAZBJE010000029.1:0-41072 GCA_964492125.1 uncultured Pseudobdellovibrionaceae bacterium | reverse complement strand
CGGCAGCATTTGCAGGCGCGGCCTGACTGGTCGCCTTGGCCGGATTCTCAACGCCCGGAATAGGTATCGCACTCGCCGGCACGGACAGGTTCTGATCTATCTGTTTTTTACTTTTTACGTACTTGCTCAGATTCTCCAGCGTCTCCGCGACCATTCCAGGAACCAGCGTGTTATCCAATTCGTCGAGCGTCATTTCGTCCACAATACCGCCGTACAAGTTGGCCAGGGATTCACGGTGAATCAAACTAATGTAACGCCGCAAAATGGTGTCGCCTGTCGGATCGCTTTGGGAATACAGCATCAAGATTACAGCATCCAACGAAGTCGTGCCCTGGCGGTTGAACACCTGCCAGGTGGCGTTTTCCACGCTCTTGGCAATGCGGGCCCGCTCCTCTTCAGGATCGGCTTTCGACTCCTCCACTCGCTTACGTAGCAACTCGGCCTTGCCGTTGGCGGTTTCGGTTAAACCCATATGGGACTGCAAAATGGCCACGATTTTATCTTCGCGAGAGGCCAAAATGCCGCTGGCGACATCGGTGAATCCCTTAAGGCGATTAGGGCCCTTCTTTTCTTCGGCGATCTGCCCGGCTAAATCGGTCTTGGCTTTTTCGTTGATCTTGTCATTGAGGCGCGATTTCGCGCGCGCTTCGGGCAAAGTCGCTTTGTACCGACTTTCGAAGTTTTGGGCATAACGCCACAAACCTACACCCACCGCAGCCAAACTGCCGTAACTCCAAATCTGCTGGCGATAAGACGTACGAAAACTGGCATTGTGTTGGGCGTGCTTAGATCGCTTTGCCAAACGGGCCAAATTGACTTCGCAAAGCGTTTGCGTGGAGGCGACCACTTGGTCGCGGCGCACTTCGCGCACATCGCCATTGCCAAGGTCGGTCAAAAGAAAATGGTCGCCCATCCGCCCGTGGACCGAGTTACGCGGTTCCAGATGGCGCAAATGCTGGCTAGCCGGCACGCCGGCGTTGTATTGAGCCGCGACACCGTTGTACACGCCCGTCACACCGTCAATCGCCACACTCATATTGCCTAAGAGCCCTTTGTAGATCGGGGCCCATGCCTTGCCTGCTTTGCTCTTCAAAAAGGTGCGACCTTCGGGGCTTTCGAGCCACTCGCCCACATAGGCAGGCCGGTTAGTGGCTTTGAATTGCGCGACGATCCGAGGGGCGTAGGTTCTCAATAGATTCACATGCGCGGCGATCGCCTTTTCGGCATTGGCCACCTGGTAGATCGCTTCCGAGATTTGAATGACGGGAACACGCGCCTTTTTAGTCTCAATCGTTTTCTCGTTCTTCTCGATGGTTCGGCGCAAAACTTCGGCATCGCGATAGCGGCCTTCGGCATTCAACTCTTGCAACGCCGCACGGTGAGCAACGTTATCCGCCTCTAGCTTTTTGATCTCGGCCGGAAATTTTAAGTATGCGTTGCGGTGGCGAATGTAATCGTCGCCGACTTCCTTAGCCTTGGTCAGCATCTCGCGGCGGCTTTCTCTAGCTCGAGGAATCTTAAGGGTCGCGTCAATAGCCCAACCCACAGTCTTAGACAGCCCCACCAACAAACCGAGCAAAACGGATCCTTCACTGAAGGGGTGATTTACTACATACAAAATGAGATCGATCAAGCCATCGGCGCCGGACTCAGGGATCTCGGGCGGGGCGATCAGCAAATCATCCGCCCGCAAGGGGCTGGCGATGCCAAGCTGCAGCTGGAAAATAACCAGCGTCGCAATGATCCATTTTTTAAAAGTCGCTCGCACAGCCACGTACCCCACTCTTCCGGGAAGGACACATAGCAACCCGCATACCAGTAGAGGGCGGGGGGAATTCTCGCAGCGACAAGTGGCAACTCGGCCTAGGGGGCGTAACTTGTCACCGCATTTTGGCTAAGAACTAGGCACAAACCCCAAAAACCCCGAGGCGAGGGTCGGGCTAGCTTCCCGCAATAACAAGCAAATCTTGACTCACTGCGTTATTTACGCTATAGTGCGGGACTAATTTTGAGATAGGTGGGGCGATGCAGGGGATATGGGTTGTTCTTGGATTAGTTCTCTTTCCTTCGGCCGTGTTTGCACAGGCCGAGCTCACAATCAAAGCGGACAATGTGCGCGCCCCGATCGGCCGGGTCGCTTGTGAAATCAAAGGCTCTAACCTTTTTGTGGTGGTCGGCGACCCCCAAATGAAAGAAACGCCTACGCTCACCCTACTCTTGCGCAACTACGGAACGGTGGCGGAGAACACACAAAACCTAGCCAAGTCCTTGCGCGGTCCGCAAACCCCTACCGTCACTTTCAAGATCACCGATGAAACCCAAGGCGCGGCCTCGCTCATCGACAACGGCAATCACTGGCGCGTGTACAACAGCAAAGGAATCACGGCGGACTCGAGCTGCGACGTGCAAGTCACTCCCGCGGGCGGCGAATTAAGCATTACCCTCGGCTGCTCCAAGCTTTCGCTCTTGTCAGAAAACCTTACCCTGGAAGAAAAGCAGAAGCGGATGGTTGATGTGGTTTCGCTGTCGGAACCCGTTCGGTGCGTCCCCCAGCGCCGGAACTAAAGCGCTGCTTGCCGCGGCGGCGCTGCAGCTCGGAACCCAGTAAGGTCAGCCCCAAGCAAGCGAGCAGCAACCTAGCTTGCTCCCAAAGCCCCCCATCGGGGTTCCAAAAAATAATCGCCAACTGCACCAGCAGCGCGCTGCCTTGCAAAGCCGCAATGGCTACGAAAGCCTTGCGCCCAAAAGCATCCGTGCGCCGAAAAAAATACAGCAAACCCAAATAGCCTACCCAGCTCAATTCCGGAGAGAAAAAAACTAAACTGGCAACGGAACCCAATGCCCAATCCACCAAGTTGATAAGCATGCTCAGGGCAGCCAACGAAATCAGCCCTTGCCGGAAAACTGTTTCCCGAAATTTCACCCGCCCGATTTGCGGTACGGGCGCCAAACACGCGACTGCCAGGGCCAGCGCCACACAAAGCGTACGCCAATTATAGAAGCCCGGCCCTTCCGAGGCGTACACCCAAAGCGGTGAGAACGGTCCCAGGATGTCTTCCATCACAAACAAAGGCACAAAGGCTATTAGCGCAACCCCCATGGCTAAAACCTGGCTGGATCCTGTCCGCCAATAAAGCGTGAGAGGGATCGTTAGCGCGCCGAAAATGAAAATCGAAAGGTCGTACGCGTGTAAAGCACCGCGAAAATCACCTAACCAATACGCGAACGAAAGCAGCGGCAACCCCCAAAGCACGAGTGCGGCTAGCAGACGAGTGGGTTTTTGCTCCGGCAAAAGAAAATTAGCCTGCAGAAGGGGTGCAACTAAAATCCCCCAAACACCGACCAGAAAAACCGGCAGGTAAAAACCCAAAGTAGTGGCAATCCCGCTCAACGCGAGCCGCGGCCCAGCGAAATAACGGGCGCTGCCCAGAATTTTTCCCAGCGGCAGGTACGCGAAGAGGATCGCCAAACAAATCGCTCCCAAGACCCACGCGCGGCGGTGCCGCCGACTTTCCCACTCATCTATTTCGAATTCCTCACCCATAGCGAAAAAGTATACTGGGGATCGCTCAACTGGAGTAGAAACAAAAGATGTCGCGTACTTCGATTCCATCGGACGTTTTTTTTCGTGGCCGCCCTGGGGATATCCGCCTGGGCGAATGGGTGGTGCCGGTCGAAACCCTGCCGCCTTTAGACCGCAAAAAGCGGGAAGCCGTTTTGATTGGCTACCCGGACGATCAAGGCGTGAAACGCAATCGCGGGCGAGCGGGAGCGGCTCTGGGACCCGACAGCATCCGCCGCCAACTCTACAAAATGACCATCCCCGCCGACCACCGCTGGGAAGATCGCTTTGCCTTCTACGATTACGGCAATGCGCTAGTGAGCCCCAAACTTTCCGAAACCCATGGGCATGCGGAAAAGCTCGCGGCCCAAGTAGCCGCCTCCGGCTGCGCGGGCGTTGTCCTCGGCGGAGGCCATGATTTCGCAGCACCCACCTTCCGCGGTTTTAAGGCGAGCGCACCCAAGGCCCGCTGGGGCCTCATCAATATCGATCCCCACTTGGATACCCGGGAACTGGAAGGTGACGACGCGCACAGCGGCAACCCTTTCCGAGTATTAATCGACGGCAAACATTTGGCTGGAAGCGACTTTGTGGAGTTTGGGGCAAGAGCCAGCCGCAATACCCGCGCGGCCTGGGAGTATTGCGTGGAAAAGAAAGTAGCCATCCACTCCCTGGAAAGCTTGCGCGCCAAATCCAGCCCCGTCCCACAGCTTTTTAAACAAGCACTAACCAAACTCACACAGAAATGCCGCCACGTCGGCGTTACAATCGACCTCGACTGCTGCCCCGACGCCGAGGGAATGAGTGCAGCACCGGTGTTGGGATTTTCGGCTTGGGAACTCTGCTGCTTCGCGGCAACCGCAGGAAGCAACCCGCGGGTCGCGTATTTGGAGATAGCCGAAGTCGCGCCGGCGCTCGATGTTTCGGAGCGAAGTAGTCGGATTGCGGCGGAAGTGATCTTTGCTTTCCTCGACGCCCGTTCACGCTTGCGTTGAAGGCTTCTTCAGCCACGGCTTTTATTTAGAAAACTTCAAAAAAAGTGGATAAAACGCAATAAAACGAAGAACAGATTCATCCACACCCTGTGGATAATCAATCCATCTACTTGTAATCACAAGGTAAAGAATTTTTTTTAGCTAGAGTGGCTCTGCTGGCCCCTTTCGGCGCAACACCTAAAGTCATTACGAACACAATCAAACACTTAGCTCTGTGGATAATGAAGTAGGCGTTCGGACAAATCCCCAAATCCTGCCAGCTTTGCGGATCTAAGCACTCTGCCTATATAAAATCGGTTTGCGTATTGGGTATTAATGCAGCTTGATTGGAACGCCGCGATAAACTCCATTCGGGAGTCTTTGCCGCAGACCCAGTTCACCAACTGGATCTCGCCGGTGGAGTACATTCGTAGTAACGACACCAGCGTCGTTCTCGGTGTGCCTTCGCGCTTTCACGAAGACTGGGTCCGCAGCCACTATGCGGAACAGATCAAACGCGCCATCCAGAATCAATGCGGCGCGGCCCTCCAACTTGAGTTTGAGATCAAGGTACGCGAAGAAAACCTGCAGGCTGCCCAAGCGCAGCCGCCTAAATCCATTTTACCTGCCCCGACCGTCTCCCTCCGTCCGAACCTGCGCATCGTCGAACCCAATACGCAAAATGAGATCGACGACTCCGCTCCGAAGGCCCCCAACCTGCCGCCGTTTCACCACCCGCTCTTTGAGCTGGGTTTCAACAGCGTTGCCTACCAATGCGTGGGCATGTTTGTCGAAGCACGCGAGTTGATGTTCAACCCGCTGGTGTTCCTCGGTGGCATCGGAATGGGCAAGACGCACCTGCTGTCGGAAGTAGGCAACCGTCTGCACGCGAAAAACCCGGAACTGCGCATCCGGTACACCAACGCGGACTCGTTCATGCACGAGTATGTCCGGCACTTGAAGTCCAATGACATGATGAACTTCAAAAACCTGTACACGGAAGACACCGACGTCTTGTTGTTTGACGACGTGCACGGGTTATCGGGACGCATGAAAACGCAGGAAGTTCTGTTGCATGTCTTCAACGACATCGTAGCTCGCGGCGGGCGCATTGCTTTTAGCACGACAGTAGCGCCTCAACGACTCGAAGGGTTCATGGATCCTTTGAAGTCCCGGCTCACTCACGGCGTCACCGCCGAGATCAAGCCGATGACTTACGAAGAAAAAGTGGAAGTGCTCGGCTGCTTCGCCGCGCACAACCACATCCCGATCGAAGGCCCTGTTCTGCGCTCGCTCGCGGACAAAGGCCAAAAGGATATCCGAGAACTGATTGGTACGCTCTTGCGAGTGCACTTGCAGTCCAAATTGGAAAGCCGCCCGCTCAACGCTGATTTTATTGCCCAAGAATCCATTGGGCACGAACCAGCGCGCGAAGCACTGACCATGGGCGAAATCGTTTCGTTGGTGGAGCATCACTTAGGCGTTCCGCGCAGCGAATTGGTTTCCAAGTCTCGCAAGGGCGCCACCACCTGGGCGCGCCAAGTAGCCATGTACCTCGCCCGCACCGGCACCCTGCTCTCGCTAGAAGAAATCGGCAAAACCTTCGACCGCGACCACGCCACCGTAATCCACGCGTTCGAGAAGGTGAAAGAGGCCATTGCCTCCCAACCCTCCCGCCGCTATGAAGTGGAATACTTAAAGCGCAAGCTGCAAGCGCGCAGCCCGCGCCAAAAGGGCGACGAGGCCGAACTGCCGCCGCTCGCCTAAAACGAGGTTTCGGCCATGCCCTCCACTGCTTATCTCATCGTCAAAAGCCTGCACCTGATTTCGATCATTTCCTGGATGGCGGGGATTTTGTATCTGTTCCGGCTTTTCGTTTACCACGTCGAGGAAACCGAGCCGCTCTTCCGAACCCGGCTGTCCACCATGCAATGGCGGCTATACCGCTACATCACGGTGCCGGCTATGGTCGCCTCGTTGGTTTTTGGTTTTGGCTTGCTGGTCTTGGATCCGGCGCTACTCGCTAAGGGCTGGCTCCATGGGAAGCTGCTTTTTGTGGCGGGCTTGGTGGGAATGACACTATTCGGCGGCACGCAGATCGACGACCTAAAGGACGGCACTTGCAAACACAGCTCACGCACTTTTCGCCTGCTTAACGAAGTCCCCACCTTGATCATGATTGGGGTGGTGTTTCTGGTGGTTTTAAAACCGTGGGGCTGACTATTTAAAGTCCCGGTCCATGACCGTTTTGCGGCCTTCGGTGCGGGCTTGTTCGATAGCACTATCGCAGAGATTTTTGATTTTCTCGGTCAAGGCGTCGTAGACACTGGCGGCGGTGTTCATATCTGCGCGGTCGTGGATGTATTTGCGCACTTTGGTAACGACCACCAATACATCGTCGCTAGAAACGGAGGAACCACCGCTGGACGGGGTTCGGGCCACAACGACCTTGCGAGCGGCATTGGCCGCCTCGGCGGAAGTGGGTGCCTTGCGCTCAATGGCGCCCGCACTACCTGAACGGTGTCGCTCCACAGGCAAATGCGCATCCCAACACGCCACACTGCAAAAAGCGTAATTCGTGATTTTGGACTGGCAGGTGGATACGGAACAAACGTAATAGGGCGTATTGAACGCCATATCTTTTTTGCAACTGCTGCATTTGCGCCAAACCGATTCTTGCACGACCTAAATACTAATCGTTCCCGCGCGATTCACCAACCCCTTACTGGCGGGGTTTACCGGATTCAATTTGGGCCGCCATTTTTTGGATTTTCTCGCGCTGTGCGGGCGTGAGCGACTGGAGAAACGCGGCCGGGTCGCGCGACGCTTGCTCGAGCGCTTTTTGCATGCCCGCGGTATCGTCGCCATGGGCCTGTACGAGGCCGCCCATGATTTCGGCTGCCAGAGCATAGCTTTGCTCCGTCAACGCTCCAGAGCCCATTAAATTCTGCAGATTAGCGTCGGCCGCCTTTGCAGAAGGATCCCCCGCTATAGCTTTGGCCCGCTGGCTTGGATCGGTCAGCAGCGATTGGGTTTGGGATAGAGCGTTTTGGATCGCTTTATTTTCCAAGTCGCCAGCAAAAGCGGCGGCTCCCACCAAACAAAGAACCAACAGAGTTTGAATCATTTTCCCCTCACGGCTAAACAGCTCACAGTTCGTCGCTCATCCGGACATTTAACCAAAAGAACGGTCATTCCGAGCGATTCCAGGAAATCGACGGAGGCTTGGTCAATAAGGTTGCCCTCCTCATTCAAATGGTTTTCGAAAACAATCGCCTTGGGAGGTTGGCTTCGCAAAGTCCTTTGCAGCCCCTGAAGTACTTTGAGCTCAAATCCTTCCACATCTAACTTAATTAAAGTGGGCGCCGGGCACAACCCGCGCTCGACTAGATCGTCCCCACTAAAACATTGCACCTGTACAGAGTCGTGCGTCCAATGGGGAAAGAAACCCGCCACCCCCCTGTTTTTCTCCAACCCCACAAACAACGGAGCGGTTTCGACGCAATCACCAAGAGCAAAACCATGAACAACCACTCTCAGATCCGGGTTCGAGTGCACGTTGCGAACCAGGCGTTTAAGAGTGACCGGATTAGGCTCGAAACAATGCACCTCAGTCACACGTCGATCCTGAGCGGCGCGCAAGCCCACACTCCCGATGTTGGCGCCGACATCCCAAACCACTTCTCTTTCTACCGCTTGCTCCGCCAACGCGTTCCACACCTCCGGCTCAAAATCGCCGTCGCGCATAATGGCAAATGGGATGAAATCGTGGATGTCCAAGTGTAGCAAAGCCCGTCCAAACGGCACAGTGAAACTCGGACGCCCCAATAGCCTATGCAGCAGGTCAAACAGGCGCAATTTCAAAGGGTGTTCAGGACCGAAATAGTATCGCAGCAGACGAGTCGACCAAGACAAGGATAGAGTGTTGGGCATTCAAAGATTCTACCACCCGGGGCGCCCCTCGCCCCGGGTGATCGAGTCATTTTCCGTTCTATTTGGCCAATGCGTTGTTCACGGCTTTTTCCATGGCCGCGAAACTGTGCGTAGGGAAAGAGGCGATTTTGCCGTCTTTACCTACGACATACAGCGACGGAATACCGCGCACGCTGTACTCTTTGGCGATCGATTGGCGCTTACGGGAACTGGGAAAGTAAAGCTGCGTCCAACCGATTTTGTGATCGGAGATGTAGGTGTCGACTTCGTCTTGGCCTTGGTCGAGGCTTACTCCCACAATTTCCACGCCCTTGGCTTTCATATCATCGTAGAATTTGAGCAACTTGGGCGTCATCGCTTTGCAGGGACCGCACCAGGTGGCCCAGAAGTCGATTACCACAACCTTGCCGGCAAAATTCTTGATGTCGAAATCTTTGCCATCCAGTGTTTTGCCCGAGAGCTCGGCCACTTTTCCGACGATATTTAAACTTTCGCGGTAAGAGGTGAGTTCGGTATTGCCCGGAAAAATCGTCAGACCGTCATCGACCACTTTCTTAGCGGTGGCGACATCCGAATCTTGCAAACGCTCGGCGTAGGACTGCACCAATTGCGGACCGAAGTCGGACTTGGGGTACGTTTTGGCAAATTCCTCGACCTTGGTTTTGAACGCAGCCGCATCGAGCTTCGGGAAATCCAATTGGATCAAAACGGCATCGCCCAAGGCGGCCACTTGGCTGCCCGGGTAGCGGGTTTTGCTGTCGGCCGCGACATTTTTAAACTTGGTCAAGAACTCCGATACGTCGAGTTGCATCCCTTGCAGGAACGCCATCAGGGTGTACGCCAAAGCTTGTTGCTTCGTGCCGTCGCTGACTGCGCCATCGGCCAAAACTTTGTCGGCGGCCGCTTTGACTTTGTCGGCCTTGGTAACCACTTCGGCAACGTCGGGCGTGCCTTTTTGCAAGTAGTCGGACAATTCCGTGTAAGCAACTTTGGTGTCAAAGATCGCCGGATCCTGCGCCGGATCCGCCGCAAAACCCACCACGGGCATCAAAAAGAGACAGAAAGCGAGTAAAGTATTCCGAATCATAACCCCTCCCATTTAAGAACAATTCCATCAGGGCTACTCCCACCTGCTGAGCTTGTCATGACGAAAGGCGTCGGGCCCCCGCTTGCCAAGCGAGTCAGGCCCGAATAGTCGATAAGCCATGGATTTTCATCAAGGACCTCCCGATCTCGGCGAACCCTCGCTTCTCACCGACGCCGCCGGCGATTGGCGGGCCAAGGTTCCCACCGTTTCCCAGCTCACCCGCCGCTTGCGGGGGCATCTAGAGAACACTTTTTTCGACGTTTGGGTGCGCGGCGAAATCAGCGGGTTTAGAAAACCTTCGTCCGGGCACTGTTATCTCGTCGTCAAAGACGCCGGAGCCCAAATCAAGGTTTGCCTGTTTCGCCCCACCATGTCGCGATTGAAGTTCGCGCTGGAAGACGGGATGGAGGTTTTGATCCACGGACGGGTAACCGTTTACGAGCCACGCGGCGAATACCAACTTGTCGGCGATGCGGTGGAACCTTTTGGTGCCGGAGCCCTACAAAAAGCATTTGAGCAGTTAAAAGCGAAACTTTCCGCTGAAGGCCTCTTTGAACCCAGCCGCAAAAAAACGCTGCCTCTGCTCCCCCGGCGTATCGGGGTGGTAACCTCGCCCACCGGCGCAGCAGTCCGGGATATCTTGAAAGTTTTGCATCGGCGCTTTGCCGAACGAGAAATTCTGATTTTCCCCACCAGCGTGCAAGGGGATCGCGCCGCGGGCGAAATCGTGGCCGCGCTCAAACTGGTCGAAAAATGGAACGAGCAACAACCCGCCCGCGCAGTGGAAGTTTTAATCGTCGGCCGCGGCGGAGGTTCACTGGAAGATCTCTGGCCCTTTAACGAAGAAGCAGTGGCTCGCGCGATGGCCCGTTGTTCGCTGCCTATCATTTCGGCCGTCGGACACGAAGTCGACTTCACTATCGCCGATTTCGTGGCGGATGTGCGGGCCCCTACCCCTTCGGCTGCGGCCGAATTGGTTTTACCAAAAAAAGAAGAACTCGTTTTTCAGGTGCAAACTTTGGAACGGCGAATGGTCGCCGTCTTTCGCAAACAGCTCGATCAGTGGAAACTGCATGTCGGCCATCTTTCTCGTCGATTAATCAGCCCGCAACAGCGGCTCGGATTGTTGCGCGCAGAGTTTCGCAAAGTTTCACTTCGCCTTTTGGCTGCCATGGATGGCCGCAATCGCCTGCTGCGCTCTCGCTTGGCCACCGCCACCGGAAGACTGGATGCGCTTTCCCCGTTGCGGGTTTTGGGGCGAGGTTACTCGCTAACAACACGAGCTGGGGGCGAAGTGATTCGCGCTGCGTCAGAACTTAAGCAGGGTGACCTCATCTCGACTCGTTTTCCCGACGGAGTGGTTCGCTCAGAAGTCCTTCCGAGCGGTGAGGTTGCGGGTTAAACTAGCCAGACCCATGAAAACTAAAATTGAAATCCTGCTCCCCATCTACAATGAAGTTGCGAACCTCGCACCGCTGGTGAGGGAACTGGATCGCGTGGTTTCGCATCTGCGCCATGAGACGGAATTTCATTACCTGTTCATCAATGACGGCTCTACCGACGGATCAACACAATTTCTGCATGCGTTGGCTAAACAACGCAACGATGTGCGCACGATTGATTTGATCCATAATTTCGGCCACGCGGCCGCGTTAGTTTGTGGAATCGACCATTTTCACGGCGACGCTTTGGCGATCATGGACGCCGATATGCAAGATTCTCCCGATGCACTTTTGCAAATGTATGACGCCTGGAAAAAAGGTGCCAAGACGGTGGTAGCCGAACGCGGCGAGCGGCAGGAAAAAAGCAAAGCGCTTTTCCAAGCGTTTTACTACCTGCTGCACAAAGCGGCCCCGCGTATGCCGACCCTAAACTTCGGCACATTCAGTTTGTTGGACCGCGCGGTGGTGGAGAGGTTGAAGTCTCTGCCCGAACGCAATCGTTACCTCCCAGGCCTGGTGGCCTATAGCTCGGGCCCTATCGCTGCGGTAAAAGTAGATCGCAAGGCCCGCTTGCACGGCGAATCGCGGGTCGGTACGTGGGGACTGATGCAGTTGGCGGTCACCGCTTTGCTCAGCTTCTCCAACGCACCTATTCGCCTAGTTTCGTTTTTCGGCCTGCTTTGCGCAATTACCAGCTTGGCTGCTGGCCTTACGTTCATTGGCGTAAAAATCTTTACCACCGCCGCCATCCCAGGGTGGGCTTCGATGATGACCGCGATCGCGTTTGCCAGTGGCATCCAGCTGCTTTGCCTAGGCCTCATTGGGGAATATGTCGCCCGCATCTACGAAGAGGTAAAGGGGCGGCCGCTGTATATGGTGGACGCCATTCGAGGGGGCGCTGCCACCGACTCCCTCGGCAGCTCGCGTGTGTCTCCCACGCATTTTGAAACGCGGCCGAACTAGGCCGAACGGGGATTTCCGTGGAGCAACCTTGTCCTCTGCAAAAGCGGCCTAGGCCCTAGACAAGCCCTGTCAATTGCATTAGTTTTTGCCCAGCGCCGACGTAGCACAGCGGTAGTGCAGCTCATTCGTAATGAGCAGGTCGCTGGTTCAAATCCAGTCGTCGGCTCTTTTTCAAGCTTTTCGCCTGGCTCCGCGTCGCTGCTTCGAACTCGTCGCTTCTGCGTACAGGAAGTACGCCTCCGCTCCTCCTTCTCGCGCTCCTTGATCCAGACGAAAATCTTGAAAAACTGCCGGGCCTTGCGCTGGGGCTTTTGGGCTTCGCCCGAGAGTTGGAATTGGGCTTCGCCCGAGAGTTGGGATTGGGCTTCGCCCGCGAAACTCAAAGACGCTTCGGGCAAGTCCTTCGTCCAATACCTTTCGTTTAAATATTGATTTGACGTATGGCGTCAACCAAGCGCTACTGGTGACTGACGGCTGACGGGGGGACATCTGGTGGCGTTGGGTTTTGGGTGGCGAGTTCTCTGGGTTGCACTTGTTTGCTGGGCTCCAATCGCGCGGGCGACGCTTGTGGAGCGTATTTTTGGGGCGCAGGAAAGTGATCTCAGTGGTTTTCTAACGGAACCACATGCCCCCTGCCCCAAAGCCCTCAGCGAACCCAAGATTCTGCGCTACCGCCGGCTTAGTGGACATATTACATCACGCTATTTTAATTACCTGCTCGAAAGCAAGAGGACCAAGCGCGAAACTGGCTCGGCGAACGGTTTGAACTTCAGTCACTATCTGGGTCTCACGAGAGGAGGAACTCCGCTCGCTGTGCTTTCGGTGGCATTTAGCAGCGACAGACAAGCTCCCACTGTCTATTTGGACGATATCTATATCGGGCCCGCTGCGGGAGACGAAATTAGTTCCAATCAAATTCTGATTTTTCGGGCGTTCATTAAAAACGTAGTTTTGAAAAACCCCGCGCTGAAAGGCCTAGAAACTGTCAGAGCATTTTCGCAATCGAGCATACGCTCGGCTTATCTTGAAAATCTTGGTTTTGTTTATGTGAATGACCCTGAACGCGAGCACGTTGTCTTCAATAGGCCTGGCGGGCGAGAGGTTTTGGACTTTTCCATTCCCTATTTCAGAGGGCGCTACCAGGTCCTAGAATACCGAATTAGATAGGCGCCCTACAGCCCTTAAACCGAGTGCATCAAGCAATGTTTTTTAAGCCTTTAGTGGCAGTGATCTGTTTTTTCAGCCCTTTGTGTTTGGCTGGACTTGTGGACTGGTCGCAATACCCGCCTGTAGTTCCTTGGGGCCCCAATAGCCCGCTCCACCACCCAAATCATAGCAATCTCCCGCCAGAGACTATTCTAAGCTACTTGGGGGACGCTCCCAGCCATTGCCTATCCGCTGCTTGGTTGCGGATTGCACAGGCCGTCCAACGCGTGCCGGATCTTACCCCCGAACAACGATCCGTTCTGTTGCGGGATTGTTTGGATCGGTTTGAACAAAACCATTCCCTGGCTTGCTCCTCGGATATCTTTTTAGATCCCGACACCATCGTGTTTTACGAGACCGCTACCGACAAACGCCCGCGAAACGCGCTAGCAATCGATCTAACTAGCGGCGCGTTGAATGTTGGGCAAATTAGTTGCGCTGAAGAAATTGGACGGTTCGCGAATCCCCAAAAGTGGATGGCCTCTTGGTCCCGGGTCGAGGATTGAATTAGGCGGCGCGTTTGCGCACCAACGAAAGCGACTGCAGAAGTGCGGCCACTTCTTCGAGCGGAACGATCTTCTCAGCAGCGCCCATGCGAGCCGCTTCGCGGGGCATTCCGTAAACCACGCTGGTTGCCTCGTCTTGTGCAAACGTACGAGCGCCTTTGCCCCGAAGAGCCAAAAGACCCCGGGCACCGTCGGCTCCCATGCCGGTTAAAATTCCAGCAACTAATTGCTTGCGATTCAGTGCGACGGCGCTATTGAAAAGGACGTCCACGCTGGGTTTGTGCCGATTCACCGGCTCAGTATCCTCTACCAAAATTTTGAGTCCGGTCGGAGCCTGGACCACTTTCATCTGCAGACCACCCGGGGCGATAATTACGCGACCGGGGCGAACCTCATCCCCATCTTTGCCTTCCTTCACTTCGAACGGGCAAAGCTGGTTCATGCGCTCGGCAAACGCCTTTGAAAATACTGGCGGGATGTGCTGCACGATAAGAATGGGCGGAATAGCCTCAGGCAGTCCCGTCAGCACATGTTTCAATGCCTCCGTACCGCCCGTCGAGGAACCCAAAAGCAACAAGTACCCGGGGTCCATTTCGCCTGATTCGGCAGACAAGGGCGCGCGCACCAAAGCCCTGCGCGGAAGCGCTACGCGGGCCTGACGGGCGTTGCGGATCTTTTCGCAAATCGCAGGTCCAGACACCGCCAACTCTTTCATCGAGGGCTTTTGGATATAATCCACCGCCCCAGCTTCCAAGGCATCCAAGACGGCGCCACCCTCTTCGCGAGAAAGAGCGCTAATCATAACCACCGGCAATAGTTTATCGGCCAGAATCTTCTTAAGCAGCGTCACCCCGTCCATCTGAGGCATGTGGATGTCGAGAGTGATTACGTCAGGCTGCAGCTTCTCGATCGCCGCCATGGCATTGAGCGGGTTGGCAACGGTTCCTACGCATTCGATCAACGGATCCGCGGAGAAAACCTGCGAAAGAAGTTTGCGAATCGTTTCGGAGTCGTCGACCACCAAAACGCGGGTCTTGCGCGATTGCTCACTCACCGTCGGAGCGGACTTCTGCACCCGGATCCGGTTTTCGGCGGGAATAAAGTGTAAGTCTGTTTTCGGGCTCGTGAAGGGGACATTCTTCCCGGCGACGCAACCCGCGGCCAGCAAAAACTTTTCCGCTGTCGCAAAAAGGGCAGCATCGCCCAGCAAACGGAAACTAGCCGGTCGCTGCTTTCCCAACCAATCCTGGTGAGAGCTAGAATCCGATTGCAACGAGGCCAACTCGTGGCGCCCCAGAACGACTCCCTTGGAGCCGGCTGCGCCTTGCACGACCAAAAACACTTCGGCCGTTCGCAATTGCACACTGAAAGATTCGCGGTCGTCCGCGGTCATCCAAACAGGCAACATGGCTAGCCCGCCTTTCTACGCACGGCTGACCCGCCCAGGAAGGCCTGCGACAAATAACCAAAACTGGTAGGGAGCACAATATCGTCTGCTACATCCTTCAGATGAGTCGCGCCCCTACCGCTGCCTAAATCCTGCAAAACCAAGTGGGCATTCGGGAATTGCAAAAGATCGGCCGCCAATTTTTGGGAAGGGTCGCCAAACACTAAAACGGAAACCAGGGCCCCAGCCGCCAGGCGACGGAATTTTTCCACGTCTTTAGAATCCGCGAGCAAAAAATCTCCCGGCTTACAGGTGCTGGCACTCTCCATAAGTTGGACGGAGCGGCCCCACTCTTTCTGCAGGTTCTGCGCGATACCCGGCAGCGCATCCTTCCCGCCTTCCATGACCAGCAAGGTGGGTGGCTGCACCGCGGGCAGGCTCGCCAATAGTGAGCGGACCTGATCGCGGTGAGCCAAACTGAAAACAATCACCCGAGCTTTGCCTTCGGGCGCAAAGGTCACGGGCTGAGATTGAAAGGATTTATCCAACGCCAAGGAACCCGTGGGAGTACGCGCCGACATCAGCGCGCTACGCACTTTATTGCGGATTTCTTCGCCTCGCTCGCCTAAATTCGAAAGCGACGGTTTTTCGACGTAATCGCTCGCGCCCAGCGAGAGCACTCGCCCGGCTAGTTCCGCGTCCTCACGCGATACCGACGTCACCATGATCACCGGCGGGTGACCGGGTCGCATATTTTTTTCCAAATATTCGACCCCGGTCTGCTCGGGCATATGGATATCGAGCGTCATGGCGTCGGGCTTGAGTTTCTCCACCTGAGTGCGAGCTTCCAAACCGTTTTTGGCCGTGCCCACCACTTCGAATCCCGGCTCGGCGGTAAATATTTTTCCGAGCAGAGTCAGAATACTCGGGGAGTCATCCACGCAAAGCACCCGAATAGGCCCGGTACGTTGGGGCACCGGAGCGGGTGTGGCAGCCCGTACGGGCTTGGCCGCCGCTACCGGAGCCGGCTGGCGAGGTCGGTACATCGAAGGTCCCGCGCCATCCATCACCAGACCGAGTCCGTTCAACGACTCGGAAATGCCGAGGAAAAGATACCCCTGCGGGGTCAAACGGCTGAGCAGTTGCTTCGCGACTTGGGTGATCTGTTCCCTGCTGAAATAAATGAAAACGTTGCGGCAAAATATCAAGTCATACGCCTGCTCGCCCGACAAGCTGTCTTTCATTTCACAGAGGTTGAGGACGCCAAAACGAGCGGACTGAGTGAGGCTCGGCTTTGCTTTGACGTAATTGGAAATGCTGCCCGTGCCGCGTACCCAATGGTCGCCTAGCAAATTGAGCGGCACTTCTTTCAATTCTTCGCGCAGGTAAACGGCATTTTTGGCGATTTCAACGCTCTCTGAGTCGATATCGGTTCCCAGGATCTCAAAGCGGATACCGCTGTTTAAGCGCCGCAGATGGAAATCCAAAAACATCGCTAGACTATAAACTTCTTGTCCCCGGCTGCAGGCGGCGGCCCAAACTCGCAAGGTCTTGTCTTTGCGTTTTTGCACCAGTGGAATAAGCACCGGCAGGCAATCGTTCACCAGTTTTTCAAAATGGATGAACTCGCGAAAGAAATAAGTGTGGTGCGTGGTGAGAGAGCTGATGATCTTCGCTGTTTCGGTATCTGTGTGCGCGTGGAAGTAGCTTAGGTACCCCGCAAACCCACTGAGCCCCAGATCCACCACCCGCTTTTGCAGACGGGAAATGACCATGGAGTGGTTGCGCTCGGACAACTGCACGCCCGTGAGCCGTTGCGCAATTCGGCAGATTTCAACCACCGCAGCCTTTTCGGAGGGCGAAAGCTGAACGTCCGAGGTCGGGACCGATTTTGGCGTATCGCTCATTGTTCTATGCTTTCACGGCCGCTTGGGCCACACCTTGTGCGATCGCCCGTTGGTCGCCCAGGTTTAAGGTTTTGGCGATATCCAGAATCAGGACTAAATGGTCCTTTTGACGAAACACGCCGTGGATGTATTCGGTGTTGCGCGAGCTTTGCACTTCCGGCTTATCCGAAATTTCGTCCAGTGTCGGTTTCACCACCGAATTGATCGAGTCCACCACCACACCCACCGGATTGGGCTTAATATCGCAGATGACCACAGATGTTTCGGCGGCTACGCCAGGCTTAATGGATAACTTGGCGCGCATGTCCATTACCGAAATCACTTGGCCGCGCAAGTTCATGATGCCCAGGAAATGGGGCGGCGTTTGAGGCACTGGCGTGATTTCCGGCAACGCTATGACTTCGCGCACGGAAAGCAACGGCACCGCGAACTCTTCCTTGCCCAATGTGAAGCAGAGATAGCGTTCGCCCGCGGTTTCGTTCGCAACAGATTCAGGAGCAATGGCGGTTTGTTTTAGTGCGGTCATAGGTCACCTATTTCCTTGCTAACTCGTTCATTTCCAGAATCAGCGCCGGCTTACCGTCGCCAAGTATCGCGCTGCCGCTATAGCCGCGGATATTCTGAAGTTCCGAACCTAGTTTCTTAATAACGACTTGATGCTGGCCGACGATATCGTCTACCAGGGCCGCAAATGGTTGCGCGGCCGTCCGTACGATAATCGCAATCTGTTCGCAATCGGCTGCAATTGCCTTGGCCTTACGGCCGAGGGAACTGGCCAATCGAACTACGGGCAAGTTTTCTCCGCGCAGTAGCAGAACTTCCCCTACCCCGGTGGCAAACTGAATGTCTTGCGCCCGCGGTTTGGTGGATTCATGGACCTGCGACAATGGAATCACAAATCGATCGTCTCCGCATCGCACGACCATTCCGTCGATAATCGCAAGAGTTAGAGGCAACGTGATGGTAAAGACCGATCCTTTGCCTTCCACAGTGTCGACCACGACCTCGCCTTGCATGCGCTCGATGTTGGTCTTCACAACATCCATCCCCACTCCGCGACCGGAGACTTCAGTGACTTGGGCTTTGGTCGAAAAGCCGGGGTGAAAGATTAGTGCAATCGCTTCTTTGTCCGAAATGACTTGGCCCGGACGCAGAATGCCTTTTTCGACGGCTTTTTGTCGTAGACGATCAGCGGGAATACCGCCACCGTCGTCCCGGATTTCAATCACAAGACCGCCCGCCTGATGGTAGGCTTGGAGTTTGACCTCCCCTTGCTCAGGCTTACCGCGGGCCACGCGGTCTTCGGGCGATTCGATGCCGTGATCCACGGCATTGCGAATAATGTGCACAAGCGGATCGCTAAGCGCCTCCAAAACCGTTTTATCTACTTCGGTTTCCTCGCCCTGCAAAACTAAGCGAACCTTCTTGCCCAGAATCCCAGAGGTATCGCGGACAATACGCTGCATCTTCAACATGGTTTGCTTCAGCGGCACCATGCGCAAACTCATGGAGAGATCTTGAATCTCTTTGGTGACCTTACCAATTTGGTGGATAGTGCGGCGCAGTACTGCGGGATTGGAGGTGTAGGCCTGTTCGCGCAAAACGGTCTGCAAAATGACCAACTCACCAACGTAGTTCAGCAGCTTTTCCAAACGCGCCACACTGACGCGAATACTTTCATCGGCTGCCGCGCTAGCGTTTCCGTTGGCCGGCGGCGGCTCCGGGGGCGCTGCGGGCGCGGGAGGCACAAAAGCGGGAGCTGCCATTTCGGGCGCCGATTGAATCGGCGCGGCTGCCATCGGAGCGCTCGCATTGGGAGCCGAAAAATCATCGGCGGCTGTCGTCTCGGGATGGGCCTGCAATAGCTCGACTTCAGCGGGCGAAATAGTAAACGCTTCCGCTTCTGGGGCGGGTTGCGCTTCGGCAGCAGGCGCGGCGCCTCCGGCAAGTTCCGCTACAAGGGCCGAACCGTCCAAAATCGCTTCGGGGTTCTGCCCAAGTAGATCAATGAATGCTTTGATGTGGTCGTTGCATTTGAGCAAGAGCGAAACGGTAACGGGTGTGATCGGGATTTCGCCGTTCTTGCATTTAATGAGATAGGACTCGAATTCGTGGGTAAAAGCACCCAGCGCATCTAGTCCCACGGCCTTCGAACTACCCTTGATATTGTGGGCAATCCGAAAGATTTTTTCGATAGTCGGTTTATCTTTCGGATCGGCTTCCAAGGCCAAAAAGCATTGCTCGGCCTCGTTGAGCAGCTGCGCTGCTTCAACCAGAAACCCCGCTTGCAATTCTTTTTCAAAATCACCCATGTCAGCTACCTCTCTTGCGGTTCGTTTAAGAACCGAAGGAATAAAGGATTGCGAAAGTAACAGTTCCCTGCGTCGGCGTGGTCGAACCGTCACCCCGGGTAAATACAGGCCGATTGGATTGATCGACTCGCAATTCCAACCGGGTTTCCAATTCCGGACTGATATAGAAAGAGTTGGTCAGAGTAGCGCCTAGCAAAGCGTGACCGCCTGCCACAGCGGTACGGTAGCCGGTGGTATCGTTGAACCACTCCAGCCGAGGGCTGATCGAGTACCACTGGCTCGCCTTATATTTGGCGTGCAATGTTGCACCGAACCACTCACTGGGACCATACCCAGGAGGGTTACCATCTCGACCGGCCAGCGTCTCTAGCGCGAAGGCTAGATTGGGGTTGGCAGTGTAGACCAGATTCGCCTCGTGAATAGTAATATCGTTGTCTGTGGTAAGCGAATCGCGCCCGCCAGAAACAGCATTGTAGATGAGCGAGAAATTCGCACTGGGCACCCACTTAACCTGCAGGCCCAAGGATTTCTTCGGCGCCAACGAATAGAATCCGTTGTTCACGCTGGTGTTGTTGATATACCCGCTGATGACCAGCTCCGGACGGAGGGCATAGCCGATATGCAAACCGTTGTTCCAGAACGGACTACCAAACCCGAATGTGGTAGAACGCGAATACTGCCAGTTGTCTTTGCTCTTGATTAACTCGTAGCCCAAGTGGGTAGGCATTTTTCCGAAATCCAAAGTTAGCCCGGGCATCCAAGCGGGAGAGTAGGTCACATAAGCTTGGCCAATGTGTTTGCCCACTTCATCCGTGCTATTTAAATCCGCCATCAAACCGAAATCCAAATCAAGCACAAAGCCTACTTCGCCTTTGGTCTTGCGTATCGATAGTTCGGCGAGATTGAGGGAGAACTGATTGGCGTACGCGTCGTAGTAACGCATTTGGGTATTGGGAGCCGGCACCGCATTTACTGGTGCGAAGTTCGCGCTGCTACTCGTAACAGTAGGGACCACGGTCGAAGCCGGGTTGTTAAAATTGTACGAGTAGTAGCCGTCGAATGTGGCACCGAACGAAATACCCAGTGCAGTCCAGGCGTCCGTAGCGGCGGCAGCCGGTGTGGCAGCTGGCGCGGCCGGAGGAACGGGAAGTGCTTCTGCTGCAGCGGGTGCAACGGCGGCTTCCGAAGCTACCTTCCGGGGTTCGGCTTTTTTCTTCGCCACCTTTTTTTCATGCGTGATTTTGGGGTTGAAACTCACGTTCCCAATGGTCCACTCACTCTTTCCCCATCCGCTCTGGCGGGCAAGAGAAACGCTGTAACGACCAAGCTCCCCGTTAACGGATGCCGTTGCGCTATCGCCTTTGCAAACTGCCTTAGCGACGCGGGACGAGACCTGCTCTTCGCATCGGGCTAAATCAAAAACAACGCGCAGTGAACTGCAGTCGTCGCCCTCGATTTTTACATCGGCACAAACTTGCCCCTGCGGGTACGCCGCGTTGGACAAAGAAAAGCTAGCTAAGATCACAAAAGGTAGTAAGCGCATAAACGTTCCTCAGTTATTGCAATCAAACATCTTCAAAACGCGGATCATCTTTGGCTGGTACGGTGCGACTGTTGCTGCTGGCAGCAAAGAATCGCCCCGGGGAGCCCTGACTGGCAGCTTGCGGAACTTCCGCTTCTGTCTCGGCCTCAACCGGTGCTGGCTTTTTCTTGCCGAAGCTCAGAATTTTGCCCCCCTTGCCGCCCTCGGAACCGCTTTCGCTGGAACCGTTGGAATGGGACGCCGGCGCGGGGACCGCTCGGTTTTCTTCGTCTTGGCCTGTTACCAGGACGAACAAGTCGCGGACTACGCTTCGCAATTGTGTGGCTTGACCACTGAGTTGCTCAGCGGAGCTTGCCGCTCGTTGGGCTACCGCAGTATTTTGCTGCGTTACCTGGTCGAGCTGGTTGATAGCCTTATTGATCTCCGATACGCCTTGGGATTGTTCCTGCGCGGCGATGGTGATCTCTCCCACCATTCCATCCACTTCGTGGACGGTAGTGAGAATGCCGGTCAATGCTTCGCCGCATTTCTGGGCTACGCGGGTACCGCTCTCGAGCTTGACCCGGCTTTCGATGGACAAGTTTTCCACCTTAGCCTTGGTTTCGCGCACGATGCCTTCGACTTTTTGGATGCTCGACTCCAGCATTGCGGAGATTTCTTTGGCGGCGTTTCCGCTCATTTGAGCTAAGTTGCCGACTTCTTCCGCGACCACCGCGAATCCCTTACCGTGCTCGCCAGCGCGAGCCGCTTCTACGGACGCGTTGAACGAAAGCAGTTTGGTTTGGAAAACGATGTCGTTAATGACCTTCGTTTTGGTCCCAATTTCAGAAATTACCCGGGCGATTTCGGTAATTTTTTGGTTACCGTCTTCGACTTGGGACATGATCGCGTTGTTGCTGGCGCTAATCTCGGCGATCGAGCGAATCACTTCCTGAACCGCTTCTTGTCCCCGCTCCGCTGCTTCGCGGCTTTGTTGGGAGACCTTCTGCGATTGAGATGCGTTGTCCGCGCTCTTTTTGACCATCGAACTTACTTGGTCGATCGACGCCGCAGTTTCTTGAATGGCGGAAGCCTGTTCGACGGACGCATCGGAAAGTTCCTTAGAGGAACCCGATATGCTGCTAGCAGCCGACGAAACTTCGGTGGATCCGAACGACAGCGTATTGGCGAGCGCTATCAGTTTGCGCGACAGTGAGCTGGAGAAAAGAAAGCTAAACAAGCTTCCCAAGCCCAACATAACCGCGAGCACGATGTAGAAGAGATTACTGGCGGCATCCAGAGCAGCCATCGCTTCGCTGCGGGCAACCCGCACCAGGACACCCCAACCGATGGAGTCTACAAATTTGGAGCCGGTGATCGGGCTGTAACCCGCCACTTGCTCGACCTTACTCCGGGTGTTGACCATCAGAGCAGAGCCGGATTTTCCAGCGGCGAGATCTTTGGCGGCTAGATCACCCGATTGAGAAAGGTTCAATTTGAGCAGAGTCTCCCAATCGTATTTGGAATCATCCAATTTGGTGGGATTGGCACTGGAGTACTCGAAGAGCACCACCCCTTCTTTGCTCAACATGGTGAGCTCAGAATGAGGGAAGCCGCTCTTGGCAAGACCAGCGAAAAGCTCTTTGAATGCGACCTCGAACCAACGCGATCCGGCCCGGTTGGTTATCACGCCAATGGTATTGCCTTTGGCATCTTTAACCGCACTGCTGAAGCTGGTGCCAAGCTTATTGCCGCCGTAGACCGCCGAAATGTAGGGGTCAATCTGGACGTCTTCGGCAAGGGTGCCACCGAAGTTTTTATCTTTGTCGTCGGTTGTCTTACCCTGCATGACGGCTTTGAACCAAGGCGCCGAAGAGTAGTTCTTTTCATAGAGCGGCTTGGAGGCGATTTCCGTGTTTGCAATATTGCGGTCGTTCACTGCAACCAGGCGCCCTTGCGCGTCTACGACCATGATCACGTCGTAAATTCCGTAGAGCACCACGTAGGCGTTCAACGTATCGACGATGGTGCGTTGATTGGGTGATTGAATCGAAGGGTTGAGTGCAAAGGCCTGCACATCGCCGTATCGCTCGTAGAATTGGGCCGAGACGCTATCACTCAGCGTCCGAGCATAAGCTTCGAAGGAATGAAGCTGCGCCACCTGCTGCGTTTTTAGGATGTGGCGCAGAATTCCCCAAGAGGCTCCGCCCAGTGAAAGCGTGGTGCCTAGCGTGAGAGCCAGAAGTTTGAATTTCAACGTACGACTGTTAAGACGATAATTCATATCAACCCCTGCAAACGGTCCGCGGCAAATTTTTAGACGCGCGAACTATTTTCCTTTTTGATCCAAAGAAATAAGTAATTGAAAAGATCCATTGGCACCGGTGAACGGCACCACAATTGTTGGGTTACCGCCCGTGAGCGAATTCACCTTGATATCGACGCCGCGCACGACGGTAGGGATGGCTTTCTCCACCGACAAACCTTCGTTTGTCAGAGTGGTTTTGGCCGTACCGAAAATGATATTGAGAATTTCGCCGGTGCCATCGGAAAGCTCTTTGGTGATGACGTCCATCTTCTCGTTGAACATGCCGCTCATCATGCCGAGGAACACTTCATCGGTCAGACAAAGCGTAACGGTCCCGCGGAACACGTTACTGACCAAACCGATGATGCCGCAGATGGTAACCGGCAAATTGTCCGTCGGTTGAAGCAACCGAGCCTTCTCGGCGACGACGGGGTAGTTGCATTGAACTTTAAGCGTGTGCAGAGTTGCCGACAGAAATGCGAAGATGAATTGCGCATCAACGTCGGGAGTCTGGTTCTGATTTACGGCGGGAGCGGGCATGCAGCCTCCAACGGATCCAAGTCGGAATAGTTTCCGAACCTGATACATTATCGGAGGCGATTATTGAGTGGCGGTTGTGAAGTTGTTTGGAACTCTAAACAGGGCGACTAGCGGTGCCGGTATTTATGGAGCGCCGCTTGGGCATCGGCAAGATGACGATCAAAGCGGGGGAGAAGAACGGTCCCCTCATCTGGGTGGGTTTCGATTTCGCCGCGCAACTGGTCTTGCGCGCTGAATCGGTACCCTACGCCCGGTACGGACTGAATGAAAGGCCCCTTGTACGCGAGTTTTTTCCGCAAACCACACAAGTGGACATCTACAGCGCGATCATTTACGCGAGCGTCCTCACCCCAAACAGCCACCAGTAACTGATCGCGACTAAGGACTCGCTCGTGGGCGTTCGCCAACGCACAAAGCAATTTAAACTCGGTGCGCGTTAGCTTCACCTCTTGTCGCTTTTGGTCTAAGTCGAAAACTCGGTGAGTCGCGAAATCAATCTCCAATCCTCCTGCTCGAATGCAAGCGGGAGTCAGGTTGGTATTGAGCCGCATTTTTGTGTCCACCCGCGCGCGAAGTTCGAGGGGATCAAATGGCTTCACTAAATAGTCCTGCGCGCCCAGTGAAAAGGCGGTCAATTTATCCGCAATTTCGGATTTGGACGTCAGACATATAACCGGAATGCGATCGAGCATCTTGGCTCCGCGCAGTTCCGACAGAAGCGTGTAGCCGCTGTCTTGTGGTAAACTTATATCGAGTAAGATCAGATCAAAATCGTTCTTACCGATTTGCCCCAGAGCTTCTTTCACGGTGCCTGCGACGGTGACTGCGCAGTGGTCCAGCGTACGCTTAACCAATTTTTGAAATTCGGGCATGTCTTCCACAAGGAGAAGTCGCTTCATATGCAGCCCTATCGGCACAAATAATCCAAACCTTCAGGCACGTGGCGCCATTTGGAAATCCAAATAGCACCCAAATTCAGCCTCAATACCGCTCTTTTAGAGTAGGAAAGGATAGAGGAACCCCCAATGAACTTGCCGGCCACATCGCTAGCAGACCACTACAAAATCAATGTGCGCCTTTGCTACCCGTTTGTGGAAGCGGTTCTGAACACGCTACAGGTCCAATGCTCCGTGTCAGGCCGGATGGGGAAGCCCTACTTCAAAACGGCTGAAGTGGATGATATCGACATCCTGATTTCGGCATCTCTCGCCTCGGTCGATACTATCTCGTGCGTCACTCTGTGCTTCACTCGGCCTATTTTTCTTGCCGTGATGAGTAAAATGTTCGGGCAAGAATACAAAGAGCTCAACCCGGAGCTGGAAGACGCCGCTAAGGAACTGATTAACATCGTATTCAACCAGGCCAAAAAGCCTCTCGCGGAAAAAGGAATCGCTGCAGTGCGTTCTATTCCGCAGGTCATTTTTGGCGATAAAATGAAAATTTCGTACCTTACTCGCAGCCAAACGATTGCTCTACCGCTGGAAACCGATTTGGGGACCATCACGGTGGAAATCACGACCCAAGAAGTGACTGTTTCGGACTCAGTATAAGGAGAATTTTATGTTCGCCCCGCAAACGAAAATATTGATAGTGGATGACATGATGACGATGCGAAAGCTCGTCGCCAAGGCACTCACTGAGCTGGGTTTCACCAACCTCACCGACGCGGAGCAATTCCAGCTCATTGTATCCGACTGGAACATGCCGAAAGTCTCGGGCCTCGAACTGCTAAAGACCGTGCGCCAAATGAGTGCCTACAAAGACATTCCGTTTGTCCTGCTCACGGCGGAATCTGAAAAGGCCCAGGTTATCGAGGCCATCCAAGCCCGCGTCAGCGGTTACGTCACTAAGCCGTTCACCACAGCCATCCTGGGTGAAAAACTCAAATCCGTTCACGCTGCACTGCAAGCTAAAGCCGCTTGATATTCCTGGAAAAAAACCGATAGAGAGCTATCTGGTTTTCCGGGGAATCAATGCACCGCATCCACAATCGGATCTCACCACGCGCCTTCTTCACAGCAGCGGCCTTCGCCCTATTGCCGCTTTTGCTAGCCATCGGTTTCTGTGCAAACTGGCGCGCCCAAAAACACCACGCCGCCACACTCTCTGTTGAACACAACGCCGAACGCCTTTCCGCTGTTTTCGATTCATATTTCAAAATTTGTTTGGGTGCTGCCGATCGCATGGCCCAACGACTTGGGCAAGATATCTACCCCAACAAGGAAGTTTGGGATGCCGATGTCCGGCTATACCTGCGAGACTACCCCGCGGTCGCGGGAATGGCTTGGATCAAGCCCGACCTTGAAATGAATTGGATGTTCCCGCCTCACCATGACGACGAATACCGTCGACTGGGACTTTCCGACGAACCCACGCGCAAGGCTGCCATGCGACGGGCTAAAAGCGAGAAACAGCCCGCCGCTTCGGCAATGCTCGATCTGGTGGCTGGTGGACGAGGTTTCCTCGTTTACTTTCCGGTTATCCGCAACGGGCGAACTTTGGGCCTATTGGGAATGGCGATCCGAGGAGAGGCGCTGATTGCGGCCTTTCTGCAGGGCGTGCCTCAATATGATCTCAATGTAACCGTCAGCCAAGACGGTGAGCAAGTCTACGCTCTCAAGACCAAAACCGAGACGCAAATCAAAGCAACCGCCCACGCCCAACTCCTAGACAAAACCTGGACCTTCTCACTCGCCGCCCCTTTGGAACCGGAGCCGCTACCCTGGGGAATCAGTGGGCCCACGCTGCTTTTGCTAGCGGGGCTTGGCATCTCGCTGCTCCTTGGTTTTTTTGCCTACTACCTTCAGGTCTATCGTATTCAAGCAGCCGTTCTGCAGCGAAGCGAACAGCGTTTCCGGCTTTTTGCGGACGGGGTAAAGGACTACGCCATCCTCAATTTGGATAACGAAGGTCGAGTGAGTAGTTGGAACACGGGCGCCCACCACATCAAAGGGTACGACGAATCCGAGATTATCGGTAAACACTTTTCCATTTTCTACCCGCCCGACGCTATTGCCGCGGGGCACCCTGATCAGGAATTGGAGATCGCTCGCCGGCAAGGCAGGTATCGGGAAACCGGCTTGCGCGTTCGCAAAGACGGCAGTCAGTTCTGGGCGGAGGTGCTCATCTCCGCGGTCTACGATTCCCAATGCCAATTGGTTGGCTACGCTAAAATCACCCGAGATATCTCCGAGCAAAAGCGCCTTGAAGACAAAGCGCGGCAGCACGTGGCCGAAGTAGAAGAGGCCAACCAACGTTTTGAACTGATGGCCGAAGGAGCCAGCGTGGGCATCTGGGACTGGAAAGATGTCCACCAACAAAATGTCTACTGGAGCCCGCGTTTCTTCAAGCTACTCGGCTACCACGACGGTGAAATTCCCTCGACGGTGGATTCCTACACTCAGTTGATCCACCCCGACGACCGACACGAATCGCAAATCGCCCACAATCGTCTTTTGAAATACGGTATCACCCAGAACCGGGAGTACCGTTTGCGCACCAAAACGGGGGAATACCGCTGGTTTCTCAGCAGCGGTAGCCTCGCACTCGATCAGAATGGAAAACCCTACCGCATGGTAGGTTCCATTCAAGATATCCATGCGCGAAAAATGCTGGAAAAGAAACTTCGGGAAGCCATCGACGCACGATCGATGTTCTTGGCGAATATGAGCCATGAAATCCGAACGCCCATGAACGGCATTATCGGCATGACCTCGCTGCTCTTGCAGTCCGAACTGGACGAAGAAGCACGAGACTACGTCGATACTTTGCGCCGTTCTAGCGAAGTGCTCCTCAGTTTACTCAACGACATCTTGGATTTGTCGAAGGTGGACGCTGGAAAAGTGGTAATCGAAAAGCAATCGTTTGATATTCGGGAAACCGTCGAAACGGTCATGAGCCTATTTGCGGAAGCGGCAAACGATAAAGGTATATATCTATCGGCCGTGGTCTACCCCTCGGCTCCCAAACTAGTCATCGGCGACTGCACCCGTTTCCAACAAATCCTGTCTAATCTCGTAAGCAACGCCGTTAAATTCACCGAGGTCGGCGAAGTCGCCATTCGAGTGGAAGCCGAATACTCCATTGGCGAGCACGTGCTAGTAACTTTAGACGTCACGGACACCGGCATCGGCATGTCCCCCTACGTGCTCGAAAATCTATTTACCCCCTTTGTGCAGGGGGATAATTCCACCACACGCCGTTACGGTGGAACCGGCCTGGGGCTGACCATCTCCAAAAAATTAGCCCAGCTAATGGGCGGCGACATCGAAGTGACAAGCGAGCTCGCTGAAGGCAGCCGCTTCCGGGTTTGCATCCCCTTTGAGACCAAAGCAGTACGAATTGCACCCCTCCCCTCCTGGCAAGGATTGGAAGCAGCCGTTTTGTCGTCAAATAATTTTCTAAATACCAACGTGAAGGAACTACTCTCGTGCAAGACTGCGAAGGCGGAACTCTTCTCCGACCCCGCACAATGCCGACAGAAAATCCAAAGTGATTCTCCTCCCCAGCTATTGATTCTGCAGTGGGAGGCCGAATTCACTGAGGAGTTCAATCGCACGGCTACGCTGGCAGAAGAGAAACAGATTCCCGTGCTTTGGATTCTCAAAGACCGCCCCGACGCCGGCACAGTGGCCAAAGCGCCCTACGTTAAACTGCCGCTGCGCCAATCCACGTTGCTACGCAAAGTTTCCGAGTGCCTTAATTTCGAACATGCGCCGGCACGCCTAGCGCCCGACGTCGAAACGACGGAACAAGCGGCGCGAGTGCCGCTGGCCAAATCGCCGCTTTGCCTGATTGCCGAAGACAACTCCACCAATCAAAAAGTACTCCGCCGGATGTTGGAGAATCTGGGAATCAAATGCGACGTGGTAGCCAACGGGGCGGAAGCCGTCACCGCGGTCCAGAACATTGGCTACGATTTGGTTCTGATGGATTGCTTGATGCCGGAAATGGACGGCTACCAGGCGTCGATGGCCATTCGACGCTTACCTCATAGTCGATTTGCCGAACTCCCAATCGTGGCAGTGACGGCCAACGTCTCCGAAACCGAACGCGCCCGCTGTCTTCAAGCTGGTATGAACGAGTACCTTGCCAAGCCGATCGTTTTTGCTGACCTACACCAAATTCTCACGAAGTGGCTCGCCAAATCAGCATCCGACGACCTCGCCCAAGCGGCCTAGCGAACAACTTTATAAACCTTGGTGACCGCTCCGGTGGTCATGTCAGAATACAATTCTTTCAAGAGCCCTTTTTTTACCGCGAAATCGACCAACGCTTTGGGAAAGCCTGATTTTTCCAAATCCGCTAGGGTCGGCATATTGGCGTTGGCCCCTCGAAAATCTTCGACGTGTTTGCAGAGCCGTTTCAATGTAAAGGGGGATTTGTCTAGAGGTGGCGGCATTTATTTAAACGCGCGGTCCAGGGCCACGTCGGTAAACGCGCCATCGACTCTGCCCCTCACTTCATCGCTGCCCTCGGAATGAAAAAGATCGAACGCTTCGCGTTGGCTTGCAGCCAACAACACTTCAGGACAATCGAGCAGTTTCTTGCCGGCGGCTTCCAAACGGTTGTTCAGCGCCACCACTGCCGCCAATGTTTCTCCGGGGGCCTGCGGAAGCGTTTTACGGCTAAGCCCAACCAAAGAATTGGCCAGGGCGAAGAACGGAGAAGAAATGGGCCAGGGCGCATGAGCCACTTTCGCAAGAGCCTTAACGAATCGATAGAAAGCACCGCCCTTCCAAAACGGCAGGCTCGAAACGTCCAAAGTCTGGGTGTTCATCCGGTAGCCAAAGCTCCCCGGTACGGTGGGTGCGCCCATCATCCACTCCCGTACGAGATTAGCCGAAAAATTATTGTCGATGGTGCCCACCTGTTCGTAGTCAGCGGAAAATTTAAAGTCAGTCGGCGTAAGATAGGTGCCTCGTTCCGCTAATATCTCCAACCCGGTCGCGCCAATATTTCGGCGAGCCTGGGGGGCAAGCCCGCTCGGCTTTAGTTCTACGTCAGTTTCCAATGAGCGGTTCAGCATATCAATGCTGGTAGAGCAAACCGCCCCAACCTGCCCGCATTCCACCATGGCGTCGTAGCCACCCATGGGAATGGGACGAGCATTGAAATCATAACCGATCTGATCCTTTAAAATTCGCAGCACGAGCTCAGAGAGGCGGGCGTCGTAATTGGCGGGACGGCGCACTCCGGCTCGCAGCCGATAAATTTCGCCGTAGTAAATAAAATCGGGCGTGAGATAGCGGGCCAACGGCACGACCCGCATGCCAACACTGTGGATTTCGAAAACGGCAGGAACTTTGCGCCCGTCCACTTCCAGGAACGTTACCATTCCGTTGTGCGTGAAGCTGCTGCGCGGCTCACTGAAGCTAGTGTTTATGCCGTCGAAGATCTTGGCCAAATCCACCAGCAACACATCGCCGGAACAAACCCGCACGCCACGTACCATCACGCAATCTCGATCCCAAACATAGGCATCCGCATCGCGCACTGAAAGCCAACCCTGTGAGCGCCACCAGGGATGCGGATTGATCGGCCCCAGGCGCACAGCCGTTGAGGGAGTAAGAAGGCGCCGGTTTGGAGAATGCGGATCCAGAACTTCTCTCACGTACTGAGGATCGCCGTGGCTCACCAGTAAAGCTTCGAAGTCCGCTTGACTGACAGCATCGCTGAATCTGAGGTGCAAGGAAAGCAACCTAGCTATCTCCAGCTCGCCCAAAATTGCCCCCAATTGGTTCAACTCCGACACTGAGCGAGCGTACTTTTCGGCGGAGCGGGAAGCGTCCCGCAAGAGGTAGTCCCGGGTGCTCAGCCGCCACTGAGAAAGGAGAAATTTGATCCGCACCAAATCTTCGCCGGAAGTGAGGGGCCGATCCACTTGCAGTGCGCGCGCATTAATTTCTGCGATCTGGGGATTTTCGTCACTGGCCTGGGCGCGGTAGCTACCACTTACCAAGTCACGTATCTCGTCGAATTCGGCGCGCGCCAACGCCGCTGGGGAGATGAAAAGTAGGCCGAGAAAAAGCCGCCAAGCCCGGGCAAAAGGAAACATCTGCAACGCTCCGTCCGCAATGCGGCGGACAGTACTCGAATCGGGATCGACTAGAAAGTAGTTAAAAGCGCCCCCCAAAACATGGACAGCTTTTAATCCAATGTTTTCAGTTGCTTACCAGCACCTGCCATGAATCGATCTAGGTGTATACAGGCAGCGTTCAAAGTTTGGTGGGTCGCCCGCACCCCGGGCTTTGGGCTAAACCTGGCTAAGTATTGAAGCTTCTGCCACGAGGTGCCCTGCTTTCATACATGGGCACTGGCCTTGCAATCTTAGGAGGCAAGGAAGCGTTAGATTATGAAGAACACCACGAAGAAATTTGTCGAACTGTTTGTTGCGGCCAGTGTGGGCCTAGTCCTCGCCGCCTGCGGCAGCACGGCTGAAGGGCAGCGCGGCAGTTTCACCAACTCGAGTTCTTCCGCGGGTACCCAAACCCAATCGTCGACTTCCTCCACCGGTTTATTTTGCTCGGCGACGGCCTCCAAATCGACGGTCGCCTCTACCGAGGTATTCCAAGTTAGCGTCACGATCTCAGGCGCAAGCGGCAGCGTCTCTATCCCGGGTACGAATGCTTCGGGATCCAGCACTTTGATGAAGTTCACCACGTCTTATAAAAACAACCACGGCATAGACGTGTACTGGAACCCGAGCATCAAGGTAACGGACTCCGCCAGTAGCACCAAGTGCGCATTCAAGGTGCTGGTGCTGGCGCCTTCCTCTCGCCAACTCTAAGATTCCCGGCTAAGATCCCTGCATAGACGGGGGTCCGGCATGGCACTCATTCCTTTGAAGCAAATCGAAGAAGCTCGCACTCGCATCGCGCCTTATGTGCGCAAAACCCCCCTCATTCCACTGGATGTCTTGAGCAAAGACGGCCGCAAAACACTGATGAAATGCGAACTTTTCCAGCGCACCGGATCTTTTAAAATGCGCGGCGCGACCAACTGCATTTTGCAAAACCTGGAACAAGCCAAGAAAGCAGGGGTGGTCGCTGCGTCCGCAGGCAACCACGCGCAAGGAGTGGCAGCGATCTGCCGAGAGCTGGGCGTACGTGCCACCATTGTGATGCCCACGAACACTCCGCCCATCAAAGTCAAAAACACCCAAGACTGGGGTGCCGAAGTTCTTCTGCACGGCAACGTTGTGGACGAAGCCATGGCCCGCGCAAAATCCATCGCCGAAGAAAAAGGTTTTTTGTTCATTCACCCGTTTCATGACCCAATGGTCATTGCCGGACAAGGCACGGTTGCTTTGGAGCTGATGGACGATCCCAATTTTCAAGATATCGAAGCGGTAGCCGTGGCTATCGGCGGCGGTGGATTGATCACCGGGATTGCCAGCGTTTTAAAATCGCTTCGCCCCGAAATAAAAATTTACGGCATCTGCGCTCAAAACGCGCCCACGGTCTATAGTTCGTTTCACAAAAAAACCGTGGTGGAAGAACCCGTGCAGTACACCATCGCCGAAACCATCGCGACCAAGCGCATGAATCCCCAGATGCTAAGCTACCTTCTGGAAGGAGTCGACGAGGTCTTCGCCATTTCGGAAGAGTCCATTGCGCACGCTATTTCCCTACTCGCTGAGAAAGCAAAAATGGTGGTGGAAGGCTCCGGTGCCATCGGAATTTCGGCGATCTTGGAAAACAAAATCCCCGAGAAAAAAGTCGCCATGGTTCTTTGTGGCGGCAATATCGACTTGCCTTCCTTTGGGCAGATCTTAGATCGCGGCATGGTAGAACAAGGTCGTTTGGTGCGGATCATCATCACCATTACCGATCGGCCCGGCGGTTTGAATGCTGTCACCCAAGTCCTTGCTGAGAAGGGCGCAAATATTTTGCAAGTTTTTCACCAACGCGCGAGCCTCGAAGCCGCTCTGGGCAAAGCCCAGCTAGAAGTCGAAATTGAAACCCGCGGCAGCGACCACACCCAAGAAATCCTGACCGCCTTGGCCGAAAAAGGGTTCCACGTTCGCCATGCGATGTAAGGCTTTCGCGCTCGGCCTACTGGTGACCGCCAGTGTAGGGGCGGCTGATACGGGTTTTCTTTTCGATACCCGCTACGTTTGGGCGCAGGCCCGGACCGACGAGCAAGTACATACGCTCGGGGTAGAACGGTACGCAGACTGGTACCGATTACGTTTTGCCACCCGCTTGAATCACTCGGGCGTAAACTGGAATGCGATTGATTACTCGGTTAACGCCGACTTCACCCCTCTGAGCTGGCTCCGATTTTCCGGCCGGATTTTGCACCGTAATCGCCTCAGCGATCCGAGCAGCGCGACCACCCTGCTGGGCTCTGTGGGCTTGGAAGGCCACTTTCCCCGATGGCTGGGGTATTTTTTCGAACTCGGCGTTTTTCACCGCGCTCATTCCACCAGCACCAACGGAGTGCTGCCCATGTTCTTCGTTTCGTCTTTTATTCAAACAGACTGGGTGGTTTCGACAGGACTGCGTGTTTACCCGAGTGAGACGTGGATGGTGCAAGCGCGTTTGGCGACCTTGGATCTAGTCGACGTGTACAACTTCAATAACCCGATACTGGAATTGGCCGTGAGCAACTCTACGCCCGAATTAACAATGCAGGCTTATGCCCGCTACCAAATGCTTCTAGGATTTGGACTGCGCGATGCGTGGGTGGGTGGCGTGCAGTTCACTCTGCCGCTGCGGCCAGCCGAACCTAATCCACTCGTTTCATCTCGTAACTAACCGCATCCCCGTCGACAGAAACGCGCGCATAAAAGTAATCGCTCACGGGCGCCATCCTTCGGCCCCCTCCGCCACCCGCCACGAGGTAGGTGACCCCGCCAATCTCTTGAACGATGTAACTATGGTAGTGCGCACCCAACCAAGCGGTGACGTTGGATCGGGTGGAGAGGGACATCAAATCCGCCGCTTCGGTGTCACTGGAAAGTTTAAGCCAAGTCGCTTGTCCCGGAATGACGGGCAAGTAATGACTCAAAATAAAAGTATGCGCCTGGGTCGTCTCAGCCAAACGGTCGCGCAGCCAGCGCGTTTGGCGACTGCCCATCGTGCCGTCGGCGGTGTCGACCGCGATGAACTTCGAATTGCCTGCCACAAATGAGTAGGTGCTCGACCCGGTGAGCTCCTTATAGTGTGCCCACCCATCCTGAAAGACATCGTGGTTGCCCGCGACCGAAAAGTTTTTCCCGTCCCACCCGGTATCGTGGATTGCTTGGCGAAAGGCCAACACGTCGGCGCGGTCCCCTTGATCGACATTATCGCCCAGAAAAATCACGAACTCGTCGCCGCCCGTGGCCGCATCGGAAAGAATGGCACGCATACGGTCGGTATTCCCACCGCCGATGTGCAGGTCCCCTACCGCCGCAAAGGTGAATCGGCTGGAATCGGCCACCGTGAAGGTCGCCGGCACGGTCACCGCCAAGCTCTCCGCCACCCGCGCATCCGGACTGGTCCGGCTAACGCAGCTCAGCACCACCAACATCCAGGCGGTTGTGTAAAAGTTTCGGATTTGCCGTTGGTTCGGGCTGCGCATAGAGTTATGGGTTCGACAAACCAAACTTTAACAGTGAACGAAGAACAAAAACAGTTTCTCAACCGCGAGTACCAGGCCCTGTGGAAAGCCCATGGGGCGCTGGCTTTGGAAAAGCGGGTGCTCCAGGTAGATTGGCAGGAGCCCGGGGTGAACCCCGAATCTAGCGAGCCGCCGGTGGAAAGTCTTCCCCCCTCGCCCGAGCCTATCACCTTGGAATCCGTACGCCGAAACTTGGCTACCGGCTGCGGCTGCACCCTTTGCCCTACGCGCAAGAACCTGGTTTTTGGCGCGGGAAACCCTGGCGCCGACTTACTTTTCGTTGGCGATGCCCCAGCGGGGGACGACGACGCCCAGGGACAGCCTTTCCGGGGAAATGCAGGAGAGCTGCTCACCAAGATTATTGAAGCGATGGGGTTTACCCGCGAGCAAGTTTATTTGACCAATGTGGTGAAGTGTAAACCACCGCAAAACCGCACACCCAGCGCAGACGAAATTGCGGCCTGCTTGCCCCATCTGCGTGCACAGATTAGCGCTGTGGCCCCGCGAGTGGTAGTGGCATTGGGACCCGTGGCGTGCGCCGCCCTTTTAGATGGTGCGGAGCTCGCCTCTACGCGCGGTCGATTTGCTCCCTTGGCTTGGGATCCGTCCATCGCGGTGATGCCGACTTTTCACCCGTCCTATTTGATTCGCACGCCGGCGGCCAAAAAGGCCGTTTGGGACGATATGAAACAAGTCATGGCTGCTCTGGAGAAAAATTGAAAACCCTGCTGATCTTGCTCTGCCTTCCGAACTTGCTTTGGGCCGCGGGGCCCGCACCGGTTTTAACCGTAGCCGACAGCATCAACCCCGGGACCGGAGATTATTTGATCGCCGGCATCGAGGCTGCGGAAACATCCAAAGCACCTTATTTGGTTATTTACCTCGATACGCCCGGCGGCCTGCTTTCCACCACGCGTTTGATTGTGCAAAAGATGCTGGGCAGCACTGTCCCCATTGTGGTCTTCGTCGGCCCCCGGGGCGCCCATGCTGGCTCAGCGGGCGCATTAATTACTTTTGCGGCGGATATCGCCGCCATGGCGCCCGCCACGAATATCGGCGCGGCTCACCCCGTCCTCAGCGGTGGCGGCGAGATGGATAAAACCATGGCCACCAAAATGGCCAACGACACCGCCGCTTTTGCCGAAAGCGTGGCCAAGGCCCGCGGGCGTAACACCGCCGTGGCTATTCAAACGGTGAAAGACAGCGCTTCGCTGACCGCGGACCAGGCGCTCAAGCAAGGCGTGATCGATTTAATTGCCGAAGATTTAAGTGACTTGCGCACCAAACTTACCGGCTTTCGATTGCGAGTCGCTAAGGGCACGTTGGTCGCCCTGCCCGGTGAAGCGGCGGAGTTCACTCCTCGCCCGATGTCACTCAAGTACAGGATAGTTTCCTTTTTTGCCGATCCCAATTTGGCTTATTTGATTATGAGCTTCGGAGCACTCTGCCTTTGGATTGAACTCACGCACCCGGGAATGATCTTGCCCGGTGCCATAGGCACACTTTGCGTTTTGGTGAGCATGGTTTCGTTTCAGCTGATGCCCATTAGTTACGGAGCGCTGGCGCTGATTGTGGTGGGGCTGGGTTTTATCGTCGCAGAATTGTTTTTGCCTACCTACGGGATCCTAGGAGTGGCGGGAATTATTTCTTTTATATTCGGTAGCCTCTTCTTGATGGACACCACAGCACCGGAATACCAGATCTCCCTCAAACTCATTTTCCCCACTGCCGCCACATTGGCCGCGACGGCCGTGTTTATCAGCTTTTCCGTTCTAAAATCCCAACGGCGTAAGCACCTGTCGGGTCTGGAAGCACTCGTGGGCGAAGAAGGCCAGGTGCGCGAAACCGTGGGCGAGACAAAAGGAAAAGTATTTGTGCAAGGCGAGCTCTGGAACGCCCGCAGCGATTCTGGCACGTCGATACCCAAAGGCTCCATTGTCGTGGTAAAGCAAGTGCAACATCTAGAGCTGGTAGTCGCCGAGAAAGTTTAAACCATGCCATTCGAGGTAAATGTGATCTCTCTTTTCATTCCTGTTTTCATCATCGGTTTCATTCTCATGTCCTGCGTCAAGGTGCTGGCGGAGTACGAACGCGGCGTCTTGTTCCGTCTGGGTCGCTTGGTCGGCGCCCGCGGCCCGGGGTTGGTATTTGTCATTCCGGGCGTGGACCGGATGGTAAAAGTCCCTCTGCGGATCGTGACCACCGATGTGCCCCCGCAAGATGTCATCACCCGCGACAACGTTTCGATTGTGGTGAACGCCGTAATCCTGTTCCGGGTAGTAGACCCAATCAAAGCCATCAATAACGTCGAGAGCTACTTGGAGAGCACGTACCAATACGCGCAAACCACCCTGCGTTCGGTTTTGGGTTCGGTGGAATTAGACGACGTATTGTCCGAGCGCGAAGTTCTCAATAAACGCATCCAGGAAATTTTGGATCTGCACACCGAGCCCTGGGGCGTGAAAGTATCAGCGGTGGAAATCAAGCAAGTCGACTTGCCAAAGGAAATGCAACGCGCGCTAGCCCAACAAGCGGAAGCCGAACGCCAACGCCGCGCTAAGATCATCCAAGCGCAGGGCGAATTCCAAGCGGCAGAAAAGCTGGTTGAGGCGGCCGTGATGATGGAACGCAGCCCGGCTGCTTTGCAGTTGCGTTACCTGCAGACCCTGTCGGAAATCGCGACGGAGAACAACTCCACTACGATTTTTCCTATTCCAATGGATCTCTTTAAGCCGTTTATGAATTTGGCTAGCAACAGGACCCCTTAAAAGCGGTGGGCCAGTTTCAGAGTTTTTCGCCGGCGCCGTACTGCGGCGACCGCCCAAACTCCCCCATCACTTTTGGCACTTCTTCGTTCAAGGCTTTCATGCGGTCTTCACTGGGCGGGTGAGTCGAAAGAAATTTTGGAAGCGATCCGCCCTCACCGCTGAAGCGGCGCCAAAACTCCACTGCTTCGCGCGGGTCATAGCCAGCGCGGGCCATGTAAATCAAACCAATCTGATCGGCTTCGGATTCGTTGCCCCGGCTGAATGGCAAGGCCACTCCCACTTGCGCTCCTAAACCGAGAGCCGCCATCAAGAGGCCTTTTTGTTGCGACGATCCCCCGCCAAAGAGCGCATTGAGGCCTTCGAAGGCTAGCTGGGTGCCGAAGGATATAGTGATGCGTTGACCGCCGTGCCGAGCCGTGGCGTGAGCGACCTCGTGGCCCATCACCGCCGCAATTCCCGCTTCGTTTACCGCGGTGGGAAAAATGCCGGTGTAGAAAGCCACTTTGCCGCCGGGCAAGCAGAAGGCGTTTTTTTCCTTCGACTCGATCAATTTAAATTCCCATTGAAAGTCCGGCTTGCGCGCGGCCGCGCTGATGCGTCCGCCCACGCGTTGCAAAATTTGATTCCAGCGGTTGTTGCTAGAAAGGCGCTCTTTGCTGAGCACCTCGGCGTAGGCTTTGCGGCCCAGTTCTGCTTCTTCGCCCTCGCTCGTGAGAATGAAGGCTTGTTTGCCGCTTTCCGGCGTCGTCACGCAACCCACGACAGTAAGAAAAAAGATCCCCAACAGTAAATTTTTCATGAGCCAAGCGTAACTCCGGGCAGGTTCGCTTACAAGGGTCAGTGAGATTTGGGCAGAGCGCAGCGCAGCACTTGCGTTTGGCCGAACACCTCGCGCGCTACCCATTCGAATTTTTGAGGCGCCGTGGGTTTGCCGCGGAAGCAGAATCGCTCAGGGGCCAAAATATAAGCGGCGATATGATCGGCGAGATCTTCTCCGACATCGCCGGCGCGTTTGGTTTCGCGTTCACTGCGGGCAAAGGCGAACCCGTCGACCTTGCGCTCTTCTTGTTGGAAGGCCCAAACCACCGGATCAGGCAAAACAGAAAAAGAAGATCCTAAAGATAGCGTATCGAAGGCGTCTGCCCATTGGTGCTCGGTGGCGCGCACGGGAGTTACCCACCCAGCGTCGAGGTGTTTCCACTCAGAAAATTTCGCGAAGGCTAAACGCCAATCCACGCCAGTCAGATTCTTATTGCGGGCCTGGGCGGAGTGAGCGAGTTCGTGGACGATTACCAACTGGTGTAGGCGATTCTCTTTTTCCAGCAGCTCACGGGACAGCCGCAAGCTCGCTAATTCTGGAACATAAGAAGCAAACCCATTTACAGGCAAAATCGCGACACGAGCCACGAAGGCCGCGTCCCAAAGTGGGCAAGGCCTCTTGCGGCCGCAGATTTTGTGAACCAGGGTTTCGAGCGGGGCGAGCGGCAAGGGTTTTGCGCCGACCACCAAAACTCCCGCTAAAACTGCCGCGTCGCCGTACACCTGCGCCAGAACTTTCAACGCAGGTTCTTTTTTCTGTTCGGTGCTGAGTTTGGCCACTCTCTCCCGCACAGTGGCGGTCTCCTCACCCGTGTTGAGCAGCCCCTTGAAAAGGAGCGCCGGCTCCTTGGGCACTTCGGCCCAGCCAACTTTGCGCAGGTACCCTAAGTGAATTTCGGTTAGCAACCGCGTGAGCGCGGCGTCGGTGCAATGACTGAGTACCCTTTGTTCCAGTTCGAGTGCGGCCGCGACCACGAAATCGGCGCTCCACCCATCGACCGTTTTGCGCAAGGCCCCATCGACTGTCGCATCATTTTTATTCTGTTTGAGAAAAGCGCCAATCGCGGGATTGGCCAGAATCACTGTGCCCAGCGGCGCGACCCGCCATTGGGAAACACAAGCAGCAGCGGCGGTGCCCCCGTAAAGAGGCACCGCCGCTAGCCAAAAAAAGAGACTAATCAAAACGGGTTTAAGCCGCTTTACGATAACGGCGTTCGACGCCATCCAAGAACTCATAGAGAGCGTTGCAGGTTTCAGCGACTACTGCCAAAGCACGCTTTTGATCGGCTTCGTCTTTGCAGAGACCTACCAGCAATTCGCCTTCGGTTTTGGAATGGAGAACATCGTAGTGCTGGTGGGCGCGGAAGAACTCCAAAGCGGAATCCGACGTTACGCCGTAGTGTTTTTCCAAGCCTTCGATTTTAGTGCCAGCGACTTCGGGCTGTTGCTGTTCGTACGCATACAAAGCGGCCAAACCGTCGATGGGGTTTTCGCTCGTGGTATGTTTGCGGAAAACGCGGAGCAAGAACTCCGATTCATCGGAGTGGAAATGCTCTTCCGCATCCTCACGGCGCAAACCCAAACCTTCGGCAAACTGAAGCCAAAGTTCGCGGTGATTTTTCTCACCTTGTTCTTCGTGCAAAAGATTTTCTAGTAGTTGCTGGCGCAGCTGCGGGCTCTCAGTGCGGCTATGAATCGCCGAGACAAAGCGCGGAAATTCGCGTTCGAAGGGATAATATTCCTTGGCATAACCTTGGAGTTCTTCCATCGAAACTTTTCCGTCCTGCCAGCGCAGGTAGAAGGAATGCTTCAAGAGCGGTTTCGCCTGGATTTGATTATCCAACTGGGAGAGGAAAGACGACATCATGGACCCCCTGACAAAGTTTTTAAACTCCGGGGACTATATCGACGGGTTCGGAGTTGGTCAATTCGGCAGAGAGGAATCCGGCAGACGCGGTATCAGAGCGTCTATCGGGTGAAGCTCGTCTTCGGTGCGGTTTTTTTTGGCGCGGGCCGCCATGCGCTTCTGCACCGCGGTGAGTGCTGCCAAACAGATCGCGAGTGGCGCACTCGGTTGCACCGCCGCCCCACCCTCGCCAAACGCATTATCCGCCATATGCTGCATCAATTCCGCAGGGCTCGACCACCCTTCATGCTTTCCAACGAAAGCAAACCAACTATGGTCTTCGATAGGAATGAGCGTGACGTGCATTTTCTGGGCAACTTCCCAGGCGGCGTTCATGTCACGGGAATAAGCCCGCAAAGGGCGAATGGTATTGGGAGCCGTCCGCTCTTTCACTCCACCCTTCTTCTGCCGGATGATGCCGTATTCCATTACGTGCTCAGAAATGAGGACATCGATTTCTTGGCCGACAGTCGATTCTTGCTGCAAAGGCTTGGTCATCCAATGGGTTTAGGCCTCCCCTGCAAAAAGATCAAGAGGGGTAAAAGTAGTTCGGCCCGCCCGTAGGCGAGCCGATCTTTTTTAAGACTGGTCCGGTTCCCCGAAGGGAACCGGGTGTTTTTTAAGAGGTAGTTCGGTGTCCGAAGACCAACCCGAACTGTTTTAAAGGTTAGTCGGTTCGCCGAAGCGAACCGGCTTTTTTTAAACTAGCGACGACCGCGGCGGTGCCGGCGGTGCGAAGCACGGCCGTGACGGCGACCATGCTTAGCGTACGCAAAACTGCGACCACCGGAACGGTACGGCCGATAAGCCGACCGCGACCCGCGGAAGTAAGTGCCCAAAACTGGAACCCGCACTGCAGCGACTTTAGCCGAAGCCATAATCCCGCCCACGGAAAGACGCCCGCCGCGTTGCCAATGGGTAAAACCCACCCAGCCTACGACCGCAATCAAGGCGATCGGCGTCCACTTACGAATAAATTGTTTAACTCTCCAGCTCATCCCGCCCTCCCGGCGCCACTACGTTCCACGGGGAGAGCTAATACAAGGTGTATGCCGAGA
Organism: uncultured Pseudobdellovibrionaceae bacterium; assembly: GCA_964492125.1. GTDB lineage: Bacteria > Bdellovibrionota > FAC87 > UBA2466 > UBA2466 > JAIEOG01. The sequence continues at coordinate 264 of CAZBJE010000029.1, read as the reverse complement.
GTGCTGGGGGAAAAGCCGTGTGATTTCAAGGGGGGCGGACGCCAAAAAAGCGAAAAAGGGCCCCTCTTCGCCGCAAGGGTGACAGTTTACGGCCTTACCAGAAGGTACCGGCTGTTTTTTTCACCATCCCGAGCGGCGACGGACACGAGGTCAGCCACCGAAAGGGGCTTTCCGCGGATCCCCGGCCGCACCGGCGGGGCCGTCATTGCAGCCACTAAGAGAGTGGAACACTCGATCCGGTCTGCAATGCGAGCGCCTCTACCC
>CAZBJE010000028.1:0-41437 GCA_964492125.1 uncultured Pseudobdellovibrionaceae bacterium | reverse complement strand
GCCCATCATAAAAAAACCGGTCTCTCGCAGCTGGGCCATCGCCCGTTCGATGGGCAGCTGGGACGAGAAGCCCGGGATGGAATCCAGTTTATCGAGAGTTCCACCGCTAAAATCGAGTCCGCGTCCCGATATCATGGGGATGCGTACTTGCGCTGGCCCTAGCACTCGCTCGGCCACGCAATGCACCAAGGGAACAAGCAGGAGCGAAGTTTTATCGCCCACTCCGCCTGTACTGTGCTTATCCACCCAAAAATCTCGGCGGTGCTCGCGAGGAAACGTAATCCCCGAGTGCCACATCAATCTTGCCCATTCCCGCATTTCCGACGTTTCCATCCCTTGGAAACACACCGCCATCAAAAAGGCAGCGAGGTGGTAGTCCTTGATCGAACCATCCAAATACCCCTGGATGAGAAAACTCAGTTCAGCAGGAGCGAGCGATTGCCCCGCGCGTTTGCGGCGGATGATATCGGTGACTTGGTACTTCATTGCGGCAGAATACTTTTTCCCGCATCCGGAAGGAGCGAGGTGGATAGGCCATATGCGTCTAGCAGCGTAGCGGCTACATCGGCAAAACTTTCGCGCACACCGAGATCACCGCCCGCCAACGATGGTCCATATGCCACGAGAGGCACATATTCACGCGTATGGTCGGAACCCCGGAACGTGGGATCGCAACCGTGGTCGGAAGTCAGCAAAAGCAAATCTTCCCCCGCGAGCTCCTGCAAGAGCTGCGGGTAAAAAGCATCCATATCGGAAAGGGCCTGGGCGTAGCCCTTGGGATCCCGCCGGTGCCCAAACAACATGTCGAAATCCACCAGATTAGTGAAAATGAAAGCGGGCTCACCTCGGGTGGATTTCAAAAACTCTAAAGTCACGCGCAAGGAATCTCGGTTGTTGCCGGTATGGTTGCCTCGGCTAATCGCGCGGTGATTGAAAATATCGTCAATTTTGCCGACGCTGATTACCTGCACACCGCTCTCCTGCAACACGTCCAAGCAGTTGCGTCCGGGAGAAATGGAATAGTCGCGTCGGTGTTCCGTGCGCTTAAAACCGGCGCTGGCATTTCCTACGAACGGGCGCGCGATCACGCGCCCAATGCGATAAGGCAAAGTGACCTTGCGCGCCACTTCGCAAATTTTATGCAGGCGCTCCAAACCAAACGACTCTTCATGGGCGGCAATTTGAAAAACCGAATCGGCCGAGGTGTACACGATCGGCTTGCCGGTAGCCATGTGCTCGGCGCCCAGCTGATCTAGTATGGTAGTGCCACTGGCAGCGAAGTTCCCCAAAATTCCCGGGATTTCTGCCGCGGTCACAAACGCATCGACTAACTCTGGCGGAAAAACTTCGTAGGTCGGGAATGCTTCGCGGGTCACCAGACCGGCGAGCTCCCAGTGGCCGGTGGTGGTGTCTTTTCCCGCACTGCGTTCCTTGAGCTTCATCACCCGGGCTTTGGGGTCGCTAGTGGCAGGAATGCCATTAAACGCGCCAAGGCAACCAATGCCCAAACGCTCCAGATTCGGTAGGCGCAACCCGCCGACAGCCTGGGCCGTATTGCCCAATGTATTGGCTCCGACATCACCGTAGGTGACTGCGTCCGGGGCCGCGCCGACTCCGAAGCCGTCGGCCACCAGACAAACGACTCGCCGCGCTTTTATCGAGCCCATTAGTAGCCTGTTCCCTGCGCTTGGGCGCCTTTTACAATTTCCACACTTGCGGACAAGCCGAGGCGACTAGCACCGGCGTGGATCATCTCCATCGCCTTTTCATACGATCGAATGCCGCCGCTCGCTTTCACGCCGATTTTCGGCCCCACCGTTTCGCGCATCAACGCGACGTCCTCGGCGGTGGCGCCGCTGGACGAAAAGCCAGTCGAAGTTTTGACGAATTTCGCTCCGGCTTCCACCGAAAGTCGGCACGCGCGGATTTTTTCTTCGCGAGTCAGCTCACTCACTTCCAAAATCACTTTAACTGGGTAGACACCCGCAGCCTTTACCACCGCCGCAATATCTGCGACCACCCCGGCGTCGTCGCCCGCTTTGAGCAAACTGCGCTTGATGACCATGTCGATCTCGCGCGCACCTTTGTCGATGGCGGTGTTTGTTTCGGAAACCTTCAGAGCGGTCGGTACCTCACCACCGGGGAAACCTACCACCGCGATGGGGGTGACGTTACTGCCCGCTAACCAAGCGGCGACTTGCCCGACCTGATCCCAGTAAACGCAAACGGAGTGGAACCCAAACTCGCGTGCTTCATCGCAAACGCGCTTGAGTTCATGGTCCGCCGCGCCTGGACGAAGCAAGGTGTGATCGATATATTTAGAAAGGGACGGCGTGTTCTGCGTCATTGAGCCGTTCTACACCAGACCCTGATTGAGTCAAACCCATGGAAAAAGCGGTTGCAGTCATTATCACCGGACGAGTTCAGGGGGTTGGGTTTCGAGCCACCTCCCCCCGCCGTCCGAGTTTATCAAGCAGTACAACAAGTTACCGGCTCTAATGCGAGTTTGAAGACAGTCACGATTCAAAGGGACTAGCCGACTTTGACGCGCTTATGCCTCATTATTCCCGTTTACAACGAAGCAGGGAATCTTGCGCCTTTGGCCGCCGAACTCGCCCGGGCGGTGAACGCTCAGGCGGGCCTCGAACGGATCTTGTGGGTCGATAACGGGAGTTCCGACGGGTCCAGTCAAGAACTCGAAGCCCTCAGCGCTCGCTACCCTTGGAGCCGCGTTTTGCGTCTCCCCGAAAACCGGGGATACGGAGGCGGCCTTCGCGCGGGCGTTTCCGAGACACGCGGTTTTACGCACATTGGGTGGATTCCGGCCGACGGCCAAATCAGCGTCAAAGACCTGCTCTCCGTTTGGGAGCGCTGCCGCCAAAATCCGGCCGAGGTGCATAAGGGCCTGCGCGTGCACCGCCAAGACTCACTTTCGCAACGCTTTGTTTCTCTCGCCTACTCGTGGATTGCGCGCCGAGTTCTGCACCTCACTGCGCGGGATGTGAACGGGCTACCGAAAATATTACCCTCTCACTTGGTGCGGGCAGCGTGTGAGCGGCCCGCTGCGAGTGGATTTGTGTTTGATGCGGAAATGCTGCTATTTGCGCAAAGCCGCCATATCGCGGTCAATGAGCACGCGGTGGGTTGGCATGCAAGGCGATCGGGGAGTTCGAGTTGGTCGCGCAGAAGGATTCAAACCTACCTAGAAACGCTCCGATCGCTCCTGCGACTGAGGGCGCTGAGAGCGCCGATCTAAATCCGCAAAAGCTCGTCGCTAACCCGTCTTCTTCACTGGCAACGGTAAGGGTGGCCTGGTGGCAGCGACTGCCGGCCCTTTGGGCGGCGGGGGCGGTAATCCGTTGCGCAAAGGCGGGGCGGGCGGCAAGCCAGCCGGCTTGGCGGCGGCAGGCACCACAGGCGCAGGCGGCTCTTCCGGTGCCGGCGCAACAGCGACGGGAGGGGCCGGAGGCGGGGCTTTTTCCGGTATAGGCTGCACTGCTTTCAACGGCACGGGCGCGGCAGGTTGGGCCGGCTTGTCCCGCAGATCCATCTCTAGCTCCCCTACTCCTTCGAAACCCTCGTCGTCGGACAAACTCATTAAATCGTCGATATTCATGGTCGGGGCCTCTTCGGCTGCAACCACAGGGGCAGCAGCCGCTGGCGCGGCTGCCGGAGGAGGAACTGGAACAGGGGCCGGAGGCGGCGTCGCTGCGGCAACCGGGACCGGTTTGGGCATTACAGGGTGCGGAGCCGGTGCAGGTGGCGTCTTCACTGGCGCGGGAGCAGCCGTTTTGGTAGCGCCTTTCATAGGCGGAGGCGGAGCGGATTCTGTTTTCGCGCCGCCCATCGCGGGGGGACCACCCGCAGGCTTGCTGGGCTGCCCACCCGACCTAGTAAGCTGGGCAATCAGCGCTTCTCCATCTTCTTGAGTAACCTCACCTGCGGCCAGCAATTCACGCGCGTGGGCTTCCATCAGAATCATGCCTTCGCGTTTCCCGGTTTGGATAATCGACGGCACTTGGAAGGTTTTGCCTTCCCGCACCAAATTGGAAATCGCCCAGTTCATCACCATGATTTCGTAAACGGCAGTGCGGCCACCGCCCGGCTTTTTCAGGAGCGTTTGGCTGATCACGGCGACCAAGGATTCCGCCAACATCGCGCGAGCCTGCGCTTGTTGGAGCGACGGAAAAGTTTCAATGACACGATCCATGGTGGAAGCGGCGCCGCGGGTATGCAACGTACCCAAAACCAAGTGACCCGTTTCAGCGGCAGTCATGGCCAGACTGATGGTTTCGATGTCGCGCAATTCCCCCACCAAAATCACGTCGGGATCTTCACGCAATGCGTATTTTAAGGCGTCGGCGAATGTAGGGCAGGATTGTCCAATTTCGCGCTGGTTAACCAAAGATTTTTTCGGTTTATGAATGAACTCTACCGGATCTTCGACGGTGAGAATGTGGTACGCAAAATTTTCGTTCATGAAGTCGATGATTGCGGCCAAAGTGGTCGACTTCCCCGATCCAGTGGGGCCGGTGACCAAAATCAAACCCTTAGGCAACGCGGCCAGGGTCTTGATAATTTCGGGCAAGTTCAGATCATCAATCGACGGCACCTTGGACGGCAAAGTACGGATAACCGCACCGATGCCACGGCGACTATAGAAGATGTTCACGCGGAAATTGCCCAAGCCGTCGATAAAATAGCTTTTGTCTAAATTCTTATTGGCTTTTAGACGCTCACGCTCTTTTTCGCTGAGCATGGACATCAACAACGGCTCGAGCTCCGATTGCGTAAACACTTGATCGTCGTAGCGGACTAAGTCGCCATCGACCCGCATCCAAATACACTCGTCGGCGGAAAAGTGGGTATCGGAGACGCGGCGCTCCACCGCGGACCGGAGAATTTCTTCAATTTTTTGTGTCATGGGTTTCCACTTTATTTACTGAAGCCGTCGACACCAACCCCACCCGACGCTGCATCCACATAAACAGCGCAAAAAACACGAGTGGCGTCACCAGCCACACCAAGAAGATGGTGTAGACTTCCACGTAGGCGTACCAGTGAAGGACTAAATCGAGCATGGTAAGCTCTCTCCAAATCGCAAACGAAGACTTTGAACTGCCATCGACTCATCGGTTTATGGCTGTGTTTACATGATGCGCGGAGCGTTATCGGTGACACTGCAAAAAGTGCATTTTTACGAGACCGCCATCGCCCTTCCCGGTGCCTTCGACTCTTTGTTCGGCGGGTTTTTCTTGGTGAAGGGAGTGCCATTGTGCGGTCAGCTGGGGACGCTCGCCGCTTTCGCGCTCGCGTTATTCGCTGCCGTACGCGCGGTGCACCAACCAAAGCCCTGGAGGCAGGTGGCTTTCGTCGCCGCCTGGCTGACTTTTACAGGAATTTGGTTCTTCCTCCTTCAACCGTGGGACGAGCTTTTCATCAATTTGCGCCACTCGTTGCACTTCGCCGAATTGGGGCGTTTTTCATTCAATCAAAAGGAGTGGCTCGAAGGGACCGTGGATTTTCTGCCTTATCTGCTGCTGGGCATGGTGGCCAAAACGGGCTTTCCAGTTCTCGACGCTGCTTTTTTACAAAGTTACTTCGGTGGTGTGATTTGCCTTCTGTTGGGACTGCGGCTTTTTCGCGTGGTCCAACGACCGGCCGCCGAACCTTTTTTCTTTCTCACTTTGAGTATTTTCCCTCCCCTGCTTTACAACTCCGCCACCGGTTTCGCCGCCACGTTATTCTGCGCGGCGATTCTTGCGGCCGTGCTTTGGCTCTTCTTTGAACCGCGCCCGCTCCGTGGGCTCGTGTTGCTCGCGCTTCTCCCTCTCGTGCGGGTGGAAGGATCGCTGCTGACGGTTTTGCTTTTTGTGGCCTGGGCCAGCCTCCACCACTGGAGTTGGGCCCGCAAGATACTCAGTGGCTGCGCGGTTTTACTCCCCGCTCTCTCGCACGCCGTCATCCGCCAAATGGTCTACGGTCAATGGCTTCCCATGCCGGTGCAATTCAAGTCCACCCTGGGCAGCGTGTTCTTCGCGGCAGTGGGTGCGCGGAACGCCTTCGCAGATCTTATCGCCACCCACACCCTGACGATGGCAGTGGCCTTACTTTTATTGCGCCAGCTTTGTCGTCGGCAGGGCATCCCCTTCGGCTGGGGCGCGCGAGGATCGGCGGAAGGAAAACGTTTCGGTTTGGTTCTGGCAGCGCTGGTGATTTTTACGATTCCGTATTACCTCTCGGGCGGAGATTGGTTTCCCAGTTACTGGGCAAGGTACCTCTTACCGCTGAGCGTTTTTCTCTTTATCGTCACAGCAGCGTGGGCCGCACGCCAAGCCACCCTATTGCCGACACAAGCGCTGCCACAAGCCTTTGGCGTACCTCTAGTCTTCTTCGTCGTGTCTTCCCTCTGGCCGATTTCGTCGACGTGGAAGATTTTGGATCACCTTTTCTCAAACCGTCGAACACTCGCCATGATCCAAGAACCGACCATTGCGCGTGGCCACTACCGAATCCAGCAGTTATCGATGCTGGGCGAACATTTACGTCGCACCACCGACACCACCGATCGAATTGGCTCTTCTGAACTGGCCACCATTATGTATTACGCTCGCCGCGAAGGGGTTGATTTTCTGGGTGTCATCAATCCGGCGATCGCCCACGCTCCGCTTCGCGCGCTGCCTTCGCTAGTGCGCAAATTCCCCTATCGATCAGAATTGCCCTACCTGATTTTCAAACGCCTTAACCCGGAATTGCTCGAGAAAATTCAACCGGAGATTCTGTACACGTTTGATTTCATGGTGAGAGACCAAATGAAGGAATTGCGGCCGTATGAAATCGATTCGGAATCCCTCTTTACCGCGCTCGCACGCTGGGAGAAACAACTCGGTGGATTGGTCGACCCGCTCCATGGCGGACTAGGGAAAGTTCTAGCTCTAGGCTACGAACCCGTAGTGGTGCGAGCCGGAGATGAGTTTATGGCGATGTACTTCGTTCACCGGCGGGTGTTGCCTCGCCACTTGGCGGCGCTGACCGACCACGGATTCCACGGCGGCCTGCGCACGGCCCCGCTTCATTAGCTGTACTCGTCTCGACGCGCCATATTCAGAAGAATGGGTCGGGTAAAAATGAAAACCATTAGCACTACCCAAAGGCTATTGAGCATGGATCCCAAATCCGATCCCGGCGCCAACAGCGGAGTAAGTAATACAATGTAGGGGAAATAAAAATGCCCCCCTAGAACGTAAAACGCGGCTCGCTCCACCAAGACGAATAGAATTCCAATCATCACCGCCAAAAAGTACATTCCGGGATAACCGAAATTCATGTACGCCTCGGCCAAGTAGGAGACCCCCACGCTCGTTTCAAAATCGTCATCGGACAAAACCCCGTAAACGCGCCCGTACTTGTTCCAAAAGTGGCGCGTCGGCTTATCGCCCCAAAATGCGCGCGGAATAAACATATAGGGAATACTCAAGTAAGTTTCCCCGCCCCAGAACGGAACTTTGCTCGGAGTCGCGGCCAGCACGCGCTCAAGCGAATCATCGCCTGCGCGCATGAAGCCGGCTATCAAACCGCTACCAATATCTTCTGGCGGCTTTTCATTCTCATCATCGTCGATTTCGGTATCGTCGTCTTCGATGTATCGAGCGTAGAGCAACTCCCAAAGATACCCGAGCCGTTCCTCGGTGGTGGCGTACCAATTCTCGTAAATAATCTGACGATAGGAGCCCTTCACGGACTGAATCGCGGACATCATCAAAACCGCCACGAAAATACAGGCCGCTACTCCGTATTTCTTTTTGAGTAACGAAACGAGCGCGCCTAGGGAAATCAGCGCGCCCATCAGGGTCATCATGCCGGTATTGAGGAAATAGTTGAACGCGCCCAAGATCGCGGCTGTCTGGGTCGCCAAGATCATTTTCTCGTTACCGGGCGACGTCGCAGTAAAGAGCAGCACGATATCGGCGGACAGCAACAGAAAGTGAACGGATAGAAACCACGCAGGCAAACGATCGATAAAAATCGGGACGAAAAGTACGTACAACGAAAGCACCACCACCTGGAAGCGGGACAAAGTGAGCAGCTGGAATTTCTCGGTATTGTTTTCGCCACCGAAAATAAAAATACGGGTGGCGTAATAGACCAGAATCATAACTGCGGTACAGGCGGTTTGCTCCTGCACAGCTTCGACAATCTTAGGGAACGTCTCCAAAATTGCCGGGTTATCCCGGAACTGAAACCACTTGGGCAGCGAAAGCTGGAAGAAGTGGTTGATCATGATGAACGAAAGATAAGTGAAATGCTTGCGAGTGATCGCAATCATCACCGGTACGGCCTGGAGGAGCATCAAGACATAAAGATAATTCTGGCCGGTGGTATTGCCCCAAAGCAGCTGCAAGTAAACGGTGACGGCGAAATAAACCAGCACCAGCGCACCACCGATGGTCCAAGGATTGAACAGCGGCAGAATGGTGGGCTTACGCAACAACGCGTTATGCATGAAGGGGTTCCTTTCCGATTATTCTCGGGGAAAAGGCGCGGCGTTGGAAGGTTTATCTGGTTGTGCTCGCTTCGGTGGGTGCTGGGGTGGAGAAACTGGGACGGGCGTGGAGGCGGGAGGCGGGAATGGCTTCGGTGCGATCGGGGTTTTCGGGCGCCGGACGCCCGAAAAGACATCAGCGCGCACAGGCGCCCTTCCCGCCTCCACGCCCGTCCCAGTTTTTCGCGTCCCTGCTCGCCTAGTGAGGACAGGCAGACGCAGAATGGGAGTGGGGATCTTTTCACCGGGTTAGGAGTAGACCAGCAAACAAAGTCACCGAGCTAGCAGAGGAAGGCACACTGGGGAATTTCGCGGCGGAGCCCGGCGGGCTGGGTGGCGGCCGGCGCCTGTGCGTGATGATGTCTTTTCGGGCGTCCGGCGCCCGAAAACCCCGATCGCACCGAAGCCGGCAGCCACCCAGCCCGCCGGGCTCCGCCGCGAAATCCCCCAGAGGGCCGCTCACACGACCTCCCAACCGAGGGTTCTACTCCGCCTCAGCGGGGGCTAATTCGACGAGCAGAGCGCCCGTTTCAACAGCTTGGCCTTCTTTAACGCAGATGTTGGCGACTTTGCCCGCCATGGTGCTGCGGATTTCGTTCTCCATCTTCATGGCTTCCATCACCAAGAGGCTGGTGCCCTTTTCGACCACGTCTCCCACCTTGGCGGTGAGCTTGGCGATTTTTCCGGGCATTTTGGCGTAAACGTTGTTTTCGCCGTCGAGATCCTGACCGCGCAGTAGACCGACAATGCGGCGGTATTCGCTCTCCACTTCCAACTGCACATTGCCGCGCGGGTTGAAGATGGTGGCTTCGTCTTTGGCGCCTACCACATTCGCAAAGAAGACCTTGCGGTTCTGGATGAAGCTGACGTCGTTACCGAAATAGGAAATGTCGATGAGTTGTTCCGGTTCGTCGTCGTATTTCACCAGCAGTTTCGACTGGCGGTTTTCGACCCGTACCGTATGTTCCACTCCGCCGTGGCGCACAAAAAAGATCATCGCAGTGACTCCTTACGAGCGAGTGAACGCCAACGGGAATTTTGATCCCCACCCGCCGGCACGCCCTTGAACTCTTTGGTATAGGCGGCCACCGCAGCGGAGATCATCGCCATACGCATTTCATCGGCCGGGACTTCTCGCTCTTTGTAGAAGAAGTCTTCGCCAATCAAACGGGTGGTGTAATTGCCGCTGAGGAATTTGGGGTTATCCAAAAGTTGGATGAGCAGCGGGATATTGGTCTTGATGCCGTTAACGACCGTTTCACGCAAAGCAGCGCGGCCGCGGGCAATGGCTTCTTCGCGCGTGCGCCCCCAGACGGAAACTTTGGCGATCATGGAATCGTAAAATACCGGGATATCGTAACCGCGGTAGATGTGCGTATCCACGCGAATCCCCACCCCGGACGGCATCGAGACGCCCGTAATCTTTCCCGCCTGTGGCAGAAACTTTTCCGGGTCTTCGGCGCAAATACGGAATTCCAGTGAATGGCCGCGGTGATCAACTTGCTCTTGGGTGAACGAGAGTTTGCCACCGAAAGCGATATTGATTTGTTCCTTCACCAAGTCGACGCCAGTAACCCATTCGGTAACAGGGTGTTCGACTTGCAGGCGGGTGTTCATTTCCATGAAGTAGAAAGTTTGGTTATCGTCCATCAGGAACTCGATGGTGCCTGCGTTAACGTAGCCCAATTCTTTTACGGCATCGACAGCCGCCTTGCAGATCTTCTGGCGGGTGGCTTCGGAGACGAACGGGCTCGGGCTTTCTTCGATCACCTTTTGGTGGCGACGTTGCACCGAACACTCGCGTTCGAAAAGATGGCAAACATTGCCGTGTTTATCGGCGATGATTTGCACTTCGATGTGATGGGGCGAACTGACGTAGCGCTCCAAGTACAAACGGCCATCACCGAAAGCTTTGCTCGCTTCGGAGTAAGCGCGGCGGAACAGATTGAGGAATTCCGGCTCGCTATTTACCAAGCGCATCCCACGCCCGCCGCCACCGGCCAGCGCCTTGATCATCAGCGGGAAGCCGATGTCCTTGGCTTGGCGGTAGGCCTCGTTTTCGTCCGTAAGGCCATCCTTGGTGCCGGGCACCAGCGGCAGCCCTACCTTGTCCATGGTTTTACGGGCCATGACTTTATCGCCCATCGACACAATCGATTGCGCCGCTGGACCGATGAACATCATGCCGGCGTCTTCTACCGCTTGCGCGAACTCCGCCTTTTCAGACAGAAAACCGTAGCCTGGGTGAATCGCGTCGGCCCGCATGTCCTTGGCGGCCTTCATCACCGCCGCCGTGTTCAAGTAGCTCTGAATCGACGGCCCTTCTCCTACACAGACGGCTTCGTCGGCGAGCGAGACGTGGCGCGAGAGCCGATCCGCGGTGGAATAAATCGCAAGCGGGATATGCCCCATCTCACGGCAGGCGCGGATCACGCGCAGCGCGATCTCCCCGCGGTTGGCGACCAGAATACGTTTTGGCGTGAATCCCATTTTTTCCTCTTAGAGCGGAATATTGCCGTGTTTTTTGTGCGGCATCTTGTCCCGTTTATTCTTGAGCATCTCCAGCGCTTGGATCAGCTTCAAGCGGGTCTGCTCCGGGTAGATAACTTCGTCGACAAATCCCAACTCCGCCGCTTTGTACGGGGTTGCGAAAGTATCGGTGTATTCGGCGACCAACTTATTCTTCTCCGCGACCGGATCGGAAGCCTTGTTGATGGCGCCGCGATGGATGATGGCCACCGCGCCGTCCGCACCCATCACCGCGATTTCAGCGGTGGGGTATGCGTAATTGATATCCGAACGCAGATGCTTGGAGGCCATCACGCAGTAGGCGCCGCCGTAGGCTTTGCGCGTAATAACGGTGATCTTCGGCACGGTCGCTTCGGCGTACGCGTAAAGCAACTTGGCGCCGTGGCGGATGATGCCGCCGAACTCTTGTTCGGTCCCGGGCAAGAATCCAGGCACATCGACAAAAGTGATGATCGGAATATTGAAAGCATCGCAGAAGCGCACAAAGCGGGCCGATTTCATCGACGCGTTATTGTCCAAACAACCGGCCAACACTTTGGGTTGGTTAGCGACAATCCCGACGCTGCGGCCGTTTAGGCGGGCAAACCCCACCACGATATTGCCGGCGAAATCTTTTTGCACTTCGAAGAAGTAGTGGTTGTCGACCACGGCTTCGATGACTTCCTTAATATCGTAAGCTTGGCGTGAGGTTTCTGGAATCAACGTGCGCAGCTTGGGCTCTTGGCGATCCGGCGGATCGTCTGTTTTCACCAGCGGCACATCGTCGACATTATTGGACGGCAAGTACGTGATCAGTTCCCGAATGAGGAGCAAGCAGCCTTTTTCGTCATCGCTGGCGAAATGGCAAACACCACTGCGAGCGCTGTGGGTGACTGCGCCGCCCAGTTCTTCCATCGTAACGTCTTCATGGGTGACGGTCTTGATGACGTCGGGGCCGGTCAAAAACATGTAGCTGGATTTTTTCACCATGAAGATGAAATCCGTCAGAGCCGGGCTATACACCGCGCCGCCGGCCGAGGGGCCCATGATGGCAGTAATTTGCGGGACCACGCCCGAGGCCATGGTATTGCGGTAGAAAAGTTCGGCATAACCGCCCAACGACTCCACGCCTTCTTGAATGCGCGCGCCGCCAGAGTCGTTGATACCGACGACGGGGGCTCCGTTCTTCATCGCCAGATCCAGGATTTTGCAAATCTTGGAAGACTGCGCCCCGGAAAGAGAACCGCCAAAAACCGTGAAGTCTTGCGCGTAAACGTAAACGGTTCGGCCGGACACCGTGCCGTAGCCGGTGACCACTCCGTCGCCCGGAATCTTTTGCTGGTCCATGCCGAAGTCGGCGCAGCGGTGGGTCACGAACTTGCCGATTTCGACAAAGCTGCCTTCGTCCAGCAAGAATTCCAGTCGCTCACGCGCGGTCATTTTGCCGCGTTCGTGCTGGGCTTCGATGCGGGCGGTTCCACCGCCCAGTTCGGCTACCTGGTTCTTACGGGTGAGTTCCTGAAACTTTTCTTCTAAATTCATAAGTGCCGAATCAAACCTTCAGAGGGGGGCGCTGTCAAGGAAGAGGCAGGCTATGGAAGAGGTAAGAAGCAGGTTGATCTGACCGGATTCACAGCATTTTACCAGCGATCGCGGCGCAGAGCGTCACGCAGTCCCGCGCGATCCAGCCGACGTGCCCATTTCAAATAAAGTTCCCGGGCCTTTTTCCCGTCGGTAAACGGGTTGCGGAACAGACTCTGCAATTCACGTTCAGTAACCAAATTGGACACCACGGCGGAATAGATCGCCGCACCCAGGATCTGGCCCAAGCACCGGGCTTGCCGGTAAATGAAAACCGCCCGTTCGGGACTGGTAGCGCGCGTCGGCAGCGGCACGCCCTGAAAACGGTTTGCACTGCCCGGCTGCCGCTCCGCCAACAAGTGCTCGGCAACTCGGCGCGCCAGAGGATTCAATTTCACCGCGTCTGAAAAGTCCTCAGGCCCATAGCAGCGGCGGTGGGGATTGATCACTTTGGATCCGAAAAATCCCAACGCCTCGACCCAAACCGCCGAGTAAAAATCCTGGCGCGGGAACTCAAAGTTTTTCCAGCGCCCGCTCAGTACCGCGTGCAAATAGATGGAAGCTTGGGTGGCCGCGCCGTTTACGCCAGCGGTGGACAGATAGACAGTGTTTTCCCCCGGCACGAAATAACTGCCGATTGTCGAAAGCAAAATCTTACGGAATTTCTTGATAAACGCTTGGCGCGATTTGGGCAGCGTCGACTTCCCCGCGTTGGGCAAAACCGATTGGCCCGGCCAAACAATTTCGAAATTGTCTTTGGACGCGCGCTGCACGCCCACCGACTTTTCGATCGTCCCCACTAGCTCCAAAAAGTCTTCAGCGTACTCGCCTTCTCCACCCATTGAGGGCGGCGCATCGCTTTGTGGATCGGCAGACCACTCCAGCCAGCGCAGGTAGCTTTGCAGCTTCACCCAAGGCGGTGTGTTCATCACACAGAAAACATTCTTTTTGAGTTTCACTACCGCGACTTCGTGTTCCAGTCCGCGGGACGCCAACTTCCAGTAAAGCCGCTCGGCATTTTGGTGAACCACCACCAACCGACGCACCTCCGCCCGGCTTTCCAATTCCTTCTCCAGCGCACTCGGTAAATGGCCTTGGGCCAGGTGGAGGTCGCCCATCATGGCCAGCACACAGAGGCGGGGGTCGGCCACCAAGGCATCCGCGAGGACCTGGGCAGCAAAGGCATCGCGCTGCCGCAGGGAGGGCTTCTTGGTTTGGGCGGGCATATTGAGGCCAATAATTCGGATGCCCCGCTCCCGGGCAAATTCAAATAACGGACGGTAATTTTCCCACTGAAAACCCCAGTTGCGGCTAAACCGGATCGCCTGGAGGAATTTGGCTTCTGTGAGCTCGCCGGAGAGATAGCGAGCCGCCGCCCCGGAGTCTGAAAAGCGAAGCATTTCCAGGGCTAACACCGGCTGCTTGCCCAGATCCCGCATGCCCTGCACCGCTTCCACAAGCAGACGCAGCGCCGTTCTTTGAGCTTGCCGCAGCGTGTGGTAATCTCCGCAAATTAAAATGTCCGAACGAATGAACGCCTGAACCAGTTCAGATCGCGACGAGACTCCCGTATAATCAGAGAATTCCCGCTGGTATTCGAGGTAGTACTTTCGCAGGGTCGGGCTCAGGGTTCCGACTGACTGCCTCGCGCTCGTGCGGAAGCGGTCGTAGAGCGTCCGCTGAACCTGCAGTAATTGGTCGTGAACCGGCATGAGGGTGAATGTATGAGAGAAACCTGGCCTAAGACTCAGCGCATGATCGAGAAATCCCGTCACGGGGCCTCCTTTATTCTAGCGCCGGTCCTCGCCTTTGTCCTGAGCAGCGCGGCATATGCCGACGAGCCCATGACCGAAAAACCCATTGCCCCGCCCCCCGTGGCAACGCCAGCCGATATTTCTTTGCGCCATAACGAAGCGCCCAACTTGGAAGCCGTGCTCAAGGCGGTTTTGGAAAAAAATGGCCAGATCCAGGAGGCGGAGCAGGACGTCGAAATCGCCCGCGCTCAAGTCGACCGCGCCAAAGCGGCCATGTGGCCCAAAGGCCAAACCACTCTTTTACTTGCCCCTCTTTTTGAAGAACGCGGGGACGCCCTGCATTCGGTGCGCAACTACAATAAATGGGGCCCTTACGTATCGAGCACCACGCAAATCGTGCAACCGCTGCTCACATTCGGCCAGATTTCGGGTTACCGCAAAGCGGCCGAACACCAAGAGCTAGCCACCCACGAGCTGGCGAAAATGAAACGCAACGAAGTGCTCGCGACAGTGAAAGATTTTTATTACACGAGCCTAATGGCGAACGACCTAGAGAAACTAGTCGGTACACTCTCCGAGTTTTTGGGCGGGGCACTGAAAGAAGCCGAAGAGGGTAAGGCCAAGAAGAACGCAGTTAAACCGCATGATCTGAATCGACTGAAAATAGCCTACGACGATCTCCAACAAAAAGGTCTCTACGCCAAGCAAGGCCGTCAAACGGCCACCAAGGCAGTGCTCTGGATGACGGGCAATTCTTTCGACTCGTTGGCGATGAGCACCATGGAGCCGCAGGAATTTGAATCGAAGTCACTGCAAGAGTACCTGCAGCTCGCCCGGGCAAATCGCCCCGAGTTGAAAGCGTTGGCTGCTGGCCAAGTCGCGCGCAACTCGTTGGCCGATGCTAAACGCGCGCAAAGCTACCCCACCCTTTTTGTCGGCGGAGTTTTAGATCTGAACTGGTCGCCGGTGCGAGACGCTCAACAATCTTTCTATGCATTGGATATGTTTAATCGCATGCAAGGTGGGGTCGCCATCGGCCTGCGCTTGGATTTAGAATTCAGCCGCCACTCAGCCGAAGCGTCGGAAGAACGCGCTCAGGCCATGAAGTTGAAAGCCACCGAAACCTATGCCGCTCCGGGAATCGAAGTGGAAGTGAGCCGGGCCTACTGGGAATTGGAACAGGCCCGTGAAGGTTTAGAAATCGCCGAGCGCCGTAAGAAAACGGGCCGCAAATGGTTCATCGGCAGCGCGATGGGCTGGTCGATTGGCGTGACGCCCGCGAAGGATTTGATGGAAGCGCTGGAAGGCGACGGCACCTCTCGCCAAAACTACATCCAGACGATTTATCTCTACAACTCGGCTCTGGCGAAACTCTCCAAAGCCGTCGGCACCGAAATTACGACGTTGAAATACTAGGCCGATTTACGCGAGCCGGGTTCGGTCTTCGGCGCTTTCTTTTTGCGCCGACGCAGGAACCAGTACGTAGCCGCTGCCAACACAAGCACGCCAATCAAGATCGATCCCAGCGATCCTTCTTCGCTTTCTTCCGCCGGCGCTTCCTTTTTCAAGGAAGTCGTCGCGGGACGCAGACGATCCTTCAAAATATTCGCCTGCAATGGTCCCAGCTTTGACGACCCTGGTAACGGCGCATCGCCCTGCTTGGACGCAATGTTTAAATCGAATTCGGCATTGGGACGCAATGAACCCACCATGCGCTCGAACTGGGGCGCGAGTCGCTGGTATTGCTCCTGCGAAACCACGTAGGTGATCAAGATGGCCAATTTGTTGTGCACCGTCGCAACGTAACGCGACCAGAAGCCCGGCAACTCCGAATTCACCTGCAGAGAATCTACCCAAACGATTCCGTTGATGTCGCGTTTGCGCGCGTAAGTCACCTTGGACTCCACCGGCTTACCTTGGTCGTCGGTAATGGTGCGCGGCTTTTTCAAATACTCGAGGTAGTTGTCGACCGAGTCCCATTCCGTCGCCATGGTGGCAATGGAGAGCACTACCGATTCGCGCCGCTCCCCTTCCAAAGTACTCTGGCAAATCCAGACCCCTTGAGAAAGTTCGCAACGCCACCCGTCGGGGTGATCGAAGGAAACGTACGCGGTTTTGAGGGCGAAAGAAGGCAAAGCCCAGACGGCAACCAGAAGTGCGATTTGTTTGATCGGCATAGAGAAAATTATAGCAGATGAAGGGTTTAGGTCGCAGCGCCGTCCCTATGAACACCGCGTCACTTTCCGTAAGGACCCTTTCGGGAAGCTAGGGGCAGTGTACCCAGTGGTCGCGTTGCAAGCAGTCAGTCCATTTTTTTTCGGCTTTTACGAGGGGCAATGTGTCGCGGGAAAAGCAGGCGTGCGGTGCCGCTATGCTCTGGGCCAGCAAAACTGGATTGCGGGTGTAGTCGGGAGATCCTACTTTGAGAGTTCCCTCCGAAAGGACCATTAACTGAGTCGCTTCCCAATACGGGCCCACGTAACTTTGGCAACCGTCGCGCGCAAGAGCCTCCAGCTGACCAAGGTTGCGGTGATACACCGCCTCACGCAGCGGCTTTTGTGAGCTACTGAGCAAATCCAGTCCCACCGGTGCGCTATAAAACAGCACGACCAAGCCCACCACTACTCCGCGTGCCGCTATGGCCAGGCCGGACCTCGCTTGCGCGCGGTCTGCACGCAAGACCAACCAGAATAAAACCAGTGGCCAAACCAGCGTTAAATACCGCGGGTGCCGCGCGTTGAGGCTGTACCAGCGGCTGTCGAGCACCACTGCGGTCCAAAAAAACAAAACGGGCGGCAGCGCGCGCAAAAGCCGCTCCGCTCGAGACTCACCCACCCCCCACAACCAACGGGCAGAACTCATCAGCCAAAGACCCACGAAGCCCCACCACGCAAGCAATGCCGACGACGGCGCGCTAAAAAGAGGCAGACCTTGAACAAGAAAGAAACCGAGATTCTCAACAAAGGCAGGCCACTGATTGAGGCTGTAGTGATGCACAACAGGCCATTGTTTAGACCATTGCCGCGCAACCTCACTAAACGCCAGCCATGACAAAAACCCCCACCAAAATCTGCGCCAGAGCCGAGGAGCGGCGTCGAACCACATAAAGTACAAACTCAACGCCACCATCCCCATGCCGGCTAGTTCGTGCTGCCAGTAGGCCAAACCGCTGAGCAACCCCAACGCCAAACTGCGTTGGCGATTGCCGTGGAGCACCACCCAGAAAAAAATACCCTGCAGCAAAAAAAGCATCCCATAGGGTTGGCCGGGCAAAAGAAAAAGTGTGGAACGGGAGATCGACAAGGGAAGCACGAGAGCCACAAAGGCGGTCCGCGCCCAAACATGCCGAAAACAGAGAAGCCAAAATCCAACCGCATTAAAAAATAGCAACGAGTGCGCGAAGTAAAAGGCCTGTGGCCCAGGAAAGAACGGACGACCGAAAAGTTTCCAAACCGACACAAACAGACTGCCAAAGCGCATCTGTCCCCAATAGTAGAAATCTTGCAGATGCCAGGGCTCGTGTGACATCAGGTAGGGAATCGCATTATCCGATTCTATCCAGCCCTGCCAGGGCGGCATGAGACCCCAAAACCAAACTATGCCGAGAATGTTGAGAAGCAAAAAGACCCGAGTCATTCCAAAACCGGTTTTAAATGCTCGCGCAGCTCGGAAAGATTAGAGTAGAGGATTTCCCGTTCATGGACGAGAGCGGGAATCGGCGTACCGGGAACGTGCCGGATAAGGACCTTTTCGATCCTGTCGCGGAAGGCGTCGTTGTCGCAGATGCGTCGATAGATTTGCAAATCCTGCTCGCCGCTATCCCCAATGAGAATCACCTTTTGGTTGTCCATGTTGCTCAGAATGCGGTGGAGCATCCGCCACTTGTGGCCGAAACGTTTAATTCCCAGCCAACGCAAAAAAACTGGCCCTTCCGGGAACCCGGCGTCGCGCAGGAACTTCAAAAGAAAGGGTGCAAGCTGATACGGAGTGCTCGTGAGATAGACGACCAAGCCCCCTTTTTCCGCTACCGTTTGATAGAGGTCGGCCATGCCCTCGATGGCTTTGTAGGTGTAGTAGTTGCCCTTGAAGAGACTACGCAGAATGGCACGTAAGCTGGTGGTCTCCGCCACATTGCTCTCTTTGATGGTGTCGTCGATATCCGAAACCACGACCCACTTTACTTGCTCGGTCAGAAAAAAAATGGGGCAGCTGTAAACGTCGTAGTCGCCCAAACGAATCTTACCCAGAAACGTCTCCACTCCCACTGGCGACATACGCAGATAACTTTTCTTAGGGGCGCGCCAAGGGAGCTGCCACGGGACTTGTAGGTGGATAAAACCTCGGGTCTCAGTGCTCGCGTCGACCGTTTTGAGCGAAAATTCCGACACCGCGAGTTGAAAGCGGATTCGTTCAAACATCTCCACGTCTGGCAGGCCGCGTAAAATGCGGTGCATTAATCGGCGAGGGCGAAACCCCAAAACTTCTTCCTGGGTGCCGTTGTAAACGATGGCTTGGATGGAGGTGTAGTTGCGGGTGGCGAGCGAGGGGATGCCAATGATGGATTTGCGAGGCCGGTAGACCCCAAAAGCCTGAGCTATCCAGAAGACGACGCATTCCAGCGTTTTGCCAAAGAGCACCAGCCGTCCCCACCAGCGGCTCTGCGGCAGATCGGTGAGTCGCAATTTGCTGCGCAGCACCCGATTATCAATTTTGCTCACGGGTAAACCATCCCACAAGGCTCAGACTTTCCAGCGGTTATGCCGACAGAGAAATAGGAAGACCAAATGGCAAGGAACGCCACATTCTCCGACTTACTCCGTCGCTTGCCGTTGTGGGCTATCGTCTGCTTTTCCGCCACTGCCACCCCAGCGTTTGCACTTTCCGAACTGTTTGAAACTTACAACGCCCCTCAAGCATTGGCGATGGGAAACGCGTTCACGGCCGATGCCGCCGGCGTCAACGCGCTCTTTTACAACCCCGCCGGTTTGGCTAAGGCCGAAATCAAAGGTTGGCAAATTACGCCGCTGGCGGTGGATGCGGTGCTCTCATCCGGCTTTATTTCGACAGCCATGGGCGCAAAGACTCTATGGGCGGAGCGCCTTTTTCAGCATTTACCCTCCGGCACTTACAACTACTTCCGCGGCACGGCCACCCCCTCGTTCACCAAACGAGGATTCGGAATCGCTTTGCTGGGCAACTACGAATATGCCTCGCTTTCCGACGGAACGAATGTCGACATCAACTACCACAAAGATTTTGGTGTGGTAGTGGGCGGGGCCACCAATTTTTTCGCGAACATGGTGAAAGTGGGTTTCAACCTGAAAGCCATCAACCGCAGTGAGATGGTTGGCAGCTTCGCGCTTTCGTCGATCCCCGCCACAGACCCAACCACTGGATTGATGAAAGAAGGTATCGGATTTGGCGGCGATCTGGGAGTCTTGCTGACCTTACCCACTTCCTATTTGCCCACGCTCGGTTTCGCCTGGAAGGACGCGCTCCTCGGCACCAGTTTCATTCCCTCTAATTTTTTCAACGCCACTTCGGCCGGCACACCGGCCACCATTGCGCAAAGTTTCAATCTGGCGTTCTCGATCCACCCCATTCTGTGGAAGGGCGGGCGCGCGACTTTCTCAGCGGAATTGCGCCACCTAGAGCGTGTCGACCTTCCGCTCACCAAGAAATTGCATTTGGGTTTTCAATATGTGGCTTGGAAAAGACTCTACCTATGGGCGGGTATGAGCCAGATGTTTCCTACCGCAGGCGTGGGCCTGCGTTTGCGCGGCGGGGATTTTGAACTCGCGACCTATGCACAAGACGTAGGGGCCGGCACCACTTCCACGGCAGACCGGCGCTTTGTAATGCGGTGGACGGTTGGATTCTAATGATGCGTAAACTTTTATTGCTGCTGATTGTTCTCGCGGTGCAAGCGCACGGGGAATTGATCCGCCAGCCCTATCCAGGTGTGCGACCCACTGGCATGGGCAACGCCTTCTTGGCGATTTCCGATGACAACAATGCCATGTGGTACAACCCGGCCGGCCTCGCGCGCGTGAAGGGCTACCACTTAAGCATCATCGACACGTCGCTGGCAGTGGATAGCGAAGACACATTCAATCGACTCAACAACGCGATTTTCGGCGGAGACTTTAATAATCTTATCCGCCCCGATCGCCAGTTCATGCGATTCAACTTTCGCCCTACTCTGCTGATGAAGTATTTCAGTTTTACTATTTTCAATCACGCCACCAGCTTTACAAAGCTGAGCAACTTAACCAATTTAAACGCCAAGATTGATCTCTATACTTTTAACGATTTGGGCGTAGCGATGGGTTTCGCCGTTCCCTTGGGCCCGTATGTGTCGGTTGGTATGACCGCCCGAGCCTTCACCCGCACTGGGGTGGATGCTGTGATGACCGGCGCGCAGCTACTCAATTCGATCGGCCTTTCGCTTAGTGTCCCCGATCAAAACACACTGCTCAACGCTGCCTTCACCCAAATGGCTCAAATGGCCGGCGTGGGCTACGGGCTAGGGCTGGACTTCGGAATGATGGCGCAAATCCCCCTCCCTCCCGGCTACCCAAAGTGGACAGTCGCGGCGGTTGTCGACGATTTGGGGAAAACGACTTTTCGTGGGTACAACGGCATGACCGCTCCCACCCGGGTGGATGAAACGGTGCATTTGGGCACTGCTGTGCAGTACGACTTTGGCCGCAAAGGGCAAATCAACCTGGCCGCCGACTACCGAAACTTTTTGCAAGGCTACGAGGCCATCCGCAGTATCAATATCGGCGCGGAATACCGCCACCCTTGGTTCGCCGTGCGCGGCGGATTGTCGCAGGGCTACCCCACCGCGGGCTTTAGCATGGAATTCCCTCCCTCCACCCGAATCCATCTTTCCACTTTCGCAGTGGAACTCGGCCAGAATCTTTGGGAAAATCAGTACCGAGTTTTCATGTTTCAATTCGCCATCGGTTTCAACCCCTCCTAGACAAAGGCAGACGTGGACAAAGTTAAAAGAGATTGGATTTTGAATAACGTCTGGACCTTCATCCTGGGGGTCCTCTTGATCGGGCCTTTTGCGTTGCCTTTGCTTTGGCGCAATCCCAAGTACTCGCGTTCCACGAAAGTCCTGTGGAGTGTAATCGTGCTCGCCTTTACCGCGTTTTTGATTTGGGGATCCGCGAAGATGGGGCAAATGGCCCTCGACGTTCTGCAACCCTAACAAAAATTCTGATTCCCGTTGACGGAACCAATCCCGCAGAGTGACCCTCCCAAACATAGGGTTTGGAGGTTAAAGTGCGGGTCTTTCTTCTTGCTTTGGGTCTCATCGGTTTCCAGTACACTTCGACGGCAGCGGGCATCCCGGATCGGGTTCTAAAATGTGAACCCGCCAAGCCACTGCAAACTCCAGACGGAACTTTCGATTTCGTTCGCATTCTTTTTCACGGCAACCGCGCCGGAAGCTCCGAGACTGCGGACTTCATTCTCGAATCGAGCTCGGACAGCTCCAAGAATGTTCGCCACAACTGCGCCCTTTCTAGCACTGGCGGGTATTACGATTTTAGCGCTCAAGTAGTAGCCGACACGGTGAACAAGCGGACTTTCGCCTACGACACCCGAGCCAAGTACACTGTGTATAAATACAAAGGGAAAGAAGAGTACCGCTGGTCGGGGGACGTCCCACTCCGCTGCACCGAGGAAAGTCCCGACCTCTATGAAAAAGCGCAGTGCGTGCGCGGTTACGCGCGCAGCACGGGCTTTCAGCTCTTTGCTTGCGAAGTAGCCAACGCAAAAAAGATCAGCGCGTTCACTCCCGATGTCTTCAGCAAAGCCTGCTCAGACGTGGCAGGAAAAGAAACGGTTTGCGGCGGGCATCTTTCCTCACTCTGCTCGGTCGATCCCCATCCTCACCTGCGTGAGAACCCATACCAGGGATACAACCAATCCGGTGCTCTGGTTTCGTGTAGTGGAGATGTCAGGGAAGTTTTCTCTGTCGGAGTGGATAACTACAGACAACAATGCCACTTCTTAAACGGCGTGAGTTATCGAGGATGCAATAAATCGGGCAGCCTCTGCTCCGTAAAATTTGACTGGCCCCTGAAACCAGCAACCCCTTAGGGACTTACGCTCGGTAGATCACAATCTTGAGGTAATCCCCTTCCGGGAAATTCACGGGGTGATCATCCTCGGGCGGCAACGAGGCTACCTTTTTCATTCCGCCCAGACTCTGCGCGACTGTCTGTTCGAAAGTAGACCGCGGAATGCGAGAGGTGCAGCACGCGCCGACGATGGTCCCCTTGGCGGTTAGGTGCTTTTGCGCTTCCCGATAGAGCTTGCGGTAGGCCCGCAGAGCCGTATCCACTTGGGTTTTCTGGCTAGCCATCATGGGCGGGTCGACGATAATCAGATCGAACTTCTCATCAGGATCGAGCTTACCCAGCCAATCAAAAATATCGGCAGCAACAAAGCGGTGCTTTTTCTCGCTCAAGGTGTGCAGCCGCTTGGCGACTTCCAACGCGCCCTTGCTGATGTCTACGTTCCAAATTTCGCGGGCGCCTGCAACCTCCGCCGCCAGACCCAGGGTTCCGGTGTAGCTGAAAAGATTCAGCACGCGGCGGCCATCCAGCTTTTGCCCGGCGACCCACTTGCGCAGACCGCGCAGATCCAAAAAGGCGCCGCTCTTCTGGCCCGCCCCCACCGGGGTCGTGAGCGTGAGCTTGCCTTCGCGAACTTTTACTTCTGCCGGTAGGTGCCCGCGCAAGACCCGATCCTCGCTCTGCGATTTGCGCTTTACCGGGAACTTCCAGACAATGTTTTTCAGACCCAAGCGCTGGCCGACAACAGCCGCAACGAAACGGCCCAAAGTATCTACCGAGGGGACGTAGGTCTGCAAAACCGCGGTGTCCTTGTAGACATCGACTACGATCCCGGGAAGCCCATCGTTTTCACCGTGAATAGCGCGAAAAGCGTCGGAGTACTTGCGCACGTGCTCGCGCTTAGCAATGGCTTTGTCGACGCGGGCGCCGACCCAGGCGGCATCGGGTTTGGTGGCGCCTTGTTTCAAAACGCGGATGGCAATAATGCCGTCTTCTTCGTAAATCCCATAACCCAAAACCTCATTGGTGGGACCCACCAGTTGCAGCCACTGCCCCACCGGAAAAACGGACGCGGCGGTGCTCACCTTGCTGCGGTACACCCAGGGGTGCCCCTGTTTAACGGCGTTGGCGGCTTCTTTTTTGAGCTGGTAACGCTTGGGCGTGAAACGGATCACAGAGGAATTTTCCAGTCGTGCACGTCGCGGTAACCGTCGAAGTAACTCTGGAAGCTGCTCAGATCCACAGAGTGCAAAACCACTCCGAAGAAGCTGAAGAAACTCACCAGGGCTTCCCAGTTTTTGAGCCAATCCGGAATGAAGTGTGGAGGACTGAGCACGCCATTGAGCCGCAGCCATTCCATCACCCCGACGTCTTCCAGGGCTACCCGGCCACAAAGCAAAGACTCGATCAGCATCCGATCGTGCACCTTGGTCGCGGCCTGGAGGAAGTGATAAACCTCAAGAAGCCCGGCCAGGTAAACAACATCTTTCGTGAAGGGGTACCGACCGCCCAGAGGCGAGCCTCGGAACACCCGTTGAGCGGCGTAAAAGGCGTCTAAGTCGGTCTCCGAGCGCACCCGAAACCAGCGGTAAAGCTCCATGAAGTCGGCCCCCTGCTCCACCATATGCACAGCCTCGATGCGGTCGCAGAGGGTGAGAAAGCGGCTCTGGGACATGGTGTGCCCGTAGATCTCGTGAAAAACGGCAATTCCCTCTTGGGTCAGCGTGGTACGGGGCCCGCCGGCCGAGAGAAAGGGGGCGTTGACCTGCCGGGCTCCGTTTTGGGCGGTGAGGCAATGCGACTCCACTTCGTGGTTTACCAGCGCCCCCAGCTCCAAATGCGAAAAGCGGCTATCCGAACGGACGCGCACCCGACTCATCCCCGCCACGACTTTGGCGACGATTTCGTCGGTCAGCTCCACTTTGACCGGCAAAGGCGGGACGCGGCGCTTTAGGCGATTTTCCAAACTCTCGGCCAGCTCTTTGGCGCTGATCATCACGTTGGATTCGGCGATGTCGTTTAAATTGCAAACGCTCATCCGACCCGAGATCGACCGGGCCAAATCCAAATAGGTGGTTTGGCCACGAGCCAAACTGCTGCCGGAATTTCCATAAAGCTGGGTCGAAATTTCAAAATAGGTTTCCGACTCAATCGCCAAAATCAGGCGGATGCCGGCGCTGAACGAGTCCTTGTTGCGCATTAACCACTGCAAAACGGGGTGCTCGCCCTGGAGCTTGGCGTGCAGTCCAGCCAAGGCTTCGAGCGCTTCCTGCAAACCTTTGCGATCCACTTCGTAGACGGGATTGGGGAGCGATGTACCTTGGTGCTTGAAAAATTCCGCGGCGACGTCCCGCCCCCAAGAAAGCGTCGATAAAATCTTCGCTCGGCGCGAAGCAAACTGAAAGACATCGCTGCATTCTTTCATGAGCAGGATGATTTGGTCTTTGTTCAGCGCGGAGGTGGTCATCAGTCGTTCGAATCTATCAAGCCAGCCCTCCCCCTTCAAGCGTTGACCCCAAACCAATCCCAAGTAAACTGGCCCCCGATATGAACGAGAAAACACCCCGATCCCTTTTTGTGGCGTCCGATGTGAAACTACCGCCGGAGAAACCAGGCGAGTTTCCCTACACCCGCGGCATCCACCCTTCGATGTACACCAAGAAGGTTTGGACCATGCGCCAGTATGCGGGCTTCGGGGACGCGGCGACCTCGAACGCGCGTTACAAGTATCTGCTCTCGCAAGGCACCAGCGGGCTGTCCATCGCTTTCGATTTGCCGACGCAAATGGGCTACGACTCGGATCACTCTCTGGCCAAAGGCGAAGTGGGTCGGGTTGGCGTCGCCATCAGCAGCCTGGAAGACATGGGCATCGTGCTCCAGGATCTGCCGCTTGCCGACGTCAGCACGTCCATGACCATCAACGCCACCGCTTCCATTTTGCTTTGCCTGTATTTGGCGGTCGCCGACAAACAGGGAATTGACCGCAAGAAATTACGCGGAACGATCCAAAACGATATTTTGAAAGAGTACATCGCCCGCGGGACCTACGCCTTCCCACCCGCCCCTAGCTTGCGGCTCACCGCCGACGTTTTTGAATATTGCCGCAACGAAGTGCCGAACTGGAACACGATTTCCATCAGCGGCTACCATATCCGGGAAGCCGGCAGCACCGCCGTTCAAGAAGTGGCATTCACGTTGGCCGACGGCCTCACGTACGTGGAAGCGGCGTTGTCGCGCGGCCTGCCGATCGATGAATTCGCACCGCGCCTGTCTTTCTTCTTCAATGTGCACAACGATTTCTTGGAAGAGATAGCCAAGTTCCGTGCCGCCCGCCGGTTGTGGGCCACGTTGATCGAAAAACGCTACAAGCCCCGGGATCCTAAATCGAGTTTACTCCGGTTCCACGCGCAAACCGCCGGGAGCACCCTAATCGCCCAACAGGTGGATACCAACGTGGTGCGGGTGACCCTGCAATGCCTGGCGGCGTCCCTGGGCGGCGCACAGTCCATTCACACTAACTCTCGAGACGAAGCACTGGGTTTACCGACGGAAGACGCGGCGACTTTAGCGCTGCGCACCCAGCAGGTCATCGCCTATGAATCCGGCATCACCCAAACGGTCGATCCGTTCGGCGGCGCCTACGCCATCGAAGCCAAGACGGCGGAGATTGAAGCCGAGGCGCTGGCGCTAATTGAAGAAATCGAGAAAAAAGGTGGCGTGGTGAGCTGCATTAAGGACGGTTTCCAGCAAGGGCTGATCCAAGAAGCAAGCTACAAGTACCAACTCGAAATCGAGAGCAAGTCCCGCATTATCGTCGGAATGAACAGCTACACGGAGAACAGCGCCGTTTCCCCGCCGGTCTTGTCTATTGATCCCAAGGTGGAAAAGGAGCAAGTGGCGCGCTTGGCTCGGTTCAAAGCCAATCGGGATCAGAAAGCTGCGTTGAGTAAGCGGGCCGACTTAGAACGGGCGGCCAAGGAAGAGAAGAATTTACTGCCGTTTATTTATTCGGCGGTGAACGCGCATGTCACATTGGGTGAGATTGTGGAAACGCTGACGGGGATATATGGGCGGTATCGGCCTTAGATTTTACCGCGGGCAATCCACAAACAAACTCCGATCCCCAGACCTCTCCTCCAAACACCACCCCTGCTCCAGCACCTGCTTCTCCCGCTCCGCCGTCGGGAAATACAACAAGTACCCACGCTGCGCGCTCGCTCTCGGCGGCCACTGCGTTTCGCTCACCACCATCGTCGGCACGTCTGCGTACCAGGTCACTTTATCGAGATAGGTAAAATTGGCCGGCTCCGGTGTTTGATCCAGAATCAGCGACTTAATCCGCCCGCCGGCCACTAACTTATGCAAAAGCTCCATATCGGGTTCCGCTCGTCCATGTACGCGAACCGGAATGAACTGCACCAAAAACAACAACGCCACCGCCATGCCGGCCGAGCGCTTCATGAGTTTTACCGACGACCAATCTCCCCACGACGGCAGCGCTTGGGCTACGGCCCACGCCACCCACGGAAGA
Organism: uncultured Pseudobdellovibrionaceae bacterium; assembly: GCA_964492125.1. GTDB lineage: Bacteria > Bdellovibrionota > FAC87 > UBA2466 > UBA2466 > JAIEOG01. The sequence goes on along the minus strand of CAZBJE010000028.1, from coordinate 14,425 downwards.
AGCATGATCCAGTACTGCATTCCCACTCGATCCGCCGGGGCGTAGAGGCCAGCGAAACTGGCCAACAAAACCCAAGGCAGCCACTCAATGCCTTTGGGCCGTTTCCAAAAAAGCAGTAACACCGCGGGAATCAGCAAGTAGTGTGTGTCACGCGCGAGCGAGCCCCAGAAACGCCAGCCGAAAAGCAGGCTCCAGTCCCATTGGTGGGCAAAGCGATTGACCCACTGGTTGTTCCAATACTTTTGGATCAAACCGGGCGCGCAAAGGTGCACCGTCAACAAGTAGGCCCCGGCCACGACGGTCCCCGCCCAGTCGAACCAGGCGAATCGGCGCAGAAACGCGCGGGTGTTTTCTTTTTTCTTCCGCCACGCAAGCCCGGCCACGAAGAGGATCGCCGGCAAAAAACCCAGCGCGGTTAGCCCCTTGGTCATTACGCAAAGCGCGAGGCACGCACCGGCGATGAGGCATTTGCCGCGTCTTTTCTCAGTAAGCCCCTCGTACAACCAAAACACCGCGCCCGTTCCAAAAAACAGAGCGCCTGGATCCAGGTACACATTGGAGAAGAAATTAGAAAACCGGTAGAACGACCAGAGCACTATCGTAGCCACCACGGCGTGCCGCAGCCCTATAACCTTTCGCAAGAAGTGGAAAAACAATCCCAGAAAGGCCGCGTAAAAGACAATTCCCGGAATCCGCGCCGACCAATCCGCCGCCGGTAGAATATGAAAAACCAACGCGATGAGCCAAATGCCCAGATGCGGGTGATCCGCATAAGGCATGAAGTGCGGCACGGTCCCGTTCATCAAAAACCAATGGCCTGTGCGTGCAATTCCGCGCGCCATCAAGGCATACAGCGGGCCATCTACTCCGATGCCACCCAATTCAAAATTACGGGCGCCCACCGCCAACGCCGCCAAGCTAATAATCCAAACTGGGACGAGCCAAGTCGGGATGGGATCTTTTCCGCGTCGAATCATGCCAGATGCGCTTTCAGTAAAGAGGGCCGTCGGTCATTTTGCGAAACACCGTGCGCAAAAGCCCGATAGCCAAGGAAACCGTCACGGCCACCACGGCCACGAGTTCCGCCAACGCCGAGAGGCGTGTGCCTTGGTAAATTCCCAACCGCCCGACCCCTTCCGCTACCGCCGTGAGCCCAGTGAGTGCCAGGGACCAAAGAAAGATAAAACGGTAAAAGGATCCGGTCTGCAAATCCGCGCAGTGTTTGCGCAGGTGAAAATACAAAAGCACCCAAAGGGTCGTGCAGTAAATCGCGATGGCGATACTGCCCGACAAAGCCAAACCTTGGAAGCCCAAGCTCGCGCCCAACTTCCAGTACAAGGGAATGGCCAGCAAGCTACAAAAACCGCCAATGAGCGATGGCAGCCAAGTCATTTGGCAGGCATAGAATGCGCGCGCCAAAACCACTTGGGCCGTCCAAAACACGATCCCAAAACTAAACATTTTCAAAGCCAGCGAAGTATTGAGCAAATCCACCGCAGTGAATCGGCTGCCGCCATAGATAAAATGGGTGATGGAGTCCGAAAAGCGGTAGACCAAAATAGCCGCCAAAGGAGCCGCCGCCCAAAGCTTCATCAACTCACGCAGCAAAGTCCGTCCGTAATCCCCAAACGCGCCACTGGCCCACAAACGGGCCATATAGGGAAAGCTCGCTACGCCCGCTGCTTGCCCGATCACGGCAACCGGGATGCGCATTTCGGTACGGGCATAAGCCATCCAGCTAATGGCCCGGCTTTCCATGTTGGACGCGAAAAATTTGCTAATCCATTCGTCGGTGGCCACCAACGAAAAACCCAACATCAGCGGGAATGTGAGCCAGAGGTACCGGCGAATGGCTGATTTGATTTCGTCACTAAAATCCCAAAGTGGGCGAGAGCTATACCCCAGCTTACCCAAAGCGTACCACTGCAAGACGCCGTGACTGAAGAACGCGCCCACCAAGACGCCCACACTGAAGCCACCCACCCCGATGGTCGAGTTGAGCGCCAACCCGCAGAGGATAATTCCGGAATTGTAGGCCAATGGCGCCAAAGCCGCATACAGAAACACGCCATGGGTTTGCTGCACGGCCATAGCCAGCCCGCCGCAGTAAAAGAAAAATTGCGCCGGCAAAATAATCCGCAGCAGAAAAATCAATTCGCGGAATTGTTCAGGCGAAAACCCGGGAGCGATAGCCCGCGCCAAAGGTTCGGTGAAAACCTCGGCCAGGCAAATCATCAAAATCAATAGCCCACCCATGGAAGTCAGCAGGGTGCGGTAAATTCGCTGGGCGAGTGCATCTTGGCCCTTGGCGATATACTGCGACAGCACCGGAATGAAAGTAATGCTCAGCGCGCCCGCCGCCATCAGGTAGTTGAGAAAATCCGGGATGGTGAAGGAAGCGTAGTAGACGTCGGTCATCGCCGTGGCGCCGACGGTTTGGGCAATAACCCATTCCCGCACAAACCCAATGAGCCGAGACAGTAAGATACTCGCGACCATCAAGAGAGAGGCGCGGTGGATGTTCTTTTTAATTTTTTCCGAGTCCAGAAAATCTCCTTGGTGCAGCGCGTGATGACTCTTGGATTTTTTGTCGGAACTTGGGTACACTGAACTATATACCTCGGTCCCTTTCCCTACAAATTTCCCCCTCTCAAATAACAGGATCCAAAATGGCAATCCGTAATCCGCTTGCGCTCAATCGCAGCCTGTCCTTAGTGCTCCAATCCGGCCAGACCGCCGAGGGCACCCCTTACGCGGCGCGCATTTCACTGACCCGTTTGTCCAACTACCTAGTGGGTGGGGCTTTGGTGTTTGCAGTCACGGTCTTTGGAACCCTGCTCTTTTTCCGAGAACTGGAAATGAACCGCAAGCTTCAGGAACAGGTCCTGAAACTAGAGAGCGAGCGGCGCTTGTACCTCGCCTTCCCCTTACCCGAACGCATGCTGGCTCAGGTGAATCCGCTGCCGGTTTCGGCACCCCTCACCGTGGCCAAACCCGACTCCACTCCAAAAACCGATACCGCTGCAACCGGCGAATCGATCGCCCGCATCAACGATCTGCGCATGGAATGTAACGACGAAGAATGCTCGATCAAACTGGGAATGGTTACCAGCCAACCCGGCACCGCAGTAGGGCAGCTGATGCTCGTGCTAGAAACCGAGGTCCCTCGCATCGGAGGCGCGAACCCAGCCACGCCCGTGCGCAAACGCTACTTTGTATACCCGGGCAATACCGCCAAAGACGAGCTGGATCCGAATCAGCTGGGAACGTTGGCTCAGAAATCGTTTCGCTTCACTCGCGCTTTGCAGACGAGCAACGTTTTCAAAATGGGTAAGCTTCTGCGTCCACTCGCTATCAACGCCTATATCTTCGACTCCGAAAAAACCCTCCTTCAACACGAACGCCGAGTCACCGACTCGGAGGAATAAACCAATGCCAGCTCTGATTACTGAAGTTCCGGTTCCTACACTCATCACGGAAGGTTCGCGCGTCCAAGGCGACCTCACCTTTCTCGGCACCACCCAAATTCATGGAATGGTAGAAGGGGATGTCCAGCAGCAAAGCCTCGACCCACTCTGTATCGGCCGCACCGGCTGGGTAAAAGGTTCCATTCAATCGGTGGGCAATGTTTTAGTGGAGGGCCGCGTCGACGGCGACATCAGCTCCACTACCAAAATCAAGCTCGCCACCACGGCCACGGTGCATGGCACCCTCAACGCCCCCAGCATCGAAGTGCGCCCCGGCGCCTTGTTCGAGGGCGAGTTCCACATGAAATCCGCCGCACGGGCTAAAACCGCCCCTTCCGCCAAACGCGCGGCCTAATTAAAGAAAATCCGCAAAGCGACCGATAAATTACCTGATGGGGTGCGTTTTTCGCACCCTGCTTGGGGAGCCTGAGTGTCGTCAAAAGACTCAACAAAACCGAAACTTGTCATCATTGAGGGCAAGGATAAGGGCAAAGTCATTCCGCTTGATGCGGGTACGACGATCATTGGCCGCACCAAGGGCGACGTGATCTTGCAGGACCCTCGCGTTTCGCGCTCTCACGTCTCGCTTATCTACGATGAGCGCTCCGGCAAGCTGACCTGCACCGATCTCAAAAGCCTCAACGGCATTTTGGTCAATGGCACCGCCGTAGAAACCAGCGTGCTGGTGGACGGCGACCGTTTGCAAATCGGCAACACACTTTTTGACACTCAACTCAGCCCCGCTACCGAGGTCGCGGAAGTCGCTCCGCCTCCCAAAAAAGAAAAAGCGGAAAAACCCCGGCGCGCAGCTCACGAACACAAGCCAGAACCCGCATTCGAGCCCCCACTGAAAGAGTTCCGCGAAAACATGGAACCCGAAGCATTTGTCGCCGAGCCGAGCCAAGTTTTGGAAGACACTCCAGCACCGGAACCGCGCCGCGAAAAACGCACCCTGCTGGCGACCTACCGCGAATTCAGCGCTATCAAACGCTACTCGATGTTGATTCTGGTCTTGGCCGGTGGCTACACACTCTTGAATGGCGGTGGCCGCAAGGGCCCTCCTGCCGACTTCTCTCGCGAAGTGACTTCCTTAAAGAAGTTGGAAAAGGAAGGAAAAGTATCCGAGGCCTTGCAAAAGGCGGAGGCACTTTCCAAAACCTACGATGGAGACGCCGACTTGTGGGTCACGCTCGGCGAACTATACGGCCAGCAAAAGCGTTACGAACCCGCTATCTCCGCTTACCGAAAAGCCAAAGCGCTCAACGCCGATCACCCTGTGGCCACGGTGCGTTTGATTGCACTCTACTTGCGCACCGGCCTAGGCAAAGAAGCCGAAGCCCAGATGCTCGAGCTGGACCGCATGATGAAAGAAGGCAAACACAGTCGCGAGCTTTTCGTCGAAGCCGCCAACCTGTTTTTGGAGTTCCGCGAGCTCACTCGCTCGCCGGAAAAAGCTTTGATTCTTTCCCGCGCGCTGCAAAACGAATTGGCGATCGACAGCACCATTGGGTACAAACTGGAAGCGCAATTGCAATTCCAGCAAAACCAAAACGAAGACGCGATGAAAACCATCGAAAAGGGTTTGGAACGCGATCCCCAAGACGAATGGCTGCTCGAGAACCTCGCCTTCGCCAAGCTTTCGATGCAAGACACGCCGGGCGCTACGGAAGTGGTGGAAAACTGGATTCGCTTACACCCCGTCGCCACGAAAGCCCTGCTGGTGATGGCGTACATGAAATACAAAGACAAAAACTACTTGGCCGCTTTGCCGTTCTTGCAGAAGATCGTCCAAATCGGTAACGCCCAAGCCGGCGATCCACTCGTGCCAGAAGCGCTCAATTTGATGGCACAGATTTTCTTCGTCCAAGGCCAATCGGCCGAGGCTCGCTCCCTGTTTACTCAAGCGTGCCAGGAAGGGTACACCCCGGCCTGTTCCCATGAAGCACTCCGCGACCCACAAGCCATCAAACCGGATGCGGCCGCGGATAAAACCAAAGCCCCCACCCCTCCTGTAAAAACTACCCCGTAAAAACCGCTGGCTCCCAGCGGCGTGCTTATCCAAATAAAAGTTTTAGACTGGTGCTCCATCAACCACGGGAGACACTCGAATGCGTTTCAGCCACTTGTTTTGCGCCGCCCTCTTTCTGGCCGCAGGCACCCCGGCTCGCGCCGCCGCACCCTTAGCAGACGATGCGCTGTCGCTATACTCCATCGAAAAGCTGGCCAAGCCAGCGATGGACCAGATCGCGCGTCGCTTCGAAATCGTGGCCCGCAAGGCAAAGACCTTCGAAGTATTGGTTCCCCCCGCCCAAGCCGGCGCGTTTCGCCGTTTGGCTCCAAAAGCGCGCCTCCTCCAACGCGATATCCACGCCATTCTCCGCGAACAAGAAGCGGCTTGGGGCGCAGGGTACCATGATTATGCGTCGGTAAAATCCGACTTGGAAGTGCTGGCGAAGACCTACCCCAACCTGGTGAAGGTGGTGAACTACGGCAAGTCCGAGGACGGCCGTGACCTGCTGGCCGCGAAGCTAAGCGACAACCCAGACCGAGATGAAAAGGAACCGCAAGTCCTCCTCACCGGGGCTACCCATGGGAACGAAATCATCACCACTGAAGTGATCTTTGGACTGCTACAAGATCTGCTAGACGGTTATGGCAAGGACACCCGCCTCACCAAGATGGTCGACGGTTTGGAAATCTGGTTCATTCCGGTGGTTAATCCCGACGGCTATAGTAAGCGCTCGCGCTACGCCAACGGCATCGACCCCAATCGTAATTACCCCATCCCAGGGGAAACGGCGCGCAAGGCCAATGCCTGCATCCAAAACCTAATCGGCTTTTTCGACAGCCACGCGTTCAAGGGGTCGATTGATTTTCACTCGTACAGCGAATTGATCATGTTCCCCTGGGGTTATTCGGATGATGAAGTCCGCGCGTCGGCACTCGGGGAGTTTGAAACATTGACCAAAAGCATGTCGAAAGTGAACGGTTACCGTACCGGCCAGATTTCGCACATTCTATACACGGCGGAAGGAAGTAGCGCAGACTACTACTTCGATAAAAAAGGGACGATTGCGCTAGGGATTGAGATCGGAAAAACCCATACGCCGACCCCAGCCAACATCCCGTCGGCAGTGAAAAGCCAACGGGAATCGACTTGGGTGTTCTTGGAACACTTTTTGTAGGCCCCCAAGTTCCCCGCTCGTCCCGTGGTATAAATACGCATGCCCCGCAATCGCGCCTTAATCGAGTTAATTTTTGCCGCCAGTCTATGGGGCTTTGGCTTTATCGCCGTCCGCTGGGGTTTGGAGTCCATGACTCCGCTCTGGCTCAATGCCCTCCGACTGCTCCTGAGTTTCCTTTTCGGGGTGCCTCTGGCGATGTTTTTTTCCGGATTGCACCGCGACTTTAACTGGCGCGAGTTCATGCTGGGTGTCTCCCCTGGTTTTTGGTTGGGAGCGTGCCTGATTTTGCAGACCTATGGCCTGCAGTACACCACCGTCACCAAGAGTGGTTTCATCACTTGTCTGTATGTGCTTTTCGTCCCAGTGATTGAACGCATCTTTTTAGGTCGGCGCACCACCAGGACGCACTATGCTTGGACAGCGCTAGCCATTGTGGGGGCGGCTTTGGTTTGCGAGGTCGACACTCTGCAAATTAATTTAGGAGATTGGCTGACGTTGGGTTGCGCGGTTGCTGCAGCGGCGCAGATAGTTGAAGTGGGCCGCTTATCGCAACGCCACCGCTCGGCTTTTATTTTCACCATTAGCCAAGCGCTTTGGGCGTCTCTGCTGCCACTATTCGGTGCAGTAATTTGGGAAATGCCGCCTCAACTGCCCTTTACTGGCAAAGCGTGGGCCGGTTTGGCCCTTTTGATTTTTGGCAGCACCTTGCTTGCGTTCGTGATCCAATCCCGAACCCAGCGAGTAATATCGGCGCCGGTGGTGAGTCTGCTGTTTTTGCTGGAGTCACCCTTTGCCGCCATCTTTGCGTACTTTCTGATGGGGGAAACACTTTTGCCTCTGCAGGCGGTAGGCGGGGCGTTGATTTTGATCTCGGCGGCGGGTTGCTTACGTGCCGATCGTCCCGCAGCGGCATGACAGTTCCTCGTCGATAAAGCCATAATCTCCCAATGACCAATCTCCCCTCCGCTTTAGGCTTTTGCTTGGGCGCCGTTGCACTAATTACTTCCTACAAAGGCTTGGGTTCACCCAATCACCCGTACCAATGGGTGTTGGGTGCGATTTCGGTGTTGGTAATTTATCACCGCGGGTGGCTCAAAAAGCCGCGCAACGCGGGCGATTACGCCTTGGCGGTATTGAACCTGCTTGTGCTTTCCATGCAGTTCAAACTCTTGATTGGCAGTGGTGTGCGCACGCCGTTTGATTGGTTACAAGTACCGACGATAGAATCCGGCGCACAAGGCTCGTGGCTGCCTAAGCTGGGAGTTAGCTGGCACACTTGGGCCCTGAGCCAATGGACCGTGGACCTTACAGTGGTACAGAGTTTTCTTTTGGTCGTGACGGCGCTGGCCGGGTGGCTGCGCTTCCAACCTTTTGCTTCGCTGACCGCGCTGCTGTTGCTGCTGGCATCGGTGCCCGCGTTCGCAGACTTCCACTGGGACTGGCTGCTCCCCGCGCTGCTTGCCGCCGGTGTGAGTTTCTATGTACAGGCCGACTGGGCAACGGCGGGGCAAGTTCGACGGCACGCTTGAGTGCTTGAATCTGATCCGGCGAAAGCGGGATCACTTCGCCCGGCTGCATTTCCTCAGGCAAACGAATCGGACCGTACGCCATCCGCACCAAACGGATAATCCGCAACCCCAACTTTTCAAATAACCGGCGCACCAGACGGTTGCGGCCTTCGTGGACGATCAGGCGGTACCAAAAACCCCGCGACCCGCCCAAATTCTTCGAACCCACCGGGCGGATTTCCACAGGACCCACTGGGCCGTCGCTGAGGTGAATACCCTGGGCGAAACGTTCCAGGTCTTTTTCGCCCATGCGTTTGGGCAGCAGTACGTCGTACACACGCGGGACGTGGTACTTCGGGTGCATTAGGCGATTCACCAAGTCGCCGTCGTTCGACAAAAGCAACAAGCCTTCGGTGCGGTAATCCAAACGCCCCACCGACACCACCGGAAACGGGATGCGCGCCAGCGAAGGGATGTTGTAAATGGTTTGGCGGTTTTCCGGATCCGACTTGGAGGTGATGGTGGCGTCGGGCTTATAGAGCATCCAATACACGTGATTGGGAGCCTCGGAGGCAATGAGCTCTCCGTCGACCTTCACCTTGTCTTTGGCGGGGTCGATCTGCCGCCCCAAAGTGCGTTCGGTTACGCCGTTTACTTCCACCCGGCCATACTCAATCCAACGCTCCGCTTGTCGGCGAGAGGCCAGTCCTTGGGTCGCGATCCATTTATGCAGTCGTACCATTGCCATGGCTATAGCCTTATCCATTCCGTGCTACCAGCACTACATTGCGCGGGACGCGAGAAACAACGCGGCCCCCGTCCCAACTGCGGCTGGCGATACGCATTCGCCGCACAATCGAGATAAACCTCATTCCGGCTCCGACAGCCGGGATACAAAATCGCCATAAACTGGGCCGGGTAAAGCAACGACTTACGCGACCGCTGATTGAAATACGCATGGTAAGCGGCTGCGGGATGGGCGAGTAACGAGTCCTCGGGCCCCACCGAGCGGCATTCAAAAGGCGAGGGCTCGGGGTATTCGTCGACCAAACCCATAAGATGGAAGACTTCGTGCACGATTTCTGGGCAGCCCCAATGGGATTGCCAGAGGTACACATGCCCTCGTTCCTGGCGGGAGCTGCTGACCCGAATGCGAACCTTCCAAGCGGCTCGGGCCATTTCTGCCGGGGTGGCAAAACGCACGCGAAGCACCTCTCCCCCCGGGCCGGTCAGGTGCTGGCTGGCCTCGGCCAGGCACTGCTCCGCACGAGGCGCAATAGGGTCGCCGGCGGGCAATTCCACGTTCACGATGGCTTCAAAGTTTCCGGGGGAAAGGTGGGAGAGCCGGTAATACGCCGGCAATCCGGAGGCAGCGGTGCTGATTTGCTGGTTGTAGCCGACGGGGGGTAGCTCGCAATAAGCCGGTTCCAGGGCGTAGTTAGGCTCGCGAGTGCACGCCAATAGGAGGCACCCCACCAAAATCCACACCGCGGCATCCGCACGCATTCGACCAACCTCGTTTAATTAATGCGTCGCATTATACGAGATAAGCTGTGGAATTCAAAGGAGCGAGATTTGTCACCCGCTTCACAAACAAGAAAAAAAAAGGGGCACCCGGCGAGGGTGCCCCTTATACAATCAACGACGCTTGAATTAATATTTGGCAGAAATGGCCGTAATTTCTTCGGCCGTTTTGCGGGACATGATTTGGTCTAAGCCGCTGAAGAGACCCGACAGGAACTTGATATCGAGCGTGCTAGCGTCGACGGAAACCAACTCAAGAGAGCTATCGGAGCCGTTGACCGTCAATACTAAGCTCGTACCTTCCAGTTTATAGGTACCTTCGGTCGCAACAGCGTTAGCTGCAACGCTTTTGAATGAATACGTTTTGTCCGCGCGGAATTCGTAGATGGTGGAAGCAGATTCGTTCACGGGAATCAACACGCCCGCCGCAGTTTTGTTAGAAACCACCAACCATTGGCCTTCAATACCGGCAGCGGCCGAAACGGGTTCCACTTTTTTTCCGCAAGCGCCCAAGAGCATCACGAAAGCCATAGCAACGGGCATCAAAATACGAGTCATATACATCAATCCTTGTTAAGCACACTCTCCGCTGCGGCCAAGACCCTCTTGGTCGCAAACGAGGAACGAACCGGACCAGTGGAATGCAACGGGTATGCCTGCTGAGTGCAAGGCCATAACGCATCTCCAGCGGAGGCGGGGCGACAAATTCGGCGTCCGCCCTGACGTTTATAAGCCCCGCTCGGGGGCTGATACAGAGGTGCCAAAAACCGGCACCCACTTGGGGGGGTGGATTTTGTGGGCCGAATTCTGTATACGGTCCGCCTCGGAAAAAAAATGGGCGAAAATGGCACGATGGGCTCACACAATTAGTTGTCTTCTGGCGTTTTGGGCACTGCCTTGCCTAGCTGCCAACTCTAAGAAAACCTGCGAAGCCATCCTTGCTGAAAAGGGGATCGAGGACGTCTTCAGCACCCAGCCCCACCTGCGGCGAGCACTGGAAATAGTGCTCAACAAGCGGCTCGCCCGGAATGCCATTCCCCCGTTAGGCGAACCGATTAGCGAAACAAAGATCTCCCCCGACACGGCATTCGCGCAGACCGCTCCACTACGCAAACCCGAGGTGGTGTTTCCGGGAACAGTCGATTGGGAAGATGCGGGCGCCGGCATCGAAGACGTCTTTCGTCTCCAGCACGACGGAGCCACCTATTTTTTTCGGCCCATTTGGGGTGGGTTCAACACCGGGACCCAAGCGCGCAAAACGATGGCGGCGAGTGCTTTGAATCAAGCACTCAAGCTCACGACTATGCCAAGAGCGCGCTGGTCTGAAGTAAACGAGGAGTTGGGAGCGTTAAGCGACGAGGCCACGGGAATCCCGTTTACCCGGCTCCGCGATTACAAGTCCATTTTGGGCCAACTTGCCCAATACTACCCGCACCTGCTGGCGGACCTGGGGGCGTTCGAATTTCTGATTGGTAACCTAGACGCCGTCCGCCGAAATACGATGATCGATGCCAACCAAATGATCGTACGTGTTTTTGATCACGACAATGCTTTTATAGCAGGTTTAGCAGCGGTGCGAGGCCCTACCGCCGAAGACCAGAGAGAAATCCTATTTGGCGTCGACCTGCCGGAGCAGTACACCGCTCATTTCGTGGCGGGACTGAAAGAGCTTACCGCTGCGAAAATCAAAGCCCTGCTCTCGCCGTACCTCAGCCTGACGGAAATAGACGGCGTTCTTTTTCGGCGCGAAATCATTCTCGAAGATCTGAAGTTGCGCAAACCGACTCTCTTACTCGTCCCCTAAAGCTTCCCCTCTTTTTTCAATACCTCAATCACGTCCTTGAGCTCACTCGCTCTACGACGCGTTGCGCCAAATGGTTCTACCTTCTTCCAAACGATCTCCCCCTTTTGGTTCACCAAGCAATTGGCCCGGTTAATTTTCCCAAAGGTCCACATCGAAGTGCAGCCAAACGCCTTCGCCACGGTTTGGCCGGGATCGGAAAGCAGCGGAAATTTAAAGCCGTGTTCCTTGGCGAAGTCGGCGTGTTTAGAGGGGGAATCGGCGCTAATCCCTACCAGGTTTACCCCTAGCTCCGCGAAACCCTCGAAGTTGTCTCGGTAGTCGCAAAGCTGCGCGGTACAAACGGGGGTGAAGTCTCCGGGGTAGAACACCACCATTAAGGGCCCCGTAGCCCAAAGGCTAGAGAGTTTTACTTTCCGGTTTTGGGCATCAGGTAATTCAAAATCAGTCGCTTTTTCCATTCGCGCAGCGTACCAATGAAGCATGCTCGCGTCAGCCAATGAGCTCAAATACTTTCTCGAAGTTGCTGGCACAGGAAATTTCTCCCGTGCCGCCGAACGTTTGGGGGTGACGCAGCCCGCACTCAGTCAAGCCGTGCAGCGCTTGGAGCGGTCTTTTGGTAGCCCACTTTTCGTTCGCACCCGCACCGGCGTGCAGCTGACTCGATCAGGCCACAAACTTTTTTCCCGAGGCCGCAAGCTGCTCACCGAGTGGGAAGACTTGGTGCAAGACACCCTGCGCGACGAAACCGAAGTGCGCGGTTGTTACAGCTTGGGCTGTCACCCTTCGGTCGCTCTCTATACTCTGCCGCAAGTTCTGCCGGAGCTCTTAGCCGATCACCCCGAACTCAATTTCAACTTGGCCCACGATCTTTCCCGCAAAATCACCGAGCGGGTGATCGCTTTCCAACTGGATTTTGGAATTGTCATCAACCCCGTAAAACACCCTGGCCTGGTCATTCGCAAATTAGGGGCCGACACCGTCGGCCTGTGGACGCGCTCCAATCCCACTTCACTGCAAGACTTAGAGACTAAACCGGTAATTGTTTGCGACCCCGAACTTTCCCAAACCCAAGATCTACTCAAACGCTGCGCCAAACTAGGACTGGAATTTTCTCGCCAACTCAACTCCTCCAACCTGGAAGTCATCGCCAGTCTGGTGTCGCAAGGCGCGGGAGTGGGCATTCTGCCGAGCCGGGTGGCCACGCGGATCCAAGAGTACGGGCTTGTCCCGGCAGGCGAAAAATACCCCTGCTATGCGGACACCATTTGCCTGGTCTACCGCAGCGATACCCACCCCACCCAAGCCGCTAAAATCCTAGCTCGCTCCCTTGCCGCCAAACTCCAAGGCGTTTAACTCAGCCGCTTTAAGACAATATCGAATTTGCCGCTCTTCACCCCGCCTGCCTCGGCAAACCGCACCATCAAATCTCCGTCGACCCCTTCCCATCTATTGAGGTCCGAAACCGTCTTGGCGAGATCCGCGTCGTCGTACGTTTTGGGATCAAAATACATCTGAGTAGTCAGCGACAAATACCCAAGTGGAGCGTCCACCTTGAAGTGAATATGCGGGGGCCGGTACTGATTCGGACCGGTGGGTGGTACCCCCACAAGCGAAGGCGTCAGCGGGTAGTGACCCGGGATCACGGTCCGAAACGCATATTTGCCATCGGGGCCTGTCGTCGAACGCCCCCAGTACTGAAAATTCGGATCGGCCGGCAATGGGTTGGTATCGCCAGAGTGGTTGTATTTCCCACTGGCTGCCGCCTGCCAGATTTCTACTGAAACCCCCGCGAGTGGCTTGCAGTCGGTTCCCAACACCTGCCCTTCGAGATAAATCAATTCGCCCTTAGCCAGCGGACCGCCTTTGTGGAATTGAGCGAGATCGTTGTCGCGGTTTTTATCCTTTTTGGGGTAGTAAGGGCCTTCGTCCTGCCGATGGGTGGCGCCGCAAACCGCGGCCACTGCACCCGCCCCCGATACTGCGCCTAGCACCCCCAAGGTTTTCGCCAATAAAGCTCGTCGTGAAAAATCCATTCACTGCCTCCTAGTTAGTCTCTGATTCCAGGATGGTAGCGCTGGGTGAAATTCGGAAATCAATGCAAGCTATGGGAGTCATAAGCCATTGTCGGAGTGTTCGTTCTACAAAGTCCTTCCCCGCTTTGTCCAAGCACTTACCTTGCCCGGGCAAAGCAAAAGTCTTTTCGCCCCTCCAGAAAGGGTTTTTTAAAAAAATATTCAATGCAGTAAGAGGTAACCTCTCAGCACCGCCATCCACCAAAAAGAACGCGGATAAAGCAGGCAAGGACTTTGTAGAACGACAAGTAGCACCCAACCAGTTGGCGCGGAGGGCAATCTAAAAAAAGCCGCTGATCGCGGCACACTCAAAAGGCCGGCACCAAAGTAGAAAGCCACTTACAGTGAAAGTGTCGCTAACCAATTCGCTCCCAATCCCCACGCTCCCCTAAAAGCAGTCGATCGATCGGTTTTGTATTTGACACGATCCGCGAGCACCTTTTGCTCCCACGTGAGAGCGAACAATTTCCGCTGGGACATAGGGCTCCCAGCTCTAGGAGCCACGCAGCTGAAGATTTTAAGGCCGATTTCGAAAAAAACTTTTTGGCCGCATCTGGAGGCTTTGAAACGCGCCGAAAAACCCGTGGTAGCTTTCTCTTATTGAAGAGGATTAAAGCCATGAACCAAAATATTTCGCTCCATGAAAGAGCAGTCCAAGCGGCCCTGTGTTTTAAAAAATCCGACGCCGAGCTTCTAGGAATTCTCATCGAAGTAGATCAGGTCAGAGAGTATGAGAAGCAGGGCTATACTAGTTTATTTCTCTATTGCACTCAGTGCCTGAAACTTTCCGAAAGCCATGCGCAAGCGTTAAGCAGTGTCGCGAAGAAGAGCCGAGAAGTTCCTGAATTGAAAACCAAGATCGACG
>CAZBJE010000027.1:0-43267 GCA_964492125.1 uncultured Pseudobdellovibrionaceae bacterium | reverse complement strand
AGCGCAATACCATTCAGCAATTGTTGATCGAAGATGACCACGGCCGCTTGGTGGGCGTGGTGCACTTGCATGATTTGCTGCGAGCCAAGGTGGTATGAGTCCCGTTTCTCCTATCGCGGTGGTGGTCCTCGATCGCGATGGAACCATCATTGAAGACCGCCACTACATCCACAAAGAAGACGATGTGGTCTTCTATCGAGGCGCGATTGAAGCGCTCAAAGCTATAGCGGCCAAAGGCTATCCCCTATTTTTAGTGAGCAACCAGTCTGGCATTGGGCGCGGATACATCACTCAAGACGGTTTTCAAAAAGTGCATAAACGTTTTGTGGACGGGTTATCCGAGGGGGGAGTGGCTTTTGACGAAATCGCCTACTGCTTTCACGCGCCCGAAGAAAATTGCCCGTGCCGCAAACCGGCCACCGGGCTACTGCCCCAGAAGTTGCGGGGTCGTCCCATCGACTGGGCCCGTTCGTACGTGGTCGGCGACCATGTTCCAGACATGGGTTTGGCCCAGGCCCTCGGCGCTCGCGCTTCGTTGGTGCTGACCGGAAAGGGTGGCGCAACCCGTCAAACGCCGCTTCCGCCGGGAACACAACTATTTGAATCAATAGTAGAATTCGCCGCCTCTCTTCCTTCCTCCAACCAATCGTAAAGCCCTGACGCGGGGATGCCGAACCGTATGAGGTAAACCTATGGGCACGCGTCTATTCATTTTGGCCTTTACGCTTGTGGCGGTTGCGGCAAACGCCGCGGACGTTTTGCGTGTGGGCAAAGACATGACCAACATCGCGGTGTCGCACGATGAAAACCGCACCTGGTCTCCTAAGGATCGTGTTTGCGTGCTCCAACATGCGCGCGAAGTCGGTTGCGGTACCGTGGTGAAAACAACCACCAAGGGCGCAATCGTGCGGTTGGATTCTCCCAGTTACGATATTTTGACCGGCGATAAAGTAATCAGCAAATTCCAAGCAGCAGCTCCGGCGTATGTGCCACCCGCGCAGGGTGGAATTCGCAAGCAAGCTTCGCAACCTGCGCCGAGCGCCCCGCTCATGAATTCCGTTGGGGATAGCGCCGAGAGCGAAATCCATAGTTTCAATTTGTCTGCAGGAGTGGGGGCGGGAACTTCGTTTTTCTACCCGACTCTGTCGGCTCAGTACGCGATCGCTCCGACCCTTGCAGTGGGAATTACGGGAGCCTTCCTTACGGCCTACGACGCATCTTCTTTTTCTACTCTGATGGAATTTGGCGGTCTGTTGACGCTCAATTACTACTCCCAAGAATACTTTCGCGGGCTTTGGGTACAGGGCGGCGCCGGAGTAATGATTTTTTCCGCGAGCGGCAATTACCCGACGGAAGGCTACAGCTCATTCACCGGTTTAGCGACGGTGGGTTGGCGCGGCTACTGGGATTTAGGATTGAACATCGGCGTAGGAGCCGGCTTCCAATATACGTCTTCGCCCACATTTACCTACATCAATGTCACCTCGGCTGGGTTCCAACCCCTCCTTGTGCTCGACATAGGCTTCAGCTTCTTCTAGTCCTTCCCTGTCTACCGCTTGATGAACAGAATCAAGGATCTGTCGACCTATTGAGGGCTTAGCTCGATCGGGCGAATATCCCCCCTGTCGTCTTTTTGGACACCGATCGATTCCCTATCAACTCCAGCAGTTAGCCGTTTGCGAGGCTGCAGCGGGCTGCCTCCGTCGATAAGTTCGTCAGTCGACAAGGAACTAGTCGCCTGCCCAGGCCTGGCACGTTTCGTGGAGTATAGATTGTATCTAGAGGTCCCAGCACTATGATCACGACATCAAAAACTCTTAGCCTCCTCGCCCTGGCCGTCCTGCTCTCCGGTTGCGGAAAGTTTGGTTTCGGCTCTCGCCTCGCGATGGAAGGCCGAATCGCTGAAGCTAAGTTTCTCACGGTCGATGCCGGTAAGGCATTGGGCTATGGCGTTTGCTCGCCGGTTACGGTTTCTGCTTGGGCGCAGGCCGGAGTGGTGGGCGGATCGCTTACCGCAGTGCAATTCAGCCTCGGCGGGTTGCGCTCGGGTGATCTGGTTTTCTCGGATGCCACTTGCAGCAAACAAGTGAAAGCCGACCAATTGTTTTTGCCTGCGGTGGCCGTATCGGTCACCTACTACGTGAAGACGGCGAGCGTTGGGCAAGTCGCTTTGGTCGTGAATCCCGCCACGGAGCGATTCGCGTCGGTTTCGCAATCGGTGCCGGTCGGTGTGATTCTGGCCGCCCTTACTTATAACTCCGCTGCCGCAGTCACTTTGCCTGCGGGCTACTGCTCTAGCCCCATCGGCATTAACTTAAAAGACGGCGGTGGGGCCGCTTTCTCGGCCACCAACCAGACGATCCAGATCTCAGGCGGGGAAGGGATCGTATTCTCCGATAGCGCATGCACCAGCGCCGTGCCGGCAGCGACTTTGAAAGTCACTGGATCGAGCGCGACCGTTTACCTCAAAAAGAACTCCGCGGTCGGCGGGGCGATGAAATTGGTAGCAAGAGTTCCTGGCAACGTCCTGGTGGATCAAGCGGAGTTGTCGGTCACGTTTAGCAGCGTTCCGCACCATATCGAAATCGTGGGCGGCCCTGCGACGAATTTGGTTTTGGGAGTTTGCGATGCGGTTGGTTACCAAATCCGACTCCTAGATGTCGACGGCAACTTAGCTTCTCCGGCATCGGGCTCCAACCTGACGGTGCAAATTGGCACTTCCGGTCCCAGCTCGGTGAACTACCGCGCGGCCTGCAGCGGAGTTTCGCCCATTTTGACCAATGTGGTCTTTGCGGCGGGAGAGAATTCAAAAACGGTTTTTGCGGATGCCCGCACCCAAAACTCCGTTACCCTGCGTGCTTGGATTAACAATTCTGCAATCGCCGAAGCAATCAAGGGCCCCATTTCGGTGGACCGCTTGCCGGTTTCGCTGCAAGTGGTTGGATCTCCGTCGGTGCTGGCGGGTTCTCCGGCCAGTTTCACGGTTACGCTTTTGGATGGTTTGGGTAACTCGATGAGCACCAACAACAACGTAGTGGTGAGTTTAACGGAAAGCAGCGGCGGATACGGGGCTTTCTCCTCAAACCAAATTGCGATTTTGAGCGGCTACTCACAGTCCAGCTTTACTTACACCCCGGATGTCGATGCCCCGACGTTCACTCAAGGCGTGAACGCTGTCGCTACCATCTTTAATCGGACAGTGCGGGGCTCGACCTCTCTGAATGTGAATGCACGCGTGCCGGTGAGCATCCAAATTTCCGCGGGCCCTGCCGGTGCCGTGGATTTGGGCGTTTGCGCGCCCTCGGCCTTCAATGTCACCTTGCTTGCGGCGGACGGTAACCCGGTAGCGCCGCGCACGAACTCTGTCTCGGTGGCGATGGGCTTTTCTTCAGGCAGCGGAACCTACGTTGATGCCTGCGGTGGCAACCAAGTGAGCTCGTTGGCTTTCGGCGCCGGAGTGAGCGTGCTTTCGCTCAACCTTATTCCCACCGCCGATAACTCGGTGACCTTACGGGCCACCAGCTCTGGCTTGAATCCAGGCTCCAAAGTCGTGTTCATTAACCCGGCCGTACCAGTGGCCGTCGTGCTGACGGGTCCCACTGCGGTGACGGCGGGTGTGCCTGCCGGTCCTTTTACGGTGACGATTAAAGACGCCATTAACCGCAATATTGCGGCGACGTCGGGTGGGGTGTCCGCCCCGATTGGGATTGCTTCCGCAACGCGTACTAATTTTTGCACGACCCTTAAGTGTTCAAGCTTGACGTCGTCGATGACGGTCTCGATTCCGCAGGGGTCAGCCGTCTCTTCTGGTTTCTTTTTGTTGAGTGACTCCGACAGCACGCAGAATCCGGTGGCGGGTGGAATGAGTGCCACTCCCACCAATGGTCTGCGTGCAAGCACCTTGCCCCTCGTGATCACGCGTACCTCCTTGGCTCTCGACCCGACCTTCGCAACGAGCGGTCAGTTTACGGCGCCGATTGCCGGCATGGACGGCGGCGAAATCCGCGCGTCGCTCTATAGCGGCGGCAAACTAACGGTTGCGGGCTTCCAAACTGTGAATGGCAAGAAACGTTTAGCGATGGCTCGTTTCAATGCCGATCGGACTTTGGGTAACGGTGCGCTGGATAACTCGTTCGGCAACGGCGGCACGATGGTGCAGAACCTGGGCGATGAGTCTTGGGCTTCGGCGCTTGTGGCGCAGGGCTCGGGCTATTTAGTGGCCGGCGTGCAACGTACCAATTCGGAAACGGGTGGCGACGACTTCAACTTCCTGTTGGTTCGGGTAAATAGCGATGGCTCGCTGGATTCGTCGTTCCGTTTTGTCGCCGGCGCTCCGGATCCTCTGACTTTGCCCGGTGCGCAGTACGCTACATCCGTAGTGGTTGGCTCGGACAATACGATTTACGTGGTGGGCTACGGCGATCCTACTTCCCCGGCGCCTTCCAACACATCGGATATCATTATCGCCGCATTTAACCCGGACGGCTCGGCCATCTCCGGCGGCGTGGATACGTACGATTTCGCCGGCAATCAAGAGATTGCGACGACTGCCTTGGTGCAGTCCTCCGGCGGGGTCGACCGCATCATGATCGGCGGTTCCATTGGAATGGGCAGCTCCTCGGACGCACTCTTTCTGCGCGTCATGGGCCTACGCGGGTCCAATCAGATGATGTTCTTGGCCGGTGACCCCAATTTCGGCAACGGTGGCATGGTTCGCTATGACCTGGGCGGGTATGGCGATTCCATTCGCTCGATGGTTATGCAGCCCTCCAACCGCTTGGTGGCGGTCGGCTCGCGCGGCAAATCTTCGGGAAGCTCGGTATCGATGATTGGGCTTTCGTTCAATGGAAACAAAGATGCCGGTTTTGGAAGCAACGGCATCGCCAACTACGATATCAGTGGAGTGAACTCCGGCGCCGCAAACGATATTGCCTTGGATAGCCGCACCGGGGCGATTTACCTGGCGGGCTCGGCCGATAACAGCCTGCTCTTGGCTCGCTATAACCAAGACGGCACGAGCGACGGCATGGCGTCTACAGCCCGGGTCTTCGGCTCGGCTCCCGTGGGCTATTCGATAGCCTTGGGCCAGGACAGCAAGCCTCTGGTGGGGGGCGTAAACGGCGGCGTCTTCGCCCTCTTCAGCGCCCTTCGTTAAGTCCTTCGACCCCCTGGCTATTGATCTTCGGCGGA
This sequence comes from uncultured Pseudobdellovibrionaceae bacterium, assembly GCA_964492125.1. Classification (GTDB taxonomy): domain Bacteria; phylum Bdellovibrionota; class FAC87; order UBA2466; family UBA2466; genus JAIEOG01. The sequence goes on along the minus strand of CAZBJE010000027.1, from coordinate 38,077 downwards.
ATTGCTTTATCCTCACCGGGGTCATGTTGACCACCCACATTAGAGCGGCCTTAGTGGATTGCTACCACTATCGCGAAGTGCTTTCGAACCTCTTCGCCCGAGAACTTAAGCTCAAATATAAGCGAACCTTCTTTGGCTATTTTTGGTCGCTGCTCAACCCCATTCTCAACCTGACCATTCTTTCGGTCGTCTTTTCCCATTTCGTCGGTCGGGGCATGAAGGACTACACCCTCTATCTTTTTTCAGGATTGATCGCGTGGTCGTTTTTTCACAGTTCGCTGGTCGCTGCGTCCACCGCGCTTTTGGAAAACGAAAACTTCATCAAGAAGATCTACCTACCCAAAATTATTTTCCCGCTCTCCAAAATTCAGCTACGCGCTCTGGACTTTGTGCTTTCGTTCGCGGCGTTAACCCTGATTGGCCTTTGTATCCGGATGCCTTTTCACTCCACCTTGGTTTTTGTTCCTTTTGCGGCGCTTTCACTTTTCGCATTCACTTTTGGCCTATCCATGTTGGTGTCGGTAGCCACGGTTTATTTTCGCGATGTGATCTACCTGCTCACGGTATTTTTGCAGCTGCTCTACTTTGTTACTCCCATTTTGTATCCGGAAAATGCTCTCCCGCCGGATTACTTGCCGTACCTGCAATTGAATCCGCTCTATTGGCAGCTCAATCTGTTCCACCATTTGGTGTATTACGGCACTTTGCCTAGCGCCGCTGAATGGGGAATGGGAGTGGCTACTGCCTTAGTCAGTTTGGGCGCGGGGCTTTTGGTCCTTGTGGGCTTGGAGGAAGACCTGGTCTTCAGGATGTAATCTCCATGCATCACCCTCACGTCATTTTGAACAACGTCTCCTTGCGGTTCCGCAAGTACCACGGAGCGAGCCAAGGGATTAAAGAAGCGGCCATGCGCTTCATTCGTCCGCCCAGTTGGTATGCCTCTCGGCCGCCGTCGAAATCCGAATTTTGGGGCCTCAAAGATGTGAGTCTTGAGCTCAAAGAGGGAGATCGCCTCGGCATCATCGGTCCCAATGGTGCGGGCAAGAGCAGCCTGCTGAAGGTGATTAGCCGCATTTATCGACCCACCACCGGTACGCTGGATGTGGAAGGGCGCCTAGCGCCTCTCATCGAAATAGGGGCGGGCTTTATTCCCGAGCTTTCGGGGCGAGACAATGCGTACCTCTACGGCGCGATTTTGGGCCTAAAACGCAAAACCATTCGGGATCGTTTGGACGCCATGGTGGCTTTTGCGGAGCTGGAAGATTTTTTAGATATGCCGGTGAAGTACTATTCTACCGGCATGCATTTGCGGCTGGCGTTTACGATTGCCACGGAAGTAGCCCCCGATATTTTGATCTTAGACGAACTGTATGCGGGTGGTGATGCCGCCTTCATCGTCAAAGCCAATCGACGATTGGACAGTTTCGTTCACCGCTCGCGCATTCTCATTTTGGTAGCGCACCAGATGGAATACATCGAGCGATTCTGTAATCGCGCAATCGTTTTGTCCGCAGGCCAAATACAAAAAGACGGCTCGCCGGAAGAGGCCATCGAGTTTTACCAGGAGCTTTCACGCAAGCGTCTGGAACGCAGCACCGAGGCGGGTCATGAAACGCCCGTGTGAACCTCGCGCGCTTGCTCGCTTTCCGTGGTCCACTTACGGGCGCTCTGAACTGCCAGGCGAGTTTTTCGAGAAAATTTCCAACGAGCGAGCCCGCGCTGAGCTTTTTGTCGACGGTCCACGTTTTAACCTAATCGCTATCGTCGAAACGGTGGAAGGCGTCCGTCAGGCCGCTCGCACTTGGGAAAGCTTGCAGTTGCAAAGTTATCCCCGCTGGCGAGTCTGGGTGGTGGCGCCTCAGAGTGTGGAACTTTCTCTTCCGGACGACGAGCGCTTTATCCGCCAACGGGTGCCCGAGGGCACTCCCGGTTGGAAGAGCAAAAACACCGCTTTGGAAGCCATCGCCGATGGCTGGGTGGGAGTGGTCGGCATCGGCGATGTGCTAAGCCCCGCCGCTCTTTACCAGTTGGCGCGTGCCATTGAAAAAGAACCGGCCCGGGGTGGTTTCTACACGCACGAAGTGGCATTGCGGGGCGAAAAGCTGGGTGATTTTTTTTCCAAACGCTCGTGGAGCCCGTGGACTTTAGCGGAGTGGAATTACATTGGCCGGTTTTGGATTCTTAACCGCATAGGTCTAGAGGCTTTCGAGCCATTGCCCGACGGGGCCGACGAACAAGTGGCGCTCTTGCGCGCAGGCCAGAAGACCACATTTGGATTGGTTCCAGCGTATTTGTACTACGGCATGCGCAGCGCACAGTGGTCGGAACCCGACGAGCCAGTGCGGCAAGTGCTGCTTTCTCTGCGGCAGGCCGAGCAACGGCTCCCTCTGGCCAGCCCCGTGGCGTCTTCACCCCAGCGCGTATCGGCCATCATCTGCTTTCGGGATCGCGCTGAGATGACTTTGCGGGCAGTGCGGAGTTTGATTGCGCACCACGCCGACTTCGCTCTCGATATTACGCTTGTCGACAACGACTCCACGCCTGCGGAGCGGGCGAAAATCGAGCCCTTTCTCTCTGAGCTTAACGTGCCGACTCGCCTGGTTTCTTTTCCGGGCGCGTTTAACTACAACCGCATGCACAATTGGGCAGTGCGCGAGCACGCGCGCGGCGAGTTGTTACTGTTCTTGAATAACGATGTGGAACTCACTGAGTGCAATCTGGCCACTTGGGCGGCTTTGGCTAGTGAGCCGGGGATCGCGAGCGTGGGAATCCAATTGCGGTTTGATCACGGGGGTGTGCAGCATGCTGGCATCCGCGCGTGGTTTGGTGGCGAAGCGCGGGTGGCGCGAGTGGGAAACTCGCACGCCGACGATGCACTTACTTTCAAAACCCGTGAAGTTTACGCCAATACTTTTGCGGCCTGCTTGGTGCGCCGGGAGGCCTTCGAAGCACTCGGTGGCCTGCGCGAAAAAGAACTCGTGAATGGATTTGGGGACGTAGCCTTTTGTTTCGAAGCCGTTAAGCAGGGCTGGCACCATCTCTATTTCGGTGCGGCCGTAGGAGTGCACCGCGAAAGTAGTTCACGCGGCAAGCTGCCCTACGAATATTGGGAAGAAGTGGCGATCGAGCGCGAGTACCCCGAGATATTGCAGAAAATGCTGCGCGAGGATCTGGGCCTTAATCGGGTGCCGACAGGGGAGTACGACGTGCTTGCCTTTTTATGGGCCGCGTTGAAATCCAAGTTCCGGCGCAACTCAGCCTGGCTGGACCCCGTAAAGCCCCTGATCAAAAAGGGGTTGATGCGCGCCCTTCCTGCGGGGGATAGTCACTAGGTATGAGCCCCTACATCAAAACGCTGAAAGCCAATCTGGCCGCCTCGATCGAAGCGAAGCAGCTCATGATGACGCGCGAATCGGACCTAGAGATCTTTGGCGCCGCGGTAACCATGCTGGTCGACAAGTACCGAAATGGCGGTCGCCTCTATATTGCCGGCAATGGCGGTTCGGCGGCGGATGCGCAGCACCTAGCTGCCGAATTCGTGGCTAAACTTGCTCGCCCACGGGCTCCTTTGGCGGCCGAAGCCCTTACCGTAGATACTTCCACGCTCACTGCGATAGGCAATGATTTTGGGTTTGATGAACTTTTCGCTCGGCAGCTCGAGGGTAAGGCGACAACCAAAGACGCCTTTCTAGCGCTGACGACCTCGGGGCAGTCGCGCAACATCGTGCGGGCGCTAGAAGTGTGTAAGGAGCTCAAAATCCCGTCGATCGTTTTCTCGGGCCGCAATGGCGGCATCGTGCGGGAACTGGCGGATTACTGCATTATTGGCGCCGGCACCGAAACCAGCCAAATCCAAGAAGTGCATATGGTTCTTTACCATACGCTCTGTGGCTGCGTGGAAGCCGAGCTCTTCCCGTCGCTTTAGAACTTAAAGCCGGGGTAGCTGTTCCCTAAGTCTTTCCAATCGTAAAAGTCGTTGAGAATGTACGCGCTGAAGGCGCCGGTTTCCGATCCGGTGAGCGAATGATCGGTGGGGGCATTTTCCCTGTCGTCGAACGCGGCCGTCGTATTCCACTCGCGGATTTGTAAGCGGATACGCGATTTTACTTCGGCCGCGGCATCCAAGCAGGTCCACTCATAGTACATGGTCGGATCGTCTGATCCACCCACCACGCTACCCGCAGGCCATCCGGGGTGGGGACCTGCCGCGTGGTCGGCTGCTTCGAAATAGTTGGCGACATACACATTGCTTCCGCGCGCCAGCGAGATGGGAGAGGCAACGGTGTAAACCGCGTTTAAGCCCGAGCCGCCCACATACTGAAAATCGGGCTTGGGGTACCCATTGTCGGTTTTTGTCTGGGTCGAAATGGCCGGACCGTCTAGGCAGTTCGTGCGCAGGCCACCCCACGAGCCGAGCACCGGAGCGTTGACCACGTATTTCGAAGTGGCGGAATCCCAGACCCGAGTAATCTGGGTGTAGGTGCCCTCACAGCAATTGGGCCCTGCCGGTGCTTCGGTGCTGTGGTCGAATTTATAGGGGGTGGTTGCGCAATCAATCCCGGTGGCGGCTCCGGTATTAGTTCCGGTGTTGCCGGGATCGAGACCGATGGCACCAGTGGAATCGACATCATATTGAACGGTGGTAGGGCCCGTGCCGTAACGATCCGCAAAGTAGTAATAAGGCCTAAACATCACGTAGGTGCAGAGCGTGGTGGGTATGTTGTACTGAATTTTTGCTCCGTTGTAGTAAAGGTCCGCCTCTTCGGCTTCGAGAATGCAATCGATTGCTTCTCCTTCGACTGCCTTGCAGGCGGTCGTGAATGTGGATGCGTCCTTGTGAGTTATATAGGTGTACTCGGAGGCGGTCACATGTTGGACGTAAAAACCCGCAGTATCGTCGACAGTGCCGACTGGGGGGTTAGTAGTCGAAGGTGCGGTAGTCGTTTTTTTTGCACAACCGCCAATCAAGCAAAAGAAAAAGAGGACGGAAAATAAGCGATACCCCATGCGTTCTCCCATGGGCGCATCGTACTAATTTACAGAGTGCTATTCAACCGTGACGCTCTTGGCGAGGTTGCGGGGCTTGTCGACATCAGTGCCGCGGTGCAACGCCATGTAATAGGCGAAGAGCTGCATCGGGACGCTCATCAGAATCGGATTTAGTCCCCACGGCGCTGATGGGATCGTGATGGCATGCTGGGATTCATTCACAAAATGGGTATCGCCCTCGGTGACAAAACTCACAATCTTGCCGCCCCGGCTTTTTACCTCCTGCAAATTGCTCATCATCTTTTCATAGAGCATTTGGGAAGTTTGGTTGGCGCGCGCCGGCCCGTGCTGAGAAGGTTTATCCATGGGAGCCAAGGCCATCACGGCGGTGGAACGATCGATTAGGGCAATGGGTCCGTGCTTCAACTCTCCGGCAGCGTACCCTTCGGCGTGGGCATAGCTGATTTCCTTCAGCTTCAATGCCCCTTCCAACGCGATGGGGTACTGGGCGTCGCGCCCCATGTAAAAAAAGAACGGCAGGTCGAGGTATTCCTGGGCCAGCGTTTCGATTTTCTTTTCCTGCTCAAGCGCTTTGCCCACCAGAATGGGCAAGCGGAGCAAGTCTTCGGTAAGTTCGCGCGCATAGGCGGGACTCAAGGTGCCCCGGGCGCTGCCCATCTGCACGGCCAGCATGTACAGCACCGCCAATTGGGTGGTGAACGCCTTGGTGGAAGCGACCCCGATTTCGGGTCCAGCGTTGGTGTAGATCACGCTGTCTGCATCGCGGGTTAGGCTGCTCTCGCGTACATTGCAAATGGCGAGCGTGGAAACTTTTTTTTGCGCCCCTTCGCCCAAAGCCGCCAAGGTGTCGGCGGTTTCGCCCGACTGTGAAATCAAAATCAAAAGGCTTTCCGGATCCAAAATCGGATCGCGGTAGCGAAACTCGGAGCCGAAATCCACGCTCACCGGAATCTGAGCGAGCCGCTCCAAATAATACTGTCCCACCAAAGCGGCGTGGCGCGCGGTGCCGCAGGCTACGATGGAAATACGCCGAAATTTGCGCAGCTGCTCCTGGGTGAGGGCGAGGTCTTGAAAAGCGATCACTCCGTTGTGGTGATCAATATGCGTTTCAATCGTTTGGGCCAGGGCCTGGGGCTGCTCGTGGATTTCCTTGAGCATGTAGTGACGGTAACCCGCCTTTTCCATTTGCTCCGCATTCCAGGTGAGCGTCTTAATCTCGAGCGGAACGGGTCGGCCCTGGGCATCCGAAATCTTCACGCCTTCGCGGGTGCAGACCGCTAGCTGGCGATTTTTGAGATAAATAATCTGTTTGGTGCGGTGGAGAATCGCCTGCACGTCGGAGGCGATGAAGTTTTCTCCAGTGCCCACGCCCAGCAACAAAGGCGCTCCGTCTCGCACCCCAATCAGCTTGTCGTTTTCCTTGTCGCTGAAAACGACAAAGGCGTACGAACCTTTTAGTTGCGGTACCACATTGGCCACCGCATCCGAAAGAGACCGGCCGTTTTGGATTTCGACATCGAAAAGATGGGCCACGATTTCTGAATCGGTTTCGCTGGCAAAGTCGCGTCCCAGGGCAGTGAGCCGCGCGCGCAGCTCCATGTAGTTTTCGATGATGCCGTTGTGGACGAGCGTAATGGACCCGACCCGGTGCGGGTGGGCATTGATTTCGGTGGGGGCGCCGTGCGTGGCCCAGCGCGTGTGGCCAATCCCCAAAGTGCCGGGGAAATGGACGTCTTTCACCATTTCCTCAAGGCCAACCAAGCGGCCTTCGCAGCGGAATACGTCGACGGCGCCGTTAGGTTCCAGCACCGCGATGCCGGCAGAGTCGTACCCGCGGTACTCCAGCCGCTTAAGGCCGTCGAGTAAGGTCTCCTTGGGATCTTGGGTGCCGATATAGCCGATAATGCCGCACATTCGGGCCCCATCTTACGATAGGTCAGTCGTTTGCCAACACCTTTGATTAAGGGTACTCCAGACAATCGATGGATATCGAATATTCCGACGGACAAGAGATCGAAGGACGCATTCTGCGTTTGATCCGCGAAGCGGCCGATCGCAGCTCGGCCCACGCCATTGCCGGGGAACATTACGGCCAGGCCTGGCCGATTCGTTACCATCTCTGCCCGGAGCGTTCGAACCTGCTCCGCCCCTTTGATTTCACGGATTTGGATGTACTGGAGTTGGGCGCGGGTATGGGAGCGGTTTCGCGCTTTTTGGCCGAAAAAGCCCGTTCGCTGTACGTGGTGGAGGGCACCCGGCCCCGATTCGAGGTGCTTTCGGAGCGACTGGCCGACTTGTCTAACTGGGACGGCGAAGTCGGGAACTTCCAAACGTTTCAAACCGACCGACGTTTCGACGTCGTTTGCCTCGTGGGCGTGCTGGAGTATTCCGAGCTTTTTTTAAAGGGTACCGGTGAGTCCCCCCATCTTTGGCTGCTCAAGCGCTGCCGCCAGTTTTTGAAGCCGGGTGGGGTTTTGCTGGTGGCGATCGAGAATGCGCTGGGGCTCAAATACTGGAGCGGCGCCGCCGAAGATCACCGTGCGACCCTCTTTGATAGCGTGGTCGGCTACCCCGATACCGCCACTCCCCGCACTTTCTCTCGCAAGGAACTACGCGGTTTGCTCACCGACGCCGGTTTTGGCCATGTAGACGGCTACTACCCCTTTCCCGACTACAAGGTGCCCACCACCGTGGTGGCAGAAGCGCTGTTTGAAAAGTCTCCCCAACTGGCTGCGGAACTGGCGGTAGTGGAGCCTTACCGAGATTACCTCGGTCACCCGCTCATCAAGTATTTCTCCGACACGCTCGCCACGGAAAATCTTGCCCGGTCGGGGTTGCTAGCGGAGTTTTCGAATTCGTTTTTATTCGCGGCGAGCGAAGAGTTTTCGCCCATTCGTCGCAAGCTAATGGCACGTAGTGTGAAAGACGGCGAATTGGCCTGGCATTACGGGCAAGGCCGTCGCGACGCCACCCAAACGATCTTTTTCCAAGACCAGCGCAGTGAAGCCCTACTGGTGCACAAGACCGGTCTGTACTCTCCCCACGCAGATAAAACTTACCCGGGATTGGGTTTGGGGACCCTGCGTTGGAATGCTTTGGGGCCGGAGCCTTTGTTGCAGGGCCGTTCAGTGCGGGCGATTTTGGCTCGGCACATGTACTTCCACGAGTGGAATGCGTTTAGCGCCGTGCTTGAGGGGTTCTTGCGGTGGTCGATCAAACGTTGGGCGACGGGTAAGCCCGCAGAGCTCGAAGGACGCGCGCTCGATGGTATTTTCGTCAATGCGCGCTTGCCCGAAGGCACGGCTTATGTGCCCGGCCAGCCCGTTGCCGGGTTTGAACTCTTTGACCAAGAGTGGGCGTTGGACGAACCCATTCCCGCCAGCTGGTTCATCCTTCGCAATGTTTTCAATTTGGTCCGCGAGGATGCGCTGCTTAATGCGAGTGCCCCTTTTTCGTCGCTGAAAGAATTTTACAATCGGCTTTGCGTAGCTCTAGGAGTGCGCCCGGACCTTGCCGGCGACCTCTCTCGCGAGGCTCGCTTGCAAGCGATCACCAGTAGGGGCAGCCAACAGCACCACCTCACCCAACTCCAAGGCTTGTTTGATCGGCGCTTTGGCGAATCGCTACTCCCTCGGGTCCCGGCACGGGAAGCAGCGTTGCGTTTACCGCGTCCTCCCTGGACGGCGCGGCGGGTGGCGCGGGCAGTTAAGCGTCGATTGGCAGCCCGGCTCAGTAAAGCGCCCGGTCTCAAGCGCGTCTCCCAGGCGCTGACTCGGCGAATCCAGACCGCGGTGCGGGCCGTTCGCAAAGCGCGCTATTTTCTGCAGCCGCGTTCTCCGAAGCTTGTGCCCTCCGATCGGCCAGGAGAGTTCACGACGGTATTTTCGTGCTTTCCGCGAGGTTTCATTCGGGTGGTAGTGGAGGGCAGGGTGTTTCCGCGCTCACTTACATTCGGTATGCGGGTGGAAGGTCTCTTCACCCAGCAAGCCTTTCCCATGAAAGACAAAGCGCTTGTCCTCAAAATCGATGCCGATATTGAAAGCCTCGCGCTGGAAGTTTCTGGTTACTCCACCGCCCCCAAAGTTTGGATCCGCAAACTAAGCAAAGTTGAAGTGGTGCTACGGTGTTTGCCTTCGCGCGGTTTGCGTTTGCTCCTCGATCCAAAAAAACTGCGCGGCCAGCTCTTGCTGCCGGTGGTGAATGCGTACGGCGCTTGGGTACAACGGTACGATACCCTCACTGATTCGGATCGTGCGCAGATCACGGCTGCGGTGAAGTCTATGGAAAAGCCGCCGCTGCTTTCGGTTTTGATGCCGGTTTACAACACCGACCCGCGTTGGTTGCGAGCCTCCATTGATTCCGTCGTTAATCAGCTCTATCCACACTGGCAGCTCTGCATCGCCGACGATGCCTCCACCAACCCTGAAGTGCGCACTATTTTGGAACGCTACGCTTCGCGCGATGCCCGCATTCGGGTGAACTACCGCCGCCGCAACGGGCATATTTCCGAGGCTTCTAACTCGGCGCTTAGTTTAGCCGAAGGGGAATTTTCCGCACTTTTGGATCACGACGATGTTTTGGCTCCCCACGCCCTGGCGATGGTCGCGTTGGCCGTGCGGGAACGGCCCGAAACCGATCTGGTTTATTCCGACGAAGATAAGATCGATGCCTCTGGCCGGCGCTTCGACCCCCATTTCAAGACCGATTGGAATCCGGAGCTATTACTCGGCAAGAATTTTATCTCCCATTTGGGCGTTTATCGGACAGCGCTGCTCAAACAAATCGGCGGTTTCCGGGCGGGCATGGAAGGCAGTCAGGACTACGATTTGGCGTTACGCTTCATTGAGAAAACGCAGCCTGAGCGCATTTTGCACTTGCCGCAGATTCTTTATCACTGGCGCGCTATCCCCGGTTCGGTCGCTTTTTCCGAAGAAGAGAAAACGTACGCTCACGAACGGGCCCGTGAAGCGATCGCTCAGTCTTTCAAGCGCCAGGGACAAAGCGCTCGGGTGGAAAACGGTTTTGGTTTCATGCACCGAGTGCGTTTGGAATTGCCCGATTCACCACCCCCGGTTTCGGTCATTATTCCTACTCGGGATCGACGCGATCTTTTGGAAACCATCGCTGAGGGCGTGCGCTTTGCGACCGACTACCCGCATATCGAATTGATCGTCGTCGATAACCAGAGCACCGCCCCCGATACGTTGGATTATTTTCGCGTGCTCAAGCAGGATCCCCGGGTGCGCATCCTGCGCTACGATGCACCCTTCAACTACGCAGCGATGATGAATTTCGCCGCACGCGAGGCCAAGCACCCGATTTTGGCCTTGCTCAATAACGACTTGCGCTTGCTTTCTCGCGACTGGCTGACCGAGATGGTCACCTTGGTTCTGAAACCGGGCGTGGGTTGTGTTGGGGCCAAGCTGCTGTATCCGAACCGCACGGTGCAACATGCTGGGGTTTACTTAGGGATCGGCGGCGTGGCCGATCACCTTTTCCGCCACCAGCCGCAAGATTCCAATATCGCCCAGGGCGCCGTGCAGCTCACCACTGCCGTATCGGCGGTTACTGCGGCTTGCTTGGTCGTACGCAAAGAAACTTTTGAAAAAGTGGGCGGCTTCAACGCAGAAGATCTAAGTGTTGGGTACAACGACGTCGACTTCTGCCTTAAGGTTCGGGATTTGGGCCTACGCAATTTGTGGACTCCCTACGCCCAGCTTATTCATCTGGAATCGGCCAACCGGGGCTCCGACGCGAGCGGGGCGGCACGCAACCGCTTGGAGCGCGAAGCTCAGTGGATGAAAAAACAATGGGGCCCGGCCTTGGATAACGATCCCTACCTCAGCCCCAATATTTCATTGAAGAGTCCCGACGGCGCGTTGGCCTTTCCGCCTCGCCGCTTGCCGTTCTACCGTGCTGCCGCCAAGTCCAAGGCCGAAATGAAAAAGCCGTCCCTCTTGCGAGAGACGGCTCCTTCGGTTTCCTAAAGGCGAAAGCTTACCAGGCGTACCACCAGTTCCAGCTATTCCACTGGTTGTACTGAGGCTGCGATTGCCACGTTTGTTGTGCCGTGCAACTCGAGGGGCAGCTGGTTTGCGGCTGTTGCGTGTAGGGGTAGTAACCGTACCCGTAGTTCACGTTTACATTCACTTTCACGCAAGGCGAGCAGCTCGGTTGATACGACGGCGTGTTGTAATAGCTTTGGTTGTAGCCGAGCCAGTTGAAGCAGCCCGTGTAGGTGTAGCCAAAGTACTGACCGCAGAAACTGGCCGTCGATTGCTGGCTACCACCATAATAGTTAATCGGATTGATATAGTAGTAATAGGTTTTGCTTTTGGCCGAGCCGCGGATGCCGCGAACTTGGTCTTTATCGAGCTTGTCGATTGCGCAGTTTGCGCCCGCTCCAGCGACGCCCGTTGCGATCTTGGGACCTTCTTCTTTCAAGCAGGATGCTGAATACAAAGTACCATCTTTGGCCTGGATGAAATCAGCCGACGAAGCAGCCGACCGCACTCCCGCTTGCTCTTGCACTTGGTTGCCGCAACCCACGAGCGACAACACGGTGAAAATCGAAGTAATGAAAATCTTCTTCATGGCCAAATCCCCTTTTGGAAACCCGTTGCTTGGAAACAAGTAATTACAATTAGCCTGCCAACTCAGATCACGCAGTCCGCGCATGTATGCTGAATGAGTACGGTTTCCGAGGAGTTGTCACTTTTTCACACAGTGATTTTCTATTCCTAAAACATCGCGGGCAGTTAGGTCGCCGCGTGAATTGTCGCCGATGATCGTCTAGTTTTTAGGCAGTGTAACTAGCTGATATCCTAGGCTCGCATTCGTCCAGAGGGAGGGTGTCTCGTTTTCAGTCAGGGGTCTCCCCAGCCAGGGCAGTTGTGAGCAAGGGAGGCGAGCAGGCTTGGGGCCTTGCGGACGTTCTGTAGCTTCTTACCTTGCCCGGGCAAAGTAAAAAACTTGTCGCCCCTCCAAAAGGGTTTTTATTTTTGGTTAATTCGGATCCAAGAAAAAGAACCACGATTTTACGGAGAAGGTTCGGTCAGTGACGGGTGGCGTCATTGTCTCGCTCCATCGTTTCCGCAATCTTCCTTGCTTTAATTGGCGCGCCGGCGGAAAATTTTGTTCAGACTTTTTTTCCCAACAACAATCTAGAGAGCGCACTATGCCGCTAATCAACCGGTTCCTGGTTTTGGCCCTGGCTTGTCCGTTGCTATTGTCTTGCAACGTCTACAAGAGCTTCGCTTCCCCCAGCACAACGGTGGAATACATCGAAGAAGCGCAGCGTTGTTTGGCGGATGGCGACTACGATTGCGCCATCGTCAACTATGGCAAGGTAACCGACGCCAATACCAAGAACGAGAAGCTCTGCATCGTGAACATCGCCCGCGCGGGTTTGAATATGAGCGCTTTGATCGACGTCATTACCAACAGCGGGTCCGGCGCTCGTGTCTTGCGATCGCTTGCGGAAAAGGTTCTGCCCTACACCCAGACCAAGGAAGACGCCGCGGCAGCGAGTATTACCGCGTGCGCTTTGATGGCTTCAAGCGATACCGCGACCTTGCTCAAGAGCTTGAGCTACCTGGTCGATTGCGGAGTCCGGGTGGCCAAAACCGATACCCTGATCACCAGTGTGGATAACGGCGGAGCGACTTGTAACTCAACCGAGGCGGGTAACGCTTCGGGCACGATTACCGCTGAAGATATCGGCGGCGATCCAACCGTCGGTGCCGGTGCGGGCGATTTGTCGGTAACCTACCCGGGTATGTGCACGTACGACGCACACCAGTGCAAAACCGATATGAGTAACGCCCAAGCTTTGAATGGCGGCCTGAGTACCGGTGGTTTTGATTCGATTGCCAGCAACATTACGGCACTGAGCTCGCTTTATGGCGCGGGCTCGGATTCACTGGCTCGTGCTGCGCTTCGCACCAGCGTTCAGTAAACAGGGGACTCTAATGAAAATGCGGATCCGTATTTCTACGCTTTGGGTTGTCACAGCTTTAACGCTCGGGATGCTCACACCCCCTACGGCGTCGGCGGTGAAGGAGTACTACTCCATCTCGCGCAGCATTCGGGCCCTGGGAATGGGCGGCGCGTTCTACGGTCGCTCCGACGACCAGGATGCGGTTTTTTATAACCCTGCCGGGTTGGGTTTCTATGAGGGCGGCAACGATCTCATGGCCTCGATGAAATTGGACGGTTCCACGAGCCTCGCCCAAGCCGTCACCGTTCTGACTCGTCCTGGTGCGCGCACGGTAGCCAGCACGATTACGGATTTGGATGCATTGTCCGGTAACCCGATTTTCGTTAGCGCGACCCCAGTGCACGGTTACTACCTGAGGAAGTATTTCACCATGGGACTACTGCTTGCCGACACCAAAGGCACCATGGCGATCTTGGGTAAAGACCTCGATACCACCGTGGATATTACCGCCATTTCCGATTCCGGCTTGTTCGTTGGTTTCGCCTATCCGGTAATGCCGGGCTTAGTGGTGGGCGCCAACTTAAAAGGCATGTTCCGCGCGGGCGGTCAGAAAACTTATACCGTTTTGGAAATCGCCCAGAACCAAGCGCTCTCCACCAACCTGCAAACCTTGGGTGGTGCGGGCGGGGGCATCGATTTCGACTTGGGGGTTACCTACCAACTGCCCACTATTATTCCAGGAGTGACCAACCGCGTTTCCGTTACGGCCAATAACTTGATGGCCAGCAACTTCACGATGTTTAAGCTCGATGCCACGACCGGCCCTCCCCCGGGCTTGCCCCGCATGCTCACCGTTTCGGGGATGACTCGTCTTCCCGGTTTTTGGATCATGGACCGACTCGACTTGCTATTGGACTTGGCCGAATTCCAAATCGGCGGTGTCACTAATGCTGATCACGGCGCACGCGGTGGCAGCCTTTGGAAGCACGTCAACTTCGGAGGCGAAGCTCTGTTCTGGGGATGGCTCTATGGTCGGATGGGCTTTCGCCAAGGGAACTTTACAATCGGTGCCGGGATTGACGCCCGTTTTTTCCAAATCGACATCGCGACCTACGCCGAGGAATTGGCCAGCTTGCCCGGTCGGTTGAGCAGTCGCCGGGTAGCCTTGCGTTTGGCTGCGGGTTTTGGCGGTGCCAACCCGACGGTGGCTCCCGCAACCCAAACCACCGTTCCTACTCCCGAGCCGAAAGCCAAAAAAGAATCCCCCGCCCTGGAAGACGTGAAGAGCCCCGCTGTGGAGCCGCCTGCAAAGACCGAACAACCGCATGGCAAAAACGAGAATTTGGGCGTAGAAAAGCTCTCAACAGTTTCCTTCCGGCAATAAAAGATGGTGGCATTTCGCGCAATTGCTTTTGGGCTCCTCACTCTAACCACGTGGTCGAATATGGGCATCGCTGCTGATTACGATAAAGTTGCAACTCACAAACTTTTCAATGGAGACACTCTCCAAGAATTCAAACTCAAAAACGGGTTTCGAGTCTTGGTTGTGCCCCGCCACCAGGCTGAAGTGCTTACCTACCAAGTTTGGTTCGACGTCGGCTCTTTGAATGAAAAGATGGATCCCAAGCTGAGAAAGACTGGCCTGGCACATCTTTTCGAACACATGATGTTTCGCGGTTCGGCCAAGTACCCCGACGGCGTTTTCGACCAAATCACTTCGCGTTTGGGCGCCGAGAAACAAAACGCCACTACCTATTTCTACCGCACCAACTACTACGAGAGCGTGCCCTCCAGTCAGTTGGAGCGCATCATCGAGTTGGAATCCGATCGAATGGAGCATCTAAAGCTCGATCCCGATTTGATTGAGAAAGAAAAAGGCGCTGTGGTTGGTGAGCTGCGCCGGGCCAATGATAGCCCCAGCCGCCTGGCCTGGGACGAGTTGATGAAAACGGCCTACCAAGTCGCGCCGTTTCGTTACACGGTCTTGGGTACCGAGGAAGAAATCAAAGGCTTCACGCTCGACGAAGCCAACTATTTCTACCGCACTTTCTATGCCCCGAATAACGGCACTCTCATTGTGATTGGCGATACCACAGAAGAACGTTTGATGCCGCTGGTGGTGAAGTACTACGGCAAAATGAAACCGCAGCAAGTGCCCGAGCTGGTAATGCCAGAAGAGCCCAAGCAAATCGAAGAACGTCGAGTCACTGCTACGCATAAGCAGGCCACTTCCGAAATCTTGATGGTCGGTTACCATATTCCCAACGTCGACTCGCCGGACACGGGGCCGTTGTCGCTCCTAGGTACTCACCTATCGCGCGGTCGGGAAGCCAAGTTGCGCAAGCTCTTGGTGGATACCGGCATCGCGGTTTCTGCATTTGCGGGTTCCTCCGCTAAGCCCGACTTGTTTGAGTTTGTGGTGAACTTGGCCGAAGGCAATACCGCCGCAGATGCGCTGAAGATCATCGACAAAGAAATCAAAAACCTGCAAGCCACCCCCGTGGCCAAGGCGGACTTGGAGCGTTCGGTAAACCAAGAGCGCCTCAAACTTTATAGCGAGATTTCCGACAACTCGGAGCTCGCTAATTCGCTCGGCGAGTTTTTGATGATTTCCGGTAACTATTTGCGCGGGTTCGAAATCATTGAGACTTTCGACAAGATCAAGCCCAAGGACATTCAAGACGTCGCCAAAAAGTACCTGGTTGCCACCAATCGGTCTGTGATCGTGGTGACTCCCGTCAAGGGTGCGCCAAAAGCCGCAACCAAGGCTAAGCCGGCGGCGAAATCCAAACCCAAGGCGAAAGCGAAACCCAAAGCGAAGGCTAAACCTTCCAAGGGCAAGCGGAAGTGATGCGGACTGCGTTACTGCTGATTTTACTTATTGAGGGATTCACCATGGCCAAGGCACGCGCAGCTGAACCTGTATTTTTGTTTGAAGCGGATCCCACTCTGCTCACTACGACGGTGCGGATCGTTTTCACAGTAGGCACCTCTTCTGACCCCAAGGGCAAGGGTGGGGTCGCCAACTTGGTTTCCGAGCTGCTCATGCGCGGAACGAAAAAACGCAACCGCAGTGAATTCCAAACCGCTTTGGAGCGGATGGGCGCGGCGTTTGATTGCTCCGCTTCTCACGACAAAATCATCTATAGCGGCGAAGTGATTAAAGAGAACACTACCGAGTTCTTCAAGCTAATCCATGAAGCGCTCACCCAGCCGGCCTTCAGTAAGAAAGAGTTCGAAGCGCTGAAGAAGGAAACCCTCGCGGAAGTGAACCACGTCAAGAACAGCAACGGCGCGTTGGCCGGGCTGGCTTTACGTCGGCTGATCTTCGAAGGAACCCCGATGGAAAAATCGGGCGCCGGGACTTTGGCGAGCATTAAGAAAATCGAGATGAAAGACCTGCTGGCTTTTTATAAGCAGTTTTTCAGCCAGGCCAATCTGGTTATCGGCGTCTCGGCGCCCTTGCCTGAAGCGGCCATCAAAACTCAGCTGACCAAGTTGGCGCAAGCGCTGCCGGTAGGGACTCAGGCGGAACGCAGCTCTTTCGATCTTACTTTGCCCAAGCAACCTACTTTGGTTGTTGTCGATAAGGGCGGAACGGCGACCGGTACGGTCTTCATGGGCCAGGGCGGCATCACGGCTCAAGACCCGGATCGTTTTGCGATGGATGTGGGCAACTTCTCCTTTGGCGGTGAGCCATTGGTCTCGCGCTTGTTCCGGATTGTGCGGGGCGAACTGGGTTATACCTACTCGGTCTCGGCGACCTATTCGGTGCTCGGTGCGTTGTCTTATCAAAAGGGCGTGTACGCGATCGTATCGACACCTTCTTTGGAATTCACCACCAAAACTATCCGTAAAAGCTTGGAAATGTGGGACGAGTACATGAGCAAGGGCGTGAACTCCGATGAGCTCAAACTCGCGCATGAGAGCGTCGTGAATTCCTACCCGTTTGATTTTGAATCCGCGGACAAGCGCTTGTCCAAGCGGCTATACGGGCATATCTACGGCGTGCCAGTTTTGTCGCCGGTCGAGTTCAAAAAGACTATCGAAAGTGTCAGCAACGACCGGATAAAAAAGTCGCTAGCCGAACGCCAAACTAAAGCGGGTTGGTGGATTACGTTGGTGGCTGACGCCGATATCATCGAAAAGCAATTGGCTGCGGAACAAAAGGATATCCCGGAAGCCAATCGGCTGAAGATTGCTCGCCGCTTTACGCCAGAAGAACTCATACGGTAGCGGCCTGGCTCTGCGAATTAAAAAAAAAGGCGGTACCCCTTAGGGTACCGCCTTCTTTCGTTAAATTACTTCTACGACGAAGTTACTTCTTTTTATTCTTCGCCTTCATCGTATCCAGACTAATAACCGGGGCAATTTTGCCCGTGGATTTTACGCTGGAAGCCGGACGCGCCGGCTGCGGAGCATGAGGGCCTGCGCATTCGTGCGCGTGCGTGTCATGCATCACGTGAAACTTGCCATTCGTTTCGTAGCAAATATGTCCGGCGTGCACATATGATTTGTGCCCGCAGTTCGCGGCGTGAATATGGCCGTTGAGACCCTGCACCGCGAGGTCGCATTTTTTTTCTAGGGGCGCCGACTGAGGCGTGAGAACGGAATTGTTCTTCATGACGTTCATCCTTTTTGTGGGTGAGAAGGAGTATTAACTCTTTAACTATACAGAGGAATTATGAAGGAATTGCGGTGCTGGGGTGGGAGCGGGTTCGTAGTAAATTCAACTACTTATAGGTGCCGATAACCCGAATTTCGCGAGGGGGTAGGGCGCGCAGCCAGGTGGGGCCCCCGAAGTATTTTAGCAGCGGAGCCAGCACCCAATCTCGTCGCAGTAGTGAGTTGTAAATATAGTCGCTCGGATCCCCCAATTGACCGAGCGCCTGGATCTGTTTCCAGTTTGCGTCTGGAACGCCTAACGGGCGGCAAAATTTCAAAAGCCCGTGGGCCACCCAGCTCGCGGGGTCGGAGCACTCTTGGATAGCTACCAGCTGGCCCGCAATGCCGAGCGGCGGAAGCTGATGATACAAATGTAAAGGCTCTTCCAATTGCGCAACTTTGGCCGAAGCGGCACCTGCGGGTTGCTCGGCTTTGACCAAACCAATTTGAATAGCACTCAATTGGGTGAGACGTGCGTGATCCCCCCAGTTTGGTCGCGCGACCAAATATAAATCAGCGAGCGCAATAAAAAGCAGGAGATACGTCAGTTGAGAAGCGCGCTGCTCCCGGTAAACCTGGAAAATCAGTGGCGATAGAGCAATCATCCAAACGTACGGCGTATACCGTGCCCAAAAACTGCCTTCATTTAAACTCGCGCACAACAAAACAAAGGCCACTCCTAGCCATAGTGGCGCCGTCTGAAAGCGGTAGCGCCAAGTCATCCACCCCAGTAGCAAACAAGCTCCGACGACGAGTGCGCTAAACCAGGGGCCGAATCCCCCAACTCGCGTGTCAAAAACCGTTAAAGAGGTAAATTCTCCCGGGCGCAATGTTAACGGCGCTTTCACTAGCAGGCTCGATCGATCGGGATCCACGCTGCGACCCGCATTGCTGGTGAAGGAGAAAGTGGAAATGAAGAAGCGACTCAACGGGGAACGTCCCAGCATACCGGCGTCAACAAACCAATCCAGGAAAGCAATCCGCTGTGGTCCCATCGCCGGGTGAAGGGGCGAGCCATATCGGAAGGCATTGGTGAGGTATGGATTTGCCCCCAACACGAAGAATCCCACGCAGACCGCGGGGAGTGTGAGTTGAAGTACCGGCAAGAAACGGCGACGGTAATGGCGACTTAATAAAACGCATATTCCCGCCAACGACAGGCCGATGCAGACATAAATGAGTGCGGTAAACTTTAGGTTGCAGAAAAAGCCTATGAGCAGAAAAAGAAAAACTTTCTCTTTCCGATTCAGTCCCAGATAGATCGCCTTGCCGACGAATGCCGCAATCAACACGAACGTGAGGTAGACCACCCCGTCGCTAGCGTTAGCCATCAACTGTACTAAAACGACTGGATTGAACGTCAGAACGCCTGCCAGCATTAGCCTGATAGAGAGGTTGGGGATGCGCAACCAGGTGCTAAAGATTTGCAGGAATACGAAAAAACTCGTCAGCGCAAAAGCAGGTTCGTGAATTTTGGCGAGGGCGACCGACCCGGTCCAATGCGTTATTAGGGCCCCAAAGTACCAGATGGCTTTGGGGTAACACTCGATGTAGATGCCGTGCCGGCTGGGGGGCACCGGTTCCCAGATTGGGTTCCACCCGCCAGCAATAAAAAGATCGGCGGTGGAATGATAGAGGGAGCCATCCGACGATAGATCGATGATCGGATAGACCAACGCCAGAATAGCGGCGGTTACAAGGAGGTGCGCTAGCAGAAGCAGCTGCGGTCGAGCCACGCCGCTCCAGCGTTCTAGAAGCAGAAAAGCGATGGGACTCGCGAATGTAGCCACGGCGAGCGGTGCTGGTAGGTGCGCGAGCAGCGAGACGGCAACCAGTGCCGCAACCAAAATAAAGAAAACCAAATAGGATCGTGCCCACTCGCCGAGTCGATCGATAGCGTAATCGAGCTTCATGCCGGTTTGCGAGCGAGGACTAGCATCTGCTTGCCCAATGGCTTAACGGGAAGATTTAAATACAGTCTTACCAAAAGGGGGTGAGTGGGTAGTCGCGACTGCATCGAATAAGGAAGAAACTTCGGTTTTACGGTTTCGACTTCGAATCCCGAGACTTCTAAAGCCTGTGGCAGGCTGACATGATCCAGAGCAGTGAGGTGAGTGAAGTCGTCGAAATACTGTGCGCTGCAATAGCGATAGTTGGGTTGGAGCAATAGAACTTTGCCCCCGGGCGACAAAAGCGTAAAGACCGTTTTTAAAAGCGATACGATGTCCTCTCGGGAAAAGTGTTCCAGAAAATTACT
Source organism: uncultured Pseudobdellovibrionaceae bacterium (assembly GCA_964492125.1). Classification (GTDB taxonomy): domain Bacteria; phylum Bdellovibrionota; class FAC87; order UBA2466; family UBA2466; genus JAIEOG01. Next base: position 18,206 of record CAZBJE010000027.1, on the reverse strand, counting down.
GGCGAAAACCCGATCGGGACGAAATCCTGCCGGTAAGAGCGAGGCCAATTCCAATGCGTTGCCCACCACCGGCGTGACGTCGGGGCGGCAATACTTCAGTAACGTATCCGACAGATCAAACGCGACCTTACTCTTGGCTTGAATGTGGTTGATGAAGTGGCCATACCCCGCCCCCAGATCCAACACTCGGCTGTCGGTCGGAACGTAACGCTGCAAGTAGGCCGATACCTCTCGCCAGACTAAATCTCGCTTGGCGTACCCGGGCATGGTGCGCTGCAAGTAGTTCTGGTATGCCCCAGGGTTTTGAACCATTTCCACTACGTTGCCTCGACCGTTAAAGGCCGGGTTCCCAATTTAAATTGGCGGGCCCGCATACGCAGCGATAGAAAGATCATCGAGAAGCCTAGGCGCACCGCCGCCCAGCGGTTACCGGTTACCGCACTCACACCCATCCGCGGGAGATACCGGACCGGAATTTCCACGAACGGAATGCGCTTCATGACGATTAGCAGCACCATTTCCAACCCGAACTGATTCGAGCCAATACTGAAATCGCGTTGGATCTGGCTTAATACCTGTTTGCTCACCAGCCGAGTAGTGCAGCCGACGTCACTCAACTGGGTAGTGGCAAAGACCACTTCAATCATTTTGGCCACCGCCCAATTTCCCCATTTGAGGAAAAGGCCCATATTGGCGCCGTCTAAAATCGCGTAGGTGGCGGTGCGGGTGCAAAACACCACGGGGAAATGACTGCTGTAAACGAGCAGTTTTTCAAAGTCGCCGGGAGTAAAAGTGCCGTCGGGTTCGGACATGATGATGAGGTCACCGGTGGCTTCAGCTAGGGCGCGCTGGAAGCCGTGGCCGTAGCCTTGCTTGGTTTCGTGGATCAAACGCGCCCGGGTTTGCAGCACTTCTTCGTCGGTGCCGGGTTCGGCATTGTTGTTCACGACAATCACTTCGTCGACAAAACCAGTGTCGAAGCTGTCGTTGATGAATTTCTTGAGCGAGGTTTTTTCTTGGAAGGTGGAAACCACCACCGAAACCTTTTTATCTTTGTACATGCGATCCTTCCCGGACTAGCAAAGCGTAGTGTTCCACGAACAGCAACCCGGCCCTGCGCTTCACCACTCGAAACCCTTCGGCCTCGAACCAAGCGATGCCTTCGGCAATCCCGATTTGGCGCAGAGGCTCGGACGTTCCAATTTCATCCGCCCGGCGACTGGAAAGCAGCGCCCGGATCCAAGCAAAGCGGATCACCAGATGGTTGGGGTTGGCGATCGAAAGCAGCACCACTGCCTCGGGCGTAAGCAGTTCGCGGCTAATCCGGCGCACCAGCGCTGGTTGATCCTGGACGTATTCCAAAACGTTATTGAGCAAAACCGTGGAAAAGGCGTGCGGGGTGAGGGCCTCGCAGGGGTAGAGATCCGCAGCAAAACCTGTTTGGGCGACATATTGTGCCGCGCGCCGTAGGTGCTCGGGGTTGATGTCAGTGCCGGCGATCTGCAGCCCGCGCCGAGCCAAGTCGAGCAAAACCAAACCGGTGTTGCAGCCGAAATCTAAAACCCGCCCGCGGAAATACGGAATAAACGAGGCAATCGTGCGGAGTCGGGCGCGGTGAAAAAATCGCTCGCTAAGCGTACCGTGGTGGGCGCCTTGAAAGATATCGTGCAAGAACTGGTTGGTCCCCTGGGTGGCCACCGCCGTCATGCGTCGCCCCCGGGAAGGAACGCCTTGAACTGCTGGGCGACGAAATCGCGTACCAGGGCAGGGAAACCTTTTTCAAGTACCCGTCCAATCGCGTCCACCGCTTGAGTGATTTGTGCTTCACTCACCACCAGCGGCGGCATGAGGTGCAGGATCTGCGGGTGCGACGCCGAAAAGTGCACCAGCAAATGTTCTTTCACAGCCAATTCGCGCACGACGCTGGCAATGAAGACGGAATCGACGATAGATTGAGTGGGCGGCAAAAGCTTCTTGATCAAATCGAGATACAGGGGGCGGTCGTAGTGGAACTCCAGCCCCGCGAACAAGCCTTCGCCGCGCACCGCGCGAATGGCGCGAGGAAAGCGCTGTTGGAGCGCTTCCAATTGGGCCCGCAAGAAACGGCCTTTTTCCGCCGCCCCTTCGACGAGCTTTTCGTCCCGCAGCACACACAGCGCTTCGACGGCCAAGGCGCAACTGATTCCCAAGCCGCCGAATGTCGTGCCGTGCAATGCGCTGGTGGCGCGGCTGCCGTAGGCGCGTTTGAAAACTTCCGGAGTCGTGACCATGGCGGAAATAGCCGAGGCTCCGCCGCCCAGCGACTTCGAAAGCGTGACCACGTCCGGGATTATCCCCGCGTGTTCGAACCCGCAAAACCGCCCGGTGCGCCCCAGGCCCATTTTTACTTCATCACAAATGAGCAGCACTCCATAGCGGGTGCAGAGTTCGCGGACTTTTCGCAAATAGTTCGGCGCGGGCACTTCAACGTTCTGGCCCTGGATCGGCTCGACAATGAAAGCGAAAATCTGTTTGGATTTTTCCGCCAGAATCTTTTCCAATGCAGCGGCGTCGCCAAAAGGGATTTCCAAAACCGTTTCCGCCGGAATGCCCATCACAAACCCATCTTGAAAACCGGGAGTGCGAGTGACGGGCAGGGTGCCGTGGGTACGGCCGTGGTAGCTGCCGGTGGTGGAGACCAAGAGAGGTTTGGTGCCTTGGCCGTTGGCGCGCTCGCAAAGTTTCAAAGCGGCTTCCACCGCTTCGGCGCCCGACACGGCGAAAAAAGAAAGACTTAAGGGATTGGGTAAGAAGCAGGCCAGGTTATGGGCTAGGGCCGCTTGTAGGCGATGGGGTCCGAGTTTGTAAGCACTAACCCGATCCTCGTCGAGAAACTTCTTTTGAGCGGCCACAATCCGCGGGTGGTTATGCCCCAGCGAGGCAATGCCCAGCGCCGAAGAGAAATCCAAATAGGTTTCTCCGGTGGGAGTGGACAAGCAGCAGCCCTTGGCCTGGGTGAGGTCCAGCCGATCCAATCCCAAGATTTGGAAATTACGCAACAGCCCGGGATTCAAATAGTCCGCGTAGAGTTTCAGCGATTCATTGAGCGGCAAGGCATAGGCGGAATCCAAATCGATCAGGGAACGCGTGGAGGCTCGTTTTGCAGCAGGCGTCGGAACAGATTCGATTGAAACAGATTCCATGGATCGTACTTTCTCTTCACCCGTAAAAAATCGGCGGCTCCGGGATAGGCTTTGCGAAAGTCCTGGGCGCCCAACAATTGATCCTTGGCCAGATAGAACGTCCCACCCCGCGCGGCGATTTCCGACTGAAAAGCGAGAAGGTCCTTTCTACTCCTATCTACAAGATATCTGCCAGGAAAGTCGATTCCAAATGAATAGCCTTCGCCCGAATACGAGAGTGGGTGCGAGTCTCCGCGGTGCAACTTCACGCCGATTAAAACCGGGTGGATACCTCGTGCCCGCAGGTCGGGCAGCGCGGTCCGCGCCATCCAGTCGGCGGTGTTGCGGTCGACTAAGGGCTCCATTTCCACGAGGCCCCCGGGAAAGCTGTGTTTGAAGCCGGGCAGCTTGTCGAGCAAGAAGTTAAAATTAATAAAATCAAGCGTTTGGCTCTGGCCGTTTTGGCGGCGTTCCATGTGATACTTGGCCCGAGAAACCGTCGCGAGTGCGGCCGTGAAGAACGGATCCCAAGCCGCCAGGCGCCAAACTGACCGTGGCATTGCTCGCAGCCCGCGAGCGATCCAGCCGTCAGTTTTAAAGCCGGTCCGCTCACTTTGGGTGAAGCGGGCCGTGTGCACCGTTCCCCGTCCGAAGGCCGCGCTAGGGGCAAACGCATCTACTTGGCCAATGACGTATTCGCTGACGGTCCGCTCGGACTGGAAAAGCGCGTCCATCTCCGACCAGTCCCGACAAGAATGGGTGGTCACTTCCAAGAACGCACTCGGCACTCGCTCCAGTTGCAGGCGCATTTCCAGCACGACCCCCAGGCAACCCTGGCTGCCGGGCAACGCAGCGAAAATATCCGGGTTCTGCTGAGGAGAACATTCCAATTCATCCCCGGAGGCCAGCAGCACCTTCGCCGACAGAACGCAGGACGAAAAATTGCCGACGCGAAAACAGTTTTTACCATGGACGTTGGAAGCTAATGCGCCGCCCAGGGTGACGTGGCGAGCGCCGGGCACCACCGGCAGCACCCAGCGATCAAGCAAACTGCGGTGCAGCGCAGTGAGAAAAGTGACCCCCGCTTCCACACGCATTACCCCGGATTCTGGATCCCATTCCAGGATGCGATCCAGAGCCGAAACGTCGATCACGGTTTGGCCTTCATTGAAAAAACAGTCGCTGTAGCTCAGCCCCGCTCCCATCAACGCCACGCTCTGGCCGGCTTGGCGAGCGGCCGCCAAAGCAGCGCGGATACCGACGGCATCGCCGACCGGGACCACCGTGCAGCGGGCCCGCGCACTTTGGCCCCAATTGGTCAGAATCTGGGGTTTTTGCGTGGTGGCGATCATGTGCTAGTTCTATACCGTGAGTCATTCGACAATCCTAGATATACGCCGTCTGTTCAGCAGCCTAACGCTGACCCGTTCCCAGCGCGATGTGGACGCGCTTGTCACCCGTTTGCACACGGTGTCGGGGCCGCACGTGCTCTCCTTTTTGAACGCCCACGCTGTAAACATCGCTTGGAAGAACCGCGGTTTTCGCCAGGATCTCCTGGACGCCGATACGCTGGTACGCGATGGCAAAGGCGTGGAGATGGCCTTGAAAGTTCTGGGCTCGGAGGCCGGGGAGAATCTCAACGGCACCGATTTCATTCCCCGCCTCATGCGGGCCTGGAGTGGTGAGTCGGTCGCCTTTTTAGGCACGCGCGAACCGTACTTGGGTAAAGCGGCGCAGCTGGCCCAAGAGCAGCACGGAATCAAGGTAGTGTGTCGGCTGGATGGTTTTCGCAGCAACCAGGAATATGTGGAGCTGGTCCTCCAGCACCGGCCCAAATTGGTGGTGCTGGCGATGGGTATGCCGAAACAAGAAGCCGTCTCCACCCTGCTTCGCTCGTCGATAGATTTCCCCTGCCTGATCGTCAATGGCGGCGCGGTGCTGGATTACATTAGCGGCCGGGTGCCACGGGCGCCCCGCTGGATGCGAGACCATGGGTGGGAATGGCTATTTCGTCTTTGCGTGGAACCGGTGCGCCTGTTCAAGCGTTACGTGGTGGGCAACGCGATTTTCTTGTGGCGCTTGCGGCGAATCAGCTCCGCGTATAATTCGGCCACTTCTTCCGCACGTTGAGACCAATCTTGCTTCAGCGCGGCTTGGGCCGCGGCGGTTCCTACTGCTTCCAATTCCGGCACCGATTTATTCAAAATGGCATCGAGCTGCGTGCTTGCCGTGGCGGGGTTTTCGAAGTCGACGAGAAAACCGGTGGTTCCATCGTCGATAATATTGCGAAAGGCTTCAATCTGGTTGGCCACCACTACTGCGCCGGCGGCCATGGCCTCCAGAGTCGTGAGCCCGAAGCCTTCGTAGCGAGAGGGGAAAAGCACCACTTGGGCGAGGGCGATTTCCTCGCAGAGGGCGGCGTGTTCGAGTTTGCCCACCCATTCCAGGCGAGCTTCGATTCCTAGTCGTTCGGCCTGCGAAACCAAGGCGCGCCGGCATTCTTCCCGCGCGGAGCCGTACACCAATCGCAAAGTGGAAGTTCCGGGGAGTTTGGCCAAAACTTCGAACAATAAGTCGAGTCCCTTGTGCGTATCGATGCGCCCGAAATAGAGCAGCCGCCCGGATTGGGGCGCGCGCTCGTGCCCCGAAAAGCGAGCCGCATCCACCCCGCCCGGAATCAGCACCCGCATCTCCGGCGGCAAGGCCTTTTCCACCCGGGCGAAGTCTTGCAAGCTCACGGCTTGCAAGCAGTCGATAAACCGGAAAAGTGGAAGGTAGTAAAAACGAAAAACCGCCCGCTTCAGCCAGCCGAGCTTTTTCTGGTGCAAGATGAAACCGTGTGAACCAATCACCAGCGGAGTGCCGAACCAGAACTTAGCCAGCAGACAGCTCTCAAACAGAAAACGTATGTCGTGGTTGTGGATGATGTCGGCGCTCTTGAGCAAACCAAAAAGCCAGCCGGGGTTGCAAACCGCCACTGGGCGCAACCCTAAATTCAGGTAGGGCACTCGGTAAACCGCAATCCCATCCAGAAGATCGAAAGGCGCCAGCGTTTCGCCGGTCCAAATGTTTCGATTTAGCGTGATCACGCTGACTTCGTGACCCTGCTGCACCAAGCGGGTGGCCAATTCCAAAACCGAGGTCTCGGTACCTCCGATACACGGCGCAAACTGGCGAGTGGTTAAGACGATGTGCCGCTTAAGCATGCTTCCCCCAGAGCGCGGGGTTGAGCAACGCTTCAGGAGCCGGGGGCAATCCGGCCCGCACCTCGGCGCATTGGCTGGAAGTTAGCGGCTGCTGCTGCGCAAGGTGAACGTTTTCCTTTAGCTGCTCCACGTTATCGATTCCCACCACCAGGCTATCGACCCAAGGGAGTGACTGCATATACGCGAAGCATAGCTCTTTGCGTGAGACGCGTCCGGTGGCGGCCACCATTTGATCCAGACGATCCAAGAAAGCTTGTGGTTTTACGGACTCCACCGTGGGCCACTGACTGGGAGCCGAAACCAAAATTCCTTGCAGGTAAATGCTGCGGGCGTAAATCAACAAATCCGGTCGGGCCGCTTTTATCGACGGCAGTTCTGAGTTTTCCCAGCGGCCGTCCAGGACATTGCAAGGAATCTGGAGATGGGTGATGTCCGGATCTTGCGCGGCCGCGCAGGCCTCGGCGGGGGTGTACACCGATGCGCCTAAGGCCTTCACTCGCCCCTCGTCGCGCGCTCGCAGCAAAGCGTGCCAAAGCGTCTCCGCCTCGCTGTGGCGGTGCTCCCAGCGGTGCAAGGTCAAAACGTCCAGTGGAGCGCGGCGCAGGGTTTGGCCGGCTTTTTCGATGCATTCGTCCACTTGGTCCGCGCGCAAATCGACGGGAGTTTTGGTGAGAATGCGGCAATCGGGGGTGATTACCCCCTGATCGCTGGCTTCGCCCAGCCGTCGCTCGGCCAGACCATAAGCGTGGGCTGTGTCGAAATGGCGGATGCCCGCCAGCACGGCTTGCCCCAAGAGCCGGACGACCTCCGGACTGGTCAGCAGCGGCGCGTTTCTGCGCAGTCCATACGGGTGTCCGAACTGCACGGTACCCAATGTAAGAAACGGACGCTTCATAAAATCGAATTGAGCACGGCAACCACTGTGTGCACGTCTTCGTCTCGCATTAGCGGAAACACCGGCAGGCTCAAACACTGGGAGTAATAGCGTTCGGCTTCCGGAAAATCCTCCGGCGCGTATCCGTAACGGCCGCGGTAGTGCGGTTGGCGGTAAACGGGAATGTAGTGCACCTGGGTTTGAATGCCGGCTTCCATCAGCTTAGCCATCACTTGAGCGCGGCTGGTGCCGCGTTCTTCAAAAGGGATCAATGCCGGAAACAAGTGGTAGCTGTTGCCGGTGGCGGGATGGGCAAACAGCGGCAGCGCGGGGCTATTAGTTTCGGCCAAGACGGTTCGGTACAAGTCCGCCAAGCTTCGGCGTTTGTTCAAGAAACGATCGATCTTCTTAAGTTGAGATCGCCCTAGCGCCGACTGGATGTCGGTAAGGCGGTAGTTGAACCCGAGTGACTGCATCTCGTGGTACCAGGGATTGGGTTTACCGTCGGTAAAACCTTGTTCTTTTTCGATCCATTGGCTGCTGTCGCGTACAATGCCGTGGCTGCGCAGGGTGAGGAGCTTACGGTAAATATCTTCGCGATTGGTGGTGACCGCGCCACCTTCCCCGGTGGTGATGTGCTTGAGCGGGTGAAATGAAAACGCCGCGGCGTCGGAATGTCTGCAGGCGCCTACTTTTACCGGTTGGCCGTTTTCATCGGGGTAAGTAGAACCCAACGCGTGGCAGGCATCTTCCAAAACCACTGAACCCATGTCGCGCGCCAGCCGGCTGATTTCCACCATCTCCGCCGCCCCACCGCCATAATGAACCGGCACAATCATTTTGGGGGCGCGGGGCAAAGCATCCACTGCCGCCGCCAGTCGAGTCACGCTGAGGCAAATCGAATGAGGTTCCACGTCGGCGAACCGTACTTCGGCCCCGCAATAGAGGGCGGCGTTGCCGCTTGCCATGAAAGTAATTGGGGAGGTCACTACCGAGTCACTCGGGCCAACTCCGAGAGCAAGTGAAGCTAAATGGAGTGCCGCTGTGCCATTGGCGCAAACTACGGCGTAGCGGCTGCCGCAAAAAGCCGCCAGCTCTCTTTCGAACTCGACGACTTCCTGGCCGTTGGTGAGAAAATCGGACCGCAATACACGAGTGACGGCCGCGATATCATCGTCTTCAATCGTCTGCCGGCTATAAGGTATCAAGCGTCCCTCTTCCTATGCGGGTTTGCGCACCAAGTATTTCGTTTTGGTAGTATGGGTGGACTCGCAGACCAAATCACAGGTGCAGCCCAGAGCCGCAAAGAACTGCTTCGTCTCCGCAACGGTCATGAACGTCATATTCATGAACGGTTCGATTCGCAGTCGACGGTAACAAAACTGCTCCGGAACCCCGCTCGCAACCAACCAGTGAAAAAAACGTCCCCGCAATTGTAGTAGCGGCTTTTTCCAAGGCGGGTACAACTCGACGGACGGAAGCTGGAAATACAAAACCCCGCCCGGCCGCAACACCCTCGTAAACTCACGTAAGAATCCCTGCACCCACTCTTTTTTTCCGATGTGCTGCAAAGTGATGAGCGAGAAAACCAAATCGAAACTTCCGTCGGCAAATTGAGCGAGATCTTTGGTTTGATTTAAAACAAATCGCAAACCGGTGACTTCCCCGAAGCGTCCCCGCGACCGTTCCACCATCGTCGGAGAGACATCCACTCCAACTACTTCGGGAATGCGTTTGCGTAGTGCCAGAGAAAGCCGCCCCAACCCACAGCCAAAATCCAGCGCGCTTTTGAATTCGCTGGGGGAACCGAGTCGGGCCAAGTCATCATAAAAAGAATCGATTTCGTCAGAGCCGGTTTGATAGAAGTCGTCCTGGCTCCAGGCGCCGAAGCGTTTGTGTCCGTGAGAAAGAACCGCGAATTCGGCATCTAGCGAGGCGAGTTTTTCCCAGTCGCGTACATAGCCGGTTTCGGTGGTCTGCACGGTCTATTTTCCCGAGGTGTAGAGAATGTCCTGAAGTTCGCCGCCGCTCAACCGTTTGGGGTTGGTTTCGGAGCTGTATTCAAAAGCGTCATGAACGTTTTTACCGCCGGTGCGTTGCTTGTACTGCTCTTCTTTCCACCAATGGAAGGAGGGCTGGATCACAAAATAGTTTTCGTACTCGAGGGTACTGCGAGCTTCATCCCGGGGCACCATCACTTCGTGCAGTTTTTCGCCGGGGCGAATTCCTACGACTTTGATTTCGCAATCCGCCTTCAGCGAGCGGGCCAAGTCGACCATGTTCATGCTAGGAATCTTGGGTACGAAGACTTCCCCGCCGGTCATCCGACTCAGGCAGCTCACCAAAAAGTTAACCCCTTGATTGAGGGTGATCCAAAAGCGGGTCATGCGCGGGTCAGTGACGGGGATGGTGGTGGCGCCTTCCTTGATCAAACGCTGGAAGAGCGGGATAACGCTGCCCCGGCTGCCGACCACATTGCCGTAACGAACAACCGCGAAACTCGGTCCGCCCTCGCCGCTCATGTGATTGCCGGCCACGAAAAGTTTATCGGAGGCCAACTTGGTGGCGCCATATAAGTTGATGGGGTTGGCGGCTTTGTCGGTCGACAACGCCAGAACCCGTTTCACTTTGTTGGAAATAGCGGCGCTGATGACATTTTGCGCGCCCAGAATATTGGTCTTGATGCATTCGAACGGGTTGTACTCCGCGATAGGCACCTGCTTCATGGCGGCGGCGTGAATGACGTAGTCCATGCCGCGCATAGCGTGATTCAAACGTTCCAAGTCGCGCACATCGCCGATGAAGTAGCGGATGAACGGAAACTTCTCCGGAGGAAATTTCTGCGCCATTTCGTACTGTTTCAATTCATCGCGGCTGAAAATGACCAACTTTTTCGGCTGCACGTGTTTCGTGATGTGATCCACGAAAGCGTTTCCGAAAGAACCCGTTCCTCCGGTGAGGAAAATATTCGCGCCGTTGAGAAGTGAGTGCGATTGCTTGAGTGCGTCCTCGGACATAGTACCGACCATCCTCTATCTAAAGCTTTGGGAAAGGCCGTTTTAGCCCCTCAAAGTAGAGTCTTCAACCAATAAGATAAGCTATTGGATTAATGGGGCATTATCCACGATCGGATCGTGAATGGTTGGGGCGCTGCGCTTCAGGTAGCGGTACTGACGCACGTCGGCCAAAACCAGCCCGATGAAACCCAGGATTTGCACCCCAATGAAAAGGTGGATGGGCAGGTGGGTAAGGTACAAAATCGCCAACATCCCCAGCTGCACCAGTGAGGCGCCCAGCAGGTACTTGAGTTGGGCGTGTTTCTGCAGGTAGATCGAAACAATCCCGTGCATCTGGGCAAACACCGCCGCCGGCATCAGCCAATAAACCAGCGATGTATTTTCCCGGGTGAGCTGAGTCTTCAAAGCGGCATAGACTAAGTCCGAACCCAGCACCACTGCCGCGCAGATGAATAGCATCAACGCCAAATTGAGGGCGAGCAGGCGAGTCAGCACGCGCTTCTCGGCGCGGCGATCCTGGCTCTTGCGCACTCGATTTTGGGCCACGCTCTGGGCAAACCCTCCGCTCATCTCCGCCGCGAAGCCGGTGACCTTGGAGGAAATCAGGTAGCTCGAGCTCACCGTGTTCATCCCGAACTTATGGATGAAGATAAGCTTTTCCAACGTGCCGTACATTTTACTGATCAGCGAGAAGTGGAAAGAGCGCAGATAAACCGAAATGAAATGCTTCCACTCCTGCAACGGTTTGTCCCAATGCAGTTGGCGTCGACAGTTGACGAAGTTGAGTACCGTCCAAAAAACGAGGGTCGCCAGCCAAATGCCGATGTAGATCTCAATGTCTTGGGCGCCGCCGAATTTACGCCACACCCAAACCAACGGGATCCAGGAAAAGTTACCCAGTAGATCATTGAGGTTGGAATGGGCGATGTTACGAAAAAAAAGGTAGTAGCGGGAAAAGAGAAGGTTCAGCACGCGAAGGAAAGTGAGTGCGAACAGCAGGCCGAGATTCAAGTCGAGGTTATTGCCTTTGATGAGGCACTTCACCCAAAAGACGGCTAACAAAACCGTTACGAACGAGGTCTCAAACAGAATGGCCGCCGATAGTCGGCGTTCGTTGGTGCCTTTGAGGGAAAAAGCGGTGACCGTACCCGACCCGACAATGGTCGCGAAGATGTCGGTGTAAAAAAGGTAGCTGTTGTAAAAAACGAACTCCTCCGGGGCGGTGATTAACGAAATGTAATAAAAGAGTCCCGCTCGAATGAACGAAGCGGCCACATAAATTGAGTACTCTCCGGCGGCGTGCTTAATCTTCATCCGACTTACGAATGCTTCTGCAGCGGACAGACGGTTTGGAATGACGCAAACATATGAGTCGCGAACCCTTCTTTAAAATGTGAGATGCTGAGTTCTTTAGGCGAGGGCGCGTTACTGTCGGCGGGGTAAGGCCGGCTGCCGACGTAGTACCACTTCAGGCCCAGTTCCTTCATCTGCTCAATCGCTTTCATTTGCACCACATGGCCCAAGGGCAAATCAAACAACTCGCGATCGTAAACGCCCACGCCGTAAAAAGCCTCTGTGGCCGACAAATGAAACAACCCGCCCGCCACCAGACGGTCGGCTTGATCGTGGAGCTGCACCAGGAAAGCCTGCCGATCGAGGATCATCTTTTCTTGCAGATCCCAAGTTAACTTGGAGCGGGTCTCGCGTCCGGCGACACCGATGTGAAATTGGCGGAAGGCCTCAAACGCCCCTGGCTCCAGCTGCCCGTACGCCAAACTAGTTTTCCAAAGTTTGAGCCCTTTGGAAATCAGCGGGCGAAAGCTTTTGCGGATATTGAGGCGAATATCTTCCAACGGGCGGGAGAGATCAATCCACAGCTCATGCCCCACGGAAGTGGTGGCGCCGCGTTCCATCACCCGGCGGTACCACGAGTCGAGCGAGCCGCCCCGGGGAGAAAGCGTTCCCCGCCAGGTCGCGATTTCCAGCGGCTCAGCCAGCGTTTCTAGCAAAAGCAGGCAGCGTTCGTTCAAAGTTTTGCGGGTATTTTCACCTACCCAGTCGGCGAAAAGCGGAGGGCGCACCGAGCTTTCTTGCGAACCGAAGCGCCAAACTCCCTCTTGGCGATGGGTGGAAAGCGGCCACACCGCCACCGGTTTGCGATCGTTAAAGAGCACCAGCGAACAATCCGTATGCTCGCAACCAGCATCGGTCATATAAGCCGATTGATAGCGCACCATTTCCGGGGTGTAGGCAACTGGCACGTTCGCGCAGCCGGCCAAAACCTGGGCCCATTCCCCCGGCGCTTCGGTCAGTAACTTCGCTTCCAGCGCGCAGCTCTGGGCTTGGGTGCTGACGGCGGGAGCAATCGTGGCAATTCCAGTTTCCAAAATGCCTCTATGCCTGGAACTCGCGCGCTAGTTCCGCGAACTCGGGGCTGCGAGTGGGAGTTACTTGGGGCACCTTGAAGTAGCGCGAATCTTCCGGCGCGTGAAACGGCCGGTCGTGCAAGTCGGTATTGTTAAGCCGGTGATAGAGTTTGTAATACCAGTAGACGTATTTCTGGGCGAATTCGACATCCGGTTTAAAAGTGCCTTGGCCCCGCGCATGCTTACCCAAAACCTCAAAATACTCTACGGCGGTCTTCGGATTGAGCGTTACTTTTTCACGCGCGTAGTGCGACCAACCGGCGATGACGACCGCCTTGCCTTCCAACGCTGCCTCCAAACCAATGGAGGAAGTGTAGGCGGTTACCACTTTCGCTTTGCGCATCAACCCGTAGCTATTGCGCCGATCCTCGGGGTGAATCACCACCACGTTGGGCGGGATATCCAAATTAGAGTTGGCCAAAAAATCGCTGAATCGTTCGCGGGTTTTATTGTAAAGCGTGTTGGTTTCGGCGGGGTGGATGCGCACCGCCACTTTGAGATCCGGGTTCTTGCGCGCGAACTCGATGATTTCGGTAATCCATTCGTACTGGTTGGTGAACAAAGTATCTCGCTCGAAAGCGGCGCTGTCCCAAACCACGTTGGTGAAAGCCACCAGGTCTACGTCGCCCATCTCGAAAGACTGATCCAGATCGAGGTAGTTGGCCACCACCCGCTGCTTGCGCACGTTCATGAACTTTTCGACTTCGGCTTGTAAGTCGGGAACGCTTTCCGCGGTCTTCAGCCAGTGGGCGAACTTTTCGTTTACGTCGTTCCACATCACCGAAACGTCGTTCTTCACCAGAAAGAGCCGGTCTTGTTCGCTGAACTCGTAGCTGGCAAACGGAATCCCGCGTTGCTCCACCAATTTCAGCGGCACATTGAAAGTGACGTAGCGGCCGTTGAAAATCAGAAAGCGTTCGAACTCAAAAGTGTCGAGCAATTTCGAAAAAGCCTGGTGCAACATCACCGCCGAACGCAGGTAGCGCTTGTAAACCGGCACGTGGGATTCGTCCAAGCGCAGGCGCAAATGGTAGCGGCAAACACTGAGCCGAGTAATGCGGCCAATCGGTAGCCCGCCATACTCGAATCCGCGCAGGGCCTCGATGGTGTTCAAACCGTCGATTTGCGCGAACACCGGCGCCAGCGCGGCTTTGTCGACGTACTGGTCCAGGTAAATGACCGACGTATCGTCTTGTTTATGAAAGAGCTGGTTGCGTAAGCGGCAATCGGCGCAGAGCGTGGGGTTGTTTTGTTTGTTGGAACCCAACGATTGAATGTCGCAAGCTTCCATGAAACCGCCGCAAAGCACGCTGACGATCTGTTTGCCTTCGGCCTTGAGCGCATGACCCATCTGGGATTCCAGAATTTTGCCGTGCCAGAAAAGGGGCCGGTAAAGCGACAACACTCCCACTAGTTTCTGCTTGGGTGGGTGGGCGGCATCCAGCTTGCGCACCGGCGAAAACCAAAGGCGCACCACTTGGGCGAAATTGGAAAGCACCAGGGCGGCATAAATGGCAATGCAGCGGATCCAAAATACCGGTCCGTTGTCGGTTTTGGTTTTGATCAGCGTTAGTAAGTGATGGCGGCTAGACATGGGCGTGTATTATTGGCTTTGGTAGCGTAGAGGTCCAGCTTATTCAACCAAAAACAAGCTCAGCCGGAGAGGTCAAGAAGCCCGGGGGCCAAGGGACAGCAAGAGTTCTCGACTGACGGCACTGAAGTTTTCCGCCTGCACCCGGGCGGCGCCCGCGGGCGTGCCGGTGTCCAGCCATTCAAAGCACTCGTACTCCGCCGACCGCGCGCCGGGATCGGGTTCAGCGCCCGCCGCCAAGTCCACTTGCAGCCCGATATCCAGCACGCCGGCTTCCACGTCTTCCACCAAGGCGAACGGTTTCCAATTCGCGACCCCGCTCGGCGCTAGGCCCCATTCTTCTTGGAGTTCTTCCAGGAGTTGGCGGCCAAGGTCGGGCTGCGACAAGCCTCCGGACGGTACGCATTCCCAGCGACCGGGATCTTGAGTCACCGTCGCCGACCGCAGCCCAATCAGCACGGCTCCTTCCCGGCAGACCACGCCGCTCACCGCCAGCAAGCGGATGCCCAAGGTGGCGGCCAAATCGGGAAGCTGGCGTTGGGCCAAATACGTTTTGTAGTCGGTGGTGAGGGCCTCAATCTTTCCGCCATGCAAACGCACAAACGACAAAGCCGGGCCGTTAAACAACGGGCGGCGGCTTTGCTCCGTTTCCCAAACCGTCTCGATGGCCGGTTGCCACTCGGCCGGCACCACTAGTTCCCCCAACACATTCACCGTGATTTGGCTGTCCAATGGCCAAACCCGCAGCGGCGTAATCACCGCCAGCAAATCTCCCCACTGGTGCGCAATGCGCGCCCCGGCGGGTAATCGGGGAACTTTGCCGGAAGGGGCAAAAGCGAAGGTGGGCAGGCCGGCGCCGGAGCACGAAGCCAATCCTATTTCCGAGTCTTCGATGGCGATCGATTCCGCGGCGGCGCAACCGGTTTGTCGGAGGGCGAGCAAGTAGGGTTCCGGATCGGGTTTGCCCACCTGCACCGCTTCCTTGTCGACGATCAAATCAATCAAAGGGGCCAGGCCGGTGCGTTGTAGCCATTCCCGAGCCAGCGCGCCGCTATTGGAAGTAACCACCGCGGTTTTCCAGTCCAAAGATTTCGCGCGCACCAAAACCTCCCACGCCCCCGGCATGGGCGGCACGCTTTGGTAAACACTGCTCGCGATTTCTAAATACTTTGTCAGCAGCGAGGCTTCGTCTGCTTCCAGGCCGTGCGCCTGTTTCAAGCGCCGGATCACTTCATCCAGGGGTGGTCCATTGAGCGCGGCAAATTCCTGCTCCGACCCTTCTTTGCCAAAACCCGCCAGGAAGTACCCATACGCATCCCGCATCACTTCGAGACTGTCGGCGAGGGTGCCGTCCAAATCGATGAATAGCCCGCGCTTGCTCACCGCGCGTTTTCCAGGGGGGTGAGGGCCAGCAAATAGCGGTAGATGGCCGCCTGCTCACCGGTATCGACGATAAACTTTCCCATTTGGTCCAAGCGCACGTACCCGGCTTTTTCAAACGCGCTGACGGAGGAGCGATTTTCGACCCGAATTTCGGCCAGCACGTCCTGCACCCCGACCGATCGCAAAAAGTCAGAGGCCATACGCAGGGAAGCCGTTCCCAGGCCCTTGGCGCGCCAGGTGGGGTTTACGTTGACGGAAATATCGCAGCAGCGGCGCTCTGGGTGCAGCGGGTGGGGCACCGGAGCAAAACGCAAAAACGCAAAGCGTTCATCGCCTTGCTTTACAAAAATCGCGGGGAGCTCGGGGTGCTTAAAATAATCGCGCGTGAATTCCGGCCAAAAGCTTTCCCAGACCTTCTCGGCGGTGTGATAAAAACTGGCGCGGGTGATGGGGTCGTTGCGCCAATTCATTACCAGCAAACCTTGCTCAGGTTCGGGGCGGACGATTTCAATCGAGAGAGCGTCAGACATACGGGTACACCCGAGCGCGCGCCACCACGCTTTGCGGCCAACGAGCCCAATCCACTTTCTCGTACACTGTGCGCTTGCTGAAATCTTGCGGCATACGCGGAGCGGTGCCGCGGTTGATCTGGGGCACAAACATGCGCAAGATATCCCGCTCCAGCTCCATGGCCTCGGCGTACAGTTGAGTGGCGTTGGCTTCGCGCGGATCCAAAAGGCCCTGCAGTTGCCCGATCAAGGGGCCGGTATCCATGCCCCCATCCAACCAGAAGAGGCTAATCCCAGTGCGGGGTTTGCCGTGCAAAATCGCGTTGGCAATGGGAACCGCACCCGCCCCCTCGGGCAGCAGGCTTTCATGAATGCCGATGACCGGGCAGATTCCCAGTAGCGCTTTGGAATACATCTGCTGCCAGCCGAAGGAATAAATAAAGTCGGGTCGCAGCTCGCGCATTTGAGCCACGTGATCGTTGATATGGGTATTCACCACCACTCGCGGCACTTGGGCCGCGAACGGAAAGCGGGACTCGTCGATCATTCCCACTCCCTCCCAGCCTGGGCTTTTTTCCCCGCGGGTGGTGAAGAGTACGATTTGCTCACCTAAGTCGTGCAGCACCTGGGCGTTGGCGTAGGTGCTTTCGATTCCACCGATTACGATAACCCGTGCCATGGCGTTAGTTTTCCACTCTCCGGATCAATTCAAACGCTTCCGCGTATTCGATCCCGACTTCGCCGCCCCGCTTGCGAGCTAGATACTCAAGCGCTTCGATGCTGCGCGGGTGGGGATAGGGACGGGCTTCGGAGGCGTAGTAAGTGAGGGCCAATTTCTTTTTGTCGATGGTTTTGGAAACATCCACGTACACCGTGGGCGCAAACGCACTGCCGTTGCGGTAGCCCCGCTCCGACGAAGACAGAACTTCGAAAGCTAAGATTTCCCGCGCGGCAAATTCGCCCGGGCTGTGGCGAGAGGCCATCAAGACCGCATCAAACGTAACCGTGTGATCCCAATTATAATCGCCGGGGTGGTGGGTGAAAATCGTATCCGGGCGCACTCGCTCCACTACTTCCTTGATGGCGTGGGCCACGTCCATGCGGCCCACCGTATCCATGCGGTTGTCGGGAAAATCCAGCGGGGTGATAGAGGAAAAACCCAGCACGTCCGCTGCGGCGCGGGTTTCGGCCTGCAGCTTTTCCATTTCGGCGGCAAGTTGGGCGCGGGCGTCTTCGGACTTCTCCCGCCCCAGCAGACCCCGGGTCATAATCACTAAATGGGCTTCCCAGCCTTGGCGTCTGCGTAGCGCCACTGTGGCGCCGCAGCCGAGCACTTCGTCGTCGGGGTGAGCGGCAATGACCAGTAATTTCTTGGGGGTTTTAGCGTCGGACATGGGGCCAACCTATATCGGTTGGTTTCGGAAATCCACTTTGTAGAACTCGTAGCCCGCCTCCCGGAAAAGCAGGGTGAGCTTACCCGCTTTTACTAACTCGGCAATCCACTGGGGAACTTGGGGATCCCAGAAACGGCTGGTCTCCCGGATGTCCGCGGGCCAATGACCGGGAAAGCGGCTGGGCACGTAGTCTGTCTTGGGGTTGTAGAGCAGGTAGTCCAAAGTCCCTAAGTACAGTTCAAATCCCTGGGGCGTGTGCTCGGTTTGACCGGAAGAGCGGGGGAAGTCGCAGCGCCACAGGTAACAAGTTTGGCTGCTCGCCCCGGTGAAAAAGTTTAGCGGGTAGGCGGTCACCGAGTCGGTGTAGATGCTGATGCCGCCGGGGTTGGCGGTGCTTTTTGGAATGCGCAGCGCCGCGATTCGGTTCAGCACCGGCAACAACGGGCCATAGCTTTCCGCCGCTGGAACCCGGGCGAAAAAATGCGGGCCGCGCGGGTTTTCCCCCGCAAAGCAATTGAACAAAATCAACCCCACCGCGGCGGCGCAGATTCCCTTTCCCCAGGCGCGCGAACCGCGCCAAAGAGCCGGTACCGCCACCGGCAGGCAAATGAAAATAAACGAAAGGTAGAACACCCGGTAGAAAAC
>CAZBJE010000026.1:0-43798 GCA_964492125.1 uncultured Pseudobdellovibrionaceae bacterium | reverse complement strand
CCCCCCCCCCCCCCCCCCCCCCCCGCCCCCCCCCCCCACCCCCACCCCCCCGCCCCCACCCCCCCCCCCCCGCCCCCCCCCCCCCGCGCGGCGGTACATCGCTTCCCACTTCTTGCGCTCCTTCTCACCGCGGGCGCTCGCGGTATCCACCATCGCCACTCGTTCGGTTGAACTCATCCACGCCAATATCTTGCGCTTGGGAACATGCTCACCTTCTTTCACCAGGATTTCTTCAATGCGGCCGCCGATGGGCGGTTTGATTTCCAGGCGGTTTTGCGCCTGCACTCCGCCGGTCGCAGTCACCACGACCTCAATCGAAGATTTTTTTACTTCCACCGTCGAGAAAGAAGGGGCCTCGGGCTTGTTGTAATAACGACGCCCGGCCACTCCCCCGGCGACCAAAACCAAGATGAGTGCCACCCAAACTAATTTCTTCATGGAATATCTCCCCGACCCAGTGCTTGTTCCCAATCCGCTTCCGAATTCACCGCGGCTTGTTTCGCGGAGAGCAAGGCCTGTTCCTGCGCAACGAGGTCCGTTTCAATTAAATCCCAGTCTGTGTAGCTGCACAGTCCCGTGCTGTACTGCCCTCGGGCAATCTCGGCCCGTGTCTCGGCGGCGTCGCGCACTTCGGTCATCACATCGACGTTTTCCACCGCTAACTGCAAGCCCGTGAGCGCAGTCGACAAATTTACTGCCGCTTGCCGATCGGCCTGCTGCAAAGTGGCTTCGGCTCGACGCTCATCCGCGTGGGCACCGGAAAGGGTGGCCAGGTTGGAGTACTGAAAAATCGGGACGGTGAGGCTCACTCCTACAGTCCACCGATCCGTTTCGGGCGGAAACGATAAGCCCACCTTCGAAAGGCTGCCCGTGACCGACAACGAAGGGAGCATCGCGCCTAGGGCTTTTTGGCTCACCGCCTCGGCGCTTTTCACATTGGCTTCGGACTGCTGCACGGTCGGAGTGGTTTTTGCGAGTTCCCGCGAATCCCCCACGCCCTCCGGTAAGCGTTTGGTCACCAAGTTGCCGGCGACGGCGATGTTTTCGAATTCCCGCCGCCCCATGAAAATCGCCAGCTGTTGTTGGGCGATGAGAATATTGCGCCGGGTTTGTTTCACGCCAAATTGGGCCTGACGCCACTGACCACGGCTCTTGAGCGACGAACCTTTGTTTTCGCGCCCGCCCACAAACCGCAGCTCTACCAACTGGAAGTTGTTCTTGCGGCGTTTTTCGATCTTTTGGGCGAGCGCCAGGGCCTGCTGGTTGTAGAGCAGGTTGAAGAAGGCTTTCTTCAAGCCTTGGTGCAGAGTGGCTTTGGCCTGCCGAAGCGCGGCTTCGCTGGCGATTAGCCCGGAACGCGCCTGAACCAGTGCAGCGCTGTCCTGCAATCCGTTAAAGAGGTTTTGGGTCGCCGTCAGTCCCAAGGAATATTGGTCGCTGGTAGTAATTACCCCGAAAGCGGTGCCCGTTCCTGAACTCCCACTCGACCCCGGGACATTCCCCGAAGCCGTCGAAGAATTGCCATGGGAATAACTCGCCGCGCCAACCACGGTGGGTAAAAACGGGCTGAACGCCACCCCTACCTGGGCCTTAGCTTTCGCTACGGCTTCTTCTGCCGCGCGCAGATCGGCATTGCCGCGGGCTGCTTCTTTAGCCGCGGTTTCCCAAGTGAGCTTTTCCTCGGCCTGACTGACGCTGGGCGCTAAAAGCAGGCCTCCGATCAAAAAGGAGAGCCTTATTTTAGAGAGATAGCGCATTGCGTTATACTCTTCGGAAAAGTGGCGAAGAAAATGAAAGGATTTGTACGATCGCAAATCGGGACGCGACGCTCCCTAAAATCGCTGCCCAAGTCCCCAAAAATGGTCTGTAACGGGTCGGTGCAAAAAAAGGGGTCCAGGACCATGGAACTGAAAAGCGGATCGCGTGGCGGACTTCCTCGAAAGAAATTTCGCTGCGCGTTAAAGCGAGATGCAACTTTGCGACTGTATGCTGTGTGAAAAAGAACGCAGTTTATCGACGCAAATTTCTCGGGATCTAATGAGGCAAATTGTCCTGACCGTGGAGCAGCGTGTTGTTGAAAACTTTGTTGATAACTATGTTGATAGGTTGTTGAAAGGTTGTTGATAACTTGTTGATAACTTTTTATCCACAGGCCGGACAAAGTTATCCACAGGGTTATCCACAGGTTTATCCACAGGATAAATTGTTCAATTTCGGGGGGTTAAGTGAGTTATTAACATTTCAACAACGCTAATTACTACTACTATTAAAGATCTATATATCGTATAAGAAGAAAGATTCTTATACTTTGACCCGTCCGGAGCAGTCATGAAGTTCTCTATTTCCAAGACGCAAATGTTGGTAGGACTCCAGCGAGTACAGAACGTCGTTGAACGTCGAACCACAATGCCCATCCTTTCCAACGCCCTCTTAAAGACAGAAGGCATTTTTCTTTCGCTTTCGGCGACGGACTTAGAAGTGGGCATTCAAAGCCTGCTTCCGACCGAAGGTTTGGAGGAGTCGGGGGCCATTACGGTCCGGGCGCGGAGTTTGTTAGACATTGTTCGCGAACTCCCAGAGACCACGATTCACTTTCAAACGCGCGAGAACAACCGACTCGAAATCCGGGCCGGGAAGTCGCTTTTCAACATCGTAGGGCTGCCGGCGGAAGACTTTCCGGAAATGCCGAGTTTTACCTCTGAAGAGAGCCAAGCTTTTGTTCGGATGAACGGCACAGCGGTCGTGGCGATGCTAGACAAGACTTTATACGCTGCGTCTACTGACGAGGCGCGTTATCATCTTAACGGGGTTTACTTCGAAACTCGGGATGAAGCGAACCAACGGGTGTTTCGGATGGTGGCCACCGATGCCCACCGGCTTTCGCTGGTCGATAACCCGGAAGCCCTTTTTGACGAAACTGCCTGGACCCTTTTCAAGGACGGCGTGATTGTTCCCCGCAAAGGGCTCAACGAACTGCGCCGGCTGCTTTCCGAAGGCAAAGAAGACTTTTTTGTCACCATCAAGGGCCGCATGCTTTTCGTGAAACGCGAGAACATCTTCTTGTCCATGCGCCTGATTGAAGGAAAATACGCCGATTATCGCCGCATTATCCCCGAAAACTCGACCCAGTCTGTGTCTCTAGACCGGGAGGCGTTCCTTGCCTCGCTCAAGCGAATCTCTTTGATGTCTTCTGACAAATCTCGTAGTGTTACCCTCAATTTAACTTCGGGAATGCTCCAACTTACGAGCCAAAGCCCAGAGTTAGGTGACGCGAAAGAAGAGATCAACGTCGACTACGAAGGCGAAGAACTCAAAATAGGTTTTAACTCCCGTTATTTGATCGATGCTGTGTCTACGATCGAAGGGGAAAAAGTCCTTCTAGAACTAAAGGGGAAGCAGAACCCCGGTGTGATTCGTTCTCTCCACGGAGCAAACCACACCAGCGTGGTCATGCCCATGCGGATTTGATCCCCTTTAGGGTGGAGCCTTAGTATTTAATGCCGACTGAAAATGATTCAACGACAGCCAACCCCGGCTATGGTGCGGATTCCATTCAGGTCCTCGAGGGCCTGGAGGCGGTTCGTAAACGACCCGGTATGTACATCGGCGACACCGGCGTACGGGGTCTCCATCACCTGATTTGGGAAATTGTGGATAACTCCATCGATGAAGCGATGGCGGGTTTCTGCAAAAACATCGGCGTCACCATTCACATCGATAACTCCATTACGGTGGACGATGATGGCCGCGGTATCCCCACCGACATGCACCCCACTGAGGGAATCTCGGCTCTAGAAGTCGCGCTCACGAAATTGCATGCGGGCGGCAAATTTAACAATAACTCGTATAAAGTTTCGGGCGGTTTGCACGGAGTAGGCGTTTCGGTAGTGAACGCGCTTTCGCAAAACCTCACGGCGGAAGTGCGTCGGCAGGGGAAGGTTTTCGAACAGAAATTTTCCATTGGCGTGCCCACAGGTCCGATTAAGGAAATCGGAAAAACCGAACGTACTGGCACGCGCATCATCTTCAAGCCCGATACCACCATTTTTGAAGTTTCCGAATTCAACTACGAAACTGTCGCCAACCGCTTGCGCGAACTTTCCTTTTTGAACAGCGGCATCAAGATTACGCTCACCGACGAACGTACCGAAAAAACCCAGGAGTTTTTTGCTGAAGGGGGTTTGAAGTCCTTCGTCGAGTTCATGAACAAGGCCAAAAACAAACTCCACAAAGACGTCATTTATCTCTACGCAGAGACCAAGGGCGTGTTTCTCGAGTTGGCGATGCAGTGGAACGATAGCTACAAAGAAACCACTTCAACGTTCGCCAACAACATCAATACTTTTGAAGGTGGCACGCACTTGGCGGGCTTAAAAGCCGCGCTCACCAAAACGGTGAACAAGTACATTGAAGCCAATAACCTCAACCGCGATTTCAAAGAGAGCCTTACCGGGGAAGATATCCGCGAAGGCCTTACTTGCGTTATCAGCGTAAAGATTTCCAATCCTCAGTTCGAAGGCCAAACGAAGACCAAACTCGGAAACTCCGAAGTTAAAGGGATTGTCGAAAACCTGGTGAACGAACGTTTTGGTATTTTTCTCGATGAGAATCCCGGCGACGCCAAGAAAATTGCCGCCAAGGCAATCGAAGGCGGCCGCGCGCGTGTAGCCGCTAAAAAAGCGCGCGACCTCACTCGCCGCAAATCCGCGATGGACCTAGGCGGCTTGCCTGGAAAAATGGCCGATTGCCAAGAGCGTGACCCCGCCCTTTGCGAACTCTATATCGTCGAAGGGGACTCCGCCGGTGGCTCCGCCAAGCAGGCGCGGGATCGCAAAAACCAAGCGATTCTTCCGCTCAAAGGCAAAATTTTAAATGTGGAAAAAGCGCGCTTCGACAAGATGTTGGAGTTTGCTGAAATTCGCACGCTCATCACCGCGCTAGGTACGGGCATCGGGGTTGGCGACTACGATATTTCCAAGGTTCGCTACCACAAGATCATCATCATGACCGATGCGGATGTCGATGGTGCGCACATTCGAACTTTGCTGCTCACGTTCTTCTACCGCCAAATGGTGGAAGTCATTGAGAAGGGGTATCTCTACATCGCGCAGCCCCCTCTCTATAAAGTGAAAAAAGGCAAAACCGAGCAATACATTCAAGACAACGCGAGCTTTGAAGAGTTTATTCTCACCCAAGGCTTGGAAGAATACGAAATCGAGAGCAGCACCGGAAAAGTAGAGAAAGCGGCCGCCCGCAATCTTTTCCGCAAAATCACCCAGTTCAATAATTTGGTGACGACACTCGCACGCCGCGCCGACCGCGGCTTATTGCACGCCATGGCGCTAGACGGCGACTGGACCGTCGATACATTAAAAGACGAGAAATTGCTCACCGCGAAACTCGATAATTACGCCAAGCGATTCGAAGGCCGCAAAGACGGCGGCAATTTCACCTACACCCTGAAAAAGGATGAAGAGCACGATTGCTTCCAAGGCGAATGCGTGACGGTGCGCAACAACCTGAAAGTAACCACCCGGGTTACTCACGATTTCTTAGCGAGCAATCAGCTGCAAGAAATGCGGAAAATTTCGCAGTCCTTCGACAAGCTCGGTAAGCCGCCCTACAAGGCGACCTCCGAAGACGACACCCAGGTTTTCCAAGATATTGAAATTCTCAAAAAGTTTATCGAGGAAAAAGCGCAGAAAGGTATCCAGATTCAGCGCTACAAAGGCTTGGGCGAAATGAATCCAGAGCAGTTGTGGGAAACCACCATGGATCCCAAGATGCGCTCGTTCCTCCAGGTGCAAATCGAAGATGCGGTCGAAGCCGATAGCATTTTCTCCACTTTAATGGGCGATCAAGTGAAACCGCGCCGCGATTTCATCGAAGCCAACGCTCTCAAAGTAAGAAGTTTGGATATTTAGATGGAAACTGAAAAACCCCGGCCAGGTTCGCTGACCGTCGTCAGCATCGAAAACCAAATGAAGGACGCCTACCTCGAATACGCCATGAGCGTAATCGTGGGACGCGCATTGCCCGATGCTCGCGACGGCATGAAGCCCGTCCATCGCCGCATTCTCTATGCCATGTACGACATGGGGAACACCTACGATAAGCCGTACAAAAAGTCGGCACGTATCGTCGGGGACGTTATCGGTAAGTACCATCCTCACGGCGATTCGGCGGTGTACGAAACCGCCGTGCGCATGGCGCAAGATTTCAGTCTCCGTTACCCGCTGATTCAAGGGCAGGGGAATTTTGGTTCCGTCGATGGTGATTCTGCGGCCGCCATGCGGTACACAGAAATCCGTTTAGCCAAGATCACCGACGATGTTTTGGCCGATCTCGACAAAGAAACCGTCGAATTCCAGCCTAACTATGACAACTCTTTGAAAGAGCCGGTGGTCTTGCCCACCCGCATTCCGAACTTGCTGGTCAACGGCGCGTCGGGGATTGCGGTCGGTATGGCCACCAATATTCCGCCCCATAATTTGGGCGAAGTCATCGACGCCCTGAAAGCACTCATCGAAAACCCCAAGCTCACTGCGCGGGATTTGATGAAGTACGTGCCGGGTCCCGATTTTCCGACAGCAGGCTTTGTTTACGGTCGGCGCGGCTTGGTCGACGCTTACACCACCGGCCGCGGGGTTGTGAGTTTGCGCGCCCGCACCGAAGTGGAAACCACCAAGACGGATCGGGAACGCATCATCGTTACCGAGATCCCGTACCAGGTGAATAAAGCTAAGCTGATTGAAAATGTCGCGGACCTCGTGCGCGAAAAGAAAATCGAAGGCATCAGCGACATCCGCGATGAGTCGGATCGCAAAGGCATGCGCATCGTCTTCGAACTCAAAAAAGGCGAAGACAGCCGAGTAGTGCTGAACCAGCTCTACAAAAACACGCAGATGCAGACTTCGTTCGGCATCAGCATGCTGGCTATCGATCAAGCCCAGCCCAAGATGATGACGTTGCGCGATCTTTTGATGGCGTTTTTCCATCATCGCCGCGAAGTGGTTACTCGGCGCACGGTTTACGAACTGAAAAAAGCCGAGGAAAAAGCCCACATTCTCGAAGCGCTCAAGAAAGCGGTCGAGAACCTCGACGAAGTGGTGGCCATTATCCGCAAGGCGGCCAACCCGACCGAAGCCCAAGCCAATTTAATCGCCAAATTCCAGTTCACGGAAATCCAAGCTAAGGCGATTTTGGAAATGCGTCTGCAGCGCCTCACTGGCCTGGAACGCGATAAGATTATCGACGAGTACAACCAGACCATGGCGTACATCGGCGAATTGAAGAGCATCTTGGCCGACGAGCAAAAGATCACCAAGATCATCATGACCGAGTTAGATGAAGTCCGTAAGAACTTCGCGGACCCACGCCGCACTCAGTTCATCGAAGAGCAAGACGATCTCACCATCGAGGACCTGATCACTGACGAAGCTACCGTGGTGACGGTAACCTACACGGGTTACATCAAGCGTCTCCCACTCGACACCTACCGTGCACAAAAGCGTGGCGGTAAAGGCGTAATGGGTGCGGGAACGCGCGAGGAAGATTTTATCTGGGAAATTTTCGTGGCCAGTACCCACGATGAAATTCTCTGCTTCACCGACCAGGGGCGCCTCTACTGGCTTAAAGTGCATAAAATCCCGGAAGCGGGTCGTACAGCCAAGGGCAAGCCAATCGTGAACTTGTTGAACCTAAGCACCAACGAACGGGTGCAAGCGGTTCTGCCCATCAAGGAATTCAAAGAAAACCTGTTTGTGGTTATGGCCACCGGGCAGGGCATCATTAAGAAGACGCCCTTGATGGCCTTTGCTCGGCCGTCGAAGAAAGGCATCATCGCGCTGACTTTCGACGAAGGCGATACCTTGGTCGACGCCAAAGTTACCGACGGCACGCAGCAAGTGCTCTTGGTGAGCCGCATGGGCCACGCCATCCGTTTCGAAGAAGAAGAAGTCCGCCCAATGGGCCGCACCGCTCGCGGCGTAGCGGGCATGCGACTCGACGAAGGCGACAAAGTAATTGGGATGGCCACGCTGGTGCCCTCGGATGCACAGCAGATTCAAATTCTTACCGTGACGGAAAAAGGCTTCGGCAAGCGCACCTTGCTCGAGGAATACCGCACCCAAGGCCGCGGTGGTTCCGGTGTGATGACCATGAAAATCACCGACAAAAATGGCCCGGTGGTAGCGGTTCGCCAGGTCCACTTGGAAGACGAGCTCATTATCGCATCGAGCCAAGGCAAAGTGATCCGCACGCGTATTTCGGAAATCTCCGAAGTGGGCCGTGTGGCGCAGGGTGTCCGACTCATCAACTTGGATGATGGGGAAACCGTGGGAGCAGTTGCGAAGATCGTCGAAAAAGACGACGATGATAGCAATGGATCCAATACGCCACCTGCCGCAAGCACGACTGAAGAACCGGGTCCGGCCGGTAACGCTTAGCACGGTCGCTCTTTTCGCGTTGCTGCTCGGCACGGGGTGCTCGGAGCGCCGGCAGGGCCGTTTGATCGAGGAAGCGGACGAGAAGATTAGCCGCGGCGCCTACGGCGAGGCAGCCGAGGTGCTCAAACGCACGGTGGCACTGAACCCCGAAAGCCGCACTGCCGTAAAAGCGCTCTACAAGCTGGGCTTCGTGCTGGAAACGTATCTGCGAGATTTTGAGGGCGCGCTTTTCAACTACAATGAGTTTGTTCGTCTAAGCGGCGACCCGGTGGCGGCCTATGAGGTGCGCAAGCGGGTGGCGAGCCTCTACTTCGAACAAACCAATGACCCCGACAAAGCGATTGAAGCGTACCGCAAACTCCAGGCCTTTAGCCCGGAGAGTTTGGAAGGGGATCTCTTTCAGTTTCGTATCGGCCAGTCTTTCTTCCGCGAAAACGAATTTGAAAAAGCGCGAGACGAATATCAATCTTTGATTGAGCGCTATCCCAAAAGCCATTTTGTGGCGCGCACCCGTTTTGAAATCGGCAACGCCTATTATATGGAAGGCAAATACGAGATTGCCTTAGAAGCCCTCAAATCGGTGGTGCGTTACCACCCTCAGAGTGAGTATTCGGTGGAGGCCCAATTCCTCACTGCCCAATGCCTGGAGCATTTGGACCGTTTCCCGGCCGCGCTCCAGGTGTACGAAAGCATCCGGGATCGCTACACTCCCCGAGAAGTCGTGAACCTGCGCATCGCCGAAATCGGCAAGCGCGCCAAAAAAGCGAAGTGAGTCGATGGCCCCCACCAACCTGTACCGCTATTACGCGAGGCTAAGCAGCGCCGTTTTGGTGAAACTGGCTCTTTGCATGGTGGGTTTTCTCCTAGGCAAAAAGCTGGATGCCGCTCTGGGCACCGGACCCTATTTGATGTTCCTGGGGTTTGTGGTGGGTGTATCGGTAGGGCTTTGGTGGGTCATCCGAACGGCCAATAAAGAGTAAGCGCTCGGACCGGGCCTTTTCTTGGTTTTTAGGCCAACCGAGGGTACGCCGCGCGGATTACAAAAATGAGGCGGTCCTTCCCCGGTTTTTTTTGTTTTAATGGGAAAACCGAAGGTTTGCCCGCGATTTTTCCTACCCTCTCTTCTGCTTGAATTCCCAACAGCTTGCGGGTAAACACTCTCGGAGCCATCCATAGTTTCGGAACTGGCGAGACGAATTTTTTAATACAAATGGAACACCACGGTCCTTCATCCTGGCTCTCAATGATCCCTCTGCTGCCCCAGAGCGAGGAACTTGTGCACGTAAACGGCGCTTTGGTCGTATTGGCCATCATCACCGTTGTCGCGCTCTTGGCGAACCGGGCCATCAAAGCCAAGTTCAACCAACAGCTCGTGCCAGACGGCAAAGTTTCCCTCATTAATATGATGGATGCCGCGATCGATGGCCTTCGCGGAATGGTAGTGGAAACCATCGGCGAAACCGGGGAACGGTACTTTCCCTTCATCGCAACCCTCTTTCTCTTTATTTTCTTCTCCAATTTCTTGGGCTTACTGCCCTTTAGTGCTGCGCCGACCGCCAATGTGAACACCACCTTCGCGCTCGGGATTGCGGCTTTCGTTTACTACAACGTCATGGGTGTGAAGGAGCACGGCATTGTCGGCTACCTAAAGCACTTCCTGATGGGCCTTGGGCCTGCTGGGGTTTTGGTCGCGTTGCTCGAAATCGTTTCCCAATTCGTGCGGCCGCTTTCCTTAGGGATTCGGCTTTATGTGAATATGCACGTCGACCACACCGTCGTGATGTCGTTCCAGAATCTCTTCGCTTGGCTGTTACCCGTGCCCCTCTTGCTTTTCGGGGTGGTGGTTTGTACCATCCAGGCCTTTGTTTTCGCCGTCTTGACCGCGGTTTACGTACAAATGGCCACGGAGCACGAGCACGAGGCCGCGGATCATCACTAATTATTTTAAGGAGGATAGTCGTTCATGAAAGCGTTCATTAACTCGAGTCGGTTTGTTTTGGTTGGTTTGTTGATGCCCATCGCGGCGTTTGCAAATGAAGCGGGTGCCGCTACTGGTAAAGCGGAATGGGTCGGCATCGCGGCCGGTCTCGCCATTGCGTTGGCTGCCTTCGGTGGCGCGCTCGGCCAGGGCAAGATCGCGGCAGCCTACATGGAAGGCGCTTCGCGTAACCCGCAAGCCGTTTCCGTCATGAAGACGCAGCTCATCCTGAGCTTGATCTTCGTTGAAACCTTGGTTCTGTTCTCGCTGCTGATCGCGTTGACGTTGGCCGGCAAGGTCTAAGTCTCGCTACTGTAGTCAGATCGTTTATTGAAAAAGCCCCTGGCCGTTTGGTCAGGGGCTTTTTTATTCAATCTAATTTTGATTCAGAGCAATCACACGAATTGCGCCGTTTAATTTTATTGATAGAGCTCGGTCAAACGTTGACCTGATTGTCTTATTCGTTGCGAGCTCCGTCGATCGTGGCCGTTTTGGTCGCAGCCAATTCCGTCCGCTCGCTATTTCCTTTTTTAGGCAGGTATTTCGCAATTTGCTCGGGCGTGGGTTGAATGCCCAGCGAAGCGAAAGTGGCGCAGCTGCACTTGTGCTTTGTGCTTTTGAGGGCATTTTTACAGCTGCGGCGAGCGTTGCGTTCTAATCCCTCGTAGGTTTTCGTTCCAGCAACACGTTGAGATGAGCTGCTGCCGAATATCGCCATCGAAAGGAAACCTCCCACGGTTTCGCTGACGATTTCGCATTGGTGGATCTCCAGCGCGGGGTTGGGTTCCGATGCGACGGCACGAGTCCTGGCTGGAGCGGCGCCAGAATTGCCGCCTTTTCCGGAGCTCCCTACGTATTCGTCCGCCATCGCGGAGAAGGTAAAAAACAAAGGCAAAATCCAAAGTGCGCTTTTCAATGCTTTCATAGGGCCCTCTTTGGGCATTCATAAGAGCAAAGCAGGTGCCAAGTTTACCCATTGAAATCATTGAAGAAAATCAGATGGACCTGTTTGAGAATAGGCTGAGTAGTCAACAGATCGACGCGCACTTTGAGTCTACGCGGGCAGTAGTTTGCGCAAGAAGCGGGCGGTTTCAGATACCTTGTTCTTGGCTAGGCCTTCGGGCGGCCCTTCATAAACCAGCTTGCCGCCTGCGCCGCCCCCGCCGGGCCCTAAATCAATCACCCAATCGGCCTGCTTTATCACATCTAGATTGTGCTCAATCACCAGCACCGAGTTTCCTTGGTCCACCAGCGATTGCAAAATATGCACAAGTTTTTTCACATCATCGAAATGCAAACCCGTGGTGGGCTCGTCCAAAATATACAACGTGCGGCCGGTCGCGCGGCGATTGAGTTCGCGTGCGAGTTTGATGCGTTGGGCTTCGCCGCCCGAAAGGGTCGTGGCACTCTGGCCAACGTGCACGTAGCCCAGGCCGACATCGCGCAAGGTTTGAAACTTCATGCGCAAGTTTGGGACACGCTCGAAAAAAGTGGCGGCGTCTTCGATGCTCATATTCAAAACATCGGCGATGCTTTTGCCGCGGTAGAGAACTTCTAGCGTTTCGCGGTTGTAGCGCTGCCCGCGGCAAACCTCACATTCTACATACACGTCCGGCAAGAAGTGCATGGTGACACTCAGCGTGCCTTCGCCCGTGCACGCTTCGCAGCGGCCGCCCGGGACGTTGAACGAGAAACGGCTCAAGCTGTAGCCTCGGGCACGCGCTTCTGGCAGCGAGGCGAAGAGGTTGCGGATATCCGTGAATAAGCCGGTATAGGTAGCGGGGTTGGACCGAGGACTGCGCCCGATGGGGCTTTGGTCTACGTAGACCACCTTATCTAGCTGCTCCACTCCTTGGATCGATTTGGCTAGGCCCGGAGGCAAAGCCCGGCGCGCGAGGATCGCTTGCAGGCCGATCATCAAAGTGTCGATCACAAACGTGCTCTTACCCGAGCCCGAAACGCCCGTGACCCCAACGAAAAGCCCCAGCGGAATGGAAACGTCGATGCTCTTTAAGTTGTTTTTGGAAGCGGCAGTTACTACCAGCACGCGATCGGTTTGGACCGCGCGGCGTGTTTTAGGAACAGGCACGGCGGCGGAACCGTTGATGTACTGGCCGGTGAGACTCGCGGCGCACTTGACCAGCTCTTTTGGTGTGCCCTGAAACACGATTTCGCCGCCCAGCTTGCCGGCCCCGGGCCCGAGGTCGACCACGAAATCAGCGGCCTCGATGGTGTCTTGGTCGTGTTCCACTACAATCACGGAATTACCCTGGTCGCGTAGAGCGATGAGGGTGTGGATCAATTTCTCATTGTCGCGTTGGTGTAAGCCAATGCTCGGTTCGTCGAGCACATACAGCACGCCCACCAAACTGGAACCGATTTGGGTACCTAAGCGGATACGCTGCGCCTCACCCCCAGAGAGCGTGGCCGCGGAGCGGGCGAGGGTGAGATACGCCAATCCCACATTTTCCAAAAACCCGAGCCGCGCCAAAATTTCTTTGAAAATCGGCTCCGCAATTATTTCTTGGTGGGGCAGCAATTTGATTTTCGACAGAAAAGCCAAACAATCGTCGATAGCGAGGCCCGCAACCTCCGAAATGTTTTTCCCGCCAATGGTAATGGCCAGCGACTCTGGTTTTAGGCGCGCGCCCTTGCAAGTGGAGCAGTCTTTGTAGCTGAGGAAAAGCGAGAGTTCTTCTTCGTCAAAACGGGTGGCACCCTTTTTCAACCGCGCTTCCAGCGAAGGAATCACGCCTTCGAACTTCTGGCGAAAAGTATGGAACCCGCTTTGGGCAGAGGCGCCGAAATCAAACTCCTCTTCGCCCGAGCCGGAAAGAATCACTTTGCGGACCTTCTCCGGTATTTCGAACCAAGGTGTCGAGAGTTCGAATTTGAAGCGCTTAGCAAGGGGCTCTAAAATTTTTTCCTGCCAACCACGCGATTTATCTGCCCACGCGGCTATCGCACCTTCGCGCAAAGAAAGGGAAGGGTTGGGTACAATGAGATCGGGATCGAAAGTAGGTAGCGTTCCAAGCCCGTTGCAGTCGGGGCAAGCCCCTTGTGGGTTATTGAAAGAAAAACCACGCGGCTCGATTTCCGCAAAACTGGAACCGCAATTCACACAAGCAAACTTAGTTGAATAAAGCTTGATGGAGCCGTCGGCGGAATTTTCAATTTCAGTAAGGCCTTCTGCGAGGCCCGAGGCGGTCTCCAACGCTTCCGCTAGACGGGATTCAATTCCCGGTTTTAAAATCAGGCGATCGATGTAGATTGAAATATCGTGCTTGAAAGTTTTCTTGAGCTTGATGGGATCGGCCAGGCTGACTTCGGCGCCGTCGATGCGCGCCCGAACAAACCCCTTGCTGCGAAACTCCGACAACTCCCGCTGGTACTCACCCTTCTTGCCTCGGATTACGGGAGCTAATACCGAAAACCGCGTGCCGGCAGGCAGGGCCATTACGTGCTCTAAAATCTGGGAAACCGTCTGAGTTTGGATGACGCTGCCGCAGTTATAGCAATGGGGTGTACCCACCCGCGCGTAGAGCAGCCGGAGGTAATCATAAATCTCCGTGACGGTGCCGACGGTGGAGCGAGGGTTGCGGCTGATATTTTTTTGCTCGATGGAAATCGAGGGGGAAAGCCCATCGATAGTGTCGACATCGGGCTTGCGCATCTGCTCCATGAACTGGCGAGCATAGGCCGAAAGCGATTCGAGATAGCGCCTCTGCCCCTCGGCGTAAATGGTATCAAACGCGAGGGAAGACTTGCCCGAGCCACTCAAGCCTGTGAAAACCACCAGCTTGTTGCGGGGGATGGTAACCGAAACATTTTTGAGATTATGTTCACGGGCACCTTTGACGCTGATTTCTCTGGCCACTAATTTTTTTTCTACCTAGGGGCTCCGAAAATCAGGGGGCGATCGACAATCGAGAGACCCCGCCCATTTTGCATTTCACCTTCGAAGCCACCGATTCCACTCCGTTGGGTTTCGTGGTGACAAGATAGCCCAAGGCTCCTTCGCCTTCTACTCGCATCCACCATTTGAATTCACCGCCGAAATAAAGCATGGCCTGCAAGCGAACCACCTTGCGGTCGGCCGGATCGCGTCTGCCGGGGTTTGCGATGGGTTGATGATCGTCAGCAGGGGAGGCCACAGCTCGGGCCCCAGGGTAAAGGACTTGCACGGTCTTTTCGTCGCCCGCGATTAAATTGCCGTCGTCCTTTATCAGGGCGCGGTACTCATAAACTCGGTCCTTTGGGGCGGCGAAATCCTTCTCCGCTTGAGCCGCATCGTCCGGGTGAATGGAAAGAGACACCCTCTTAAAGACTCGGCTGTTGCGAGTGAACTCGCAAGAAACAATCGGCTGAAAGGCTAGCTTGTTTTGGGCAATGGGAATCGAAACTTCTTTTGGATCAAGCGGAGGGTCAGTGACTGTGAGCCCCGGAAACGAAACAAGATCCTCGATGGGCTTGGCCTTAAATTTCTTACCCCCAACTTCGATTTCGAGCTCATCCCCGAAACCCTGAATTGAAAAAGTAAGAACCAGAATAGCGGCCAAAAATAACTTCATAAACTACCCCTACCTAAATCGAACGTATTTTCTCGTGCACGACGTCTTCCATGATCTTGCGGATTTCCGCCAAACGCTTTTCGGAAGTAGCCTCGAACCGATATACCAAAACGGGCTGCGTGTTGGAAGCGCGCACTAACCCCCAGCCATCACCGAAATCGATGCGGGCACCGTCGATGGCGTTGACCTTGAGGCCGCGCTTTTCAAATTCAGCGCGGGCAGCCTGAACGACATCGAATTTCGTTTCGTCCGAGCAATCCACTCGTAGTTCAGGCGTCGAAAACGATGGCGGCAAATCCGCCAGCATTGCGGCAGGGGTTTGCTTGCTCTCCGCGATAATTTCAAAAAGGCGGGCGGCCGCGTAAATAGCGTCGTCAAAACCGTAGTAGCGGTCTTTGAAGAAAACGTGCCCACTCATTTCACCGGCGAGCAGGGAATGGGTTTCCTTCATTTTGGCTTTAATGAGGCTATGGCCGGTTTTCCACATGAGTGGCTTGCCGCCGTGTTTGGCTACGTCGTCAAAAAGACGGTGCGACGCTTTGACGTCGGAAATAATGGTGGCGCCCGGGTTGGCCTTCAAAACTTGGCGGGCATAAAGTGCCAGCAACTCATCGCCGTATAAGATGCGCCCTGTGGGATCGACCGCGCCGATTCGGTCGGCATCGCCGTCAAAACCGACACCGATATGGGCCCCGGTCTTCTTGACCGCAGCGATGCAGTCGACCAGATTTTCGGCCACGGTGGGATCGGGGTGGTGGTTGGGGAAAGTGCCGTCGGGCTCTGAGAAGAGCTCGATGACTTCACAACCTAAGCGCCGGAAAAGCTCGGGCGCCACAAGGCCTCCCATGCCATTGCCGCTATCGCAAACCACTTTCAAGCCCAGCGGGTGCTTGATGTCGCCCACGATTTTTTTGTAGTACGCCTCGATCACATCGACGGTTTCGGCAGAGCCTTCGCCCTGGCTGAAATCGCCTGCGTCCCAGATTTTGCGCACTTGCTGGATTTGTTCGCCGAAAAGCGTCCCAGAGCCAAGAGCGATTTTAAAGCCGTTGTACTCAGGCGGGTTGTGACTACCAGTCACCATGATGCCCGCGTCGGAGCGCAGGTGGTGCACAGAAAAATAAAGGACTGGGGTCGGCACCATGCCCACGTCGATAACTTGCAGCCCGCAATCGACGAGGCCTTCTTTGAGTTTTTGCACTATCCGGGTGGACGATACCCGGCAGTCGCGCCCCACCGTAACGCTGCGAGCGGAGCCGTGCTTGCGAAGGTACGTGCCCAGCGAACGGCTGAGCTTTTCCAGCTTGGCGTCACTGAAGTCCGTTTCGGCTACACCACGGATATCGTACTCGCGAAAAATCTTGGGATCAGCTGCCACTTTGAGGCTCCTTCAATTCTGAACGGCGAATATGCGCTTCGTTTTTCTTGCGTTCAAGCCAGGAAGCCATTTTTTTCTCTAGCTCCGAGGACATCAGCTGGTTGCGCAATTCCATTTTTTTGTCGTCCGGTAAGTCCGCGAAGGAGAGCGCCTGGCTGCCCAGCACTTTAATGACGTGCATCCCACCCTTGGACTTAACTACTTTTGGAAAAACTTTGCCGGTCGGCGTTTGTTTGGCGGCATCCCGAAATTCCGAGGCCATGGAATCCAAAGACAGCATGCCCAGGTCACCGCCGGTTTTGGCCGTGGATTGGTCGTCGGAGTATTCTTCCGCCAATTTGGCGAAGGCGTCCGGTTTGGCGATGGCTTCTTTCAAAATATGCTGGGCCCGCACGTCGCCCTTTTTGCCCTTGGTGGTGACCATGATGTGCGCGAGCTGGTAACGGTGCCCGGGATCGGAGGTGCCGCCATTGCGCATCAGAAAGTGCCGCAATTCCTCGTCGGATACTTCCATCATGGGTTTGATTTCGCGGTCGACCAAATTGCGCCGTTCGAGCTGGCGACGGATACCGTCGCGGTATTCCTGATAAGATGTTCCCAAGTCTTTCAAGCGGCTCTTGAGCTGGGCTTCGGAGATGCCGTTGCGCTCCGTGATGGTGCGGATGTGGCGATCTACTTCCTGCTCGGAAGCCGTGAGCTCTAGCTTCTTCACTGCTTGATCGATGAGTTTCTCCTCGATCAGAAGTTGCAAAACCGCGTCGCGGTTTTCTAGCTTGGCGGCATCCAGGCCGCCGAAGAGTTCTTGGAAGTTCTTCTGCTTTGCCTTTTGTCGGAACCCCTCGATATCGGACTCGAGAATGATGTCGTCATTTACGGTAACGACACTGCGATCCAGTACTTGCCGTTTGGCCCAACCAGAGGTCGGGGAAAGCAGGAAGAGGGTGGTTAATACGAGGGAACTAAATGGTACTCGAAAACAAAGCTTCATTTCGGTAAATCTCGCCGTCCTTCAGCAGCTTGTCACCCATTCTTTATAGACGGTGACCTCTTTCACTTTTTTCAGGGCCTTAACGATATCGTCTTTGGCTTCCTGAAACGCCAGTTTCTTCGGCGGCTGTTTTTCCACCACTTTCAATAAGTGGATCCCATAGGGACTTTGAATGGGCTGTGAAATCTCGCCCACCGTGAGGGAAAAAGCTTTATTAAAGGCAGAAATTTTTTCGTTCTTGGAGAAAAAGCCCAGGTCGCCGCCTTTGGCCGCATCCGGGCTCAGCGAATACTTGCGCGCGGCCGATTCGAACGTGATTTGGCCGGAAACCACTTCCTGGCGGATTTTCTCGGCTTCTTCCAGTGTGGGCACCACGATTTGCAAAGCGTGGATGCGCACGGGGCGGAAAAATTCTTCGGTGTGGCCTTTGAAGTACGCCTGCATTTCCTCGTCGGAAACCATGGTCTCGGTGCCGAAAAGCGTGTCGGTGAGCTTTTCCACCAACAATTGATCGGCGATGCGTTTTTTCAAAAAATCTTCGGTCGTGTTCTGCTTGCGCAACATTTCCTCGAAGCCGCCGGGAGGGTAGCCATCTTTCCAGTTAGACAGTCGGCCTTCGACTTCTTCCTTGGCGATGCGCAACTGCTTCTTGCCCGCTTCCTGGCGGAGCAGGGCCATGATCAAGACTTCGTTCAGTGCCCGCGTTTTGATTTGCGCCATGAGCTTGGGATTCTTCTGGCTGATTTCATCCTGCTGGGCTTTGAGCTGGTTGAAATTCACCATGAATTCAGCGACCGAAACCGGCTCGCCGTTGATCCGCGCCATCACCTGTTCGGTGGGTTGCGAAGCGGAACGGGTGCAGCCAACCAGTAGGAATATGCCTAGGGCGAGCAGGGGAGATGGCTTTCGAAGCATGCCTCCAAGGGTACCGGAGGTGGCGGCGCGCGGCAAGGGGCGCTACAATGGTCGCATGCGACGACTCAGCGCCTCTTTCAGGCTCTTTTTCTGGTTTGGTTTCTTGGTCTCTGCGGTGTCGGTCCAGGCGGCTGCGCCGGAGCCTCTGCGCCTGACCATTTTGGGCGACCGGCGCGGCGAAGTCGTTCCGTGCGGCTGTCCCCGGGTGCAGCTGGGCGGGTTGCAGCGTTTGGTCGCGTTTGGGGAGTCACGCAAAAAAGCCCCCTTCGGACTTTCTATCGATACCGGGAACACCTTTTTCGCTTTGCCCGAGCTCCCCGACACCCGACGGTCCACAGAAACGGCGAAAGCAGAGTTGATTGCCGATGGTTATAAATTGATTGGAGTCGATATCTTGGTTCCCGGTCCGAGAGACGCCGCGCTGGGGAAGGCGGAGTTGGAAAAGCTCGCCACCCGCGCCGGGGTCAAACTCGTGGCCTCCAACTGGCTGGATGCTTCTGGCCAACCTCTTTTCGCCCCCTACGCGATCGTGAACAAACAAGGACGCAAGCTGGGCGTGGTGGGTGCAGTGGATGCTTCGCTGCGAGCTCCCGTGGGAGAAGTGGTTCCGCCCTTGGAGCCGTTGCGCGCCGCCGTTGCCAAACTGCGCCAAGAGGGTGTGGACGCAGTGATCTTGGTGGCTCAGGATCGGACCAACTTAGAAGCGTTGCGCGGGTTGCCGATGGATCTGGTGGCGGTGCCACCACTCGAAGAAGGTAAGGGGCTGTCGATCCTGAGTTGGGATCCGGCTACTAAACGCACCGAACTCACCGAACACCAGCTCGATCCATCGTGGCAGAAGCCCACTCGCTTTGATGCTCGGTTCAAAAAGTACCTCGCCCAAGTGCGGGACCTGGCCGTCGATAAATCGACCGTTTTCACCCCCAAAGACAAAGGGGCCTACATTGCACAAGCTGGAGTTTGCAAGCAGTGCCACGAAAAGCAGTATCAATTCTGGGAGGCCACTAAACACGCTTCCGCGTACCTCGTCCTCTTTGCCAAGAACCAGCATTTCAATCCGGAGTGCATCGGTTGCCATTCGTTGGGCTATTTAGACAAAGCAGGTTTTTCCGACATCACGGCTCCCATCCAATTGGTGGGCGCTAAGGCGCGCGAAAAGGGCGAAACGCCTTTTGTGGAGAATTTCATGAAAGAAGTTTTCAGCGCCGACCCCGGTGAAGGCAGTCTAGATTCTCGCACCCAACCCGAGCGCTATTCGGTGCTCAAGAAACGCTTTCACGACCAGATCCACACCTGGCAGCGCGAGGCGAAAATCGAATCGCTTTCGATGGGGGTGCAGTGCGAACACTGTCACGGAAACCGCAGCGGGCACCCCGGGCCTGGCTTCAAAAAGGTGGGCAAAGTAAAGGCGGCTAGCTGCGTGCAATGCCACACCCCGCCGCACGACGACAGTTTCAATTTCGCTAAGAGAATCAAACAAGTGGCTTGCCCGCGAATGTAAACAACGCAGCGCGGCTTTCTAAACAGCCCCCCTCTAATGCGATAATCCAATCCTCTCATGCGGGTTTTGCTTCTTAATCAAACGTTCTATCCAGATCAGGCAGCGACATCGCAGCAGCTCTTGGATTTGGCGCACCATCTCAAAAGCCTCGGTTGCGAGGTGAGCGTGTTGACGAGCCGTCGTGCCTATAACGATCCTCGCAAGGTGCACCCCGCGGAAGAAACCATCGACGGCATCCGCGTTGTGCGCGTGGCCTCTACCGGTTTTGGGCGCCGCAGTTTTTTTCACCGTTTTCTCGACGGACTTACTTTTGAGTTTTTGCTTCTGTGGCGGCTCGTTTTTTTCCCGCGCCAAGATCTCGTGATCGCGTTTACTTCCCCCCCGCTGATTGGTTTTGTGGCGCTTTTGTTCTGCGCCTTTCGTGGCGGCAAGTGTGTGCAGTGGATGATGGATCTCAATCCCGATATCGCTTTTGCGGTGGGGTATTTGAAACCCAACTCCCTGCGTGGGCGGTTTTTGACGGCTGTCTTACGGCTAACCGTGCGGGCAAGCGATTATGTCGTCGTATTGGATAGATGGATGCGGCAGCGGATGCTCGCGCACGGCGTGCGGCCGGAGCAAATCGTTGTGGTGCCGCCCTGGCCGGTGAGCGAGTCTCCCACGCTGGGTTCGGAGTTAGGGAAACGTTTTCGGGAGCGGCACAGCATTACACAAAAGTACGTTTTGCTCTACTCCGGCAATCATTCCATCGCACACCCACTCGATACGGTCCTAGAAACTGCGTTGGCGTTGCGCAATGATCCGGATGTACTTTTTCTTTTCATCGGCGGTGGACTTCGGGAAAAAGACGTCACGGCTTTCCGTACCAAACACGGGTTGACCAATGTGCGCCAACTTGAGCACCAACCTCGGGAGCTATTGCCAGAGTCTTTGTCGGCGGCGGATTTGCACTTAGTGGTAATGGGCGAAGAAATGTCGGGCCTCGTCCACGTTTCTAAAATCTACGGGGTTTTGGCTACCGGACGACCCTACGCCTTCATCGGCCCACGGGCTAGCCATGTTGCCGATTTGATCGCAGACCTCCCTTACGGTTTCCACGTGGAAACAGGGGACACGCGCAGCTTGATGGATGTGATTCGGATCGGCCGACAACTGCAAGAAGAGCAACTGGCGGAGATTTTTGAGAAGAATACCGGGCATGTGAAAGCCCATTGCTCCGCCGCCCATTCGCTGGCGACGTTCATCAATCAGATCATCTTACCTATTCAGCTGGAAAAAAGGCCGTGCG
Source organism: uncultured Pseudobdellovibrionaceae bacterium (assembly GCA_964492125.1). Classification (GTDB taxonomy): domain Bacteria; phylum Bdellovibrionota; class FAC87; order UBA2466; family UBA2466; genus JAIEOG01. The sequence continues at coordinate 22,732 of CAZBJE010000026.1, read as the reverse complement.
CGGCTCAGGTGCCTTCGCGCGCGTAATTGCGGTTCCACGACGGGATTTCGACGGTGATATCCTTTTCGCCAGACGGCACACACTGGCAAGCCAAACGCGAGCTAGGCTTCAGATCAGGGGCCATGTCCAGCATATCGTTTTCTGCTTCCTCGGCCGGGCCGCAGGTTTCGCTGCCGTCTTTGACGTAAATATGGCAAGTGGCGCAGGCACAGACGCCGCCGCAGGCATGATCCATCTCAACGCCGGCGTTTAAAAGAATGTCCAAAAGGCTGCCCGGCAATCCCGTGTCGCCAAAAGGGATTTTGGTGGGATCGACTTCAATCACCTTGTCCGCGTTTTCAATGCGCACCGTGAATTTCTGGGTGGGTAGCTTCACTTCGGGTTCCTTAATGTAGGGGTTTAATCCGCCCATGCTTCATTCCTTATTTTGCGTGGTACCCTAGCTCATATGAATAGCCTTGTGAAGATCTGTGTCCTTTTGGCCCTCGGGTCGCTGACCTCCTACGCGGACATCCGCACCCTTTCCATTTCCAAATTGCGGGAATTGCAGAAGGAACCTTGCGTGCTCGTGCACCCCTGGGCCAATTGGTGTGCCCCCTGCGTGCAGGAATTGCCCACTTTGGTCCCCCGATTTGGTGCCTGGAAGGGGGTTAAACCGGTGGTTGTAGACGTGGGAACGCCTTTCGCTCAGGCACAGTTTTCCAGAAAGTGGGAGGTGCTGCTCCAGGCGCCTTTCACGACTTACCTCAAGCCTGGCTACGTGAAAGACCCGGTTTTCCAGCGGGCGGTCGATTCGGCCTGGAAAGGCACTTTGCCCTACTCGGTTCTCTATGTGCGCGGCGTCAAAAGTAAGCGTGGCATGGGACGCTCGATTTTGACGCGGTGGCGCGAGAGGTCGCCGAGCTCTGCCGTTGAGGCTAGCCGTATTGCTGAGTTGGGTTTATACTAAATGTAGGTCGATCCTTCTTTGCTTCCAGTAACTGCTCCATCAACCCGCAATTTCGAGGACAAAAACATGTTGCGTACAAAATCGCTTTTGCTGTTGCTCGTGCTTTCAGGCTTGGGAATCAACGCATACGCGGCCGGTGGCGGAGCCATCCAGCGCGGCGGTATCGGTTTTCTTTTTCCGGACAATAATAGTTTCGTGAACCCCGGGCAATTCGTCGACAGCATGGGCTCCGCCTTTGAAGCTAGGTACACCCGTACGAATGTCGACGGAACGGACCAAACCGCCACGCCTTCGCTGGTGTACGGGAACGGCACGATGGGCTTAGGCGTATACGGTTCGCGGAGCGCAGTCGCTTTGCTTGGTAGCCCCACCACGGATTCTGTCGGCGCGGGGCTCGGCTTTTCGTTGATGAAAGGTCGCGCGGTAGTGGGTTTCCGTTATGACAAAACGCTCGGTGGCACCGACAGTGGGGACGCTTCGGCGATGTTGACCCTCAATCCGGCCGGCCGCAAAGGCATCGCCATCGGAGTGGGCTATACGCGTAACCTCACCAGCTCAGTGGGCTCTGTCACTGCGGGCCTGGGTTATTCGTTCATGCACAACAATAACCTGGAAGTGAACGTCACCTTTCCCGATATCAGCGCGCTTTCGGCGTGGAATCTGGGCGCGTACGTGACCACCCTGAAAATGCCCTGCTACTTGGCCGCGGGTTACGTCATGAATAAGACGGCGGCGGCTACCAATAGCGGTGTTTCGGCACGTTTGGGTGCGATGCTTGGTTCGGCGATGGATCTCTCTTTCACGGCAGACTACTGGTTTATCACCGGTAGCCCGGTTACTTACGGCGCCAGTTTCCGCGTCGCGATGTAAAGACAGTATTCAAAAACGGCTAGTGCGAGGCTGAGCGCCTCGCACTAGCGCTTGTTCCTTCCTCGGCACTTCTCTTCTTAATTTCCAAACCCATGACTATTCGCGCGAAAATCATCGGCTGCTTTGTCGTCATCCTCGTTTTGTTCGGGGCGGTGTCCTTTTATCATTATTTCCGCAGCGAAAAGACCAACGAGCGACTGGTTCTAGTAAACGAGCTCTTTCTGCCTCTGTCTCGACACGTAGCCCAATTGCAGGGCGGGGTGCAGGGCTTAGCGGAAGACGTGCGCCGTTTCTACTTTGGGGGCGGAGCCACCGCTGCGGACAGCACCTTGTCCCGCATGGTGCGAGACCTGTACCCTTACGTGATCCGCAGAAGTTTTACCGAGGCAGATGCGTTGCTGTTTAAGTCCGCCGGCGGGGCACACCACGCTTTGACTTCGGAACTCAGTGGTTTGCTGGCGACTGCGTCCCGCACTTTTGATCAGCTTTCTACGGCGGCGGATCGCGAGACCTTTGAAAAAACTTTCCGCGAACTGCGCACCCAACTCGACGCTCTCTCCGCCAAAGTCGACGACGAGTGCCAAAAAATAACCTTGGCTGCGCAGAGCGACGGGCGCGAAACGCTCATCACCGGGTTGGCGCTTTCATGGATTTTGGTGGGACTGGGCGTGATTACATTATTGCTCTCTCACCGCGTCCTGCGCTCGCTGCCCTTGCTCATTGAGAACGTAAAGCAAATGGCGGACGGTGATTTTGAAACCAGCTTAAAGGTGAACTCTGGCGATGAGCACGAAATCGCGGAGCTAGCCCGTCAGTACAACCGCATGTTGACGGCCCTGCGCGAGCGGGACGGCAAAATCCAGCAACAGCAGCGCGATCTCCTCCAGTCGGAGCGCTTGGCGGCGGTAGGGCAGCTCTCGGCGGAAATAGTGCACGAAATCCGCAACCCGCTGAACTCCATCAGTTTGAATATCGACTGGCTGCAGGAAGAGCTCACCGAGGCCGAGCCCGAGGTTTCCAAAACTCTGGGCAGTATTTCGCGCGAGGTGGAGCGCCTCCACCAAATTACCGAAAACTACCTCATCCGTGCACGCTTCCCTGCCAAAGGGGATGCCCGAACGCCGGTGCATGAGCTGATTCGCGAAATCGTCGATTTCTGCGGCGAAGAAGACCGCTCGCGGAGCATCAAAGTGGAGCTCAATCTTTGGCCCGAAGAATTGTATGTGCTGGCCGATCGAGCTCGTTTGAAACAAGCGTTCTTAAACGTGCTCCGTAACGCGCGCGAAGCGATGCCTAGGGGCGGTCGAATCGGCATTGCCACCGAGATCCACCAAAACGTTTTCAGAGTGAAAGTAACCGATTCGGGAAGCGGCATGAACGACGCAACTCGGCGGCAAACTTTCCAGCCTTTCTTTACCACCAAGCCTGATGGCACAGGTTTGGGTTTGATGGTTACCAAATCGATTGTGGAAGAGGCTCGCGGTTCGATTACGTGCGAGAGCAGTATTGGCCAAGGCACCACGGTTCATTTTCAATTTCCCGCCTGACGGAGGACGTCGTCCATGCAGAGTTACCGAATCGTCGTTGTCGACGATGAAGCCGCCAACTTAGAGTCGCTCGCGCGCATTTTGAAATCCGATGGCGCGGAGGTGACGATTTTCCAGGATCCCGAAGTCGCACTGCGCTGGGTACAAAAAGGATCGGTAGATGTTTTGCTGACCGATTTGCGCATGCGGCACATGGATGGCATTGAGTTGCTGGGCCACGTGAAAAAGATCGATCCTTCGGTAGAGGTGATCCTACTCACTGCCTTCGGGACGGTGGAGCTGGCAGTGGAAGCCATGCGCAAAGGGGCTTACGATTTTATTACCAAGCCGCTGCAGCGCCTGAACGTGCTGCGCACCGTGCACAGAGCTTTAGAGAAGCGCAAGCTTGTTACCGAAAACCAATCGTTGAAGGAAGAGCTGGAACAACACTTAGCCGCAGGCGGGCGTGAGGTGCTAGGTAAGTCCGAAACCATGACGGGACTGATGGCGACGGTAGACCAGGCCGCCAATAGCCGCGCCACGGTCCTTATCCACGGCGAAAGCGGAACAGGCAAAGGCTTGATGGCCGAGTACCTTCACCGCGCCGGCGCGCCGGGCAATGGCATCTTCGTAAAGATCAACTGCGCCGCCATTCCTGAGAATCTTTTGGAAGCCGAACTTTTCGGTTACGAACCGGGTGCTTTTACGGGCGCCTCTCGTCGGAAAAAAGGGCGCGTGGAACTGGCCGACGGTGGGACACTGTTCTTGGACGAAATAGGAATTGCCCCGCTGACGTTTCAGACCAAGCTGTTGCGTTTTCTGCAGGAAGGCGAATTCGAGCGGTTGGGAAGCAACGAAACTCTGCGGGTGAAAACTCGGGTTATTAGTGCCACCAACAGCGATTTGCCCGCGGCCATACGCCAAGGCACGTTTCGCGAAGACCTTTTTTATCGCTTAAACGTCATCAGCATTCGCGTCCCCCCCTTGCGGGAGCGTAAGGATGACATTCCGCTGCTCGCGCAAAAATTCATTGAGGAATCCGCCAAGAAAAACCACCGCGAGGTGCCGCTGATTCACCCGTCGGCGATGGATTGCCTTTTGGGCTACGGCTGGCCCGGAAATATCCGCGAACTGCAAAACTTAATGGAACGCGCGGTAGTGCTCAACCGTACAGGAATCATCGATTGCACCGACCTGCCCGCCGAGATGGGCGGAGGCGCACACCCGCGGACGGTGACGATTCCGTTGGGGGTTTCCCTTCGCCAGGTGGAACGGATGCTGATGGACGAGGTTTTGAAGGTTTCGCACGGGGATAAGAAGCAGGCCGCCAAGTTGTTGGGCGTGCACCCGCGCACGATTCACCGTTATCTGGAAAGCGCGGAGCCTGTGAGCCCGGGCCCCGATCCGGCCGACGGTGCGATCGATTCCGACGCTTTTTAGATGCAGTCGGCGCGCGGGTTGGGTAGTAAGAATCCCGCATGACGCCTGACATCTACCCGTATTTAGCCGCGCTGGTCCTGGTCTTGGTTTTGGTTTCGCTGGGGTTTTTCCTCCGCCGAGGCCGAAAGCAAGTCGCAAGACCGGCGGTGGAAGCGAAGCCCGAAACGGCCGCTACCACGAGCTCCCCGGCTAGCCACCCGCTGACCGAGGCGCTTTCTCGCACTCGCAATCACTGGTGGGGTGGGCTGTCGCAGCTAGTAAAGCGCAAGTCGTCTGAGCTGGGAGTTACCGAGTGGGACCAGCTGGAAGAAACGCTTTTGACGGCGGATGTTTCGGTGGCCACCTCCCAGAAGTTACTGGGGGCGGTGAAAAGCAAAGGGGCCCAAGGCGGCTCCCAAGATTTGGGTTCGGCTCTTAAGGGCGAGATAGCCGCTCTCTTGGGAACCGTAGAAAACGGTTGGAGTTTGCCGACTCTGCCCCGTCCGTTTGTGATCAGTATCGTGGGCGTGAATGGGGTTGGCAAAACCACCACCGCTGGAAAACTGGCCTATCGGTTTTCCCAATCGGGACAGAAAGTTTTGTTGGGCGCTTGTGATTCGTTCCGCGCCGCCGCTATTGAACAATTGCGGGTTTGGTCGGAACGCGCCGGGTGCCAGTTTGTATCGGGACGCGAAGGAGCGGACCCTGGCGCCACCGCCTTCGATGCGGTTTCGGCAGGGGTTTCCCGGGGCATGGACTTAGTCGTGCTCGACACCGCGGGCCGCTTGCACACGAAGACGCACCTGATGGACGAGCTAAAACGCGTTCACAAGGTGGTCAAGAAAGTGCTGCCGGATGCCCCGCACCAGATTTGGTTAGTCGTGGATGGCACCATGGGCCAGAATTCTTTGGTCCAAGCCAAGCAGTTCCATGAAGCGCTGGGTTTAACCGGCGTGATCGTTACCAAACTCGATGGTACCGCCAAAGGTGGTTCCGTTCTCTCACTCGCCGGGGATCTCCAACTCCCGGTCCGCTTCATCGGGGTGGGGGAAAAAGTCGGGGATCTCGTCCCGTTTGAAGGCAAAGCCTTTTCCGAAGCTTTACTGACTTAAAGCAGTTCCCGGAGATTCGAATAAAGTGCGACCGGAATTCCTCCAGCTTCTGGGGGGCTCAACGCTGTTGATCTATTCCATCGGCGAGCTCTCCAAAAGCATCCAAATGTTGGCGGGGTCCCATTTCCGCAGCTGGCTCAATCATTCGACTAAAAATCGAATGCGCGGCTTGTTGCTGGGCGGGGTTTTGTCGATGCTCTTGTGCAGCAGCGGCGCGGTCACGGCAATGCTTGTTTCTTTGGCGAACGCCCGCCTGCTGACGCTTTCGCAAACTTTTGCGGTTTCCTTGGGCGCGGGCATTGGCTCCACCTTGATGGTGCAGATGTTGGCCTTCAAAGTTTCCGAGTACGGTTTGGTGATTCTCACCGCCGGATTTCTCACGGAGACGCTCGCGGCACACGCCTGGCTCAAGCGCTTGGGCCGAGTGGCCTTTTTCGTGGGGATGGTTTTCTTTTCGCTCGATATGTTGGTGGAAGCGGGAGAGCTGTTGCGCCAGCAGCCGCTGTTCCAACAATTCTCTCAATATTTCCGTGACCGTCCCGTCTTTGGATTTATTTTCGGCGCCTGCTTGGCGGCGTTCACCCAGAGTAGCTCTGCTACCGTCGCTTTTTCGATGTCATTGATGGTGGCTCAGCAGGCCACTGTGATCGAAGCGCTGCCTTGGGTTTTTGGCGCAAACTTGGGCAACACAGCCACGGCTTACTTCGCAAGCCTCGGCACCGACACCCCGGGCCGACAAGTCGCGATCGGCAGCGTGGTTACCAAGCTCGCAGGCGTTGCACTGCTCTGGCCATTGCAAACCCCGTTTGCATGGGCGTTGGAGGCGATGGGGTTTGGATTGCGGCGAGAAGTCGCTTTGGCGCATACCTTCTTCAATGTCGCCATTGCTTTGATTTTTCTTCCTCTCATTCCCTGGACTGTGCGGATGGTGATGGTGCTGCTTCCCAATAAGGAAGATAAGGGGCCCTTCACCTACCGCTACTTGGACCGCAGCACTCTAGCGACTCCCGAGCTGGCGTTGGCTCAAGCGCAACGCGAGCTGCTCCGCCTGTCCGACGCGGTGGAGCGTCTCTTTACGCAATGTTTGGGCTTTTTCCAAAAGGGCGACAGCGCGGCAGTGGAAGAGTTTCGGGCCAACGACAAGGTGATCGATTTTTTGAACAAGGGCATCAAGCAATTCCTCACCAGCCTCTCTCAGAACGAAATGACGCCCGAGCAAGTGGACAAAGAATTCGAGATCCTAATTCGCACCAACGATATGGAAAACATCGGCGATATCATCGCCAACAATATCGTGGCCTTGGTCTATAAGTGCCGCAACAAAGGCTACGAGTTTTCCGAGGAAGGGTGGACGGATATCCGAGCATTCCATTCCAAGGTATCAGAGTGTTTACGTCTATCGACGGCGCATTTCAGCGCCCGCACTGCGGGGCTGGAGAAAGAGTTGCAGCGGCAGTACGATGAAATTGAAAGACTGAGTCTCGAACTCTCCGAGCGACACCTCCGTCGGCTGCATGAGGGAGTTAAGCAAAGCCAGGACTCGTCGTCGGTGCATTTGGATTTGTTGGGACATTTATGTCGGGTTGCCAGCCTAAGCGTGAATACGCTGAAGGTGCAGGGTAATCGGCAATTGAAACAGGCCGCGGGATAAAGTGCCAAATACGCCTTACAAAGTGCGCAATCGACTGCTTGAAGTGGTGGGGCAGTACACCGAGCCGGAATTGCTCGCGCGCATTACCGCGGGCAAGTTTACTGGCGAGGAAGAAATTGCGCACCCGCCATACGAGCGCTGGCAGAAGCTGGCTTCTCACCCAGCTTTTTACGACGCCTTTTTGAAGCGACTCTACGCCGAGGACTACCATGCACCCCCCGGCGTCGACGTTTCTCGGCCCAAAGCATCCATCCCCGAAAACCCTGAAGACAACGGCAAAACACGCCGAAACGAAGCGCACTCTCAGGAAGAACGCAACCTTGCCGAAGGGAAAACCCACCAAAACATCGGTGGTGGTGAACCCGGCCACACGATCCACCAGTCTGAAATCGACGCTCTTTTTAGCCAAGCGGACGATGCGCCCGAGAGCGGCACTCAAGTGCGTGCCGCTGGCAAAACAGATCTGATCATCGTGCCGGCTCACGCCGAGCCCCAAGGCTCCACTCCCGATTTCAGCGTGCCGTTAGATCCGGCTCCGCCGCCGCCCGCGACGCTCAGGCCGACGGACCAAGCCAAACGCAAAAAGTTAAAAATATATGCTGCCGTGGCGGCCGTTTTGGTCGCTCTCTATCTTTTCAGCGGTGGTGATCCAAATCCCGGCATGATTTCGGATAAAGTCGCCGGTGATTCGGGGCCCTCTCTAGGCAGTTCCGCCACTCCGGAAGAGCGCGCGCTCACCTTGGGAGAAGAAGCCGCTGCCTTGATGGTGCAGGACTCCTTGCTCTTTTATCGCGGCGCCCACGATGTGCTCAAGGAAGCCTTGGGTATCGACGAGAAAAACCCAATTCTATTGGGCCGATTAGCCATCACCCTTGCTCGGTTGGCGACCAACCCACAGGAAGCCGAGCGATTGCGCCCTCAATTGGAGCAAGTGGTAGTGAGGGCCCGCGTAGCGGATCCGCATTCCAGCGAATTGTACCGAGCCGAAGCTATTTTGGCGCAAGCCGCAGACAAAGTCGAAGACGCCAAGAATTTTGCGCTGAAGGCCGCTGAAAGCGATCCGGTAGCGGCCGAAAATCTCCTGCTCATTGGCGAGTTGCATTACAGCGCCGGCAACCTCGCCGAGGCGCGCAATGTTTTGGCCGAAGCCGTAAAGGCCGATCCTACTCGAGTGCGGGCGCGCTATTTCTTGGCGCTGGCTGCTTGGGATATGGGCGATGTAAACGCAGCTCAGGCCGACGGGCTGGAAGCGCTGCGCTTGAATCCCCTGCACCCCAAGACGTACCTTCTGCTCGCCGAAGTCGCCTCTCGCCGCAACCAAATCAAGGAGGCCCGCGGTCTTTACGAAACGTGCGGCAAGCTCGCTCGATTCACGACCCCCGAGGTGCCGACTCGGGCGTACCTTCGCTTGGGGGAGCTACACGAACTTGCCGGCAATACCGGTGAGGCGCAAAGCAGTTACTTGCTCGCGTACCACTACTCCAAGAAAAGCGACGAGATTAAGCCTAAGGTAAAAGGGCTCGATATTTCCGATGCCGCTCTCAAAGCCGCTGCCGCGCAAGCTGAATACCATGCGGGGTATTTTACTGAGCAAGGCACGGGATTGATGGGCCAAGGCAAAACCGAGGAGGCCGTGCGCTTCTTCCAAGCAGCGCATTTGCTGGATCCCAAAAACGGTTTGGCTTTGATTCAGCTGGGTGAGGTGATGGAGAAAACCGCCAGCTCCTACGAAGATTTCCGTCGAGTAATGAGCTACTACCAGCGTGCCATCGACCGCGACCCGACCGAAGCCATGGGCTACATCAAGTTGGGAATGCTCGAATCCGAGCAATACAATTTCGAACGCGGGCTGAAGTTACTGATGCAAGCTGTCGCTTTGGCACCAGAGAGTGAAAAGCCTTATGTGGCGCTGGGGAAGCACTACTACAAACGCCAAGACTACAGCGAGGCGCTGAACCAGTTTCTAAAGGCCGCCAAAATAAACCCGTCCGATTCGGAAATTCTGTACTACGCCGGAAAGCTGCGGCTTGTTTACAAAAAAGACGGCGCGCGCGAAGCCCAGGGCTTTTTCAACCAGGCCTACACCCTTGATCCGCGCAACTACGATGCTCTGGCCGAATGGTTGAAACTCAAAGTTACAGGTTACGAGAAAAATTTTGCGGTGAAGTTCGTCAATAACCTGATTGCGTCCGAACCGGCCAATCCGATGAATTACTGGGTGCTAGGGGAAGTTTACGCTGAGAGCAAGGAATTCCGGCGAGCCGTCACCCTCTACCACAAGGCGCTCGACCTCGATAACCGCCAGAGTAAGGTACGCATGTCGCTAGCGAAGGCCCTAGAGGCGGTTGGCGAGTTAGACAAAGCTGTGGCGGAATTTCGGCTCAGCTCCTTGCTCGATCGCCGCAACAGCGAAGGATTTTACCGTGCCGCCGATCTGCTGTTCCAGATGAAGAGTTACGCGCAGTCCGAAGAAGTGCTCAAATTTTTGATGGGTGTAACGCCCAATTACCCCGGCGTGCACCGCTACCTCTCCAAGATTCATCAGCTGCGTGAGCAAAAAGACGCCGCCATTGAACAAATGCGGCAAGAGGTAGCCAATAACCCAGCCAACTATAAGTTCGTGCTGGAGCTAGCAGAACTCTATATCGACTATGAAAAGTACGACGAAGCCATCAGCGCTCTGAAAGACATCACCACGTTGCCCTCCACCAGCCAAGCACCGGAATACAAAACAGAAAAAATCCGAGCGTACCTGTTGCTGTCGCGCTGCTACCGGGCCAAGAAACAGCCAGAAAGCGGCGAATCGGCCATTCGTTTGGCGCTCTCGCTCGATCCCAACGACCCCGAGTTGCATCGGGAACTCGGGTATGTGTACTATGCGTTGCAGCGGGATAAAGAAGGCGTGAAAGAGTTTGAATATTACCTCGAACGCAGTCCCGCGGCCCGAGATACAGCGGTTATCAAAGGGCTTATTAAGAAGATGATCATTGAGGAGTAAAGCGGGCCATGCTCGATATTAAACTGGTAGCGGCCAATCCCGCAGAAATCGAAAAAGCTCTCGATCGGCGCGGTAACAAAACCGCCAAAGCCGTTCTTCAAAAAATCCTCGAACTCGACGCTAGTCGCCGCTCGGCCCTGCAAACCGTCGAAGCCCTCAAAGCCAAGCGTAACCAAGCTTCCATTCAGATCGCCGCCGCAAAGAAGAATAAGGAAGACGCTACCGCCATCATGGAAGAAATGAAGGGCGTCGCACAGTCTGTTAAAGAGCAGGACCTTGCGGTCTCCGAGATCGAGACGCAGTTACAGGCGTTGATGATGGAGCTACCCAACATCCCAGACGCCTCCGTACCCACCGGCACTTCCGCCGAGGACAATAAGGAAATCCGCAAATGGGGCAAGATCCCCGCGTTTGATTTTAAGCCGCTGACCCACGACGAAATCGGGGAAAAGCAAGGCATCATGAATTTCAAAAAAGCCGGGGAAGTCACCGGTGCCCGCTTTGTGTTTTTGACCGGGCTCGCGGCTAAGCTGGAGCGGGCGCTGATCCAGTTGATGCTAGATACCCACGGTGAAGCTGGTTACACGGAAATCCAGCCGCCCTTCATCGTGAATCGGTCGGCCTTGGTAGGTACTGGCCAACTGCCCAAGTTTGAGGAAGATGTTTTTCGCCTGGAGAAGTTCGATTACTTTTTGATTCCCACCGCGGAAGTCCCGGTAACCAACTACCACCGGGAAGAAATTATCGACGAGAAACAGCTGCCCTTGAAATATTGTGCCTATAGTCCCTGCTTTCGTTCGGAAGCCGGCAGCTACGGCAAAGACACTAAGGGCCTCAAGCGCCAGCACCAGTTCAATAAAGTGGAGTTGGTAAAGTTTGCTAAGCCTGAAAACTCCTTTGCGGAGTTGGAAGCTCTTACCGCCGATGCCGAAAAGATTTTGCAGATCCTAGGGTTGTCGTACCGCGTAGTTTGCCTCTGCACCGGAGACATGGGCTTTGGCTCCGCCAAGACTTACGACATCGAAGTTTGGTCGCCTGGGTCCAATGGCTACATGGAAATCTCTTCCTGCAGCTGTTTCACGGATTACCAAGCCCGCCGGGCCGGCATCCGCTACCGTAGCGATGCAGACCGCAAGGTGCAGTTCGTGCACACCTTAAACGGTTCCGGCTTGGCCGTGGGACGTACGCTCATTGCCATCATGGAAAATTACCAGACCGCCGACGGTAACTTCACCGTGCCGGACGCTCTCAAAAAGTACCTTTAAACTGGCCCACCTGGCTGTGGGTTTGTTTGAACGCGCTTCCCTCAGATCCTAGCCAAGGCGCTGTTAAAGCGCCATTTAGGTGGGATGGAACGCGGAGTCCCTAAATTCAAATGCGAATGTAAATCTCTCCATCGCCGAATCATTCGCCATGGAAGTTTTTATCGAACGTCCGATTCCCGCCATATTGTGCGTTGGAAGTGTACAGGTTGCCAAAAAACGTTTTCGCGCGCGACATTTGACCCTTGTTTTCGGCAGATTAAGCGGAAGGTTAACTACCCCCTGTGGAAGCTTCTCTGTTCGGGGGTCTCGTTGCGGCGGTGCGCCTCGGTTCTCAGATTGAATCGCATCACGGTTGTGAGAAAGTTTAGATTTTTGGCTGAACAATGCCGAAAAAGCCAAATCGATTTTTTGAAAAAATTCGAGCAAGAGCCTCTTGAAGAAATTATTTTCGATGAAATGGAAACATTCGAGCACACCAAGTTTAAGCCCATCAGTATCCCCCTTGCTGTTAGTCCGGAACGAATAATATTGGCCGTGGAAGTAGCGCAAATGCCCGCAAAAGGGCTGTTGGCCGCAAAATCTCGCAAAAAGTATGGAGCACGAAAAGACCATAGGCCTCATGCGCTCAAAAAAATGTTCGAGACGCTTCTGCCGGTAGCGAAACCGAATGCACTATTTAAATCGGACAAAAATCCCAGTTATCCGTTTCTGCTGCGAAAAGTATTCCCCAATGCTCGTCATGAAACAACAGCGGGCGGCCGCGGCGCGATTATCGGGCAAGGCGAACTGAAGAAGTTGGCTTGGGATCCGATTTTCTCACTTAACCACACCGCTGCGATGCTTCGGGCCAACCTTAATCGCCTGTTTCGACGAACTTGGTGCACCACTAAAACGCCACGAGGCTTGGCCGATCACCTCGCTCTGTACATCCACTACCACAACTCAATATTGCTAAAGCGGTGAGATTTTCGCTCGCAAAGACATACCCCCTTAAACCACTCTCCCAACCACAGCCAGGTGGGCCAGTTTCGAGTTAGAACGCGTAGCGGATACGGAATGTTCCTATCATCACCACTGGGCTCAGGCCCGAACCGGTGCCGATGGTAAAACCACTCCCGCCCAATCCATAAGTGGAGCTCTGCGTGCCCGGCGCCAAAACAGCCGTCGTCGTCGTCGTCGTGTCGGCGGTAGGAGCGGCGGCCACTCCGCCTGTAACCGCATAAGTTTGCGTACGCACCGTGGTGGTCGTCGTCGTACTGCCGCCAATCGATGTAAATACTCCGAAGGTGGCGCCGAAGAGAAGGTTGGGCAACCAGGGAAGGTGGTAGTCCACGGTCAAACGTGGCCCGACGCGGAACGAAGGGCTAAGGCCCACGTTCACATTGCCTAAAGCGGTATCGGTGACGTTGTACGTGGTGGGGTCGGAGGTATCCGGCGTCGTCTCAACGTGTGTGCCGGTGGCATAGGTCACAGTGGCGCCGGGATTAATGCTGAATATAAAATCTGCGCTTACACCGAAATGTTTGCGCTGGTGAATACGGTATTTTAAAGCGCCGCCCAGGATAACCTGGCTGGTGGCGCCGGTGCCGGTGCTGGCGGTGGTTAGCGTGCGTGTTGTGGCAAAGGCGTTAGCCACATTGGTCGTGGTGGTAGTGGCGGTATCAGCTGAACGCGTATAGCCGAGGTAAAACTCCATCCCCAGGGAGCGATCCACCCACAGCCCGAAGGCCACAGCGGTTTCTTTTAGGATCGAAGTGCCGGTCAGCGCCGGTCCCTCAAGACCAACGGAATAGTTATAAATATACGGATTGAATTCTTCGGGCGGTTTTTCTGGCGGTTTATGGGCTGCCGCCGGCACCGCTAATCTCTCGTCCATTCCCCGGTCGTCACTTGGTGTTTCGGCTGCCGGAACTCGAACGTGGGGCCGAGGCTTAGCCGCCTGCGGAGTCACCGCATTCGCTACTGTACCGAACAAGAAAACTGCAGACGCAAAACCGAAGCCCAACTTCGCCATATAACCCTAATGCTAGGGCGAAGGCGTAGTGGCCTCCGCCGGTAAATCTTTCAGACCCAATTGGCAGGCGGTCTTGAGGGACTGGGAAGCGCCTTCCTTCGCGCATTTTCCCAAGAGATCGCGTGCCTTGTCCGGGAAGTTAAACGCTTGTTTGCCCAGCGTCAAAGCCGCAGCGATGCGGGTAGCTTCTTCGGTTTTTTCTCGCTTGAACACCTTTTGCAGGACGCCCACGGTTTCTTCCGACTGATCCCCGCAAATGCCCAGCGCAAGCACCGAGCGCTCTTGTATATCGGGATCTTCGACTTCATCGATCAGTTCCAATAGGCGGCGAGAAATCGACGGCTGCTTATTGTCCGGCAAGGCGTTGATGACGTCGAGCGTGGCCAACAAAACGTCCGGGTCATCGCTCTGGATCGTTTTTTGGATAGCGACCCAAGCGCGGGCATCTTTCTTGGCCTGGGTTTGGAGGCCAGCCAAGCAGTTCAACGCCAACGGGGTATCGCGTTCTTGTGCGCACTTGGCCAAGAGCTCAATCACCTTGTCTTGCCCTTTGGCACGAGCACCTAAAACCTTCACGATGGAGCGGCGCACTTTCACATTGGAACGCTTGTCGTAGAGCTCCACTAACTTCTCGGCAAAATCGCCCGACGTGCTGTCGAATTCTTCGAAGTAGCTCAATAACGCCAAAATCTCATCGGTATCTTCCGTTTTCATCAGCGCGTCGAGTAACACGGACTGCACCGCCGGAGTTTCATCTTTGCGGTTAACCAGGGTGCGAACCACGGTGTTTTTCAACATCGGCTCTGCGTTGTACTGAGACAAAAGCACTTCCCGAATTTTATCCGCTTGGCTGGCGGATCGCGCATTGCCTAAGGCTTTGATGCACAAAACTTTAATCTGAACTTCCGGGTCTTTAGCGCAATTCATTAAGGTGTTGACGACGGCGGTTTGAAAAATCGGCTGCGTGTAGTGGCTCAACTTAAAGGCCATGACTTTACGCTGTTCGAGATCTTTGCTCTCGTCCAACGCCCGCGACCACAGAATAACGGGGTGAGTCGGCGCGGGGCCGGAGTAACTGCGGCCGCGCCGTTTCTTGGCGAACACGGTGCCTTCCGAAGCCAGTAAGAAAGCAAAACCCAAAATGATAAACGTCAGTCGTTTCCACATGCTCATAGTTCCTATGTAATACCGCGACCCACGCGGATCTGTCATGGCGCAAGCCGAAAAAAAACGGCCGACGCTTGCGCGCCGGCCGTGACCACATTTGGGGAGAAAGACCTTAACGGATACCGGGCAGATCCAGACGTCCACCCGTGACCACTTTGCCAGACAGAGAAGAAATGGACTTGGTCGCTTTCATCAGCGAGTCCATCACTTCTGCGTAGCTGTACGACGGGTGATCCGACCATGCCAGCGCCAAGGCGCCGCTCACGTGCGGGGTTGCCATCGAAGTGCCATCCCAGTGTGCTGTCATTCCCAAAAAGGGAATGTCGATCACGGTGTCTTGGTAGCGGTCACCCGGTACCGTCGACATGATCTGCACGCCTGGCGCACCCAGCTTCACCGAGCGCACACCCCAGTTGGAGAAGGTGCCCATCGCTTCTTTTTCGTCGATAGCCGCTACTGCCAAGATATTGGAGATAGCGAGCGTCGAAGGAATCATCGGCTTGGCGTCGCTGTCGTTGTCGAAGCCTTTGCCTTGGCGGCCGTTACCGGCAGCAGCGCAAAAGATCACGCCCGCTTTTTCAGCGCGCTTGATCGCTTCTACAAGAGCACTGTCGTCTTCATCGCCTTTTTCACCGCCCCAGGAGGCATTGATGACTTTGGCGCCGTTGGCGACTGCGTAGTCGATGGCCTTAATGGCGGCATCCGTGCTGCCTTGGCCTTTTTCGGTGATAAAGCGCAACGCCATGATTTGGGCTTGCGGAGCGACACCGGCGATGCCGATACCGTTGTCCATCTTGGCTGCAATCACGCCCGACACGTGCGTGCCGTGTCCCGGGTTGCCGCCGCCGAAGATCATGGTGAACAAGTCGACCGTCATGTCGTAGGGCTTGTTGTCGTTCATTGCGAAGTCCCAACCGACGAGATCATCGACATAACCGTTGTGGTCATCGTCGATGCCGTTGTCCGGAACTTCGCCAGGGTTGCGCCACATATTGGCGATCAAGTCTTCGTGGTTGTAGTCCACACCGGAGTCGGTGACGGCTACAATCACGCCCTTGCCCTGCGACGAGCGCGTCCATGCAGACGGCGCACCAATTTGTTTCATGCCCCACGCTTTGGGAAGCAAAGGGTCCGCGCCGGATTTTTCCGAGGGAGGCATCTTAAAGGCCGGGTTATCGGCCAGGGCCGGTCCACCGAAGCCGCCGCCGCCGATCGGATCATCATCGAGCGGGCTGGTTGCCAAGGCTTTGCGGTACGCGGCGCGCACAGCTTCCAAGGACGGGTTAGGGGTCAACTTGATGGTGAAGTTCGGCTGAATGTACGCTACCGAGGCATCCCAGGTAGGCAATTCATCGGCCGAACGCTCAGTCGTGGTCCACTTGAACAAGACACCTTCTTTACTAACCATTTCCAGCTTGCCGCCGTGGTTTTTGGTGAAGTTGGCTTGTTCCTGCCCGATTCTGTCGAAACGAACGAGGTACTCAGCGGCGTTGGCTACCCCTGCCGCGAGGGAAATGCAAAGCATAGACATCCGGAAAAGATTTCTCATATGTCTCCCCAAGTGGGCCTTAAATGAGCCCGATTATTTGTAATGCAGTTGCGTAAAGATTTGAGCTAACGACCAGAATGTCGCGGTAAAGATGTGCTAACGGTAAGGCTATTCGCTTATAAAAAACGATCAATGAAATATTTGCGAAGAGCTAACACAGAGGTAACAAACGAATACAGTCTGGTATGATACCGACGACGGGGACGCTATAAGTGGCTAAGAAAAAAACCATCCTGCTCTTTTGCAAACGCCATAACAAAGCTAAGGAAGCCTGTAAAAAGCTCACGGCCTGGCTCACCAAGAAGGGCTACGCTACATTAGATGTCACCGATTCGGACGGCCGTTTGGATTCCGCCGCGGTGCGTGATGTAGTCTTGGGCGTGATCATCGGGGGCGATGGCACCTTCCTTACCCTGGTGCGTCGGCTGGATAATAAGTCTGCCTTTCCGTTGCTGGGCATCAATTTGGGCACGCTGGGTTTCATCACCGAGACATCGCCCGAAGATATGATCCCTGCAGTCGAAGAAGCGTTGGCGGGCAAGTGCCTGGAAGAACAGCGCCGGCTCTTGCAGGTGGAAATCTGCCGCAAAGATCTCTGCCGGGTTTCGGGCCTGGTCTTCAATGATGTGGTGGTTACGAAAGACGCCCGCACGCCCATGCTCAAATTCGATGTGCACGTAGGCGATCAGTTTCTAAGCTACGTGCGTGCCGATGGGTACATAGTGGCCACTCCCACGGGTTCGACGGCCTATGCCTTATCCACGGGGGGGCCCTTGCTGCACCCCGGTGTGAATGGTTTGGTGATGGTGCCCATTTGCTCCCATTCCCTATCCGCGCGCCCAGTCATCATTCCCCAGGAAATGGAAATCCGCATCACGCCCAAGGAATTCAAAGGGGCGGTGTACTTGGTCTTGGATGGCCAAATTAACCACGAAATCGACGAAAAAGACTACGTGCGGATTCGTACTTCCAAGAGCTTCCTCAAGCTGGTTCGCTCGCCTGCGCGCCACTGGTCGGAAACGATCCGCTCCAAGCTCGACATGGCGTGATGCCAGCGCCGTGCTTTTGAGCTAAAATCGGACCGTGTCACTCCCACTAGAAACCGTTGCCGATCGTATCAAGCAGCACTCCAAGTTGGTGATTGCCGACGATTTCGAAATCGCCATTCAGCGCAGCTCCACCGTGGGTGTGCGTTACCACAACGGCGAAATGCGTTCGCAATCTCGCGGAGAGCGTCTTTGGGTCAGCTTGCGTATTCTGCACCGTAAACGCGGAGGCAAAGCGGTAGTGCTTAATCCGTCGATAGAAAGCTTAGGCGCGCTGGTGGAATCGGCGTTCGAATCCGCCAACCGCGCGGCGGTGGATCCTTGGTTTCGTTTCCCCATGTGGAAAAACCAAAACAGCAAAGCCCACGCCGCAGCCATCGAACCTTTTGTGTACGATTCACTTTACGAGCAGTGCCAGCAGGGTTGCGCCGCATTGGATGAATCGTACGACGAGAATTTCACCGAAACTTACTTGCGGCGCAAGACCGAGCGTTTTGATTTGCGCCACCAGCGGCAGGCGCACTTAGCCTCGTGGTCGCTTCTGGCTGAACCGGCAGAAGAGGTCGTATTCTTGAAAGAAGAGCAGGGACGATCCGGTCCGTTGCACGATCGCCTGCCGTACGTGCAAAACCTGATCGAAAACGCCGCTCACCGCGCCAGCCAGAAATCCAAACCCTGTGGGCGCGGCAAACGCCGAGTGATTTTGGCGCCGCGGGTAACCGCGCGCTTGTTGCGCGCGATGGCTCCTTGGTTTTTCGCCGACTCAGTGCAAAACGGCCGTAGCCCTCTGAGAGAGGCCATGGGTACGGCTCTATTCGGCAGTGCGCTTACGTTGGTGGATCATGGGAACCATGAAAGCGCTCCATGGTCGGCTCCTTTTGATCTGGAAGGCTCTCCCACACAGCGGTCGGTTTTGGTGGAAAAAGGGCAGCTGAAAAGCTGGCTATTTGATGTGTATAGCGCCACCCGCGACAATCGTCTGAGTTCGGGCAATTTTCTACGGCCCACGTCGGAGATGTTTCCGCGTATCGCTCCATCTACTTTATATATTGAAGCGGGCGATGGCAGCGCTCGGGAGCTTTTTGAGAAGCTGGGTACCGGCGTCTATTTCGACACTTTGGAAGCGCTCGAACCCGTTACCGGAGAGCCTACCGTTTTCACGTTGCGGGGAACCGGATGGCGCGTTGCGTTCGGCGAGCCAACAGAATCATTGAATGGAATTGAGGCCCGAGTGGATTTGCGCACCTTGTTTCGCAGCGCATCAGCCGTGGCCAAAGACTTAGTCTTTTTCGCAGGCTACGGATCTCCCTCGATTTTAGTCGAAGATGTGCCGTTAGGATCTTGAAGGGGTCTAGCCTTATGAAAATCCTCGGTTACGCGCTCACCGACATCGGACTCAAACGCAAGATCAACCAAGATGCGTTTTTGAAAGATGACGCGCTCCAGCTTTATGTAGTGGCCGACGGGATGGGCGGACACCGTGGTGGCGAAGTCGCCAGCCAGCTCGCCGTGGAAGTCATCCAGAAGTTTGTCTCCGAAAACCCCAGCATGCACCCACGCGAAAAGCTGGATAAAGCAGTCAATTTGTCCTGCAAAGAAATCTACGATCAGAGCAAAAAGAATTCCGACCTCTCCGGCATGGGCACCACGATCGTAGTGGTATTGATCTGGGACGGCACTGCGTACATTGGCCAAGTCGGCGACAGCCGCGTGTACCTCATTACGCAAGGCGGCATCTGGCAGGTCACTGAAGACCATTCCTTGGTGAACGAAGAGATCCGAGCCGGCCGCTTGGCGGTGGGGCAGGAGTCGACCTATCAGTTTAGAAATGTCATTACTCGTTCGGTAGGCTACGAAGACCGTGTGAATGTAGACGTCTATCGTCGCCAGGTGTCTCCGGGCGATACTTTTTTGCTTTGCACCGACGGCCTGTCGGGCATGGTGAGCGTGACCGAAATCCGCGACAGTGTGCTCAAACACGGACCGGAAATGGGACTCAAAAGCCTTATTGGCTTGGCCAACGCCCGCGGCGGCGACGATAACATCACGGCGCTTATCGTCGAGGTGAATTGACGCTGGCTTGCCGCGGTGGTTCAATGAAAAATACTCATGTTCATCGATCGAACCAAACGCTGGTGGCGGGAACGCTTCGTCACCTTAATGGTGATCCCCGAACGGACGCGGCGCGTCCATAAAGTCATATTGCCTTTCTTCGCCCTCAAACTCGGGCTGATTCTCTTTTCACTCTGTGCGGTTTTTATTCTGCTCATCGGCGTGGACTACATCCACGTGTTGGGACAACTCGCCGAGAACAAGCGCCTCAAGGGCGAAAACTTTCGCCTGCGCCAAGATTTGCAGTTAATTCGCAACAAGGTGGACTCGATGGAAGCTACCATCGAGCGAGTACGCAACTACGCCAAGAAGTTGCAAATCCTCACCGGTCAGGGTGATCGCAATGCGATCGAAATCAAGCCGCCTCCGGGGCAGATTGAAGAAGGCGATGCCGCACCGCGCGAGCCGGCCGCTAAGCACCCGGGCAGCAAACGCAGCTCCAAGCTGGTTTTGCCTTTGGAACGCGAGACGCCCATGCTTAAAACCGTGGGGCTCAGTTTGCCGGAGCGGGTAGACGAGCTACACGACGCGGGGGTCGTCACCGAGGAAAGCCTTTCCCAACTCCAAGTTTTTTTCCTGGCCCAAACGGCGGTGATGGCGGCGACGCCGTCGCTTCTGCCAATCAACGGGTGGATCTCATCCGGTTTTGGATACCGCCGCCACCCTTACGATGGTTCCTACCGCTTACATGCAGGGCTCGATATTGTAGCGGAAAACGGAACGCCCATCCGCGCGCCGGCCGACGGCACCGTGCTTTTTTCGGGAAATAAATCCGGCTATGGCAAGGTGGTCGTGATCGACCACGGCTATGGAATTCTGACTTTGTTCGGCCACAGTTCGAAACTTTTCGTCAATCCCGGCACGCGCGTGAAGCGCGGGCAAAAAATTGCTGAAGTGGGAAACACCGGAAAGTCGACCGGGCCCCACGTACACTACGAAATCCGCAAGAACGGTTCTCCCGTTAACCCCGCAGCCTTCTTCTCGCAAGCGCGCTTCTAATTTTTTGGATTTAAATTTCCGGCCTGATCCGCGGCTTGGGCGATGAGCCCTACGCAAGTGCGCATCTTCTCAACGAAAGCAGCTGCCTCCGAGCTTTGCGGGCGGGGGCCTTGTAGGGTCCTTATCGACGTTTCCAGCATTTGGGGAATGAAGGTAGCTAAGGCCGATCGCGCGGCACTTGCCAGAAAAGGGTCCGTCTCAGGGGCCGTCGACAGTTCAAATATTTGGGCGATAGTGGCCGGCGTTGGCGGGTACCACCCGTGGGAAAGTACGATGACTTCTTGCAAGAGCGCCAGGGCATATTCGGCCACAGACCGATGCCATTTAGTTTCTTCGGTGAGGAGCTCGGGCACCCGAGAGAATAGCTCGCGGGCGATCGCCTTCAAATGTACTTCCATTGCCTCGTACGAGGCACTGGGCAAAACCCCTTTTTCCAGCAGCTTTTCGATGTGGAAGAGATAGGTGTCCAACATAAAGTTCAACGAACGTGGCGGATGGGCGCCCAATAGGCGATTAAAAACATCGGTCAAAAAATCCGTCGGCGAAATACCCATTCCGGATTCGGCCCGCTCTAATAATTGTAAAAACACTTCGCCGAAAAGATGCTCCTCAGGGAACGACCAACCACTTGCTTCGCTATGGGTGCGGGTGGGGCGATCGGTGGGATCGGCTTGGTCGTCGACGATATCTCCGGCAAAGCGCAAGAAGGTCGCGTCCCAAAGTTCCAACATAAACAAAGATCCGAGCTGGTTAGGAGTTTCGGCCTTGGCCGCCAGCCAGGCCAGCAACTTTTGTTGGTGTGGTGCCGTGCGCAGCACTTTATCCAAGAGTGGGAATACCGAATCGAAGTCTTGTGCCTCTTGAGCGAGGTAGGCTTCTAGATAATCGGTCGCCATTCGCTCAATCTCCTCCTCGTGCGCTTGCAGGAAAACTCGCCGTACTGACGCGCGAAACGATTTGAGATCGGCAAGTTCCCCCGGGGCTGCATTCCAAATCGCCGGCCAAACGCCGACATGCGGATCGATCGATTGAATGCCGGCCGAAAACCAACCCCTTTCGGCGCGGTGGAACTGGGCGTAAGCACGAAAAGTTGTCGAGGCGAAAGTGCGGTAGCGATCCACTATGAGGCTCAACACCGCCGATCGGTTCTGAGCCACGAAGAAAGGATCAGCCATTTCCAGCTGCTGCAACTCCTTCCAATGCTCCACCATGGTGTTTGTCGACATTAGCACTTCACCCGCATGCACCTGGGTGAGGGTGTAGTGGAGCGCGGCCTGTTCGGCCATCCGCACAGAGGTTTCGATCAGCTTATCGAAGTCCGCATTACCCGTACTTGCCCGCACAGCTGCCAACCCGCTTTCCGACGGCCGGGAAAGGGGAAAAGTAGGAGAAGGGGTGCCTTCGACAAGCTGCGGCTCTGCGTTCAATTGGCGGCCATCTACCAGGGCGGCTTGCCCTTCAAAGGGATTACGGCCCAGCAACTGATAGAAATGGCGTACGGAGGCCTCCGGGAGGGGAGCTCGTTTGTAGAGTTCCGCTTCTAACTCCGTCTCCGGCAAAAAAACCAGTCCATCGGCCCAGGCTGGAAAAACGGTAATACAGGCCAAAAAAGCGATTACTTGGGTTAGCTGTCGGTTCACGTTTTCCTCGGGGCGCAGGGGATACCATTTTGGAGCGC
Source organism: uncultured Pseudobdellovibrionaceae bacterium (assembly GCA_964492125.1). Lineage (GTDB taxonomy): Bacteria > Bdellovibrionota > FAC87 > UBA2466 > UBA2466 > JAIEOG01. Next base: position 377 of record CAZBJE010000026.1, on the reverse strand, counting down.
GGAAAACCAGCCCCCCGTGGGGCGCCAGCTCTACGCCTGTCCGCAAAATCGTGGGGTTACAACGCGTTAGACCCGTTGGAAGAAAACCCTCTTCTTAGGATGAATGGCCTGGTGTCGAGCCCTATGGTGCGCACTGCAAAGGGTCGTTAGATTTCCCGCCGCATGTACTCCTCCGTTGGCCACCTGGATCACGTGGTGCTGTTCCACCCAACGCCGCTGCTCGCATCTTTTACCGTTGGGAAGGACTTGCGTACACCGTCCTTGGTCCCGAAGGTTCACTGCGTGGGTCACCGCAGCGGGCCGCGCGGTTCTTTTACCGTTTACCATTGCGGGGGCTTCTACCTTGCCCGGGCAAGGTGCCTGAGCCGATTCGGATC
>CAZBJE010000025.1:4044-47149 GCA_964492125.1 uncultured Pseudobdellovibrionaceae bacterium | reverse complement strand
CCACCGAAAGAGCGAGGACAAAGCAGGCAAGGACTTTGTAGAACGACAAGTAGCACCCAATCAGTTGGCGCAGACGGCAATCTAAAAAAAGCCGCTGATCGCGGCACACTCAAAAGGCGGGCACCAAAGTAGAAAGCCACTTGCAGTGGAAGAGTCGCCAGCCAACTCGTTCCCAATCCCCATGCTTGCCCTAGGACCCACGCAAAGAAAAGTTTCAAGATCGATTTTCGAATCCACTTTTTGGGCCGCATCTGGACGCATTGAAACCCACCTAAAAACCCGTGGTAGCTTCGACTTATTAAAGAGGAGTACAGCCATGAACCAAACTATTTCGCTCCATGAAAGAGCCGTCCACGCCGCCCTGTGTTTTAAACAATCCGATGCCGAACTTCTAGGAATTCTCATCGAGGTAGATCAGGCCAGAGAGTATGAGAAGCAGGGGTATACTAGTTTATTTCTCTATTGCACCCAGTGCCTGAAGCTTTCCGAAAGCCACGCGCAGGCTTTGAGTAGTGTAGCGAAAAAGAGCCTAGAAGTTCCTGAATTGAAGGCCAAGATCGACGACGGTGAAATCCATCTCTCCAATGCGCGCCGGATCGTTAGCGTCATTAATAGCGAAAACAAAGAGGCATGGCTTTCTAAGGCGTCTGCTCTTTCGCAAAGAGATCTTGAGCGCGAAGTGGTGAGAGAAAAGCCTTTGGCGGCTTCGGGCAACGAAAGAATTCGTCCGCTGAGCGACGCCTTGAGTGAATTGCGTGTGTTCTTAACTCCCGCTCAGGAAGAAAAGCTCAAGCGCGTGAAGGACGTTGTCGCTCAGAAGCGGCAGGAGAACTTAAGTTTGGCCGGTACGCTGGAAGCTGTTTTCGATGATTTTATCAAACGCCATGATCCGGTCGCACGCGCTGAGAGATCCGAATCGGCTCAGGCACCTTGCCCGGGCAAGGTAGAAGCCCCCGCAATGGTGCATGGTAAAAGAACCGCACGGCCGGCCGCGGTGACCCACGCAGTGAACCTTCGGGACCAAGGCCAGTGCACTCAGACCCTACCCAACGGTAAGAGATGCGAGCAGCGGCGTTGGGTAGAACAGCACCACGTGATTCAAGTGGCCAACGGAGGGATGCATGCGGCTGGCAATATCACGACGCTTTGTAGTGCGCACCATAGGGCTCGGCACCACGACATTCATCCTCGAAAAGGGACTGCTTCCAGCGGGGTCTAACGCGGTGTAACCCCAAGAATTTACGGAGAGGGGTTGGCGGGTGACGTTTTACGAAGCTTTGATGCGAGCGACGAGATCGGTGGTGGAAAACCCCGGCGTGAACGGTAAACACTGCACAGACCCGCCACCTGCGATCACCACTTTGCCCTCGGGCAGATCTTGGGGCCGGTAATCGCCGCCCTTCACGTGCACGGTGGGTTGTACTAAACCCAGCCAATCTTCCGGCGTGTCTTGTTCAAAAAGGGTGACGAAATCGACGGCTTCTAAGGCCGCCAACTGGAGCGCGCGGGTTTGCTGATCTTGAATCGGACGGCTGGGCCCCTTATGGCGGCGCACCGACGCATCGGCATTGAGACCAACCCACAGGCAGTCCCCTAACTGTCGGGCTTGGGCCAGGTAATTCAAATGCCCCAAGTGCAGGAGATCAAAACAGCCGTTGGTGGAAATGAGCCGGCGGCCCGCTTGCTTGAGCGAGACGGCTAGGACCCGGGCTTGATCAAACGGGATCAGTTTGTCGGCGGCGTTACGCATGCCATGGCCATATCAGTTTTGCACGATGCGGTACACGGTGCTTTGCGTGAGCGAGTCGATGAGCGTCTTGCCGTCTTTGCGGAAGGCAAGCAGCAGCGTCGGTAGAATTGAGGGGTAGAAGAACATGCCCAGCACTACCCGCGCCGCTTTTTTCCAGCCGCGTGTTTCGCTGCCGTAGTTCAAGCGTAGACCCCAAACCCACATGCCAAATGACATGTCCAAAATCGCGAAGCAAAGCGTGAGGTAGCCCAGCCAAACCATGCCGAATTCCAACCCTACCGACCGCAAAAACGCCGGATTGCTTAGTTCACGCATAAAGCGGGGAGCAAAATCGCCGCTTCCGTTGGAGAAAGTATTGGAAGTAATCACCACCGCCAAACCCAGCGCGAGAAATACAAAAACCTGGTCGACCACGCCGGCGAGCAAACGGCGGCCGAGGTTCGCGGCCGGCACCGGAGGCGGCGCGGTGTCCACTTCGCCGGAGGGTTCCGCCGAATGGAGGCCCGCATCGATAATCAATCGAGTGGCCGGGCGCACGGTGTCTTTCACCGGAGCGGAGTGGGTCCGAAACTCTGTCATCGGCTGCGCACTTGGCGGAGGCGGGGCCGGCACGAAAGTGGCTTGGCCAGCCCGGGTGGCGCCGGCGGCCGGCGCTTTAGGACTCGCCGTATTGTGGATGCCCAAACCGTCTGTAAGCGGTGTAAACGCCCGGCTCAAATCCGTGTCTTCACCATTGGTAAGTTCCTCGGCGAGGAATTTTTGCAGATCTACCAACGTGGTGAGATCGCTGTCGCTAAAAAGGCCGTCTACTTCGCTGCGGTCGTTGGGGTGCATGGGGCTATTCTACTGCGGTAGGCGAAGCACGCGAAGGAAGATTGTTGACGCAGCACAACGCAACGAGCCACCCCAAAAGGCTATACGCCGCGTTCCACGCCGAGCAGAACCGCAATCTTCTGCACCTGTTTGAGCTGCTCGCGCCAGTCGGCGTCTACCGTGTTGAAGACCAGCTTCTGATCGGGGGTCATCGAGTAATTTTTCGGGTTGGTCTGCACCAGCTTCACTAGCTTTTCGGGGCTCGCGGGAGTCGTCTCCGCGAACTGCAATGACGTGCGTTTGGGTCCACAACTCATGCGGGTAACGTGCAACATCTTCAAGTAAATCTTGATGCGCATCAACCCCAGTAGACTAATCACTTCGCTCGGTGGCGTGCCAAAGCGATCGCGGATTTCGGCTTCAATGTCCGAAATTTCTTCTTCGGACTCCACGCTGGAGAGTCGTCGATAGAGAAGCACCCGCTCACCGATATCCGGCAAGTATTCCAGCGGGAAGGAAGCCCGGACCTTAAGCGTAATTTCCGGCTCGATTTCGATTTTATCCGGCTCGCCCTGCAAATGCCGCACGCTCTCGTCGAGTAGTTCGAAATAGAGATCCACCCCTACCGCGCCAATATGGCCCGATTGATCTTTGCCCAACAAGTCGCCCGCCCCGCGAATCTCCAAGTCGTGGCTGGCGATGTGAAAACCGCTGCCCAAGTCGGAATAGCGTTGGATAACCTGCAGACGTTCTTTGGCGTCCTCGGTCATGGCGGCTTCGCCGGGAGTCAGCAAGTAGCAAAAGGCGCGGCGGTCGGATCGACCTACCCGCCCTCGCAACTGATAGAGCTGGGCCAATCCCAGGCAATCGGCGCGGTCGATGATAATGGTATTGGCTCGCGGAATATCCAAACCGGATTCAATGATGGTGGTGCAAACCAAAATTTGTGCTTCATTTTTATAAAAATGCATCATCTTGGCTTCCAGCACGTCGCCATCCATTTGCCCGTGACCGGTTTCGATTTTAACTTTCGGCAAGAGCTCTTGGATTTCGCGGCCCACTTTCATGAGCGTCTCCACCCGATTGTGGACAAAGTAAACCTGCCCGCCTCGGCCTAGCTCATTGGAGATAGCTTCGGCGATGACTTCGGGAGAGCTGCGGCAAACAAACGTGCGCACCGAAAGCCTATCCGGCGGAGGAGTGGTGATGATCGAAATTTCTTTGATTCCGCTCATGGCCATGTTGAGTGTGCGGGGGATCGGGGTGGCGGTCATGGCCAGCACGTGCACCGAGTCCCGCAAGCGTTTGAGCTTTTCTTTGTCGGTCACCCCGAAGCGGTGTTCTTCGTCGACGATCACCACGCCCAAGTCCTTGAACGACACATCCGCCGACAGCAGGCGGTGCGTGCCAATCAAAATATCGACTTTGCCTTCTTTGGCATCCGCCAGAGTAGCTTTCACCTCAGTGGGTTTTCGCATGCGCGAGATCAGCTCGATCCGGACCCCGTGATTGCCGAATCGTTTTTTGAACGATTCGAAATGCTGTAACGCTAGCACGGTGGTGGGTACCAAAACCGCCACCTGCTTTTTGTCGACTACAGCCCGAAACGCGGCGCGCATGGCTACTTCGGTTTTACCGTAGCCTACATCGCCGCAAATCAAACGATCCATCGGATAGGGACGAGACAGGTCGCCCATCACATCCTCGATCGCTTTCATTTGATCGGGGGTTTCGTCGAAAGGGAACTCCATTTCGAATTGGCGGTACTCCTGGCCCGGTGCCGAAAAGGGATAGGCCGGAACTAGCTTGCGTCGGGCCTGGATTTTCATGAGTTCCGCTGCCAGCTCGGCGATAGCGCGCTTGGCTTTGCCCTTAACCTTATCCCAGCGGTCACTCCCCAGCTTATCCAGTACGGGCGAACCGCTCTCGCCGCCCACAAACTTCTGCAGCACGTTGAGTCGATAGACCGGGATGTAGAGCTTATCTCCGTCTTTGTACTCAAGCAGAACGTAGTCGTTCTCGACTCCTAAGAAATTCATGGGCTTCAAACCCAGATACCGACCAATACCGAATTGCTTGTGCACCACATAATCGCCCACCTGCATTTCGCGGAACTGGGTGAGTAACTTTTCGGTGCTGCCTTTGTTGCGGGATTTAGCTTGTGAGGTGCGCTTTTTTTGCCCAAAAATCGCTTCTTCGCTGAGCAAAACCGTCTTAAGTCCGGGCAAAACCCGGCTTTCCGTGAGGTACCCCTGCCAAAGGGAGATAATCTCGAACGAAGTTTTCAAAACTCGCGGAAAGGCTGGCATGCCTTCGTCTTCCGGAATCATCCGCAAGTTGTAGTGATCAAAAAGCATCTGAAAACGTTCGGCGTGGGTACGCGTGTGGAACACGATGTGGATGCGATACCCCTGATCCACCCACTGCCGAAACGCTTGCGCAAATCCGTCGAGTGATCCGGTCGACGACTTGAGGGCCTTCTCTCGGGCCCCTTCTAGGCCGACGGGGAAAGAAGCCAGCCCCATGCCGCTTTCGTTCGCGGCAAATGTATCAAAATAGTAGGCGGCCTGGTCTACCAGCGCACGGGCTTGCTCCAAATTGAGAAACAGATCGCTCACCGGGGCAATGGGAAGCGGCTGCTTTTCAAACAGACCGTGGTTTAACTCCAGACGAGGAATTTCCGTGTCACGCACCACGTCGGCGAAAGCCTCGTCGCCATCGGAGATCCAACATGCGTCAGAGGGAAAATAAGCCGTCAGGGGCTCACTTCCACCCGACAGGAGCGGAAACAAGAAACTGGCCTCCGGCGGCAAATTCCCGCTTTCAATTTTCTCCAGTAAGATTTCTCGGTCGGTCTTGGCGATACCCTGGCTGTCCAGGCGTTCCTTCACCTTCGCAAACGCTGCTTGAAACGCTTCGCCCTGGGGCAACAGCGATTGACCCACCGGCAAAACCGAGAGTGTTTGCACCTTATCCAACGAACGTTGAGTCTCGGCTTCGAAGAAACGCACTTCCTCAATGACATCGCCGAAGAACTCAATCCGCGCTGGGTTTTCGTACAGTGGGCAAAACACATCAATGACGTTGCCGCGCACGGCGAAAATGCCAGGGTCTGTGGCGGTGGGTTGCCGCTGGTAGCCGGCTTCCACCAAGGAGCGGATCAGCGCATCTCGATCGACTTCCTCTCCCGGCACTAAAGTGCGAGTGGCACGTGCAAATTCCGCGGCCGGAAAAACTTTCTGTAAGAGCGCGGCAAGCGTCGTAACGAAAACCCGCTTTGCGGGATCGTTCATCGCGTGAAACAAACCAACGTTGCGTTCACACAACGTCGCCGGGTTGGGCAATACGGAGCGGTAGTAGTCGAAATCCAGCGCGGGTAGGTAATGCACCCGTGCCGCTTGCTCCTTGCCGGCGAAAAAGCGGTAGCAGTCTACAAAAGCGCGTGCGGACGCGCCCGACGACAAAATAACGAGTAACGGTTGCGGTCCCTGACGGCGCAAGGCGCACGCCACCATTGCTTTAGTGGTATCGGATAACCCGGTGAAATGGGTTCCACGAGGGGGAACGCCTTCCGTCTGAAAAAGCCAGCCTTCCAGCGCTTGACTGGTGTACTCCACCTATTCGGTCTCTTCTCTCAAATCGCGGCCCATCAAAGACGCCACCGCACTCTCGGGGGTGTGGCCTTCGTAAAGAATGCCATGAATCTCGCGCAGAATGGGCATATCGATTCCACTCACAGTCGCCAATTCGTGGGCGGACTGGGCGGTGTAAACGCCTTCCGCCACTCCGCCGAGCGTTTTTATAATTTGATCCAGCTGCTTGCCTTCGCCGATCAAAATCCCCGCCTGCAAATTGCGGCTCAGCGGTCCGGTACAAGTCAGCACTAGATCGCCCATCCCCGCCAACCCCAGAAAGGTGGCAGGTTCTGCGCCGAGTTTGCGTCCGGCGCGTACGATTTCCGCCATACCTCGGTTGATGACTGCGGCCTGCGCGTTGTAGCCCAGTTTACGGCCGCGCACGATCCCGGTCGCCAATGCGACCACGTTCTTCAACGCGCCCGCTAATTCCACTCCGACGACGTCTTGGGTGGTGTATGCCCGGAAGTAAGGGGTCGCAATTTCTTGTTGGACCTGCAGCGCCAAATCGCGGTCGAGCGACGCGATGGTCACCGCAGTCGGCTGCTGCTCCACGACCTCTTTGGCGAAACTCGGGCCGGACAGAACCGCATAACGAACCGATGGATTGAGTGAGGCGAAAATTTCGCTGACGCGCATATGCGAGCCGATCTCCAACCCCTTGGCGGTATTGACGATAATTTTGCCATTGAGGCGATCGCAGAGCGGTCCAAAGACGGGGCGAATTTTCTGGGTGGGTACGGCGCAGAGAATCATATCGGCCTTGTCTAAAACCGATGCCAAATCATCGGATGCCGTTAGCCCGCTCGATAAGTGCCGCCCAGGCAAGTATTTCGAATTTTCGTGGCGGCTGTTGATCGAAGCTAGGACTTCGGGGTCGCGTCCCCAGATGACGCTCTCATGGCCCGCGTCGGCGAATACATTCGCCAAGGCCGTACCCCAACTGCCGGCTCCCACGGTTGCTATTTTCAAAGCCATAATCTTCCCTTCGCCTAGACCCGCACCGGGTTGACGCCTTTTACCTTGGAATCTGGTACTTTACCAGAATGGGATGGGGTACGGACAAGGCGATGGGAACCGGCCGTTTGCGTCGGGTTTTGGCGTTGGGACTCAGCCAAGCTTGTGTGCTTTGGGTACTCTGCTGGGCTGCGGTTTTTCGCACGTATTCGTCGCTGGCCTGTCTGTGGACTGTAAGTTTGGGACTGGGCGGCCTTTTCATTTTTCTTGTCGTCGCGCGCCTCGTCCAACCCAAGCCACCGGAGGCCGAATGGAAATAGGCTCTGCTTTTTTCCTCCGGTTGGCGGCGACTCTCTCCGCTTTTGGTTTTGCCCACTGGGTCACGCGCTCGCGCACCAGCGACAACGTTGTCTCGGCCCGTTTGCCCGCGATTGAAATCCTCTCCCTTTGCGTGCTGGGTTTTGCAGCGGCCTTGGTTCCCACATTCAACCCCGATTTGTTTGCCACCGGAGGGGCCAGCGCTTTGCCGGGGATTTGGGCGCTTTTGCTTTTGGCGTTGGCACTCCCTCTGCTTTCCGAGTCGAGGTATCTTGATAGCTACTCCGAGCAGGGACATTGGCTCAGCGCGTGGGGGCTGTGCTTGGCGGTGCCCGTCACGCTTTTCGGCCAAACCGAAATGGATCGCATCGGCAGCGTGCAAGATGGTTTGCTGGTCGACTTGGTACCGGTTTGGGGCGCGTTGTTTCAGCCGGCGGCCTTTGCGTTCGCGCTGGTGGCCCTGGCCTCCTGGATGGCGGCGCGAGGCTCCAGCACACTTTCCCCCCGCCGCTCCGCGGGCTTACTCAATTCGATTCTCGTCGCTGCGACCGTCGTGGTGTTCTTAGGGGCCTGGCACATCCCCTGGGTTACCGACGAGAAACTGCACGAAGTATTGGGCCAACGCCGATGGCTGTGCGCGTTAGTCGAATGGGCGTGCTTTGCGATCAAGGTATTGGCGGTGGGCGCCTTGGCCGGTTGGCTTGCACAAAACGGTCGGGTCGCACACCGGCGTCTGACTGGCGTAAGCCTCACTGGTTTGGCGGCGATAAACTTGCTGCTCACTTGGGTCGTTCTGTCTTGGAGAGGGCAGTAGATGGCAGACGCGTTGGCAGTAGTCGCAAGCTTGGCCACCTTAGCTCTCGCTTTTGGGGTTTTTGTCTTGCCGCGGCTCGAGCGTGCGAACCGATCGTTATTGGGAGCCGGGGGTGGTTTGGCCTTGCTCCTGGTGATGGCTGATTCGAGCCTCGTGGCATGGGCCATGTTGGTTGCCACGGTTTTGCTATTTATCACCGGTGCTGCCACTCCACGCATCGCAGAGCCGTCCGATAGCGGCTGGCACAATTGGTTCGTAGTCGTTGTCACCGCGAGCAGCCTTTGGCTGCTTTCGCTATTCTTGCTCTGGACTTTAGAAGAAGCTCTGTCCCAGCCCGTGGATATGCTCTCTGTGCCGCCCAGCATTTGGGAAGTGGTGAGTGCGATTTTTGATCGCCACTTGTGGACAGTAGGTTTGCTTACTTTGCTCGCTGGAGCGGTGGGTTGGGGCGCTTTGGGGATGGAGGCGGAGGAAAAATGAGCTCGGCTTTTATCGTCGTCATTCTTCCCTCATTGGTGGTCACGCTCTTTGCGGTCGGCTGCCTGACCGTGCTGCTACGCAAGAACGCTTTCCATTCTCTGCTGGGAATTGCCCTGATGACTTGGTCCCCCGTTCTATTCCTCGCCGAGATTGGCGCCCGGTGGGGTAGCGCCGAAGCCAGCGGACTCGCTGCCGTCGTGCTTTTCACCGGCGCGCTCACCACCGTGGCTGGATTTATTCTTATTCAATGGTTGGGAGATTCGACGGGTAACGTCGATTTGGACGCATGAACGCCGTTTGGGATTTCGGCCGCTGGACCTTGTCGGAGCAATGGGATTTCGTACTACGCCTGCGGTTTACTCCCGCCTCTACTCTGGTGGGTTTGGGGCTTTTGATTGCGGGCGGGGCATTCATTGCCGATTGCCGCCGACGAGAAGGAGCATTGAGCGATCGGGCTCGGCTCTTCGGTTTGGGTGCGAACCTGCTTTCCTTATTGCTGCTTTGCTGGGCGGGAGATTCGCTGACCTTCTACTTCGCGTGGTTCTGGCTTGGTTTATCGTCGATGGTTCTCAACCCCCGCGATTCTGCCTCCGATGGCGTCGCACTCTCCGGTTGGCGCTGGGCACCAGGCATGGTGAGCCAGGTATGCCTCCTAGTAACCGTAGTGTTGCTACAAGGCATGTTGCGTGCAACGGATTGGTTGGAAATGCGCCATCAGGCCGTAGCGGTAGGTGAGCCGGCTTCGCTGCGTGTGGCGGTGTGCTTGGGTGCCAGTATTTTAGCGGCGTGGCTGCCTTTCTTTTTCCTGCCGGCCCGGCGCGAAAACTTATGGACCGGCTTCCAATTCTGGTGCCGAAACGTTGCAGCCCCCTTGGCCGGAGTGGTTTTGCTTTGGCGGGTGAGCTTTTTGGTTTCATTCCACACGCGTGCGACGGCGTTTTTCTGCGGAGTGCTTTTCGTTTGCGGTGCCGCCAAGGCCCTTCTCCCTCTGCTGAAGCCCACGCACCGCTACGCCCTGACTGCATTTGGAGTAGCAGTTGGTGCAATGCTTTGTGGCCTGTGCATGGCGGTGCGACTGGAAAACCCATGGGCCCTGCGAATCGGCATTCTTTCGACTAGCATTTTGATAGTGGCCGCTATCCGTCTGCAATCCAGCGTTTGGAAATGGAATGCCCCAGAAGATTTTGCGAGCGCAACCGGCAGTGGGCTTGGAAATGCGGCCGCTCGTTTTTGGCGCAGCATGGATCAGAACCTGTGGGACGGCGTTTGGCAGGTACCCGTTCGCATTGCCCATGCCGTGGGTGGCGCGTTCGTTTACTGGCAGGGGAACTCGGCTCAGTACACGCTGGTTGTGATTCTGCTCGGCACCCTGCTCCTCTTTTGGGCCGCCCTCAAAACGCAGGTGATCTGGTGATGAAGATTTGGTTGGAAGCGGCCTTGATTGTTCCACTGGCGGGCGCGGTATTTACCAGCACCGTTTCCAGCGCGCTGGGCAACCGACTCGCGCGTTTGCTTTGCTTGGTTCCACTGGTCGTAGCGGTACTGTTCTGGATGAACGTGGACGCGGGCACTGTACTAGCAATCCCACTTACGGAAGGGGTATGGCTTCCCGGTATACCAGTCGACTTTAGCCTTGGCGTTACGGGCCTGGCCGTGCCGTTTTGGCTGCTAGCCCAAGCCACAGCTTGCGTCGCCATTTGGCAGAGTGATGTGAAACGTAGCGGGTTCTGCGCACCCACTCTCCTGTTCATCCAGTTTTGCCTTACCATCCTTTTTACCTCGCAAGACCTGATTCTGTTCGCCGCCGCAGTCCAAGCATTTTGGTTGGCCCTGCTTTTTAACTCACAAACCGAAGAAAGAGGTCCGGCTGATGCCGCACTCCCCTTCGTGTTGGCGGCGGGCGCGCTGTTTTTGATTAGCGCCGCGATCCTAGGTGCCCTGCACTTAGAGCAATTCCAAACTTTTTCCACGCGCCTACCCGCGTTGCGAGAACTCAGTTTGTCGACGGAGACGGTATGGGGCGAGTTCACTCTCGCCGAAATACTTTTTGCGATGATGGCCTTGGCCACTACGTTGCTCGCGCCCGTTACGCCTGCCCATGGCTGGTTGCGATCGCTGCTAAGTGGCCAAAGCCGCGCGCCCGCGATTTTGGTGGTGGGCATTGCGCCCGCATTGGCGGTGTTTACCTGCTTGCAATGGGTTGTTCCGGTGTTACCCGAAGCCTACGCCACCGCGACACCGTGGATGCTGTGCGGTCTAACGCTAGCAGCGGTATACGGCGCCGCCTCGGCACTTTCTGCCGAGGGCGTTTTCGAATGGCTTGCCGGTGCCGCGATAGTACACACCGCCCTCGCCTTGGTGGGGGTAGCGCTTGGCAACTCCGACGGCGCTGCCGGCGCGGCTCTACACGCGTTGCTCTGGCCTGCGGCGGGAGTAGGGCTAGCCTGCCTGTTTGGCTGGCTGGAAAGTGCTTTTGGAACTCGACGCGCCGAAGACATCGGCAGCCTCGTTCACAGCGCTCCTCGGGTTTCTATTTTACTGGGGCTATTTTTTCTGGCCGCCATCGGCGCTCCCTTAAGCGGGCTTTTTCCGTCGGTAATTTTGATTTTATCAGGCGTACTGCAATCCTTTCCCGCTTTGGGCCTGGGTTTGGCGATTGCTTGGGCGTTGCTGGTTTGTTCCGCCTTTCGCCTGGGGCGCGGCTTCTTCTTCGGCGCTTGTCCTCACCAGGGAATTCGCACCGTGCCGGATTTACGCTGGCGACGGGTAGCCGCAGCGGCGCTCTTACTTCTGGTTTCCGTTTGGGCGGGCGTTTGGCCCCAAGGGCTTAAATCGAAAACCGATCCGGCATTGAAATCGTATTGGAAAGTGCCGCTCAAAGCGGGGCTGACCGCTCCCGGAGGGCGTACCTAATGTGGTTACATTCAGGTTCGTTGCTGCCCCTTTCCGCTCTAGGGTCTTTGGGCGTAGCCGCAACCACTTTGGCGGTGTTGCCGCATTTGCCTGGCCCTCGGGCGATCCGATGGGCGTATCCCCTCTCGGCAGCGGGGGCTGGTGGAGCGATTTTATCGTCGATACTTTGGATTCGGAATTTGGCCATGCCAGTCGATATTCCCGCTACAACCGAGCGTTTTTCGGTTCTACTGCGCACGTCTTCGCTGACGGCATGGTGGTTCTTGGCGTTGTCGGTTCTGCTCTGGATGGGAGTAGTGCTCATTGGCTACTCTACTCCGCTAGCCTCTGAGCGCCTGCGGCGCTTCTTCTTACTTCTCCTTTCGGGAATCGGAGCGCTCTCGCTTGCCGGTTCGGGGCATTTGTTGGTGGCGGTGGTAGCCTGGCAGTTGGTCTGTTTGCCTCTGACACTAGCGTCGGCGCAGAGCAAGCCAGCGGTGGGCGCGGCGCGGTCATTGGTGTCGGTGTTCTTGGCCGACTTTTTCTCCTTCGTGCTAATGACGATGGGGATCGCTTTTCTCTTCGCTCAATACCAGACCCTTTCTTACGACTTACTTTTTGAATCGCTACAGGCCGAGTCCCAGAATTCGGACATTCTACTCTACTCCGGCACGGCACTTTGGTTGGCCGGAATCTTGGTGCGGTTGGGCGGAGTGCCGTTTCATATGGTCACTTGCGAGCGGATGCAATCGGGCAATCTGGCGGTATCCGGTTTTGGGACGGTATTCCTAGCTCTTTCGGCAGGCGCTTTTGCTTGGGGCTTTGCGGGCGAAGTGCTGCGCCCCACCCTTGCACAGTGGCAGGATTTCCTGTCGCTATTGGGGTTGGCGACAGTTTGGGCGGGAAGCCTGGGCATGTTGGTACGTCCGCAATGGCGCAACCTGATTGCCTACTCCTTGATGGCGCAGGCAGGTTGGGTGCTTTTGATGTTGGCTTCGGGCGGGCCGATGTCGCTTGAGTCCGAAGGATTTTTCTCGATGGCAGTGCACTCCGTGGCACTGCTGCTTGTGCTCTTTGGGGTTCTAGTGTTGGAGCGCAACGGCGGCACTCACGCCGAGCAAGCGGTACGAGGTCTGGTGCGCACTCGGCCCCCGTTAGCTTTTCTCCTGATTACGGGACTTTTGACGATGGGCTGTTTACCGCCCACAGGCGGGTTCGCCGCGCGGGCCATGCTGCTTTCACGGCTCGCCACCGATGGGCTGCCGCTGCTCGCCATTGCCGCAGCGTTGTCGACGGTCGTGATGGCCTATCCGTGCTTAATTTGGGTGTATCGAATTTTGGAGCCGCGCAGCACGCCGCAAGAATGGGCATTCCCAGCAAAACGCGAGACCGCGCTGCTTTGGTTTTTTGGAATCGCTCTGTGGATTCTAGGAATTTGGCCAACTATCGCGTGGCCAGGCTGACTTTTTCTTCCAAACTAAGACGATAAAACTCACGCACTAACTTGAGAAGCTTATCTTGGGGCGCACCCCGAAAATGCTCGGCGTGCTTTACTAGAAACGCCTTGGCCAAACTATGCGCTTGGGAGTAACGCTCGCGCTGCTCCGCATCGAGTTGGGGATGAAAATGGAAATGCACAAAGAATTTTTCCAGTAGCGCGGCAAAAGGATCTTCGTCCTGCTCGGCGGGCTTGGCGAAGAAGGTAATCAGAAACTTGTCCACTTCGCCTTGGAGTTCTAATTCCAACTGACTCACTCCCCGCCCTTGGGGTGCGTGATGGGCCACGTAATGAAAATGGCTCACCTCTTCAGCGGCCAACCCAAACGCAGCAAATTGTTGGGCGTTCCACTGACGGGCCCATTTTGGAAAATCGTCCAGCGCGGTTTGCACAGAAGGATTGAGATAAATGCCCAAGCTGAGGGTGTCTTCCTCGGGCGTGGGCGGTTCAATATAGAGCGCCCCCGGCGGCGCTTGCTCCACCGACGAAGCGTAGGGCCGGCGCAATAAGAAATCTTCCGCGTGCAGCGGGGATTGCAAATTGTAGAGGCGCTTGAGCGCCCGATCGATTTTTGAAATCGCGTTTTTCAGGGAAGCTCCCTGGTTAGTGACGGGTTTTAATTTCCAAGCGCATCGGCGAGTCGATGCCTTTTTCGGCGAGAATTTCTTTGAGTCGATCGTTACCGGAATGGATCCAGCGCTCATAGAGGCGCAACAAATCGACGTTGGAGTTCAAGCCACTGCGGTCGCTCATTTCGGCTAGCACATTGGAGAAGTCGCGGAACTTCACCGACAATTCCTTGAAAAGCGAGCCAGAACCCGCCTGCCACTGAGCGAGCTGCCCGTAAGCCGCCCCGCCCATGCCGGAGTAATAATCCACGTCGACCAATTTGCGATTGAGGCTATCGGGGAAGTAACCGGTGACCATCAAGCAAACATCCCCCAAGCGGCGAAGCGCTGCGCGTTTTACTTCCGGGGATCCGGCCAAGTATTCGGAGTAGAGTGCGACCAGGAAATTGTCTTCCAACTTTCCGTCCGCGCTGCGGGCAAAGAAGGTGTTGGATTCTATGAAACGCGTGAGCAACCCGACCAAGTATTCAAACGAATCCCGGTTGGCGTCGACCCGGCGTTTTTCCAGCACGGCTCGTAGTTCGGTTGCGAAAAAGTCCCTGGCCACGGTGACAGGGGACTCCACACACGGAACGGGCGCTTTTTTTGTAACGGCTCGTTTCATATTCAACCCTATCGGGTCGGGGGATAAACAATGGGGAGCTTTTTGATAGCTTGGTATGGCACGAGAGGATCCCGACCAACTCCCTCTATTTTAACAGTTTTCCCGGCCCCTTTCATCTCTATCGGAATCTCGATCGACTCACTGCAGCACAATTCACGTGCCAAGCATAAGGGGTTGAAATGCATGAGTTTCCGGGTGAAGGTGGGCCCCGAGGTTTGATGCGTTTCGCTCTAGCAATAGCCCTTTGGGCCGCCCCCCTGCTCGGCGCCCGCTTGGTGGCCACAAGCCCCCAAACGGCGGAGCTGCTTTTTCAACTCGGAGTGGGCGATCAAGTAGTGGGCGTTTCGGCGGGCAGCGAATACCCGGCAGAGGCAGCCCGCCTTCCCACCATCGGCATGTTGTTCGCACCTAGTTTGGAAAAGGTGGTGGGACTGCGACCAGAGTGGGTGATCTTGGATTCTCACAATCTCAACCCCGCCTTCGAATCAGCGTTGCGAGCGCTGAAAGTGAAAACCTTTGTTTGGGATACGTCGTCACCGGACGCGTTGCTGGCCGATGGCCACCGTTTTTTGTCTGAGACGCAAAGCGCGGCAAATCCGGCCCCGTTACTGAAGTGGCAACGCTGCTTTTCGGGTTTGGCGACAGTTGCTTTAACCACGCCTGATCGCTACATCGGATTTGTGTGGATGGATCCTCCCATCGTGTTAGGGCATGGGGCCTTTTTGTCGCGCCTTTTGGAAAAACTGGGCTTTGTAAACGCGCTGCCAACGACGTTCCACGCGCCCTATGTGCCAGTCACCCAAGAATGGTTGATCCAGCAGAAAGTCGACCGAGTCTTTTTTCTACAACACCGAAGCGAAGAACAAGCCACCTCACTGGCACACTTTGCTTTCTGGTGGCCAACCGTGTTGCCGGAGGCCTTTGCGTTGAACGCCGATATTTTCGCACGTGCATCACTCACGCCACTACGCCACCTGGCGGCGCTGCCACTTGCCGCCCCTTTGCCCGAGGTTTGTCGTGACGCACTCTAAGGCTGTTCTTGCGTTAGTTTTGCTTTTTATCATCGCAACCGCTTTGGCATTAGGCGGAGGCGTGCCGCTGGAGTGGGCTACTTTGGGGGACGCACAATCTGCTAGCCACCGCATCTTCTATGAACTGCGCTTACCGCGGCTTGCCTTTGTGTTCTTCGCCGGCGCGGCTTTGGCGGCTGTGGGGGCGGTCTACCAGATTCTTTTTCACAACCCTTTGGCCGAGCCGTACCTACTGGGAATTTCCAGTGCCGCAACTCTTGGCATCGCGGTGGGAGAAACGTTCTGGGGCATTGCTGCCCAAACCCTGGCTTCGCAATGCATCGGTTTGGTATCGGCGGGAGTGGTGACCGCAGCGATCTTGGGTTTGTCGCTTGTGCGCCGAGGCACCGGTACGGAGCGCGTGGCGCTTTTTGGACTCGGCGTGAATTTTGTTTTGTCGTCGATTCTTTTTCTTCTCTTATCGTATCAAGCCCAAACTGTGGGCGGTGGATCGCTGCGCTGGCTCTTTGGGCAAGTGCCCTGGCTAAGCGCGGCCGAAGCTTTGCGTTTTGCTATTTTCTGCCTCTTCGGTCTGGCCGCTCTCTTGGTAGCCAGCCGCTCGCTCGACGCTCTCGCGTTTGGCGACGGGGTGGCGCGCACTTTAGGTTTCTCGGCGCCTCGCGCGCGATTTTATTACTTGGCCATTACCTCGGTCTTGATGGCGTGGCTGGTTTCCTTCACCGGCTCGATTGGGTTTGTGGGACTCGTAGTGCCGCACGTGGCCCGTTTGCTATTTCGTCCCAGCTCTTCGCGTGCGCTTTTGGGCCTAGCCATTCCTTTGGGCGGCGCCTTTCTCCTTTTGGCCGACGGAATCTCCCGCAGTTTACTTCCACCCATGGAGTTTCCAGTGGGTGTGGTGACGACGGTATTGGGAGGGCCGCTGTTCTTATTCTTACTATGGAAACGCTAGAGCAAACCTGGCTGCAAGCCCACGACTTAGTACTGGCCTACGACGGCAAACCGGTGAATCCGGCACCTTTGAACTTTGCCCTGCACAAGCCGGGGATCACCGTTTTGCTGGGTAAGAACGGCGCAGGAAAATCCAGCCTGCTTAAAGCTATCCTAGGCGAGCCCGTTCGCCAGCAAGGGAGCTTGAATCTTTTTGGCGATACTTGCGCGCGCTTCCAACGCCTCGCCTATGTGCCTCAAGAGCCCGTTTTCCCGGCGCACCTTTTGTTGGAAGACACACTTGCCCTGGCGTTTTTGCCGGAACTGGGTTGGTTTGGCCGCCGCAGCGCCGTGCACGACGATAAAATCGAGCAAACCATTGCCCAATTTGGTTTAGATCGGCTTCGCGGCCGGGCGCTGGGTGAATTGAGCCCGGGCGAACGCCAGCGCGCCTTCCTGGCGCGCGCACTTTTGCAAGATCCCAAAGTACTGCTATTGGATGAACCCACCAATCACCTCGATCCCGAGGCACGCTACTTCTTTTGGCATGCGCTGCAAGGCGCGGTTTCGCTAGCGGATTGCCGCGTGATGGTGAGCACCCATGATTTGGTTTTCGCTAAAGCCAAGGCTTCTTGGATTTGCGCCTTCGAGCAGGGTCGTCTCGCCTTCAACGGTATCGGCTCTGAGTTCTGGAATTTGGAGAATATCGCTGAAGTTTTCGGAGAAGGCCCGGCGCGCGAGTGGTTAAAGCAGTAGCGTCGTTATTCCGCGCACGGCCCGCCGCGTGAGGCTAGCGTTTGGTGATCGCGAGTTCGGCAGCGCTGTTTTCTAGTTTGTTTTCCGGTCCAGCGCTCTTCATCACACTCGACTTTTTCATCGAGGTTTCCGCCAGCTCGCCCCGCATTTCGGGAGTGAGGCTGTTTAGTTTCACGGCGTTGAATTGGCCGTTTTTGATCTTAAACTTTTTCATGTAAGCGCTGTTATCAGCGATATTGGGCGAGCGCATCGCCACCTCTTGCATGCCCACCGCGGCCAGTTCCAATTGGTTGTTATAGGACTGCAACTGTTGGCGATTGGTCATGGCTTTTTTGCCGCGCATTTTTGTTCCGCCCTCTTCCCAAACCGCAAGCTTGGTGGTGAGGTCTGCTTCGCTCAAATTCGCTCTAGACGGTTTGGGAATCGAGTTTACATCGATACCCACTCTATCGATCATCGCGATATTCAATCGGGTGCGCCATTTATCAATGCGCTCAGATTCAGGATCGCCGCTGGCAACCGAGCCACCGCTGGCAGTGGGGTTTACGTCGTAAACGGACGCCGCGCGCAAGGCCACGCATTGTTTGTAGCGCGCTTGCAAGTCGAGGCTCAAAGTTTCCACGTCGAGGCGACCTTGCGGCTGCAGGCGTTCTTCAGTTCTGGTTTCTTCCTGCTGCGTTTTCATTGCCTGCACGTAAGCTTCGCAGTCGTGAATTTCTTCGTTCAAACGGAATTCCGTCGGCTTGTCGCCGACGCGCATTTCGGCCAAGTTGGAGACCATTCGGTTTCGAAACATTTTGGTCCAACGGCTAGCCATCATCCGCAAGCTTTCCATATTGGGCATCACGCCGGCTTGCCGATTCTTGGGTGCGTCGTCATCGAAAGTTAAAGCGATTTGGCGCACGGCGGTTTGCTCGCCGATGGTTTCAATTTTTTGCCGCACTTCGGGCAATAAGCGCCAGTCGGTGATCCCGCTGCGATCTAGTTTGCCGTCAGAATCCGTATTGGCGCCGCCTTCACGGGAGATTTGCCAAATGCGGTACTGGCCACCGCCGTCGATCGTTTCACGCGCTTTCCATTCTTTGGCTACAGTGCCTTCCAAGGGAGAATAATCCGCGCCAAAACCGTGCTCGGAGATAAAGGGATCCAACCATTTATTGCAGTACTGGCCACCGACCCACTCTTGGCAGGTACTTTCGACGTTATAGTGGATGGTGGTGTTGGACAAAAAAGAGTTGCCGGTATTCGCATCAAACGCTTTGCCGCTCGCCTTGCTCTCTTCGTACGTGGCTTCTTTCATGTCGAGAGACTGACTGAGTTTGAGCAGATTTTTGGCGAGGGCCTCTTGGGCTTTCTTTTCGCCCGAAGCCGGGTCATCTCCAAACGCCTGCGCGCCCAGAGTAACGAGTAAAACAAAGCTGCTAAGCCAACGAAGCATGGTTCCCCTTGCTCTTATCTAAAGCAAAGGCAGTACCAACCTAACCCCTTGAAATCACAGGCCCGCGACCCACCCAAAAAACAAAACCCCGGTCGTATTCCGCACAACCCCGAGCAACCCAAACAAAATCAACCACTTAAACTGTATACCCCCAAGACACCCCGTACACACTCTGTTCACTAAATCCCCTTCCGAAAGGGTCCAGTCGCCTTTCGGAATCCGAAAGGCGACTGGACCCTTTCGGAAGATTTGGAGAGGGCGATGCCGCCTAGGATGAGGAGGCCGCCGAGTAGGAGGCGGAGGCTAAAGGCTTCCCCCAGGAAGAGGATGCCTAGAAACATGCCGAGCAATGGATAGGCGAAATTAATCAGCGAGAGCTGGGTAGCCCCGCGCTTATGCATGACATACATCCCCAGCGAGTACGCACCGAAGCTGCCGAACCTGCCCAACCACATAATCGCTATCCAATTGATCTGGGCCGGCGGAAGCGCCAAAACGCCGGTGGAGATCGCCTGGATCCAAACGAAAACGCAGGCGAGGCCGTTGAGCAAGGCCGCTTGCACCATGGGTCCGGCCTGTGGACTAAACCGACGCAAAATCACCGCCGAAACCGAGTAGAGAAAGCAAGCCACCAGCACCGCAAATTGGCCGACGAGCCCCTCGCTGCTGTGGAGAAAATTTCCCTTCACTTGGCCGCTGAACAAAATAGCGATCCCCAAAAAACCGAGAGTGGTGCCTGCTAAAGTACGCCAGGTCGGTTTCTCATCCGGCAAAAGCAATGGGGCAAAAGCCAGGGTGAAAAGCGGCACCGTCGCGTTGAGAATAGAGGTTACGCCGGTTTCAATCCGCACTTCGGCCCAAGAGATCAGCAAAAAGGGCAGAAAGGGGTTCATCAGCGCTACGACCGGAAAAACCCACCAACGGTCGCGAGGAACGCGGATGCGCGGGCGAGTGACCAGTAGCACAATGCCGAAGAGCGTGCTGGCCATCAGGAGGCGAAAAGCCACCAGCGAAACAGGATCCCAATTGGTCAGACCGACTTTTATCCAAACAAACGACGTGCCCCAAAACAGAGCCGCACCCCAGAAGGCTGCCCAAACTTTTCCAGCAGAGTCAGTTGATAATGGGGTTGGCACCCAACAGAAGTACGGGCTGGGAAAGGTTTTGGCAATGGCGACGGCCCGCTTTGCTTGTCACTACTGCTGCGGTTTGGTACGCCTAGCGGTTCATGGGAACTCCTACCAACCTCACCCCAATGCTCGTCCAGTACTTGGAAATGAAGCGCCAGCACCCTGATTCGATTTTGTTTTATCGAATGGGCGATTTCTACGAGATGTTTTTTGAAGATGCCTTGAAAGCCGCACCTATTCTGGAAGTGCAACTCACTTCTCGCGATAAAAACGCCGCTGAGCCCATTCCCATGTGCGGCGTGCCGCACCACTCCGCAATCGGGTACATCCAAAAGATTTTAAGCGCCGGCCACAAAGTAGCGCTTTGCGAACAGCTCGAAGATCCCGCCGCCGCAAAAGGCATCGTGAAGCGCGCGGTCGTGCGCGTACTCACCCCCGCGCTGGTGGGCGATCCGGAACTAGTGAGCGAAGACCAAAAGTACTACCTGCTGTCCATTCATGCGGCTGGCGACGGTAGCTACGGCCTTTGCTTGGTAGACCTACTCGACAACCAATTGCGAGTGGGCACTGCGGCTTCACCGGCGGTTATCGACGAGGTTTGGCAAGAGTATTTGCCGCGCGAAATTCTCACGGATTCCGTTACCGCGCAGAGCGGCTGGATTCAGCGGCTGCGGCAGGTAGGGCCTCGCCGGCTGGTGACGGAACGTTCGGATTATTTCACACCCCAAGCCAACGTGGACGCCGCCGCCAACGCCCAAGCCGCGTTGATGCTCTACTTAGCCGAGACCCAAAAAACCGATAGCCTGCCGACTTTCGGCGAGCCGCTCTCGCTTTTTTCTTCCGCCAAAATGGTTTTGGATAGCGTCACATTAGCTGCGCTCGAAATCACTCGACCCGCCGCAGAAGGCGGCCGCAGCTTAGCTCAAACTATCGACGAAACCGTCACGCCCATGGGCCGCCGTCTCTTGCGTGATTGGCTCAGTCAACCCAGCCGCGACGCCGCCACCTTGGAAGCCCGCCATAACGCGGTAGAGAGTCTGGTCAATGGCGCCGAACTCGCCGACTGTTTGCGTACTTTGCTCAAACCCATGCGCGACTTGGAGCGCCTAAGCACCAAGACGGCTCTGGGCTTGGCGATGCCCCGAGATTTGGTTGCCATTCGCGAAGTGCTCCTACAGTTACCCGAGTTGCGACACCGCTTGATCAAAAGTCCCTGCAAAGCATTGGCGGATATCGGCGGCAAAATCGATCCATTGATCGAACTCACCGCCCTATTGCAAGAAGCATTGGAAGACCAAGCTCCGGGAACGTTTCGCGAAGGCGGAATTTTCAAATCGAGTTTTCACCCTCAAATCGCGGAGTATCGAGGGCTGTCCCAGGATGCCAAGGGCACCATCGCCGCTATGGAAGAGCGCGAGCGTGCCCGTACGGGAATCAGCTCACTCAAGATCAAATTCAATCGGGTGTTTGGCTACACCATCGAAATCACCAACTCTTACTTAGCCAAAGTTCCCAGCGACTACACCCGCAAGCAAACCATCTCCACCGGTGAGCGTTTCATCACCGAGGAATTAAAATCGTTTGAAGAAAAAGTTATCAGCGCCGACCACCGGCTCAAAACCATTGAAGAGTCGCTGTTCTTGGAAACCCGTCGCAAGGTGGCCGAGTTAACGCCCATTCTGTCGACGAATGCGCGTTTGATTGCGGAGATCGATATTCTGCAAGGCTTTGCCTGCACCGCTCGCGAGCGAGGGTACCAACGGCCCCGTTTCAACACGCAGTCGCTACTGGCAATCGACGAGGGCCGGCATCCGGTGGTCGAGGCGTTACTTCCGGTCGGCCAGTTTGTTCCTAACTCGATTCGCCTCTGCCCCGAGACCTCGCGCACTATCATCATTACCGGTCCAAACATGGGCGGTAAATCCACCATCATGCGCCAAGTGGCGCTCACATGCGTCTTGGCGCAAGCGGGCAGCTTTGTGCCCGCCGCGCGCGCGGACTTGCCGATTCTAGACGCCATCTTCACTCGCATTGGCAGTTCGGATGATTTGGCCCGAGGCCGTTCCACCTTCATGGTGGAAATGACGGAAGTGGCGCGCATCCTCAAAACCGCTACCCCCCAGAGCTTGATCTTGATTGATGAAATTGGGCGGGGAACCAGCACGTACGATGGGCTCTCGCTGGCTTGGTCGCTACTCGAACACCTGCACAATGTGGTGCGCGCCAAGACGCTCTTTGCCACCCACTTTCATGAAATCACCGCACTGGAAATGGCTTTGCCGGGCGTAAAGAACGCCAATGTTTTGGTGGAGAAGTGGAAGGACGAGGTCGTTTTCCTCTACAAGTTAGGCCCCGGAATTTGCAACCGCAGTTACGGAATCGAGGTCGCGAAGTTGGCTGGCTTGCCTTCGGAAGTGCTGGTGCGGGCGCGAGACATCCAGGGCCTGCTGGAAACCCAATCCCAGCGCGGCAACAAAGCTAGACACACGGCGTTAGAGCAGCACGCCAAACAGATGGGCTTTTTCGACGAGGGAGAATCCTCGGAAAGCCTTACTCCGCTTGAGTCTTGATCATTTCGCTAAAACGCCATTGACAGGATTTAGGTCTAAAAATTAAATGGTCCAAATTGTTGAGCTTTACCGCTTTTGTTTCGACGCCACGGTGAACATTCCGGCCGGGAAGATGACCTGAAAAGTTATCCACAGCCTGTGGATAACTCCTAGTGGACCGCTGAAATACCGCCCGAAGTGTCTATTCCGCACTTGGTTACCCCCCTCAAATAAGGTATTAGATCCACTCTGTTTTCTGAACCAACCCAGGAAATGGCGGTCGATTTTTGCACGAGAACACACCCTATAAAGTTTTCCACAGCACCTGTGAATTCCCGCGGGAAAAGGTCCATGTGATCTTGGTGAACCCCGAGTACGGCGGAAATGTGGGATCCGCTGCCCGGGCGATCGCCAATATGGGCGTTTGTGGATCGTTGCGCATCGTGGGCAACCGCCAAATCCTCAATGCCGAAGCCTGGCGCATGGCCAAACACGCCAAGAACCGACTAGATGACGCGCTGTTTTTCGATTCGCTGAAAGCCGCCATCCCGGATGGTAAACCCCTGCTTTTAGCCGCCACGGCCCGCGCCGGCTCGGCCAACCGCCCGCACCCGCTGCCCGTTCACACAGCGGTGGAGCGCGCGGTGGGTAAAGTCCAAGCAGGTGAAGTGTCGGATATCGTTTTTGTTTTTGGCCCCGAAGCGGATGGCCTTTCCAACGACGACATCGAACTCTGCGACTGGGTCGTTAAAATCGACTCCTCGGCTGAGTACCGGTCCTTGAATTTGTCCCAAGCAGTCCTAATCTTTAGTTATGAACTCAATCGGCAGCTGACCCAAGACTGGGCCGATCGCAAATCGGACGGCCGATCCCAAAGGGACCGGCTGATATCGCATTTTGTGGGAATGGCGGAGGCAGTGGGCTTTGTGTTGCCCGGCGATCCCTATAAGATGCGGCCGCGGTTGGAAGAAATTTTGTCCCAGTTACCGCCCTACTTTAAGGACGTAAACACACTGCACGGCCTGCTGGAGCAAGTGATCCGCAGTGTGAAAGCTGGAGAACCTGAATATAAAGGCCGGTACCGGCATAAAGTGGAGTCGCAATGAACGCTGAAGAAAAAAACGAAGAAGTTTCGGAAACCGAAGCAGAACAAACCGTCGTCAAGGAAACGGCCAGTAACGGCGGAGGAGCCGAGCAAAAACTGCGAGAGGAGCTCCTGTACCTACGCGCCGATTTTGACAACGTGAAGCGCCGTCTTTTGCGCGAGCAAGACAACGCTATCCGTTTCGCTAACGAAAAAGTTTTTGGGGAACTGCTCACTATCGTCGATCTTTTCGATCGTGCCCTGGCCTCCGGCGCGCCTTTGAAAGAGAAGGAAGAAGCCAAGAGTTTCTACACGGGAATCGAAATGACCCACCGGGAGCTCGTTCATCTTTTGAGCCGATTCGGTGTAGAATTGGTCGGAACAGTGGGCGATAAATTCGATCCCGCTCAACACGAGGCCATTTCCCAGGCGCCAGTAGCAGACGACAAAGTCGATACCATTGTTGCAGTAGTGCAACGCGGTTGCATGCTGCAGGGCCGCTGTTTAAAGCCGGCCAAAGTGGTCGTTGGTATCGCGCAATAATTTATGTCAAAACGCGACTATTACGAAATTTTGATCGTTGAACGCACTGCTTCCGACGACGAACTAAAAAAGGCGTACCGCAAACTCGCTATCCAGTACCACCCCGATCGCAACCCCGGTGATCAAACCGCGGAAGTCCGCTTCAAGGAAATCAACGAAGCCTACCAGGTTCTCAGCGATGCCCAGAAACGCGCCGCCTATGATCAATTTGGACACGCCGGGCTAGGCGGGGGTGGGTTTGGCGGCGGAGGCGGGGGCTTTAGCGGCAATTTCTCCGACATCTTCGACAATATTTTTAGCGACATTTTCGGTAACCAGGGCGCTGCGGCTAGCGCATCGGGCGTCGACTTGCGTTACAACCTCGAAGTAAGTTTCGAGGAAGCCGCGTTCGGCGTGGAAAAAAACATCACCTTCGAACGCGAAAACGCCTGCGGAACTTGCAAAGGCACTGGCGCCAAAGCCGGCACTACGCCGCATAAGTGCAGCACCTGCCGTGGCTCGGGCCAAATGCATTTCAACCAGGGTTTTTTCACCCTTTCGCGAACTTGCTCCGCGTGCCAAGGCCGCGGGGTCGTCATCACCGATCATTGCCCCAAGTGCAAAGGCCGGGGACGCACCAAGAGCCCTGCGTCGGTGGAGGTAAAGATCCCCGCCGGAATCGATTCCGACCAGCGCATGCGCTTGCGTGGCGAAGGCGAGGCCGCCGAGCCGGGCGGTCGACCGGGCGATCTCTACGTTCACGTGCGGGTTAAGGAACACCCACTGTTCAGGCGCGAGGGAGAACACTTGATCCTGGACTTGCCGATTAACTTTGTGCAGGCCGCTATCGGCGCTAAGATTGAAATCCCCACACTGGGCGGCTCCACGGAAATCTCGATCCCGGCAGGGACCCAATCGGGAGAGATTCTGAAGCTGCGCGGCAAAGGGATTAAACGGCTGAACGGCAACGGCTCGGGTGACTTAGTCATTCGCGTGCTGGTGGAAACGCCCAGCAAGCTATCTTCGCGCCAGCGCGAACTTCTAAAAGAGTTCGCCGCCGAGGACGGCCGCGGAACGCACCCAGCTGTTGACCAGTTTCTGCAAAAGTTCAAAGAGAGCCAGAAGTGAAAAACAGCGCCCAGGTTTTCGCGGTACTCGGTTTACTACTAGTCGGTTGCGCCTCTGGACCACAAACCAAAGAGCAAGCGGCAGCGGCTCTTTCGGACGACAGCGCGTTAAAGTCGCTGCAAGTCGAACCGCAGGCCCGGTCGCTTTTCGTGCAGTCTGAGCGCGCTTTCAAGGCAAAGAAATTCAAAGTCGCGGCCGACGGTTACCGAACTCTGAAAACCAAGTTCCCCGGGGGCGCGGCCGCTCAGATTTCTTCTTACCGTTTGGGCAGCATTTTCTACCAAACCAACAATTATCCGCAGGCGAGCGCCGAATTTCAGGCGTTCTTAGTCAACTTTCCCACTTCTGATCTCACTTTCGATGTTTCCTACAATTTGGCGGCTTCCGAGTACCAACAAGGCCACTACGACAAAGCATTCGACACGCTCCGCCATTTGAAACCAGAATTGATCCGAGCCCAAGGCACCAAACGCGCAGATGTTTTGTACCAGCTGGCCGCTCAATCAGCCGGCGCGGTTGGCAATCACGGGGCCGTGGTGGCGTACCACACCGCCCAGCTGCAAATTCCCGTCGACGGGGCGCGCCGTCCGCCATTGGAAGCGACCATTTCCAACCACATCAACCAGATGATGTCGGCAGAAGAACTCAACGGCCTGATGTCCCAGACTTCCGACCCTGCAGTGAAAGCCAAGCTGGGAGAGCGTATCGCTGCATTGTCCGCCCAAGCCGCGCCAGCGACTTCGATGGCCATGCCGGGCGTCGCGCCACTTGCTAGCGACATCACACCCGGTGCCGCGGCGGCGGAACTTACCGCCTCTTCCGGCGCTACCGATCGCTCTCACTTAGGCGTGGTTTTGCCGCTCTCCGGATCCCTGGGACCCTATGGGAAGAAAGCGTTGGACGGCATTTTGCTCGCTGCGGGCGTGTTTCGTAATGACGGCCAAAACTTTGAAATCTTCGTGGAAGATTCGGGCTCCAATCCCGCAACTGCTGCGCAGGCGGTAGAAAAACTTGTGACAGAGCACAACGTGATCGGGATCATCGGCCCCATCAGCTACAAGGAATCTCTAGCTGCAGGCGATAAAGCGCAGGAATTGGGCGTGCTCGATCTTTCCCTCACCGGCAAGGAAGGCATCTCCGAACGCGGGGCATACCTCTTCCAAAACGCGCTCACGCCCCGCGTTCAAATGGAAAACTTGGTAAAGCACTGCATCCAAGAAAAACATTTTCGGCGTTTTGCGATCCTCGCCCCCGAGAATGCCTTCGGCGAAGACATGGCGAGTGAATTCACGGCGGTGGCCAATAAGTTGGGTGGCCGCATTGTGGGCTACGAAACCTACCCGCCCGACACCAAAGATTTCCAGGCCCCGGTGCAAAAACTCGCCGGTGTGAGCGATCCACGTTACCGCAAAATGGAGTCGGCTAAGCTCGACACCTTTATCAAGGAACAGACGGAAAAAACCCATCGTCCTAGCAAGGCGCGACTTCCGCCGGTGGTCGATTTCGATGCTGTTTTTTTGCCGGATGGCCCGCGCGCGGCCGCCCAGATCGCAGCCAGCCTCGCTTACTTCGACGTTTCCGGAATCACGTTGCTGGGTACGAGCGAGTGGAATAGCGACCAGCTCTACAAACGGGGTGGCCGCTTGGTAGAAGGCGCACTTTTTCCGGCTGGTTTGATTTTGACCTCGAACAACGCCAAGCAAAGAGAGTTCGTTCGCCAATATGCCGAAGCCTACGGCAACATGCCGGATCTTTTGGCGGCCCAAGCGTATGAAGCCTTCGAGCTGGTCGCTAAAGCCGCGCGCTCCAGCGCTGGGAGCCGCAACAGCGCAGTATCCGAACTAGCCGCACTCACGAAATTCGAAAGCCCCCTCGGGGTTTTATCGATGGATCCCAGCCGCATCGCTTTGCGCTTGCTGCCGATCCTCAGTCTCGTGCCGGGCGGTAATATCGTCGAACAGTAACGCGTCGTCACATACGCGATCGTTTTCTTTCAACTTCACGGATGCTACAATCAGGTAAGTATTACTCTACCTAGTTTCTAGTTTTCATACCCAATCAGTATTAGTCAGCGACAAGCCACACTCAACTTCGCAAGCCCGTCTTGCGAAAGGAGCACTGCCGTCATGAAGAAGAAGGACTTAACCAAGTTCGCCGAACAGCTACGTGAAGAAAAATCGCGTCTGCTAAACCACACTCAGAAGAACAAAAACACCGACTTGACGCTGAGCACCGACGATCTCGCAGATGAAGTGGATCTCGCCCAGGTTGAACTCAACCAAAGCGTCAGCTTAAGACTGCGGGACCGCGAGCGTAACACGCTGCAGAAAATCGAAGAGGCGCTAGCCAAGATCGAAGACGGCTTGTACGGCGTTTGCGAGTCCTGCGAAGAACCAATCGAACCCAAACGCTTAGAAATCCAACCCACCGCGGAATACTGCATCCGTTGTAAAGAAGCCCAAGAACTGCAGCAAAAAGCCTTCGCCTAAAGCAGGGATTGCCCCCTTGAAGGACCTTCCTCTCTGGATTGGATTTCCTGGAAACGGGGCCCGTCCGGCTTGGATCACGTCCCCCTGGGGCCATCCTAACGCCCACTTTTGAGTCGACTCTGGATCGATCCAGCCTTCGTACCAAGCACGTCCCCAGGGGGACGCGCTCCAACCCGGCCACCCGCGACCAGGAAATCCAATCCAGAGAGACCTTTCCCTAAACCGCACAGTCCCGGACTCCGAAACAAGGATTCCGAAAGTGTCCAGTCGCTTTTCGGAATCCCCCCACTCCCAACGCCGTTGATTCTCCTGAAATGTATCGTCGAGCGTGGATTCAACCCACCGTCCCGGCGACTGGTAGCTGTGGGGCGTTTGGGGGAGGCGCCCCCGGGGGCGTGCTAGGTACGAAGGCGCAAAACGATCTCATATCGACGAAGAAACGATCGTTAGGATGACCCCTGGGGCGCCTCACCCAGACGAACCGCAGCGGACAGACGCCGGGACGGTGGGCTGAATCCACGCACGACGCTCCGTGTTAGAAAAAGCTAACGGAGTCCAGAACTTAAGCTCAAGGCCGCACTTCGGATCACCGATAGAGAGAATGGTAGCGATATTTACCGCGGAAAAACCTACTAGCTGAAGGTGATACATGCCTAACGAGTTCTCGGAAAACGAAGAACTTGTCATCCCCGAGGAACTTCCACTACTCCCGGTGCGGGACGTGGTTGTTTACCCCTACATGATCCTTCCGCTCTTCGTCGGACGCGAGCCCTCCATTCGGGCCGTCAACGAAGCGCTGGCCAAGGATCGCCTGATTTTCTTAGCTGCACAGCGGGAAATCACCGACGAGAATCCGAGCGCAGATTCCATCTATACGGTGGGAACTATCGCGATGATCATGCGGATGCGCAAGCTTCCGGATGGCCGGGTGAAGATCCTCGTCCAAGGTCTGACGAAAGGCACCCTGCAAGATTTCACACAGGAAAAGCCGTTCTTCAAAGCTCGGGTAAAACAGATCAAAGAAACCAACGCCACTCGTGACAACCTCGAAGTTGAAGCGATGATGCGTACAGTGAAAGAGCAGCTGGAGAAAGTTATCTCCATGGGCCGCATGCTCTCTCCCGACATCTTGATGGTTGTCGACGATATCGCCGATGCCGGACGCCTTGCCGATTTAGTGGCAAGCAACTTGGGCCTCAAAGTAAACGAAGGCCAAGAAATCCTCGAATTGTTTGATCCCGTAGATCGTTTGAAACGCGTTAACGATATCCTGGTGAAGGAACTCGAAATCCTCGCGATGCAGGCACGCATTCGCTCCCAGGCTCGTGACGAGATGACCAAGAGCCAGCGCGAGTATTTCTTGCGCGAGCAAATTCGGGCCATCAAGAACGAACTCGGCGACACCGAATCCAAAAGCGAAGAGATCACCGACCTCCGTAGCAAAATCGACGCGGCAAAAATGCCCGACGAAGTGCGCGAAGAAGCCCTCAAACAAGCGGGCCGGTTGGAGCGCATGCACCAAGACGCGAGCGAAGCAACCATTGTGCGCACGTACTTGGATTGGCTCACGGACTTGCCGTGGGGTCGCATGACCGAAGATAGCCTGGACTTGAAAGAAGCCCAGAAAATCCTCGACCACGATCACTTCGACTTAGAAAAAATTAAAGAGCGCATCCTCGAGTTCCTCGCGGTGCGCAAGCTCAAGCCCAAAATGAAAGGCCCGATTCTTTGCTTCGTCGGACCTCCGGGCGTGGGTAAGACCAGTTTGGGTAAATCGATTGCACGGGCGATGGGCCGCAAGTTTGTGCGGATCTCGCTCGGCGGAGTTCGGGATGAAGCCGATATCCGTGGTCATCGCCGTACTTATGTAGGCGCGATGCCGGGTCGAATTATCCAGGGTTTGAAACAAGCCGGCGCCAGCAACCCGATTTTCGTCTTGGACGAAATCGATAAGTTGGGTGCGGATTTCCGGGGCGACCCGGCGTCTGCCCTGCTCGAAGTGCTCGACCCCGAGCAAAACTTCAGCTTCCGCGATCATTACCTGAATCTGCCCTACGATCTATCTAACATCATGTTCGTGGCCACGGCCAACTTGATGGATACTGTGCCCTCCGCTCTTCGGGATCGCATGGAAGTCATCCAGTTGTCGGGTTACAGCCAAGAAGACAAAGTACAGATCGCCGAGCGGTTCTTGATTCGTAAACAAATCGAAGAAAACGGCCTCAAGCCCGAAGAGATTGAATTCTCCGAAGGCGCGCTCAAACGCATCGTTGACGAATACACCCAAGAAGCCGGTTTACGTAATCTCGAGCGGCATATCGCCGCGGTTTGCCGCAAAGTCGCCCGCAAGGTCGCCTCCGGTGAAACCAAAGGTAAAGAAGTGGTTACGCCGGCGTCCATCCCGAAGTTGCTCGGTCCTCCGCGGTTCATTCCCGAGGAAGAACGCAGCCACGACGAAGTGGGCGTAGTTACCGGACTCGCTTGGACTCAGTTCGGTGGCGAAATCCTCAACATCGAAACGACGCTCATGCGTAAAGCCGGTGGTGGATTAGTCCTGACGGGTTCTCTCGGCGATGTAATGAAAGAATCGGCGCACGCGGCCCTCTCTTACATTCGTAGCAAAGCATCCATGTTCGGCATCGATGAATCAGTATTCGCGAACTTCGAGATCCACGTACACGTGCCGCAAGGCGCGATTCCGAAAGACGGTCCCTCTGCTGGTGTGACGATCGGTACCGCTTTGGTTTCGCTGCTCACGGGCAATCCGGTTAGCCGGGATGTCGCGATGACGGGTGAAGTTACTCTGCGCGGTAAGGTTCTTCCCATCGGCGGGTTGAAGGAAAAGACGCTCGCGGCCATGCGCCACGGCATCAAAACCATCATCGTCCCCGAGCGGAATCACAAGGACCTGTACGATGTGCCGAAAGAGTTCCGCAAGAAGTTGAAGTTCTACTTCGCCAAAGACCTGACCGATGTGCTGAAACACGCACTAGTCAACGACCCGATTGAATGGGCGAAGAATGTTCCCAAAAGCAATACGCCGGCGGTGGCCTCCACCGAAACTACTCCGGCAGCGCGCACCGCGAAGTCTGCTGAACGCGCAGCTTAAGTAGAAATCTCAAAAGCAGTTTGGGGGATGCGGCTTAAACCGCATCCCCCTTTTTTTTGGTGAAGTGCCTTACGTGCTCGGGTTTTCGATTCGGAAAGCCGGGCATCGTTTAGGCGGCGATAAGTCCGGTACCGAAATCGGCGGTTTCTGTTTTGTCTAGTCGCAATGCCCACTCACACATGCGCAGGTAAAGTACCGTCGCTATTTCAGCGCCTTTTACTAAGTCGTTCAGGTGGTGAGGTTCTAGATTAGCTTCTTTCAGCGCATCGAGAATTTGATCCCCGTGGGGCAGGCTTTCGTCGTGTTGGTGCATGACCAAAAACTTGCTGTTCTTCGGTGTGAGATACGGTGCACGCGCGAATAAAGCTTGGATGGTTGGACCCGATGCCCCAGCGATGTTCTCTAAAACCGCAGTGCCGCCTAGTCGCAAGAATGGGCGTTGATCGACGACTGAGTTAAAGTAAGCCCACCACAGCGTGACATCCAGCGGACAATCCGAAGGCTCATGGCCTAGTTGCTTCAAATCCGCACGCGCGATTTCGAAGTGGAGTTCTTCTTCATTACCAAACGACAATAGAAACTTGCGGAATGAACGCCGTCGCGCCAAGTCTGGGTGCGCCGCAATACGGAAGAAGTGCCGTTGCACTCCATTCGTCAGATGGTATTGCATCGTCAGGTAGCGAATGTACTGCGCCTCGGTGAGGCCATCTTTGGTAGCCGCTACCAGCTCCAGACGTTCTTTGAAAAGTCTCTGAGCTTGGCGGACGCGTTCTAAGAGTCGGTTCATTTGGCTTCCTTCGATTTGACAATGGGGTAAATCCCTACAGACATCGGTCTGGCAATTCCACGAATGCTAACGCCTCTCACTACGGCGAAGCGGGCGCGCGTAGCGGGGTCCAACTCTTCCAATACAGCCTCTGAAACCACCAGCGCGGCATTTAATTCTTTCGTGATGTTCTCCAGGCGGGAGGCCACATTAATGGTGCCTCCGATGCTGGTGAACTCCATGCGCGACTGGGCGCCAATATTGCCCACGATCGCGGGGCCGCAATTCAACCCAATTCCAATTCGGATTGCGGGCAGCCCTTGGGCGGAGAAAACGGTGTTCAATTTTTCCAACTCATCCAAGATTTGGAAGGCCGTATCCACGGCCTTGCGGGTATGATCCATGGGCTCGCCCACCGTACCCCATGTCACCAGCGCGCCGTCGCCCAGGAACTTATCGATCCAGCCGTTATTGGTGGCCACCGTGTCTTGAATGACGGAAAACACTTTGTTCAACAGATCCAGAGTAACCTGTGGCGGTAGCGTATCGGATATCTCAGTGAAGTCGCGGATATCAAAAAACAAGCATGCAATCTTGCGGGATTGGCCACCCAGCGTAGCGCTTTGACCGGGCTGGATTTGGTTCAAGATCTGCGACGGAACGTACTTCTGGAAAAGCAGTCGGACGTTCCGCTCATGATCCAAGGTGGCTTGCTTATCCAGCGCGATACCCAAGTGCTGAGCCATACGCTGCAACAGCGTTAGGTCGGTGCGGTTGAGCACCTTGTCCGGTGATGTTTTATCGGCTATCAGAACTCCCCAGCACTGCCCCGACGCTGAAGGGATCGGCACTAAGATAAAGCCTTTGGTGCCCAGTCGCTGAATGAGTTTCTGAGAAACCTCGTTGAACTGGAAAAAATGCGGCTCAATCGAGTCAATCAAGACCGGATTCCCGGTGTGAAAGACCGAAGAGATGAAAATGGAGTTCGTCCGTTGGTTGGAAACATCAACCTGGAAGCCCCAGATGGCTTCCACGCCTTCCTTGATGAATGCCACTGCTGAAGTACGTAGTTTTTCCCGCTTCTCGTCTGCCAACATTACAAATGCGCGGTCGAAGTTGAAGTTAGCGCAAATCGCATCGAGCGATACTTTCAATATCGTGGAAAGTTCGTTACTCGCCTGAATAGTTTTGGCAGTTTCTTCCAAAAGGCGGGCCTCTCGGTATCGTTCATCGAGCGCTGTTTTTGCGGCCTGAAGTTCGGAATATTTTTCGGTGGCTTCTTGCTCCAAGCGCGCAAACTCGAGAGTGAACGAACTGCTGTCCCATCGCCGTAAGAGAGCTTCGCGCAAGCCCGCCGCCATGGCGCCCAAAGCTAGCGCACCTGAGACCACTGCCGCGAATGAAACCGTTTGAACGTAATACGAGGAAATCCAAGCAATTCCAAACAGAGCTGCCGTAACGCATACGCCGAAAATCACAGTAGGCAAGAGCCGGTGCGCCTGGGCCCAGCTTACTTGGTACAAGCACTCCGGGGCGCCGTCGTAGCAACAGGCCAGTTTTTGGACCGTGCCCACAGTACCAGTCATAATATTGAAGCAGGCTTCCAAGTTCGCCTGCCAGTTCAAGCATGATTCACGGTGCTTTGGCAGCGGGAAGCCGGGCACCGATCCAATCGCGATCGTGCAACCGGAATCCGATATCGACAGCAAGCGATACGAACGGGTGCGATTGAAAGTCGGCAGAATCTTTTCGGTGGAGAGGAAAGTCTGCTTGGGGGTCACAAAGTGCTTTAGTAGGTAGTACTTCACGCCAATTTGATCCAGCTGCAAAGAACGGCTACCGGAACGGCGACTAAGCTCGGCAATGTCTCCAAATTGTTTGAACTGGTCGATGAACTCATCCAAGAACGCCACGCTCAGCCAATTCGCCGTGCGGCTCAGGAAACTGCGGGGCACACCGATGCGGCCCAAGATGGAATCTACTTTGTCGACCCCAATCATGGCTTCTGCTTCCAAAATATACGGCATCATGATCGGGGCGATAATGTGCTGGGACGTCCATTTGGGATCAATGAAACTGCTTGTACTGGGGCCATTCTTCTCAGCCTCCGGACGACGATCCGCGACTTGGCCCTTGCGCTTGTCCATCCAGCGCTTGATGGTGAAACCCGTTCTGCGTTTCGCCCGGTGCAGCCAGCTTTGGCTGAGGGGCTTGGCGACTCCGACCGATTCCAAGAAGCGCTGGGTGGCATCGTAAATGGCTACCCAGGCCACGGGGTTGATCTGCTTAGCGTCGACGTAGCGTTGGTGCGGTAGAAGCAGAATGTTGAGCGACTGATTTTCTAAATGCGGGTGTGGAACTTTCCACTCTGTGCGATTGAAACCCATGCGCAGATAGAGCGGTGCGAGCTTGTCCGTAGCCGCAATAAGCACGTCGTAGCCACCGCGAGTGACTAAAATACTGTGCATTTTTTGAAAAATGCCCAAGAAGATATCTGAGCCCTGGGCTTTGGGATGCACCGCCAGCTTATTAATTTCCACCGTACGCGCGGAAATCTCCATCGGCACTCGGTGGTCCGGAAAGTACTTGGCGATGCGGAATGCGGTTTTGGAATCGCCAAAACGCAGCTCCACCGAGCAAATCAAGCGCGAGCCCAAGTAACCCGCCAGAATGACCCCTTCATTTGCTAAACCCTCGCCTTGATCGTTCCAAGTGGCACCAGGCTTCGTTTTCCCGTGGCTTGCGTAAGCGGCGTAGCGAAGTTTGAGAACTTTTTCGTACTCGGCCTGAGTATCAACAATTTGGTATGTGATGCCCTGTTTGAGTTTCTTGCTGAGCACTACCGGCTCGGATTCATTGCGGGTAGTTTCTTCCATCGGGGCTAAGAGCGAGATGTACTGACGGGTGGCCGCCGCATACAAGTCTCGATTGCCATCCACCGACGTTCCCAACTCGAACATTCCCGGAATATCCGAGCGGCGACAATTGGCGACAAAAAGTGAGACCTCGATCGTTTTTTGTCCGGGGATACTGAGCTGGCATTTTTTCAGCGAGAGTCCTGGCAGCAGATGTTTATTGGAAAGCGACGACACCAAAAGCATGCCGGATTCCGAAATATTCTGCACACGGAAGAAAACGCTTCGGTTTGGATCCATGGGATCCGTCGCTGTGATTTGCGGAGAAAATTCGGGGTGCACGGCATAACGCGGCTGCCGCGGCATAAATTCGCCGGTGGCGCCGAGGAACTCAATCCCGATCATTTTGTCTTGGGCTAAGCTTTCCCAAGCCAATCGGTAGGAAACTTCTCGGCGCGCGCACCGCTGCCCGAGATAGAAATCCATCATCACGACGCCCTGATCGATTTGCTCCAAGAGCTGCTCTGGCACCGGATCGAATTTTAAACAGGCGCCTTTGTAGTGGTAGTTCACCACTTCCGCTGCGAACTGCTGCGTGCCTACACGCACGACCATCTTCACCGGGTGAAGCTGAGCGCTGTTGCTGCGCTCTGCTTCCCGTCGCGTGACCGGTCTTTCCTGCTTTTGTGCCGTGGAATTCATAATGAAATGACAGAGCCCTCCATTAGGTCTCTTCGGTATTTCCCAACGAATTCCTTAATTTCCCTGTCCTTTGGCTCGAAATAGAGTCCAGATCAACGGCGCTTCCGTTCCGGCTCGGCGCAGCGCGTCCGAACAGGCCTGGTAGGTCGCTCCGGTGGTGAAGACGTCGTCTACCAGCAACACAGCAGCGGGTGCCGGACGGCGATCCCGCCATTCAAAAGAGCCCACTAAGTTGGAGGCCCGCTTCTCGGCGTTTAGGGTGCTCTGGTTTTCTGTGGCGCGTCGCTTCACCAGGCTGTCGGGAGCAAACCGAAGTCCTTCGGACTGGGCTACCCAGTAAGCCAGGGTTTCGCTTTGGTTGAAACCTCGAGTGCGCAAGGTGGAAGCATGAATCGGAACGGGTACCACCCAAGCTTCGGGCGGGACAAAACCGAAATCAAACGCGGCTACGACCGGACGAAAAAGTCTCAAAAGTTCCCGGTGCTTGCCGAACTTAATGCGGTGCAATACCTCGCGCCAAGGCTCCTGGAAATCCAAAGCCGCTTGCGCTGGACTACCGGCCTGCTCGGGCAACCATGGAAACCAATGGCAGCGTGCGCAGAGAGGTGTGCGCGACAAACTGTCACACCCCAAGCACGTGGAGTGAAAAAGATCGGAAAGTACCAGATCGAGCGCGCTTAGCGCCAAGTGGCTAAATCGCGACACCGCAGATCCCACGCTTCCCGCAAACTATCGACAGAAATGGCCGACTCGCCGTCCAGGTCCGCCACGGTGCGAGCCACCCGGATGGTTTTGTGCAACGATCGAAAACTGATGTATTCCTGAGAGCAAAGGGCGTCGAGCCAAGCACGGGAACCTGCCTCCAACTGAAAAGGGCCCGATTCCACGTCCACTTCAGCATCGGCGTTGAGCACCCGGTCCGAACCGTATCTAGCTTTTTGAATTGCCTGGGCCCGTTGCACTCCTTGTCGCAACTCCGTGTGGGGCGTATCCACCGCCTCACTAGCTTGCAACGGGGCTCGGAGAAAAACACAAAGATCCAAGCGATCGTAAATCGGGCCGGAGATTTTTCGCCGGTAGGCCAAAGGCCGATCGGGCGCGCAACTGCATTTCTGTCGGGGATCTTGATCGAAACCACAAGGGCAAGGATTCATGGCAGCAATGAGGAGAAAACGGGCGGGAAGAGTAAAACGCGAGCCCACCCGGTTTAAGTGAATTTCTCCCGACTGCAGCGGCTCTCGCAACCCCTCCAGCGCATCTTTGCGAAACTCCGGCAGCTCGTCTAAGAAAAGAATTCCGCCATGCGCCAGCGTGACTTCAC
Organism: uncultured Pseudobdellovibrionaceae bacterium; assembly: GCA_964492125.1. Taxonomy (GTDB): domain Bacteria; phylum Bdellovibrionota; class FAC87; order UBA2466; family UBA2466; genus JAIEOG01. Next base: position 10,952 of record CAZBJE010000025.1, on the reverse strand, counting down.
CCGCCAGCACAGTTCCGGTACCTCCACCCAGTAAGCCAGCAGCGGAGACGCCATGGTGCGGGCTGCGGAAGGGGCGGCGGCCGAAGCCGGCTTGGTCCGGGTCGAAGAAACCCTGATTCTTCACTAGCTCCATGAGTTCCGCTTTTTCCAACGGCGGTAAGAGAGAGGGTGCGGCCTTGGCCAACAAGCTCTTACCGACCCCCGGCGGACCCACGAGGAGAAGATGGTGGCGGCCCGCCAGCGCTACTTGCAAAGCACGTTTGGCGAGCCGCTGTCCCTGAATCCGATCCAAAGCGGGATCAGGCTGCGCGGCTTCGGGGACAAAAGGATCGGAAAGCACCTCCGGCGGAGGCGTCTTACTTTCCAAAATCATTAAGACCTGAGAAAGACTCTGCACAGGTCGGATGCGAGGCGAGGCAAGCAGTGCGGTTTCCGCAGCGTTCTCCTGCGGCACAAAAAGCCACTGAAGATCACTAAGCTTAAGGAGCGCTTCGGCCAACGCCAGCGCGCCCTGAACGCCGCGGATTCTCCCATCCATGCAAAGCTCTCCCAAAAAGCCGATGGACTCAATCGCATGCCGAGGTTTCAAAATTCCCTCGGCAGCGAGCATCGCCACGGCAACACCCAAATCCAATTGGCTGCCTTGCTTCTTGGCGGTGGCGGGAGAGAGATGCACGACTAACCGTGAAGACGGCACGTCGAAGCCCAGCGCCGATAAACAAGCGCGGATGCGTTCTCGGCTTTCGCGCACCACGTCCCCGGGCAAGCCGGTCACGATGATCTGAGGCAATGCTTTCTGCAGCGTAGCTTCAATTTCAACAACGACCCCTTCGGAACCAGAATGCGTAGCACTTTGAGTACGGACAACCATGCCGCGCACGATGCAGATCGGAGGCCAAAATCACCCAGCCTGCCGCTCCTTCGCTCCGTCCGGTTTTCGAACTGCTAGGGTTTTACGGCGGACTGCATGTTACAATTTTCGCTATCTCCGAGGGGTACCTTATGATTCGCGCCGCAGCTTTCGCCTGGATGTTCACTTCCGCCATTGCCTCCGCCAACTTCACCGCCACGGTGGAGCTCGGACCGGTCTGGCAGAGCCGCAATGACGTCGAAATTCCCATCAGCTCCGGCACACGCTTTAGTTTGGTCAGCGCTAGCTCTGGTCCGTTTGTCGCCTACCGGGTGTACGCCGGATACGACTTCAACGATCGCCATGGCCTCCGTGCTCTCTTCGCCCCTTTCAGTGTCACCGCCTCCGGCACCTTTGGGCAAAATATCGATTTTGCCGGCAGCACCTACCCTGCTGGAACGCCGCTGAGCGCGACCTATCAATTCAATTCGTACCGTCTGACTTACCGGTACAAATTTTACAAATCCGACAACTGGGATTGGTACGTCGGTTTTACAGGAAAGATCCGGGACGCTAAAATCGCGCTGTCTCAGGGTGCAACCGCGAGTGAAAGCAAAAATGTTGGCTTCGTCCCGCTCATCCACTTCGCCGCCAACTACCGGTTTGCCGATGACTGGCGTCTGATTTTCGACATGGATGGACTAGCCGCCCCGCAAGGTCGGGCGTTTGATATCACCCTCCAAGCCGGCTGGCAGGCGACTCCAGAAATCGAACTATCGGCGGGCTATCGCACGGTAGAAGGCGGAGCCGCCAGCAGCACCATCTACAACTTCACCTGGCTGCACTACTTGGTGTTCGCCACCACGGCCAGATTTTGATTACAGGAAAATCGTTTCGCGTTTTTTGAGTTCGGCGTTGATGGCTTTTTGGACGAGAAGCCGGATGCGGCGGCTCTCTTTGGTGACGTAGGCCATGTCGTTCGCTTTCTCGGGATTCTTCTTCAATTTAATTGGCTTCAAGAAAACAATTCGCCACTTGGCGGGTAGCGGGATCACGTTGAGAGGAATGGGGATAATGATGCCGATGAGATCTTTGGCCCAGCGGATTTGAGACAGAGTCAGGTGCGTCTCTTCCGCGCCAATGACTACCGCCGGAACGATGGGGGCCCCGGTCTGCAACGCCAAACGCACAAAGCCGCGCCGAAAACGGCGAAGGTGGTAGCGTTTACGGCTTGGCTTGAAATTGCCTTCTTCGCCTTCCGGAAAAAGTAGCAACGGCTCTTTGCGGTCCAGTATTCCTCGGCCGTTGTCTAACGTCGCGGGTACCAACCCGAAACGCGATGCTGCCACCGAAATCTCCGGCGAAAAAAACCAAAGTTTGTGGGCGATAATATGGGGGATGACTTTGCGCCGTTGGTTCACATGGTGGGCGAGCATCATGGCGTCGAAGCCCATAAAACCGCTGTGGTTTGCGATGAGGATGTAAGGGCCCTTGCGAGGCAAGTTGGAGATGCCTTTTAGGGTAACGCGCAGATAGCGGGTGATGATTTCGAGAAGAAAACGGGGCAATACTTCATAGGCCAGTTCGTCCGGGGTGTGCCCCGTGCGATTGACCGCTTTGCGTAACACTCTGCCGAAAAATCCCCGCATGAAGGCAAGTTGTAGAGTGTTTTGTGTCGACGGTCGAGGACTATTAGGCCGCGACAACCCGGATAAGGCCATGCTTCTTCAGGCCAATCAGGCACTCATACAGCACGACGTCCGGGAGCGGGTTGTAGTCGAGGATGGAGGAAACTTTGCTCAGCTCTACCACCGAGGACAAAGTGGAGAATTCGGGCCGGGCCAGCGCAGTTTTAGTATTCAAAGCCGCTGGCACGAGCTGCAGCTTGATCTGCGGAGGGGGGACTTGATTGCGTATTTTTTCAAAGCGGCCTTGAAGGGCCTCGCCTTCCCGGCAAATATCCCGCAGGCTCAAACTGAACTGTTCAACTACCGTCATTTCGCCCGGATCGCGGCGGGTGAATACAAACTCCGGTTGGTCCCACAAGAACATCCGGTAGATAGCTTTCAAACTATGGGCTTCTCCACAGGTCGCCAAGACTGGACGGCCCTGTAGAAAGCTGACTACCCCCGTGAGGCCCGTTTTGGATTTCACGTTCAAAATTCCCGTACGCTCCAGATCTTGCACGCTAAGCAGGGCATCGGCGAAGGCTTGGGATTTATAGAAGGGCAAGGCGCTTTGGCTGCCGCCAGACTGCGCGGCACCGGTGAATTCGTTGCGGGCGGCGGTTTTTTCCAGCTTTAACAAGCCGGTTCTCAATTCTTGGATTTCTTCGCCGCCAGTCTCCCCTAAACCGATTAGCACGGTCTTGATGGAGAAAAGCAGATCTTCCGACCGTTCGGCGGCATCGGCACGCGCGACAGCGCGGCGGAACTTTTCCAACACCTTAGGATCTTCCGCTACCGGATCTTCCAAAACAGTGTGGACGCGCATATCGCTGGCAAAGAGCAAGTCTTCCTTGGTGAAGACTTTTCCCACCCAGATGAAAAGCAAGTGGCGGCCCGACTGGCGAAGCGCTTCGATCATCTGCCGGCTAGCGACAGAATTTTCGAGCACGACGAGTCCCACCCGATTCTTGGGCGCGGCAACACTGAGGTATTGAGAGGGACTGATCTCCCAACGGATTTCAAACGAGCCGGTCTTCTGAAGGGTTCCCAGAAACTGCTTTATCCATGGAGTGGGATTGCCAAGAAAAGTTAGACGGCCCGAGCTAGGTCGGTTTTCCACTCCCTTATTTTATCACGGGAGCGACGGATTATTAATACGTTCCTGGGCAATGATTTCGGCCATCACGAACGGCGGTTTGCTCGTCTGTAACGCACGCTTCAAGACGTCACGCGTCGTGTCGTAAATAGCGTTGGCCAAACGATTGGCGCGATCGGCGTTGTACCCCTCGAACTCACAGAACACATTGATAATACCGCCGGAATTGACGACAAAATCAGGTGCGTAAAGGATGCCGCGCTCCACCAAGCGGAAACCGTCCTGATCGTTCTCCAACTGATTATTGGCGCAGCCCACTACCGCCCGGCACTTTAGGCGCGGAATGGTTTTGGCATTGAGCGTGGCGCCGCGGGCGCAGGGCGAGTAAATATCGCAGTCCACGTCGTAGATAGCGTCCAAAGATACAGCGTGCGCGCCCAAGTTCTTTTTCGCTTTTTCGATCGCGGCTGCATCAATGTCGGTTACCCAAAGCTGAGCGCCAGCTTTGTGCAGGCGTTCGGCGAGGTCATAGCCGACGTGCCCCAAACCTTGCAACGATACCTTCAAACCGTGCAGGCTCTTTTTGCCAAACGCCACTTCCGCAGCCGCTTCCATAGAGCGGTACACACCGATCGCGGTGAGTGGAGACGGATCGCCGCCGGAACCGGGCTGCCCTTCGGCCCCCAAAACGTGCTTGGTTTTCTTGTAAACCTCGGCCAAGTCCAGGGTATCGATGTTCATGTCCTTGGCGGCGATATAGCGGCCCTTCAAGGAATCGACGAATTCTCCAAAAGCATGCAGCATGGCGGGCGTTTTCTTGGCGGGATCGCCAATGAGAACGCTCTTACCGCCACCAAAACCTATTCCGGCCAGCGCCGACTTGTAGCTCATGCCCTTCGAAAGGCGCAACACGTCTTCCAAAGCCTCGGCCTTGGACGCGTAAGGCAATAAGCGCAGGCCTCCGCAAGCAGGCCCACGATTAGTGTTGTGGATGGCGATGATCGATCGCATTCCACTCGGCTTATGCTCGGCGTAGGTTACCTTTTCGTAACCGGGTGTATTGATGTCTTCGCGTATCCATTCCATTCGTTTTCCCCTCGCGCAAAATTAAACGGTGAGAAAGGTAAATGCCACAGATAACTACCGGAATCCATGGCGGATCGCGTTAGGAATTTGTTTTGACGGGATTCCTCGGCACCCGTAACAAGAATAGACTGCTGGATAATACAACTATGAGTACAAAACGCTTTATCGCCATTGCCGGTAACATCGGTTCCGGTAAAACCACCCTCACGCAAAAACTAGCCGATCATTTTAGCTGGGAACCGCATTTCGAAGTAGTGGTGGAAAACCCTTACCTTGCCGATTTCTACGGCGACATGAATCGTTGGTCGATGCAGCTGCAGGTTTTTTTCCTCAGCAAACGCTTCCAAGCGCACCAGCAGATCACGGCATCGAAATCCTCCGGAATCCAAGATCGTTCGATTTACGAAGACGCCCATATCTTCGCCCGCGCGTTGCGCGAATCCGGCAAGATGGACGAGCGCGATTACCAAAACTACCACGAGCTGTACACGACGATGTCGCAGTTTCTGACTCCGCCTGACTTGGTGGTTTATGTACGCCGAGGCGTGCAATGTTTGAAAGAACGCATCCGGGAACGCGGTCGGGATTATGAAGTCGATATGCCTACGCCGTATCTAGAGCACCTCAACACCTGCTACGACGAATGGATGGAAAATTACCGCATCGGCAAACGCCTCGTCGTCGAAGCGGACAATCTCGACCTCAAAAACAATCCCGAGCACTTCGCTTACGTGGTGCAAAGCATTGAAAATTCGCTCGAGCAGCCCGAGCTATCTTTCCGTTGCTAGTGCTGCGCGTCTTGACCGATCTCCGGCCGACTTATTGGATACCTCCAACCGCTGGAGATTCCTCCGGCCAAGGAGACAAAAATGCATTCAAGAAAACTAATCCCTGTTTTGGGAGTGGTATTGGCGCTGGGCGTAACTTCGCCGGCGTTTACCGCACCCCCGTCTGCCGACACCGTGGCTGCCGCGCATGGCATCCGCACTTTCGGCTTTGAACTTTTCCGTTCGCTTTACGACGCCAAGGGTAACGAACCTGTTGCGATTTCGCCGCTGAGCATTTCGGAAGCCATGTCGCTAGTCACCACCGGTGCCGAAAAAGAAACACTCGGCGAGTTGGAGTCGTTGTTCGGCACCAAGAGCGCCACCCTAACCCGGGGCGTGCAAGGTTTGCGGTCCGCCCTCACCACTTACGCGAAGAATAGCTCGGGCGCGTTTGAATTCACCAGCGCCAATGCGCTCTGGGGCAATTCCAACCCGGAATTCGCCTTCAAATTTAAACCCGCGTTCTTGAACAACGCGCGCTCCGCTTACGGCGCCACTTTGCACGAAGAAAACTTCAAAGCAAAAGGCACCGTCGACAATATCAATGCTTGGGTAGCCAAAAACACTAAAGACAAAATCAAGAAATTGGTTACCGCACTCAAGTCCGATGATGTGGCCGTCTTGTTGAACGCGATTTACGCCAAAGGAAAGTTCCTCTCCCACTTCGGCCTGGTGAAGGAAGGCAACTACACCGACGCAAATGGGAAAGCCTCCAAAGCGTCGTACTTGTCGCAAAATAGCCATGGCGGCTACTATGCCGAACGCGATTTGCAAGCTGTGAGCTTGCCCATCGGGGATTTCCAATCGAAGGTGGCTTCGGACCAAATTGCTTTGGACATCTTGGTTCCGGCCAAAGGCAAAATGGATGCGTTGGTTGCCTCGTTGAACGGCGCAAAATACGCCGACATCATTTCTAAGCTAAAACGCCAAGAAGTGCGCTTGAGCATCACCGCCGGCAAAGTCCAACAGGGCGAGCCGCTCAGCCTCACCAAACCGCTTACGGCGACCCCCTTTCGTTTGGCTCGTCCATTCAGCCCCGAAACCGCCCAATTCGGTTTGTTGGGTGAAACGTCTCGTGGCCACCGCCTGTTTATCTCGGATGTCGTAACCAAAACGTTCTACGAAGTGACCCCGTTCGGCTTCGAAGCTGCCGCGGCCACAGCCGTGTTAGTGGGCGCTGCCACCGCTGTGCCGAAGCCGCCTCCGGTCCTCACCGTCAACGGCCCTTCGATCCACGTCATCCGTCACGTGCCTACTGGCACGCCGCTCTTCATCTCGATGTATGACAGCCCGGTGCTGTACGACGAAGCGAAGATTGTGGAGTTGATGGAAGTGAGCATCAAAACTCAGCGCTTCCTGAGCTCCCAAACCGCCGCTGGCAC
>CAZBJE010000025.1:0-4034 GCA_964492125.1 uncultured Pseudobdellovibrionaceae bacterium | reverse complement strand
GACAAAGACGGCAAGCCGACGATCGTGCTCTCCGATAAAGACGGCAACGAAATCAAAGTCCTCAAAACTTTGTAATCGTCGACTAGACTATTGAAACGGCCGGTGGGGCAGCCCTCCGGCCGTTTTTTTTACGGCCGATCGCGCTCGATTGAACTCCGCCGGACAATGGGATACCACTGCCCTGCATGAAGCGAGAAAACGCCCTAATTTTACCCAAGCGTATTGGCCCCCTCGACCGAGTCTTAGACGTCGGCGGCTGGCACTCGCCGCTCAACCGGGCCAACGCGATGATCGACATCATGCCGTTCGAAACCCGAAATCGGGCCGGCGCCATCCTCACCGAAACTTGGCCCGAAGAGCGCTTTACCGCCGCTTCGTATTTCCAGAGGGATATTTGCGGTCCAAATCCGTGGCCATTCAAGGACAAGCAGTTCGATTTCGTCCTCTGTTCCCATACTTTAGAGGATGTCCGAGATCCCATTTTCGTTTGCCGGGAACTGAACCGAGTAGCCAAGGCAGGGTACATCGAAGTGCCGAGCCGGCTCGTGGAGTCCACCCGCGGTGTTGAGCGACCTCGGTTTGCTGGTTACTACCACCATCGTTGGCTCTGTGAAGTGGAGGGAACCAAAATCTCTTTCTTGTTCAAGCCGGCGATGATCCACGCTTACCGTCAATTCTACTTTTCCAAACCCTTCTACAAGAAGGTCAATCCGGAGCTCGACGCAGTTTGGTTTTTTTGGAAAGACTCCTTTGAGTACGAGGAGCGCATCATCATTGAGCGCGAGCAAGTGCAAGATGATTTGCGCAGCTTCAAGCGTAAATTCATCTCCCATCCGAAACTATTTGTTCCTAAATACGATTGGCGTGGCCGCCGCATCGGTTGACCGCCTAGGAAGTGATCCAATTAACCAAGTGTTAAGGGTAATCGCTGCTATCGCAATGCGTCCAATTGACGACAAAAACCCCATCACCTACAACCCCCTTGTTCGATACAACATTTGTTTGGGGTTAAAAAAATGAATCTATTGTCTGTTCGCCTTTTAGGCGCATCGGGAATCTTGGCCAGCCTCTTCATTACGATCGGTTTTTCCAGCAGTGCATTCGCTGACACAAAACAGGTCTTTACGAAAAACAATCCGGTAGCTGACGCTCTCTTCATCGCGCTTTCGGATGCACCCGACAATAAAATCGAAGACGGTGGAAAATGGCTTCAGTGCGTTAACAAGCGTGGCGGAGCAGTGTGCTCCATCAACTTCACTCCCGATAAACACACCGGTTCTAGCGTCCTTTCCGAAGGCCTCTCCACTAAACTATTGGCCCTTATTGAAAAGGCGGAATCTAAATTTGATACTTCCGTTGTCCGAGTAGACATCAACTACGCTGGCGAAAAAGGGGACACGTACCTGACTGCAATCGCCGCTCCTCGCGTTCAATTGCATTGCTACGACGAAGACTTCGGCGGAAAAGGTGAGCGATACGGTTGCTGGATCACGATGCAGCCGAGCCCCAGTCTCCAGTAATATCTTGAAAGGTGCGCAGGGGGGAGCAATTCCCCCCTGCCCGCACTTGAAAACCTACGATCCTCTTCGGCCCCAGTTCGCGTAAAATAGAAAAATGCGAACACTTTGCTTACTATCGCTCCTACTTTCAAACCTGGCGTCAGCCGATGATGTCCCACTCCGCCCCGCAGCCGCTTGCGTTATAGAGAGCAAAGTAGTCCGCCACTACCTTTCCGACTTTCCCGAGCTATCTCATATGCCGCTCGTTGCATCACCGGAGAAAGTAGTGCGGCCGGGCGATGTGCTAATCGTGGTCGCGCAGAAGCGAGCAGACGAACCGAAAACGGCCTGGAGCATTATGCTCGGCAATGAACCACACGGAATGGTTGTTGCCGAAAAAGAGGGAGTGCTTGGGCATCTCAATAGCCCCGGTGCACCGACTCGTTTTGTGGCCGGCTTCAACATCAGTTCGTCATTTGTAATTTTGCGCCCGCCCTTTCAAGAGCGTTTTGGGGATATTGCTACCTTCGAAAAAAAGATGAACCGGTACTTGCTGGCTCTGGACAAAGTCGGGTTCGAATACGACTCTTTTATGCAAACGGATCTCCTCAGCCCCGGTTACGCAAGAGATCTGCAGGTGAAAATCGAGACCGACTGCCTCAAAAAGGGGGATGTGAAACCACTCTACTGCACCGAGCTGACCGCCATGCCCGCCGCTCTTCTCGGGTTCCCGTATCCCGAAGGCCAGAGCCTAGAGAGCCTTTTCGACGAAGCCGTCGCTTTCGTAAAATCTCAATCAACGCCGGAGAGTTTCGTAAAAGATCTACAAAAAACCGCTGACGAAATCTTGGATATGTACCTTGCCGATATCGAGCGACAATTGGAGGGATTCCGGTTCGACCTCTCCAAGCTTGAAAAAAGCAAACGTCCGACCGCTGCGGCCCAATCTAAAATCGATACACTGAAAGCTCAGCATGCGCTGATAGAGTCCATGCGGCCCTCGATACACCAAATTTTAAAGGACAAAGCCGAGGGAAAAACAATCGCACCTGGAGCCAAGAAAATGCTCCAATCCCGCGTGATTCGCCCCCGAGACTATCTGGCGCAAGCTACAAAACAGGGTTATCAAGCGATCGGTTTTTACGCCGATAGTATTCCGAGCGATTGCTATGCGACGCCGCGCCTAGCCGGCCAAGATCTCGAAAACAAGCACCACTAGGCTATTAGGTGAATGACTCGGTATGCCCAGGTGGCAACTTCTTCTCGGTAATCACATCCGCCAACTGGAAGTGCTCGGATAGGCCGATATGCTTGCTAACAGTGGTGACGTCTACCGGCTTCTTTTGCTCAGCGTAGACTTTCTTGGCGGCGGCAATGCGCGCCAGCGCTTTGTTAAATGTTTCCTCGGGAATTTCCCCCGATTCGATGGCTTTGGCGATCGCCTCGATCTGGTTCACCGGAAGACCGTTATCGCCGCGGTAGATGAGCAAGTCACAACCCGCTTTGATCGACATCACAGCCGCTTCATCGGGCCCGTAGTGATCACTGATGGCTTTCATTTCCAAGTCATCGCTGATGACCAATTTCGAAAACCGCAGTTCTTCTCGTAACAAGCCGTTGATGGTGGCTTCGGACATGGTAGCGGGGTACTTCGGATCCAGTTTCGGATTGATGATGTGCGCAGTCATGATGGCTTCCACCCGGCTGCGGATCACACGGCGAAAGGGAATCAGTTCCAACTTTTCCAGTTCCTCGACGGTCTTGTCGACCTTGGCCAAGGCAAAATGCGAATCTTCTTTGGTATCACCATGCCCGGGGAAATGCTTGGCCACAGCAATCACACCCATTTTTTGGATGCCCCGGCAAACGGCCGATCCCATTTTACCGCAAAGCTCTGGGTCATTCGAAAAAGCGCGGCTATTGATAACCGGGTTATCGGGATTGGAGTTTACGTCGACAACGGGCGCGTAGTTAATATTGATCCCAACCGCTTTTAACTCACGGCCCAGCACCGCACCAAAATCAAAAGCAATTTTGGCCGATCCCAACTCCCCCAAATGATCATTGCCCGGAAACTTGGTGAAAGGCTTCACCAGGCGATTCACTTTGCCGCCTTCATGATCGATGGAAATAAAAATGGGAGGGCAACCTTTTGGCCGACAACTGAACTGCAGCTCGTTGGAAAGCTCGGCTATCTGGGCCGGCGACTGGACGTTGCGCTTAAAGTAGATGGTGCCACCGAGGTGGTACTCCTCGATGAATTTACGAAACTCCGGTGGGACGGAGTACCCGTCGAATCCAATGATAAAAAGCTGCCCGATTTTCTTACGCAGATCGTCTTTAATCGCCATACGAAATTATACCCCAACGAACTAGACCACGCGAGTGCGGCATCGGTGACGGAGGGTGGGTCGAGGGGGCGGTCGAATGTACGCCCTTCCCCCTTTTGAGGAGCGGGGCCCGTCGCCGGATTGGGCCGCCCCCTCGGGGTCATCCTAGCGGGGTTTTGTAGTCGATTCAGGATCGCTTCCGAGT
>CAZBJE010000024.1:0-47298 GCA_964492125.1 uncultured Pseudobdellovibrionaceae bacterium | reverse complement strand
AAGTAAAACGGCACGCTGTCCGAATCGGACGGTAATGGATTTTTCTCCAAGTGACCGTGGTGGTAGAGGCGCAGTGCTCGGAGCTCGGGATTGAGATAGTACAAGCCAAGTAAAACCCGGTAGGCCGCCAAGGAGCCTTGCTTTAGTGCCGCTTCCTCCAAAGCAAAAGGCAACGCTGCCTCATCCGGCAGCGCAGTGGTTTGGCCTAGAGCCGTCCAAATCGCGGAATCTAGTGGCTCCTTCCGTTTAGAAGCCAGCAGCTGAAGGTAGTCCCAGGAGCTTGGGGTGGGGTTCTTCAGCGCTAAATTAAAGTTAAATGCGAAATCTGCGTCCGACAGCCGAACCGCTACGTCAGCCGACCTCAGTTTCTGGATGAACTTATCCCAATCGATCCCACCTTCTTGCGCGTGCGAAAAAAAAGAAAATGATAGTACGAAAGCGATAGAAGTGATTCGTCTCACTTTTTCTCCCTGACGCGGAAGCCGTTGAAATCTTCTTGGTAGTCTTTCCTTACGTTTATGGGAATCCGACGACACCAAAAATAATTCTCAGGCATCTTTAGCCATATTGAGTCCATCGGTTCCGTCTTCTCCAAAAATAAGACGTCGAGAGGAGCCAACACTTGCCTTAGTCGAGCAGCAAGACTCCCACCCACTTGCTCCGCACGAACCTCCAGACTCGTCCGGGAGGATATATCGTTGAAATACTCATCCGAGCACCAGCCGTAAGGGCCTTGGAGGTCAGAAACAGTTTGATTCCAACTCCTGAGATCGCCAATCACCGATGAGGTCTTGCGAGCCGCTTCTGGCGTCGAGTCAAGAGCGACTATGTCTTCCGGGGAGAGCGGCCAAAAATTCTCATTCGGTTTACTCATGGTTTCCTTTCCAAACTTCGATCTTCTCCAGTTCGTCAGCCCAATATGAATCCGCGTTTTTCGGCTTAAAGTAGGTTTGGATTTCGCCCTCTCTCATTACCAAGAACTCCCCTGTCTCCTTCCGAAACACTAGGACTGCTCCATCTTTCGGACGTACAACCCGCTGCACCCCTTGGGAACTCTCTGCCAGTGCAACGGCACGATCAAGATACTGCTTTGGCGTCTTCACGCCGAGTGACGCGATGTCCTTCGCGTTTCTCAGCACATGCTTCTCAAAGTGCTCGACGAAAGTCGTTGGTTTAAAAGTGATGCCCTTCTTCGATAAAACCTCACCTAACTCAACTGCAATTCTAGACTGCAAACCCGGCGAGTTCTCAAGAATTTGCGCAACCGTGCTCAATCCACTTCGCGCCGAAAGCTCCTCCGCAATGTCCTTACTGGGCTCGGCCCAATGTGCAGCTGTGCGGGCCAAATCGGTAGCGGCTTCGGGTTCCTTTGCAATTACTTTTGCAAAACGTGCTCCCATTCCCAGCTTGCGAATCACCCCGGCGCCGGCAAAATAAGCCGCGTCCAAGATTTTGCCGCCGACCGTTAAAATAGCCTTGGCGGGGAGAAGCCCCAGAACAATGCCCACGCCACGCCAGCCGAAGTCCCCCGCCGTCATTACCTTGCCGGTGTAGTCGTGGCCCGTAGCCATTCCGAACAGGATTTGCGTCGCATCATTGACGGCACCGGCGATCGGAATAAAGCCCAAAATAGAATCAGCGACTGCTGCTGAAGCACGTAAAAGCTCAGAAGCATCGCGGCGTGCTCCTGCTGTAAAGGCTTGGTCGGCGCCAACCGCTAATGCGATTCCACCCCAAGCTTGAGACTTTTCGTCGCTATCCGATGCGCTGGCAGCCGCCACTAAATTGCGATTTATCTGAAGACGAACTTCTCGTCCTGCGATTGTTCCCACGCTGGTCTGCAGGACATTCCCCAATTCGCTCGCGCGCTCGGCCAACTCTTTACCGATAATTGGCTGACGCAAAAGCCCCCGATTGTCGAAATACTTGGCGTAGGTATCGGATAGGGCCAAAGCATCGGCGGGTTCCAAATCCTTGTCGGCGCCACGTACCACAACCTGCCAAACCGGTTCGGCCTCCGCCCACGCAGTTTTAATAGACCGAGTTGCTTGAATTTTCGAAATGCGCTCCCGAACAGGATCGCCGACTCCCATTAAGGGCGGTTCTTGCGCTACTCCCCCTTTAGACGGCTCTGCCTTTACTGCAAAAATCGCAGCAAATTTCTGATCCAGGCGGATAGCGAGAGTTTCAAGCGATTTGACCTCAAAATTGCCAATCGAAGGCACAACTACTTTTGACACGAATGCCGCCTGAGCCGCGTTCAAATTGTCGATCAACTTCTGTGTCGAATTGATTTGCTCCTCAAAGGAAGAGTTGCTTCGATCAAAAAAAGATTGGGCCTTCTGAGTGAGATAATCGTTGTCCGAAAACGCTGAAACGATGGATCCCGCATACGTTGGAATTCTGGCGGCAATATTTTCAATACCAGCGAGGTTGCCACCTCCACCACCTGAATTGGAACCCACAACCGTCACGCCTGCGCCGCACACCTGGTATCCCGAGCCTCCGCCGCTCCGCAGGCAGTAGCTCGCGGAATTTCCAATGCTAGAGCCCCAACTCCCGTCTGGGGATTTCGCAGCTGGAATAGCTTGTCGCAAATGAGGCTCCCAATCGCAAACGTAGTGTGCGCGGCCATCTATTTGTACGGTTCCACATGCTGCTCCGGAAACTGGCGCTACAGAAACCTGGCCAACTTGGGCGGAGAGAGTGAGCGAAAGTGCGAAGAATGCCACGCCAAGCTTTTTCACTCTTCCACCCCGCAGAGCAAAAGGCGTTTGGCCAAGGCCTGCCGGGCTTGTTCGAAGAGAGCGTGGCTACCCGCTCCGCTAATTTTGGCGAGTGCCAACTGTCGGCCCAAATCCTCTATTACCGCCCCACCTTCGCCGCAAACGGCGGATCCAGGCCCTTCCAGCTTCGCCAAGGAAACCGGAATATCGATCGGTAGCGAACGGTATTTTTGGAAGAACCGGGATTCATCGATTTGTTTTCCAAATTTCCGGCGCGCGAGCGCATCCGCTTCTTCTTCTAAAAGCGCCTTTAACTGTTCGGAATATCCTTCGATGCAACCTTGTAGAGCCTCGATCCGTTCACGCGTTTCTTTTTCGGGTATGTGATCCGCAAATGAAACTAATTTGGCGGCAAGCTCTTCATAGTTTTGGAAGACCTGTTTATTTTCTTTATAAATCGCAACGCAGCTTTCCTGAGCATAGCGGCGGTAATCTTCGTTGTGGGCGGAGTCCTTAAGGAGGCGCGCGGCCTGAGCGTCAATTCCCACCCGAATCCCGTTGTTTCGAATCAAACGTACCCCTGCACCGACGAAGGGAATCAACTGCATAAAGTCGACAAACTGGCCACCCGCGTCGTCACTCCTCTTGTCGCCCTCCTTTTGCGCGCCCTCGCCGCCACCAAATACGAATCCTATCTGCACGCCATCAAGCAATTCAGGTTTCTCTGGAAAATGAAAACCGAATTTCAATTCTGCAACGTCATATGCCGCATAAGAGTTTGGATCCAAACAAGCGCCTTCGATCGCACTGGCCAAGCGGCGAAACTCGGCCACCGAATCCCGAACTTTACGAAGTGCGTTGAGCGATTCGTTCAAGGCGGATGCTTGCACGAAAACCTCGCGAACATTCACCAACCCTTCTTCGGAGGTTTGACAGAAAGTGCCATTGCCTTTGGCTCCGCCCTGAAATTTTTCGATCATCAGAGCCCACTTGGTGGCTTGAGCGAGGTGACTCTGGGCGAGGGATGCACGATTGACGAAAGAGGCGATCTCCTTCGCGTGGGCAGACTTTTGCGCAACGCTGTGAGTAAACGGAATGGTCCGGTCGACATACTCCTTGAATCGGTCGCCCACGTTGTCTGCTTGCGCAAGCGAACTAGCTAAAATCACCCACCATTTAACTAACTGGAGCATCGGACCCCTTTCAAACGCGGCCTCTTTTAACTCTTTTCTCGATAGGAGACCAGTCTGATTCTGGGACCTGGATTGATCCGAAATGGCATTCCTGCTAAAAGCTCGCCCATGAAAACTTTCATGGGATGGGGACTCTCGTTACTTTGCCTAACAGGCTGCGGACTCACAGCTAAAGCACTCCCAAAGAGCGACTGGACGGAGTTGCGAGGCGGGTGGGAGTCCGAGTGCCAACCCGCTTCCCAAGCCGACGCCCCCCTAGTCGGCTTCGAATCCATGCGGTGGAGTATCCAGTTCCAGGGAATCACCCAGATGGAAAAAGCAGAGTTTGCCCAAATGCTTTACTCGGACGCAAATTGCAAGACAGCCTATTCGTCCGTTTCTCTCAGTGGCGCCGCTACTCTCAAGCAAACGGCGGCAAGTGACTGGCAGGTTTCTACCGTGGCGGCCGATTTTCTAATGGCTGCCCACCAAGGAGCGGCGGCGGAGCAGCTCAATGGGTCGGGGTCTTACTATCCCCAGAATTACAACGGACGGCGGGTAAACCACCGCACTCTCCCAAGCGACGTTTCAGGCATTTTCCAGATTGGCGTTTCGCAGAATCAAATCTGGCTATCAATTTCTCCGCCAAACATTCAGTTTGGTGGAGGGGGCCCAATGCAAGTGCCCCTGAAGCGCCTTTGGTAAAAACTCGCAAAGTCGCTCTAGCCAAGCGTCTCAGCCACAAAGCCATCTCACTCTTGAAGTCTCACCTCTGACACAAAGCCCCCTCCCCGCGCTCAAATCGTGCCTAGCGTGTGCCCGGGGCCGCTGGCCGCCTCTTTGCTCTATAGAGGGCTAGGAAGGGGTTCAAAAGTGGCCGCAGAAAGTTTACTGACCATTGTCGCTCTAGTTTGCGTCACCTGCCTTACGCTGGAGCGCCGGGTAGCGTGGTTGGGGCATATCAGCGGGGTTTGCCTCATCATCACGGTGGCCCTGTTTCTGGCGACTCTAGGCCTGATTCCGAGCGCCCACCCGCTCTATGATTTTTTCACCGGCCCCACGATTCCCATCGCGTTAGCGCTGATGGTGTTGAGCCTCGACCTTCAGGAACTGATCCGCATCCCGCGCAGCTTGATGGTGGTTTATGTTTTTGGCGTGGCCGGCACGGTGCTGGGGGCACTAGTGGCGACTTGCTTGGCCGCGAAGGCGCTGGGCATGGATGCGGCTTTGCTGGCAGCGCAGTTCGGCGCCAGTTACATCGGCGGCGGTGAGAACGCGGTCGCCATGCAGAAGATTCTAAACATCCCCAACGAACTTTTCGTGGCCGGTTTTGCGGTGGATAACTTGCTCACCAGTGCGTGGATGGTGATGACCCTCGCATTCGCCCGCTCCAAGCCGGTGGATGTGGAAATGGGCGAAGCCAATCAAGCCGCCACTCGAGTATCGGACGAAACTAGCGTGAATCTGATCGACATGCTGGTCTGCATTGCGGCGGCGTTTATCGCCCACAGCATTTCGGTTTGGCTTTCCAAGACGGTCGGCCTGCTGCACCCGATTTTGTATCTCACTCTGGTGGCGTTCGCGTTGGGCCAGATTCCGTTTATTAAGAACCGGGTGAAGCCGGCTTACCTGCTTGGCTCACTGCTTTTCGCTGCGTTCTTTTTTTCGATCGGCGCGGTTTCGGATTTGCGGGCACTAGCAGGATTGCATTGGCAGGTGATGCTGATGCCGTTGGTGGTGGTGGCGGTGCACGGGGTGGTGATTTACGGCGCGGGTCACTACTTCAAGGTGCCGACGCTCATGACTTCGCTCGCATCGCAGTCGCTGATTGGTGGGCCGTCGACGGCGGTGGCGTTGGCGCAAGCCAGGGGTTGGAAGAGCGGGGTTTCGTTGGGGCTGATCGCGGGAGTGTTGGGTTATGCCATCGCCAATTATTTTGGCTTTGGCGTGTACCAGCTGGCCGCGCGGATCGTGGGGGCGATGAACTAAGATGCATGGGATCTATACGCTAAAGAGCTTGAACTCCGACACCACGGCGCCGTTGAGCCGCAAGGTGTTGGGGACGGTATCGGCGTTGGTGGTGACGTTTGTGATTGCTGCACTCGGCGTGTCGATCATTTTCTTGCACCCGCTGATGGACGTGGTGCTTTTGCGCAAAGTGGTTTTGTATCTCAGTTTGTTGCTGGGTTGTTTTGGCGGATTCATTTTAGTGCTGCTTTCGCTACTCCTAAAGGGCGCTTTTTTTCCTCTCAATGAATTAATCCTCTGGGCCAAGCGCGCGGACAACTTGGAAACGATCCCGGTGCCACCCAATCTCTCCCAAGAAATCGCCGATATCTACGAGGTGTTTAATGTAACCCTCAGCCGCCTAAAGACCCGCCAACGCTTGGAGGCGGTAGACGAGCGTGAGCGCGCCCTGCTCGCGTTAGCGTCCCAAGTGGCCCACGACATCCGCTCGCCGCTCAGTGCATTGAGCCTGGTGTCGGACGGTTTTTCGAACTTGCCGGAAGAACGCCGGGTACTGATCCGTAGCGCCATCACGCGCATTCAAGACATCGCCAATAATTTATTGAGCAAGTACCGCACAAGCCAGCAAGAGCTCATCGCGAATGAAAAACCGTCGGTAGAATTGCTCTGTGTGCTGACCGAAAACCTGTTATCGGAAAAGCGCGCCCAGTTTCGCACCAAGCCGCAACTGGAAATTGTGGGCAAGATGAACGCCCGCTCATACGGCCTTTTCTCTCGCATTCAGGCAAATGAGTTTATGACCGTGCTATCGAACCTGATCAACAACGCCGCCGAAGCCATCCCCGGCTACGGCCGCATTGAAGTTTTGTTGGATGAACAAGGCGGCCAAGCCCGGTTGCAAATCCGCGACAACGGCCGCGGCATTCCACCGGCAATCCAAACGAAGCTGATGACCGAGCGTTGCACGTACGGCAAGGCAGGCGGGTTGGGCCTGGGGCTGTACCATGCGCGCCGTAGCGTGGAGGCGTGGGGCGGCAAGCTTGCGATTGCGTCGACGCTGGGCCAGGGGACGGAGGTGACGATTAGTTTGCCTAAGGCGGCGCCTCCCCAGTGGTTTTTGCCGTCGCTAACCGTGTCTAGGCATTCGACCATTTTGGTGGTGGATGATGATCCGAGCATTCACCACACGTGGGACAAAAAACTGAGCGAGCTGGAAATGGCGAAGAACGAGGTAGTGGTGCGCCATTTTTACAATGGCAAAGAGCTGAGCGACTGGGTCGCCAAACGCGAAGCGGGCGAAGAGACGATTTGCCTAATGGACTATGAGTTGATTGGCAGCGACAAAAACGGGATCCAGATCATCGAGTCCCTCGGAATCGGCGCATCGAGCGTGCTGGTAACCAGCCGCGCGGAAGAAGGCGGCGTATTGAGCGACTGCCAAAGGTTGGGGATTCCGGTGTTGCCCAAGTCGATGGTGAGTTTTGTGCCGGTGGCGGTAGGGGCATGAGGGCGTTGGTTTTGGCGTTAGGAGCGTGGATGCAAACGAGCGTATTCGCAAACGGGCTGTGTGGGGTTAAAATGGCGGACATGGCCTTTGTCGACTTACAAGATATCGCCCCAAGCATCGTAGTGGATATGCCGTACGCCACGGCGGATAATTTCACGGGCAAGATAGTGTACCCGGAAAACCCGCGCGCACTGCTGCGCAAGCCGGTGGCGGAAGCGCTGGCGAAGGTGCAGGCCGACTTGAGGAAGGATGGCCTAAGCCTCAAAATCTGGGACGCCTACCGCCCCTTTTCCATTCAAGAGGTGTTTTGGAAGGTGATGCCCGATTCGCTCTACGTGGCCGAACCCGTCCGCGGAGAGAATGGGGAAATGGTCAAGGGCAGTGTCCACAGCCGCGGCGCCGCGGTGGATGTGACGATAGTAGACGAACAAGGCACCGAGCTCGAAATGCCCACAGCCTTCGACGACTTCTCCGACCGCGCCCACCGAACGAGCCGCGACGCCACCCCCAAAGCCCTGGCGAATCGCCAGCTATTAGAGGATGTAATGTCCCGTCACGGTTTTGTAGGTCTGGCCACCGAGTGGTGGCATTTTGATTTTAAGGAAAATGCCCAGTTCCCCCTTTCGGATGAGCCGATGGAAGGTGGAGCCGAGCGCAGGGTGGTTCACTAGCGGTTGGTTGCGCGACCAAAAGGGGGAAAGTTAATTGAACGTACGCCTACCATGGTCTTTCTCCAGTCATTACCACGCTACCGTCACAAGCGTTCAGATAGGCGCTAAGTCCCGACATATAGCAGACTCGAATCTTTCCATCTGCTTCAAAAAGCTCGGTCACTACATCATTTCCCCATCCGACCGGCTTCGCCTCTGGCGCGATCTGCCACTTGATAAGACCGTCGTATCCTACACCGAATAAATTGCCCTGGTCGTAGGACTCGAAATCCAACAACACCACAAGTACGTCTTCCGTCTGGATGACTTGTTGAATTTTTCCAGGCAACTCAACCTTCACCCGTTCAATCCACAACACCTTTCCTTTAGTATTCCACTTTTTCATAGATTTTTGAGGGTCCGGGGGTTGGAGAACCACTTTCTATCCGGTGTTTTCCTTAAGCAGGGTGCTTGGCGCGGTGCGCCACTTCTAGTGGCTGCGGCGATATAGGCTTTGTTGAGTTCATTCGCGCTTTGAGTGGCAACCACCTCCAATTTGCGGGTGCCTTTCGCTCCTGAAGCAACGAAAGTTCTATTTGGAGCCGAGCGCAGGGTGGTTCACTAGCGGTTGGCTGCGCGACCAATTCTCCAAGAGCCTTTTCTGACGGACATTTTAGCCAACTTTCTTTCGAGTTTCGATTGGCTCTACAGTAAGCCGAACCCCGATTGCTTGAAGAACTTGAGAAACGGTTTCAAAACGTGGCTTAGCTGTTTTACTAGAAGAAAGAATTTTATAGAGCGCCTTCTGGCTTAAGCCAGCCTCCTTCGCAAGCTTTTCAAATCCTCGGACCTCGGCAATATCTCGCAATGCAATCAAAATGGCATCCGGCATATCCGAATTTTCCTCCACGGAAGCCTTGAGATACTCGATTTGATTTTTACGGCTCTTTTTCAACCAATCCTGAAGTCCAGCCTTATAATTTCTGCTCGCCTTAAGCATTGTTCCGTCTCCTAAAATCCTGCCAATAAATCTTTGCCTTCAAAATGTCCTTGGCTTGGGTACGCTTATCTCCGCCAGACAAAAGAAGTATGACCTTGTCTTTCCAAATTCCGAAATAGACGCGGTACCCACTTCCAAAAGGAAATCTTAGCTCACTCACTCCATCACCGAGTGATTTTGCATCGCCCAAGTTGCCGCACGCTACGCGATTGAGTCGCGCTCGGATGCGAGCCACTACGGTTCCATCTAAATCCTCTAACCATTCTTCAAAAGGACACTCACCATCTAGCGTTTCATAGGGCGAACTTCTCTAGGTGAAGCATCCATCGAGTACTATAGTATCCATTTGGATACTACAAATCAAGATCGGTTCTATAGAGCGCTGATTTACGGATTTCTGGTAGGGCGCGGAAGGCCAGCCTACAGCTTTCAACTGGCTGACTTCATCGAACGAGTGGTGGCATTTTGATTTCAAGGTGAACGCGCAGTTTCCCCTTTCGGACGAGCCGATGGAAGGTGGAGCCGAGCGCAGGGTGGTTCACTAGCGGTTGGTCGCGCGACCAATCCAAGCTTAGTGCGTTTTTTTCTTTTTAGAGCTGACGACGGTTTCGTTTTGGGCGGCGGAGATGGCCTTGGAGTAAGCCGCCAGATCTATGTTCGCATGGGGAACGGTGATAGGCAGCTCGGCCTCTACACAATCAGCAACTTGCGGGCAAACATCTGCTTCGCGGCCATCGCTTAATTTTATGGTTCCCGATGTTTTACAGGCAACCAGCCAATGTTTCGGCCCCTTATCGAAGTTGTTGCACTTGATTGGGGTGGAACAAACCGAATCCCAACTTCCGTCTCCGAGCTTACGATAAATAATGCGGGCCTTCTTATCGAGAGTATCGTAACGACACGTGCGCCCGTACTTATCCACCCCGGATTTCTTCGCGGTGGACGAAACAAACCCAGACTCATAAGCGAACCTAGATTCTTCACTCAAACCATTTTCCAGGCACTCTCTAACAGTCGGAAGAATATCTCTTGCAGAAGTAGGACAGGCTAGTTCGAAAGTAGCAAAGGTCCCTTTCTGCGAGTTTTTTCCGACACACTTAACATCCCCCATCGTCGCAACTGTGGAAGCTACCGAACCATCAGAGGAATGAGCCAGATTCGCTTTCTTGGTAAAGTTGCACTCCCAATTGGACGAC
Organism: uncultured Pseudobdellovibrionaceae bacterium; assembly: GCA_964492125.1. Taxonomy (GTDB): domain Bacteria; phylum Bdellovibrionota; class FAC87; order UBA2466; family UBA2466; genus JAIEOG01. The sequence goes on along the minus strand of CAZBJE010000024.1, from coordinate 37,079 downwards.
TTGACCGCATCTGAAAGCTTGAGCTCTTTGTTAAGACGAAGGGCAACGTCCGCAGAAGCACCTGCTGAAAGAAGCAATGTTAGTAGAACAAATACAGACTTGAACAAACCATTCATACAATCCACCCTCGCGAGAAATCGTCGCGCTCAAATGATCGTAACCGAGCACTCTCTGAGTACACGCCAAGAAAATGCGAGCAACTTATATATCAGTAAGAAAAAATCTCCCAGCGAATTTCCAGCTGAGCTGCCACGGGCCGATGTTCGTTTATTAATTCATAAAATCAAGCACCTACACAAACAGAACGAGAAGACGTCTGCCACTTTGACACTATGCTGAAGTGTAAAACCAAAAAGTGCCGTATTATTAGCAATATACAAGCGCAACAGTTGGCACCTTTGCTGCAGACCATAGGAATACGATGATTTTTCGCAATCTAATAATCGTGTTTGTGACTATTGGCCTATCTTTTAGCTGTGCTGCTAGCAGTGCTGGCCCTCTCGGGAAGACTAAAATTGGGGAGCCTTCTACCGACCCCCGAATCAACGATAGTGAAACCAACAAACAGGTGAGTGAAATGCATGCTGCCAATACTGAAGATGCAGCAGGTAAATCCGCCCCCGTTGCAGCGTCCACCGGCGAACAATTCTCAAAAACCCTAGACGTCTCCCAAGGCGGCGCCCTAGACCCCGCCCGAGTCGGCCAAGCCCAATCAGCCGCCGATTCAGCCATCTCGCAGAGCGAGTACATCGACCAGCTGTACATAAAACACCAAATTACCAAAGCTGAGTGGCGCGCATTGAAGGCCGGGATGACGGCCAGCATGATGGCCCCCATCAACAATTTAAGCCCAGGCTCCACGCTCCCGAAACAGACACCCTCGCAACAAACTCGCTCCGTCGCTCGAGGTTCGACAAACAACACGCCGGATTCCACGCCGGTTACCGCATCACCCAATTCGCCTTCGGCTCCCGAGGAAGTAACGGTCAGCCAATATACTCGCTCGGAAACCAAGCGATCATTGGCGTCGGTTCCTGAAACCGATCCCAATGAAGCGGGTGCGGGCGCGCAGGTGCTGAGTTTAAATTCGGCGGGTCCTCTCGTTGTTGGAACTACTTTGGTACCGGACAAAATCAGCGAAGCCCAAGCTTCCGAAACCTTCAAAGAGAGTAACAACCAAAAGCAATTGCAGATGGACGAGAACTCGAAAGGCCAGTCAGCAAACGGGCAAACCGTTCTGTTGGGAGCGTCGTCTGGTCCAGGATCCGACAAAGGGCTCGATCATGATCGAGCAATGCTTGTCGCCCAAAAGATTCTCCAGGATCACAACGCTAAAGCCGCAAAGAAAACCGCAAAAGCGGCCACCGCGTCGGGTGCAAACGAATCCGTCGGCGCACCGACTGCCTCGTCGATTGAACTAGCCCAAGCAAAAGCCATGGCCAGCCTCCAAGGTTTGCCGAAAGTAAAACGGGTTCAAGGCCTGGATGGCAAAGACGGCTCTCCTGCGAAGTTTAGCGCCGAAGAAGTGGGCGCGGCCCTGGCACTTTCTAATAACCGCGCACCGGCATCGGTCGGTGACGAAGTAGAAACCGGCGAAGAAGGGCTCTCCAACACCAGCCTATTTTTCATCGGCCTTCTCGGCCTGTTCGCGGGACTGGCGACGGCGTATGGCCTGTTTATGCGCCCACAGAAATCCTTTGTGCAGTTGATGGTACCCGCTGCCGGTGAACACTTTTCTATTCGCCCTGGTTCAAAAGCAGGCGAGTTCATTCTCGACATCAAAGATATCCGCGGCAAGTTGATCAAAACCGCAGGCACGCTTCGCCCCAACAGCGTGACACGGGCTTCGGTGCTCCCGCCCGATCTGGCGGCTCGCTTGGGCGCGAAGGGGAACTTTGAGCGGTTTGAATTGACCCTCAATGGCGAGTTTGTGGCTACTGAAAAAGAAGAAGGTTACCAAGTCTTCCCGTTCGATTTGAGCCAATCCAAAAAAGCTTCTTAGTCTATAGCTGCGGTCGCAGTATCGACGTCAAAATTGCGACAGAACACCCTACCCGACAAAAGCGCCAAAACCGCGCATGCAGTGCTGAAGTAAACCACACCCATAGCTCCCAGCGCGTGCGCATTGAGCAGAGCCCAATAGGACAACGAGCAAAGCACTCCGCCCAACCCCAGAATCACCATCACTTGCCCCGGCTTTTTGCCCACATGCGCTAGCAAGACTAGAGCTAGATACTCGTAACAGAACGAGCACACCGCCAACAAAGCCATCCCCGCAAACAAATCCGACGGACGGAAAGCTACCAAGTAGAGCGAGACCGGCGCCAGCGACACGGTCAAAACCAGGCAGGCAAAGAAGCTCACGTTTCGATTGAACCCGTTCAGAAACAACGACCGGCCAACCGAAACCAAACCCGCAGAAGCAAACAAGGCGACAATCGGCGCAAGTGTGACGCCTAACTCAAAGGCCGCGATCGGGCCGGAAACAGTGAGCAGGCTGCCGAGACGCTGGAAGCTAATCTGCACGCAAAGGGTCATTCCGAAAAACAGTAAAAAGGGCACAACCAAGGCCCTCCTATCCGCCGATAGATTGGCGGCGGAAGGCTTGCTGCTGGGAAGGATCCTATTCCGATAAACCGTGTAGTCCGCTAACAACACCAAGGGCGAGCAAATCAACTGACCGAGTAAAATGGTTTCGATATTGAAAGCAGCAACGGGAACTAGCAGACCAATCAGGTACCCAGTCGAATAAGCCAATTCGCTGACCATCAAACCCCGTCTGTGAACATGGGCACTCAAATCGCTTCGAAATGCCCGAAGACAAGATCCCAATCCAAAGTAGACACAAAACGAGACGGCGAAAGCGACTTCCAAAGCCGTGCCGTGCGTACCAAAATATTTCACCAATAAGAGCAGCGAAAGGACGGGCAGTAGAAGCGATAGAGAAACTTGCGGCAGAGGGAGTCGCCTCCGTTTGCGGCAAACTACGATTACGGAAAACGCCAAGAAGGAGCCGACCAAATACGCCAGCACAGAATCGAAGCGAATGGATTGGAAGTTCCCAAAAAAAGTGAGGCCGAATGAAAGCAGCAGTCCGCCCCAGAACGAAACCGCCAAATTCGCGAAACTCAGTAATAGGATGGAACGTATCGTTGTTGTCATGTCGTGCCCGGATTGCCCTTATCAGAATTGAGAAAAATCTCAGATATGACCATTCAATGATTCAGCTTTGACTCAAAGGGCAAATCTAAAGCCCCAAAACCCTTGAAGAAACCACCGACCCCTGGCTCCGAATCTGCAATATCCCATCCCAAGATGTACTTAAACTGTGAAAAGTGCTATAGAAGAGCCCGCTTAACATACGGCATTTACCCCACTTCTACGATTTTGCTGCTCGAGCCCAACTGTGAAAGTCGCCGCGTTGCCTCTTTGGTTGGAGTTCTTAAGTGAAGCTGAAGTCCTTGGGCGATGCGCCCAATCAAATGAAGAGCCTAGCTGGGGTAACTAAAGTCCGTCGGGCCGATCTCCCCAGCATCTCTTCCGTGGTTGAAGGCGGCATCACGCACAACCTCGGCCTGCTGCAAGATTTCTCCTGGCACCCCGTCCTGGCGCAAAGCCTGCTTTCTGGCTTGTCATTGAGTTGGGTTCGTCTTCGCCAAGGGGAACAGCTCTCGGTGCATCAGCACCCCACTCCCTCTGTCATTCTCGTCTGCAAGGGCGAAGTTCGATCCCTCGGTCAGCTACAGACCGACCTCGCCGAGGGAGATATTTTGCTCATTCCCGCAAACACTCCCCATGGTTTTCTGGGCGCGGGGTCTGAAGGTTTTTGGGGACTCTCGATTCAACCCGCGAAAAACGGACTCTACACCGACCCTTCCCAACCTTTGGTCAAATTCATCCAGAGCGATGCTTGGTTAACAGAGCTCATCTCTGCGAACGCAGAATATCTTTCTGCCTTTCAGACCAATCCTCTTTTCAAGGATTTCTAATCAGTAAAAATCGACTCGGATGAACAGATGGACCGTTTCCTAGCTCTATTTCAAATCTGGTCGGACTGCTTCCAAGACCTCCTTCAAATTCGGGTCAACTTCGACAGCGCCTCAGACCTGGGAAAGCTTGCACGGGAACACCAAGAACAAGAAAAAGGGCACAATCAGCAAATTCGCCAAGCACGTGGGAGCACGACCGTCCCCACTTTTGATCCCGTCGCCGAAAGCTACTGCTCTTGGTTTCGTGAGCGAATGCGCAACGCCTCTGAGATTGAACAAGCAGTACTCATGCATGTAGTCGTTGAAGCGTCTGCCGATATTTTTTACTCGCACTTTCGTAAAGCAAAGGCCAACCAAGCGCTTTCTATTCACATAGCGGACCACCTTCAACACGACGTGGAACATTATGAAATGGGAGTTCGCTGCCTTCGCGGAGTAACGCCTTCATCGAGCGATTGTGTGCAGGATATCCAAAGACAAGGATGGGCTGTTCTAAACAACCTCTTCACTTACTTTAGTCAGTCATTGAGCAAATGATTTTTACCAACACATTATTTGCAACCGCCGAAAACATAGCTCTTTTCCGCGAGCTATTGATTGGCAAGCTTGGCTGGAACGAGCCATGCGGCCCAATCACTCAAATCCCCCAGTGGGCCGGATTCACTCGATCGATTGGTATGAGCGAGGCTCTCGCTCCACATTTTGGGATGACGTACTTAGACGGTGGTTACTTCTACAATTTTCATAATGACGCTCCAAATGAGCAAGCCCTCATCCACACAATTGAAAATGGAAAAGCGGCAGGTGCTCACTCTTGGCTAGTACCGACGGTTGCGGACAATTGCGATGCTGCCGCTTTGCGCAAGGCCGGCTTCGCACCACTTCCCGCCTATGTCGAAAGTGCCCTGGTGATAGAAAAAACACTAGAAAGCACGCTCAGAAACACTCTCGGTTCCCGGCGCTTGCTCGACTTCCAACGTATCACCCGAAAAGCGGAAACTATTTTTGAGGTGGAATTCCACCAAGCACCTTCCTTGATCTCCAACCCGCATCTCATCGACTTAGCGGGCGACTTACACTCCGAAAATGCAAAAAAATATGGGCATCCATTCAATATGTACGATGCGGTAGCACTCCGCCGCATTCTGGATTCGAAGCTGGGAAAATCGCTGACCATTGGCTTTGTTCGAAATAAGGCAAATCAGGAGCCGGTGCAGGTTATCTTGGCCCTCTGGGATTTCGAACGAAAGCAACTGCACTACCTAGCCCAGGGATTAAGGCACGATCACGTGCCCGGATCGATCAATCTCTACACTGCTTCCTATTTATGGCTTTACCGATTTGCGGAAACTCTCGGCGCTCAGACGGTTTTCCTGAGTCGAGGGATGCATGAAGCGAAAAGGCGATTAGGCGCCAACACCTGGGCACTGCTCAACAACTGGGTTTACTCGCAAGTACCAGACACGAAACAAGTGATCGCTACAGCCCAAACCAAAGCAGAACAAATTATTGCCGGCCCATTCCGTCAGTTTTGCGAAAAAGGAACTACCCCATGAAGATTTTTTCTCACCTTCTGTTGATTGCACTGAACCTAAGTTCGGCCTCCCACGCCGCACCCCTCTTTGGGTACGGGAGCTCTGATGCGGTCATTCCAGCAAAAGATCAGGAGCTGTTCTACTCTGGATTCGAAGCTGGTTTTGAGGCGACATACGGTGGCAGGTTGCCCAAAGATTTGGTCGCTATCGAACACGTTTACAACGGAACCCAGCTGGGGGCCACGGAAAGCGCCCAAAAGCTGTTAAAGCGCGGCGTACAAGCGCTTATTGGATTTCCCACCAGCCATGAGGCGCTCCTAGTTGCGGGCATCGCACAGAAAACAAAAACGTTCGCTCTCTTTCCGGCTGCGAGCCACTCAGCACTCGCAAACTTTGGACCGACTGTATATTCCACGGGCGAATCGATGGAGTCGGGAGTTCGCAAAGCACTCTCTTTTCTTAAGTCACGCTTCAAACAGAAAAAAGGTGTGGTTATTTACAGCCCGTACGCCGTGTATTCAACGGACCAGAAAGAGATATTTAGCCGACTAGTTCCCACCCCCGAGTTCTCGGACGTAGAGCTCCAATACTTGCCTCTCAATGCGGAACTAATGCTTTCCGCCGATCAATTGGAGGCTTTTCGAAAAAATCCTCCCTCGTATATTTACCTAACCCAGTATGCCTCCGAAGCCACTTCCATGATGGCGCAGCTAGAAAACCAGAACATCGACCTGCCTATTATCACCAACTCTTCCTGGCTTACCGGAGACATCGAATTTGTAAGACGCTTTCTGACGCCGCGGAAATCTCCTTTGTACAGCGTGGGTGTTTGGCTGAAGGGCAGCCGACATTCAAAGAAGTTCGAGAGAATTGTCCGCACTAAATACGGAATCGAACCAACCCCAGAAATTGCTTATGGGTTTGATCTGGGCACCGTAATAGCGACCATCTATAAGGATTTGCAGAAAACTCCCAACATCACATCCGACATGATTCGCCGAGCCTTTGTTAAACATCGCTGTTACGAAGGGGCGAGCGCGGGGAAGCTCTGCTTCGGACCTAACGGTGGGCACGCCGAGCGGGAAGTTCAGTTCGTTCAGTTTACCAAGACCGGATTTATTGGGGTGGAGTGATGAACAAGCGCTTTCTTTTGCCAAACTCTATTCTCAAAACGCTGATCGGTGCCCATTTGGCTGTTTTGGTTTTGGGATTTTTGGGTTTCGTGCTCTTTCTGCAATACACATCCACCCACCGCCTACGCAATGCCGTGCTGAATACGAAAGAACGCGTTCAGCCCGTGTTAGCCGCCCACCAAGATAGATGGCGGGCCTGGCACATGCTGGGATTGAAGGAAGTCTTGAGCCAAGAGCTCGACCAATTCAAAAAGGATCACCCTAACGTTACCGTGTCCGTTATCAATCGAAACAAATCCGTTCTCACGGAAAACGATTTGGTGTTGCCGTCGACGGGGACAGAAGAAGAGCCAGTCGTCTTTGCGCACATACTGGCCGACAATTTGGTACCGCAAAATCAGGTAGTGGAATATGCCACGACCTCCGCCATCCTATTAGGCGTATTGTTTTTGGTATCGCTCCTGCTTTCAACCTACCTCATTCGAAAACACATCCAGAACCCCCTAAACCTTCTTCGGAGGCGGGTTTCCCTTCAGCAAACAACCGGAGAATTTTCCGTACGCGACATTCCCGCCACGGGAGAGATAAAGGTGCTGCTTGAATTAATAGCCACGCTCCACGAGCGCACTAAGCAAAACGAAAAGCTTTCGGCCGTAGGGGAAGTAGCACAGCAATTCGCGCACGACATTCGCTCGCCCCTTTGCGCTTTAAGTTTGGCAGTATCGTCTGCAAGCTCACTTCCTGAAGAACAAAGGCGCTTAATTCAGTCGGCTATCGTGCGGATTAACGATATTGCAAATAACCTCGACGATAAAAAAGGAGTCGTTAGCTCCAATAGGCATGAGTGTCTCCCCAACCAGCCTCAATACGTTCTTTCGATGCTAAGGGAGGTTCTCCTTCAAAAACGAACAGAATTTTCCGTTGAGCCGGGTATTACGATTACCGAAAACAGCTTGTGCCAGATCACGCGAGCATTTGCTGAAGTAGATCCCTCGGCTTTCAAAACAATTGTGTCCAACATCATCAACAATGCCCGTGAGGCCTTGGGCGTAACAGGGCGAATTGAAGTTGCGACTGACGTTTCTAATAGTAACTTCCTAAAAATCATCATTTCGGACAATGGCAATGGGATTGCGGCCGAGGCGATTCCCCACCTAATGGAACGGGGCTATTCGTCGGGAAAGAAGAATGGTTCTGGCTTAGGGCTCTATCACGCAAGAGAACATCTAAAAAAATGGCAGGGCACCCTAGATGTTCAATCAAGCGTGGGGACTGGCACACGCGTCACGATAGGAGTTCCGGTGGTGGCACCACCGGCATGGTTCCACGACCAGATCGAGGTTCCTAAAGACTCAGAAATTGTAGTAGTCGACGATGACCCGAGCATCCACGAGCTCTGGAAGTACCGAGTAGCACGAGCCGGATTCGACACGCACCGCATGAGCCACTTTTTCACGCTCGGTGCAGCGCGAGACTGGGCGAATAGTCGACAGAGCGACCCAAATGGCACGGTATATCTAATTGACTATGAGTTTGTCGGCCAAACTCAATCAGGCCTCGATCTGATTAAGGATCTTGGAATTTCCGCGAACTCCTACTTGGTAACCAGCCGCAGTGATGACTCCACCCTACTCGCCAGCTGTGTAACGGCCGGCGTTCGTGTAATACCGAAGTGCACTGCAGAATATATTTTAATTCGAACCAATTCGCTACAAGGCGCGGGTGCATATGCCTAACAGTTCGCCGCTACGTTTTCTTCGAAAGACCCTGCTGGATGTAAGCGATCCAAAGTTTCTATTGGAGCGAGAAAAAGCTGCTGAGGAGGGAGCCATTGATTTTGCCTCCAGCATCAATCACGAGGCAGGAGTAAACGCGCTCTATCCGCCCTTCGATCCGCTATCCATCAAGCAAAAAGCGCTGAGTATCTTGAGTCACGGCTCGAGCGCACAATTGGGACCGCGGAACCTCCTTTTTACAAGAGGTTCATCGGAAGGCATCGACCTGTGCCTGCGCGCATGCCTTTCGGAAGGCAGTGGCAGCGCTGTCTACGCTTACCCGACCTTTCCGATGTATGAGTATTGGGCCCGTATTTCAGGGATCCGTACACAGCGGTTTGCGCTCGAAGGAAACTACTCCGAGGTTTTGCCGGTCGAGAAAATGCGGGATTGCGGTGCGACTCTCGCTTTCATTTGCAACCCCAATAGCCCCACAGGCATCCCTTTTTCTGTGTCGGAAGTGGTTTCGTTAGTGAGCCAGTTCCCTGGTATTGTGGTTGTCGACGAGGCTTATGTAGACTTTTGTTCTTCTTACTCTTTATTGAGCAAGCTTCACGAATTGCCCAATGCGTTGGTGCTCCGCAGCTTCTCCAAATCTTGGGGGCTCGCTGGTGCCCGCCTTGGATGCATATTGGGGGATGAGAGGCTAATTGCGGCGTTAAGGGTGCTTCAGGGTCCGTTCGGACTCTCCACACCTTCCGAAGACGCCCTTTTCGGGTGTCTAAGCGCGCCAGAGGATCAGCAGAGGTACATTGCGCTGATGGCGACTGAGAGAGCGCGCATCTCAACTGCTCTTTCGCGCGTTTCCGGAGTGGTGAAAATCTATCCGTCGGCCACGAATTTTATTCTCTTCCAACACTCACTTGGGCTGGATACCCATCGAAGACTGCTGGACCGGGGCCTTTTCTTGAACGACTGTGGTTCTTTTGCACCAGGTATGCTGCGACTTTCGCTTCGTTCGCCGTCTGAGAACGACCTGGTCTTGCACGCGATCTCTGTGGTCGGAGCGGAATGACACACATTTACCTAATCGCCTTTCTCGCCTACACCCTCAGCCTAGCGTCGAAAGACCTCATCTCTCGCTTCGTGCTGACCCACGGCGTCCCGACCCCGCACTTGCTTTTGGTGGGTGGGACGGTCGCGTTTCTGGTGGCTTTGGCAATCGCGCTAGGGCGCGGGCAGAAGCTGGCTCCAGATTCGGTGAAATACCAAAGCGTTCGGATTTTGCTCGATGCGATGTCTTGGGCTTTTGCGACTTTGGCGTTTAAGTACCTCAACGCTACTTCGATTTCGATCATCTCCAAGGCCTACATCCCTGTTTTGGTTCTGATAGGCCCTTGGATCGGCAATCGGTTTTCAACCAAACAGAAAGTGCTCGCGTCTGCGGCCCTGGCGGCCATGGTGCTTTTTGCGTTTGCCAACCGCGCGCCCAACGAAGATCTGCTGGGATACTTTTACTTGCTGCTCACGACCATTACCGTGTCGGCGGCTTACATTATGCTTCGGCACAGCACGATCAAAGAAAGCCCGTTTATCGTCACGGCCGTGCCCGCGCTAGCGTGTGTTTTGGTGGGTGGTATCTGGGGAGTGCAGATCGAAATGCCCCTCAGCACCTCTACCCTGAACTTCACTTTGGAAATCGCCTGCGGGTTTCTGATCTACTTGCTCTATGCGGCGAGCATTTATCGCTACCGCGTTTTGCCAGTAGGATTGGCCGAGTACCCTACTCTGCTCACGGGGTTTGTCATTTTGCCGGCGGAGTACTGGCTCTTTGGACTGAAACCGAACGGTTTTTATTTGGCCAACTTGGCGCTCGTGCTCGTATTAGTAGGTGCTTGTGTTTACCTAAACCTTGCGGCCAAGAAGGCGCTTCCGGCGCCCCCACCACAGGAATAATTTCTAAGCACCGAACAAAGTCTTCGGCTCTACGGGCCGAGGACCTTGCTCAAGGCAGCCTCCAATTGGCCAAAGTTGTTGCCGCTCACTTTTGCATCGCCCACGATCGAATACGGCACGCCCGTTAGCCCTCGCGCTTCCATCTCGCTCTTCTGTTTCGCAACCTTCTGCCTTGTTTCAGAAAGCGCCAAACAGGATTCCAACTTCGCCTGACTCAAACCAAACTTCACCAAACCGTTCGCCACCGCGTCGACTTGAGCGGGGGTTAACTCCTTCTTCGCCGAACGAGAAGATCGCTTACCGTCGATAAACTTCCCCCACTGCGCTTCCAAAATCGCCTTTTGAAACTCCCAGTAGTAGCCCTGCTCCTGCGCGCAAACCGCCGCTTGGGCGGCGCGCGCTGCGATGCGGTGAAATTCCATCGGGGCTTGGTGGATTTGCACTCGCATTTTCCCGGGGTAGCGGGCCAGCAGCTTGGGCAAGGTTTCGATTAGGTAATCGGCGGAGAAGGGACACTCTAAGTCCACCGCAGCTTCTATCGTCACTGGGGCATTGTCCGGACCGAGAGTGGGCAACGGACCCGGGTCGCCCATGGACACCGACGTGATGAGCGAAGCGAGGGCAAAAAGGGCTTTTTTCATGACTTCTCCTTTAGCCTCAGACGACCGCCAGAGCGAGTCTGTGACTAACCCCAGTGAAACCTAAAGCTTTTCCGAACTTCTGCCGATGAGCCTTACAAGATTCCCGCGCTCGCGCGGACTGACTGGAGCCCCCATGACACGTTTCATTTTCGCACTCGCCCTGACGGTATTGCTAGCAACTTCCGCTTCGGCCGAACGGCGCCGCGGTCGTCGCTTTGTGCCGCAGCAACGGCAAGTTCAAAACGTCGGGCGATTGGGCGGCGACGTGATTCCGCTCGCAGCCAATGTGAGTGGCGTTGAAGGGGTTAAACGCCCCCCCGGTGCGGTTGGATTCAAACTCAATGACACCACTTTTGAATTCATCGGACGCAATGGCCAATCCCTCGGCGTATTCCCGCGAGATGAAGACGATATTAAAAAAGCAGGCGGCAACAACGCAGCTGGCAACGGCGCTCCTGCGCCCGCAGCCCCCGCCGGCAATGCCGGAGCCGGAAACAATGGCGGCGGCGCTTTCATTAACCGCGCAGCGAAGCCGGTGCCTTTCGACGGCAATCGTTTCAATGCAAGCTTTGCACTCAACCCACGCGATCGAGTCGTCGCAGTGGAACAAATTCCTGTTCCTCGAGGCGCCACCCGCTATCGCTTGAGCGATACCCAAGTGCAGTTTCTCGATGCTCGCGGACGCTCATTGGGCATCTACCCTCGTGATGAAGACGATTTGAAACAACCTCCGGCGGCCCAAAACCAAGGCGGTGGTGGTGCAGGAGGCAACTTCAACCCGGGCGCTCTGCCGCCGGCGGCACCCGACAGCGTTGCCCCAGGCGTAGGCAATTTCTCGGGCGCCGACCAATTCGCCCCGACGTCGGTTCCGGATCAACCGTATACGAATCCGTTTACAAACCACGTGATGCAGCCTGTCCCGCAGGCGGGCCAAGTTTTTCCGGCCAACGCACCCAATAACGATACTCACGGCGATACAACGCGCACACCTGCGGCCAAATCGACCCGCACACCCAAGAAGCGGGCAACAGCTCCCGAGCCCGCTGGCTTGGTACCCGCGCCGGTTTCAGCCCAAGGTCCGGGCCAGGCGCCTGCCCCAGCCCCGGTCGATCCCGGCGTTCGCTAAACTCGAATATTGCATTCCAAGAATGCGGCCCATGACCCGGCGGGTCATGGGCCGTTTCCTTACTAGCCTTTCGACTCCGCGCATCGATGTGCGCCGATGGCGTCCCAGCCCGGCTTCGGTTAAAATAGAGACTGACCCTCCCTCGCAATCTCCAGGAAAAATACAATGAGCAAAAATGCCGCGGCTTCGGTTTCGCCTATTTCCAATGCGTATGCAGGCAACATCCCCTTTGAGGATCCCTTGCTCAAGCGCTACATGAAGACCTACAAGCCGGGCGACGCGCTTTTTGCGCAAGGCGAAGTGGGCAAGACGCTTTTCATCATCGCTAGCGGCGTCATTCAACTCACCGCCGTGCGCGACGAACAGGAACTTTTCATCAGCGAATTGGGCGAAGGCCACGTGCTGGGGGAAAAATCGATCGTCGGCCACTCTCCCCATAAACGTTTCTTCGGAGCGCGCGCCAAAACCGAGGCGCGGGTTTTAGAACTTTCGTCTGCCGACATGGAAGATCTCGAACAGAAAAACCCATCGATTGTGATCCGTATTTATGAGCGCATTGGAAAAGTTTCGGTCGAACGCTTGGATCGCATCGACCATTTGATCAAGGTGCTCCGCCCGGCCAATAACGTGGAGCGCTTGGTTTACCTAGTCATCCACTTCAGCCATTTCGAAGGCAAAAAAGGCACCGGCGGTACGCGCGTTCACCTGCCCATGGACACCATCCGCTACTACATCTCCATGACCCCGTTCGACATCGAGCACTGCTTCGCGGATCTCAATAAAATGGGCATCCTGATCCACGAGGGCGGGGACAATTACCGCATGGTAGAGCAAGCCAAGCTCATTTCCTCGATTCCCCAGCTTAAGGACAGTTTGCCGAGCCTTTCGACCGTTTAAGGCGCCGGGCGAGCCTAAAACGCCCGTTTTTCTCCTTTTCCCCCTACCCCAGCAGTGGTATTCCCTTACCTTTCCGGGCGCCTAGCTCAGTTGGTTAGAGCGTCTGCTTCACACGCAGAAGGTCACAGGTTCGAGCCCTGTGGCGCCCACCATCCGAAAACAGAATGAAGTCCCCGAAAAATCAGGCATTCGACCACTAGGTTAACTAGTGCCAATACCCCCAACCTCTCGCGGGAGAGGTTCAGTGACGCGAAAGCGCATAGGCCGATCGAACCACCTGCGACATGGCAAAGCTAATCGCTTCGGCGATCTTCAGGGCTTCGCGAGCGTACCCAGGATCGCACGCCGCCATGAACTCCAATAGGTCTCGGCCGGCGCAATGGTGTTCGCCGGCGTCGTTGATGTTCTTATGTGCACTCAGGCGTTTGGCGGCTTCGGGAAAGCCGCGTTGCTCGAGCAGTACGGCCAGGGGTTCCACTTTGTCGTAGATTCGGCGTTCGAAGAAATCAATCGCGATGGCGAAAGCTAGGAAGTTTTTGCGCGCGGCGAATTCCAATAGGCACATCAAAATGCGGGTGATGTCCGCAACCGGAACTAGCTCGGGTTTGGTTCCCAATGACTCGAGGCCCAAGGCCAAGATCCGATCGTGGCCTCGCTCCTCTTCCATGAAAGCTTTCACTCTGGGCTCCGCTTGACCAGCGATCGTTTGGGCCGGGCTTAGAGCTGATTCGCATCTTTGCGTGACGTAGTGATTTTGGCGCAAGACCAGAGCGGCCGCCGACTTAAATTCTGTCGACGACAACTCTGCCATCTTAGAGAAAACGGAACTGCCGGGGTCATTCTCCATCAGCGAAAGCAAATGGTACCGCCGTGCGACGCTAAACAGACTCTGGGGATGGATCTTTTCTCCGAGCGTCGCAAAGCCCAGGGCCGCGTCCGCGTCCCAACTCCATTGATACTGTGTGCCTTCCCACCTCTTTAAAATTTCGGCTTTTTCGGTTTCGCTCAATTGGGTGCTCGCGCAAACCGCCGTAGCAAAGAAGGTCTGGGGGCTTAGGTCAAGGACCTCCGACTGACTAAAATGCTCGTCGAGTCCCGACGGCAAAGGCGTCGGCAGGGTATAGCAAAGATAGTGTTCTTCCAGCGGCTCGAAATATTCTGTAACAAGCTGTGCGCCTTCGAGACTGAGATTGGGGTTGCTGAGCGCCTGCACCAAACGCGTGAGTTCTTCGGTGTTTTCTGACGTCCTGTCGAAGCTCACTTCGATCCAAGGAGCCTTTAGAAAAACTCCGGTATCGGACTCGTCGACACGCACTTCGTCATAAGGCCATAAAAGTGAATTCTGCATACTCCCCCCCAACCCAATCTAAAAATAGCCCCTCCCTTTGAGGAGGGGCTGGAACATCAAAGCTGAACTGCGTGCGGAGGCATGCAATTCGGAATATTGAAGTTGAACTTCTTTGCCGACTTGGATTTCGAGTCGATCAAAGAAACTTGGCCTTCGGCGCAGCCGTTAGCCAAGATTTTTAGGCCTTCGGTTTTGTTGTTGTGCGCTTGGTCGCAAGAACCAGCCGACAACACGCCGTCCTTATCTTCACGCGCATCGAGACAGATCGTTTTGTGGTCGCGAGCATGAGGACCGATCAGCGCGAACGCCGACGAGGCCGACAGAACGAAGGCAGAGATAGTTTTGATTTTCATTTCGGTAACCCCCAACAGGTTGTTCAAGTGCCTTGATTGACACTTTTGTGAACGCTATAGAGAGACCAGAGCATGGGTCAATAATGCGAACTCAGCCATATTACCTTTCGTTAACAGCCGTGAGTTGCCTGCTCATGCCCTCTTTTGTCGTCGCAAAGACGCTGGACGAAGTTTTGTTCACCCTCAATCAATCGCCGAAAGCCGCCATTGCTTACCCAGCGCCGCTCGACCAGAATCTTACGGCGCTCAACGCCGACGAGATGCAGCGAGTCAATGCGGCGTGGCAGGCTACTGCGGAATACGCGGCGCCCGCTTCCAAGCAACAGGCCCGCGATCGCAAAAACCGCTTCTTTCACGATCAGGCGCAATCCCTCAACGCGCCACTCTTGCCTTGGATTCAATCCGCAAGTGCGGGAGCTGCCGATCACCGCACGCTCGCCGAACGCGTTTTGAAGCACGTTGCCAAACACCCCATTGCCAGTATCGAGAGCACCCTGCTGCGCAAACGCTCTGCCGAAATTGGCTTCTGCTTCGGGCGCGCCTTGTTGGTGCACTACGAACTCCTGCAGGCAGGAGTCGCGCCCTCAGACTTGGTGAAAGTTTTTGCTTTGGGAGAGTTAACCGTCGAAAAGCAACACTGGCGCTTTCATGTCGCAGTGGGAGTTCGAGACCCCAAGGACGGCATTTTGATCGTCGACCCACTTTTTCCCGAAGTGCGAGGTCTAGCGCAGTGGATGGGGGAGGTTGCCGCCTACGACATCAAGCACCCCTTTTCCCGCACCCGCTTTTACGTGACCGACCCGCGCAAGTTTTTGCCGGCACTTGGGGCGTACGACAAGGCCCAGCTAACCGAACCAATTCTCCGCTCCTACTTCACCGCGCTGGCTAAGACTCTTTAGGTTGCAGACGTAAAATAGGCTCGGGGAGCAACAGCTCTAAAATTCTGGCTTGCTCGTCTCCCGAAAGCGCCGATTTAAGTTGGCGGTTCAAAGCCGCGTAATCCTGGTCCGTCAGATAAGTTCGATCCAACAGCACGCGCATCTGGGTATCGCGCGCCAGCTTTTCGCTAATCCAGCGGGTGAGCTGAACCGGGTCGACCGGCAAAACCTTCGTGCCGCCGGGGGAGCTATAGCATTTCACATCGAACGGGCCCCCGTGCCCGTCATAAAAATCCGCGGAACTACCTGCCGGCGCTCCAAGCAGCCTTGGTAAAGCTTAGCATCGGGCGTACCAGCCCATACCGACGACAAAACCAGGAGCAAAAGCATGTAACTCATTGCCTCAGCCTAAAACGGAATGGCCACGCTTAGCTGCGGCATGAAGACCACTCGCGACGCCAGCACGCCAAGCTTGGGCTCTAGGTTGAGAAATGCGGAATCAAAATCTCCCAGGCGAAGTCCTGGACGAAATAGAAACTCAAAATAAGCACCTGGACTTCCGGCACCCTGGAGGAAGGCAGCCCCCGCTGCGAGGCCTACGTAGAACTGGACCATCGACCGCGCCGAACTCTTACCAAAATAGTACGTCAGCGTCGGAAGAAAATGAAAACCGGTCACCGAGCCCGCTGCGAGGTACGGCATCGCACTGTAAGCGAGATGAAATCCGAGATACAAAGCGTCCTCGTCGCGCAACTGAGTGCTCAGTTCCAAACCAAACCCCGCGCCCGATGCGCCATCCGAATAAAGAGACGCGAACGGACCAAAGGCAAAGGTAGAACTGGGTTCGCGAAAGGTAACGCCTACGGCCTCTTGTCGCGCTTCGATTGCGCTTTGCCGAAGCTCACCGATCAAATCGGCTTGAGCGCAAACACCCAACAGCCCCAACCACAGAAAAATTATTTTACGCATCGCCTCTCCGTTTCGCCGGCAACTTAGACGATCTGGAAAGGCGAATCCATTCAATTTAAAAGCAGTGCGTTAATCCGTAATCGTCTGGATATACAACCATTTAGGGTGAGCTGAACCGGGCCGACCTACCTCAACCCACATCCACTCACTCCGTTTTCCTGCAGGCAGTATTTAAAATCTTCAAAACTCGGGCCTTAGCCGCATTCGTTAAGGGCGGCGGAGCTTGAGCCGCAAACAACGCCATCCGTGCACCCGTCTCTGGATGGGATGACAAAAACTCACCAAACAGAGGTGTCTTAGCGGTCTTGCCTTCGATTCTCTGAAAAAAATCAACCAGCCCTTTACGACTGTACCCAGCCCGATCGAGTCTCGCTCCCCCGCCCGCATCGGCCTGGGCTTCGTCGGCGCGGCTATAGCGTAGCTGCAGCAGGGCCGCCAAAAAAGCCGGCTCCCTCGATCCGGAGAATGGCCGCAAGAGTGCGGCAAAACCGAAATTATCCAGCACGTGGGTGAGTACGTGGCGTTGAGCCACGTGTTCGATTTCATGGGACAGCACGCCCGCCACCTCGTCCACCGATCCAGCTTGCTCCAAAAACTCCGACGTGAAGTAAATCTGCCCACCCAAAAAAGCAAAGGCGTTGGGCATCGACATACGGATTACTTTGATTTCAAGAGGCATCGATTCGCGCTCTTTTTTCGTGGATAACTGATCGGCTAGTTTCCTTAGCTCGGCTTCCACTGCAGGAGATTTACACTCGACCAGCCCGGGAAGTTCGGCGGCTAGGCCGCCAAAGACCCTCTTCTCTAAAGACAATGGCACCAGCCTGGCCGCCCGGTGGGTCGCCAAACGCAAACCGAACGCCAATGCCACCACGACCGCCGCGCAAACCACACTGATCGCCAAGAGCTTCTTATTGCGGTGCCGGGAGCCGGTGAATTTTTCCGCCCAACTATGGCTCTTTAAATGCGGGCGGATGCTGGCTACAAAATCCTCAGTCGGCAACTGCAATTCGCTGCCGCCACCCATCGACGACAAAAGCACCGTTTGCACTGCGAAGCTTGAACTTGCCGACAAAGTCTCCAAAGGCCAGCTGGCCAGCAGCTCTCCTCCGTTGCGGGCGTGGACTAACAACCTGCCCGCTTCCACCGTGAGCAACGCTGGAATACTTTTGGCCGACAGGCCGTCGGAGTAGTGCGCCGCAATCGCCATCAGATATCGAAGTCGAAGTTAAAAAAGCCATTGTCGAGATCAAAGAAGTCGCTGGCCGCTTCACCGGATGCGTTCACGGCGACTGCAGACTGCACTACATTTTCGAAATCGATTGTCCCGGTGGCGACCGTCTTACCCAAGAGCAGGCGGGTGCGGTAGGCAAATACCCACGGGAACGCAATACCAATGGTGAAAACCAACGCTAAACCGCCCAAGAAACCCATCTTCACAAAATCCATACCGGTGACGTCGCGAGACAAAACAGCTCCGCCTACCTTGGTGTGACTCACTCGGTAGCGCATTAATTCGGCCGCAAACCAAAAAGAATATATTCCCAAAGTGAGAATCGAGAGCAGCACGCCCTTTACGTAAATCAGGTACTCTTCGCCAACATCACCGGTGTAGCGAAAATGCAAATCACCAAAACTGGTGGCTTCGATCTTCATCTTGTAAATCAAGTGATAGAACACGGGGGCATAGAAACCGAAAGAAACCAAAGTCAAAAGCGCGCCCCTAACGAACATCCAGGTGAAGTCTTTTTCGATGCGTTTCAAGCTAAATCGCACGCCGCGCCAAGTAGTTCGAGTAAGTCGGTAACGGTACGCGCCTAAAACAATGCGAGGAATGAGGAAGAGAAAAAGCGCAAAGCCAGCAATGCTCAAAATGATGGATCCCACTTTGCCCAACAAGAAAGTCAAAAAGAAGTTAGAGAACACATACGCGAGGTAAATCAGAATGACTTTGCAAAAACCTTTGAAAATTTCGATGCCTAATCCGCGATAAACCAACGCTTGGTCCAAAAAGAAGGTATTGGCCCAAACGTGTTTGCGAAACTCGGTTTTCGCCCACGGGTAGTAGATATTTAGGGTCAGCACCCGCAGAATAAAATTCTGCAGAACGAGTCCAAAAAGGCCTTCGCCGGTACCACGGTACTCGACACGGTAGGTGGAGGGGGATCTCGGTTCAACTGGCAATGGGTTCATGGCAGATCCTTTAAAAGTTGTTTCCGACGGCCGAATCCGGCGAAAACTTAGACGATTTGCGGGAGCGAATCCACCCAAATCGAGAACCGCGAATCAAATCCTAAGACACTGGATTTACGGCGAGTTAACCCACTAGTTTACCGCTCACCAAGCCACATGCTAGTTTGCGCCCACTTTGGAACAAGCGCTCACCATCGCCCTGCTCACCCTCTTTGCCGCCATGACTCCCGGTGCGGATTTCGCGATTGTTACCCGCAATGCCGCACTCCGTTCGCGCGCTGCGGGTATATGGACGGCCGTGGGCATCGCGCTGGGCCTGCTGGTACACGTGGCTTACTGTGTAGTGGGCGTGGGGCTGGTTCTTTCACGGTCGGTAGCGCTGTTCACCCTCATAAAACTCGCGGGCGCGCTCTACCTGATTTACATCGGTTGGAAGGGCCTCTCCAAACGCGACCCCTCCGGCGCAACCCCAGGGACACAAGCGGCACCAACCGTGCTTTCCACTGCGGGTGCCGTGCGAATGGGTTTTTTCACCAATGCGCTCAATCCCAAGGCCACGCTCTTCGTCCTAAGCGTGTTCACCCAAGTGGTCCATCGCAGCACCCCGATGATTGAGGGCGCCGGCTATGGCCTGATGATGGCGGGCGTGGCGGTGAGCTGGTTCAGTTTTGTCGCCATTTTCTTTTCTAACCCGGTTTTCAAACGGAGATTTCAACGCCACGAATTGCTCATCGAACGCACCATGGGCGCGCTGATTCTGTTTTTCGGTGTTTCGCTGGCTCTGGCGACGGCTAGTAGTTAGCGTTAAGGGCTTCGAGGTGCTTTTTGATTTCGTCGGGTTTACCGGCGTAATCGCGCATGATCTGGTTCACTGCCTGAAAATGCTCTTCCTGTTCCACCGTCATTTCTCGCAAAGCAGACCGAAATTCGTCGGCGGTTAACTTTCCCTTATTATATTCCACGCAAGCGATGCACATCGGACACCTCTAAAGCGAGTATACCAAAAAAAAGCCGGGGGATCGCTCCCCCGGCTTCCTGCTTCACTTTTTCGAATCGTTTATTTTGGACGGATGACTCCTTTTTTTGCCATCGCGCCTTGCCACGCTACTGTCATGCCTTTAGCGGTATGCGAACCAATCCGGTAAACTTTGCCTTTGTGGAAACTGGTTGTTTCCTCAGTGCTGCCGTCTGCGTCGGACCAAGAAATATGGCATTGTTTCACACCGCAGTAGCCGGTGCCGACCTTAGTGCCTTTTACCTGCACATCAAAGAACCCGTCTTTCAAATTGGCTGTCGTCCATTCGCTGTCCATTTTTCTATCGGCAGCGCCGGGAGCGTGAACTACGATCGTCTCTTTTACCGTCATGCCGTCTTTGTCGGTTTTTACATTCGACTTCATTTCCCATTTGCCCTTGGTGCCGTCGGTTGCTTTCCAGCCGCCGCCTCCGGTCCAATCGCCATCAATTGATACGTGCTTTCCACCACCATGACTTGCAAAAGCGGACGCACTCAAAAACAAAACACTCAACACTCCAACCCGAAGCGACATAAGCATCTCCTTGATTTTGGTAAATCTACTTCTGAACAGATGCAAAAAGTGTAACGGAGGATTTCGGGGTTGCAACGAAAGACGACTGACGCGCGGCTGCACGGCTGCGCTCTGCGTTGCCGCAGCGTTTCTAATCTATTTAGTTTCTTACCGAATCATCCGATATGTCTGATGGACCTTTTGCTCGGGAGAATGACGTGCGCCAACTCGCAATCGCCTTAGTAACCCTGCTCAGTATTCACTCCACTCCATCGCAGGCTGCCGACGGTTTCTCACGTCTAGGTGCAGAGATTAAGGCGCTTACAACCCCCATCGGCTTAGGGGTTTTATTTGGTTGGCGCTACCTCTTCCATACTTCGCCCTACTTTTCCGTGGGTGGTGCTGGCTATACGGGCCAAATCGCCAGCGGCACCACGAGCTCCTATAGCTACGGCGGAATGATCGGGGCCTTCCACATTCCCTTTAACTCCCAAACTCAAATGGAAGTAACCATCTTGGGCGGCGGGGGCGGCGGACGCTTGGGCGACGGCACCTTTTTTGGTGGCACCGTGGTGGAACCCGGATTGGGCTTTAGCTTTAAACTTGGTAAAGGTGTGCAGTTTGTCGTCGGTGGAAGTTATGTTTGGATGCCGGGAGCTACCCAAGGCAGCGGTATGAGCGGCGGCGTAAAGTTCGAGTTTCTCTCGGACAATCGCCCAGAGCCCACCGTACCGCCCCCGAGCACCCGCCCAGCTCCCGAAGCAGCGCGCCCCACCGCAGCGCCTATCCCAGCCCGCGAGACCAGCTCGGCGGCTCCACGCCCGGGCTATACCAACCGAGACTAGCGGCGGCAGGGACGCGAGTTATTTTGCGTCGACGACTGCAAAGCCTTTTTGGTCAATTTCGACGCAAAGAGCGTTCTGTGATTTTTCGCCCGAGCTCTCGGCTTTCTGAATGCTGATCTTTGCGATCCCTTTAAGTTTTTTTGCCGCCGGGAACCCAAATAACAGGCCGTTCTTGTTTTCGAAAAGATGAGATTTTCCACCATCAAACTTTTTCAGGTCTTCATTCTGCCGCAATTCGTACTCGCCGTAGAAATCGCTCAGCGCGCCATCTTTCAAAGGCCCATACTCTTGCGAAAGGTGCCGCACAAAACCACTGGTGAAATAATAAGTGGGACTATTTTCCCCCTTCACGTGTAGGGATTTAAATGCCTCGTTCAAAGCGGCATTCAATCCGTCGGAGTCGCCTGTAACGGTAAAGGTAACTGGAATATCGCAAGTCATGCCCGAAGCAGAATCGGCTCCCGATTGATCCCGCGCCTTTTCCTCGCCTACGATGAAATGCAGAGCGCCCTTGCCGCTGATAGCAGTTTTCTTGCTTTTCTTAGATGGTTCGGCGCCTATCTTCAAGCTAACCGAAGTAACCTCCACACCCCGCACCGGAACAGCGGCGGTTGTGTCTGCTGGTTTGGATGCACACCCCTGCGCAACGAATAAGCCGGTCATACCGGCGATAAAAAATAGCTTCATCAAAGACTCCTTATACAGTCAGCGGCCATAGGTATCGCGCTATAGACTGTGCATGGCAACAGAGTGTGACAAAGCCGTTAGCGAAAACTACACCAGCAATGGTTCAGGCAACGGAGAGTTGCTAGTCACGCCAACTTCGTTTTCTTGGGGCAACGTTTGCACCGATGAAATGAGCAGCGACATTGGCGTAGAAGTTTTGACGACGCCCATGAATTTAAATCCGGCTTGTTTTAGGAGCGTTTTAAATTCGAGGGCGGTGCGCTCGCGTCCACCCAAAAGATGGAGCATGGCTATATCCATGGTGCGTGGCGCGAGCTCGTCTTCCTCAACGAGCATGTCCACTACCAAAAGCTGCGCGTTCGGTGGCATAGCTTTGCGGCAATTTTCCAAAATAATGCGTGCTTGGGAATCCGGCCAGTTGTGCAAGACATGGCGGATCAGATAGAGGTCGCCCCCGGTGGGGACTTCTTTGAAAAAATCGCCCTCGACCAAGTCGATTTGCCCATGCAAAGGGCCAAAGGGGCACGCTTTGCGCAGGGATGCAATCGTAGGGGGAATGTCGAAAACAGTCGCCTTCAATCCCGCTTGGCGCTTGATCAGTTTATGGACAAAGTGGCCATTGCCGCCGCCGACATCCACCACCCGCTTAAAGGGGGAGAAGTCAAACAGCTCCACAATCTTCTCGTCGACTAGCTTGGCCTTACTCTGCATGGCAGCATTGAATTGAGCGCGGATCTCGGGATTTGTTTCGACCCAGTCGAAGAGCAAGCCGCAACGCAGGTCTCCTCCCTTTTCAACCGTATCCAACAGTTCGCCCCAATGTTTCCATTGCCAGGGAGCGCCGGCGTAACGGAGCCACTCCCGCAAGGATCCCGGGTGATCGCTCATTAGAATGCGCGACTGCGGCGTGTTTTCGAAGGCGCCCAAACCGCTCGGCCGGAAAAAACCGATAGCACTCAGAGCCAGGAGAACCCGCTTTAGAGCGTCGGGGTTCACCGCCAGCGTTTCGCCCAGCTGATGGGGAGTACGGGGGCCACCTTTTAGGTGATCCGCAACCCCCAACTCCGCCACCACGTACAAACACCGAGACAGGATCGGTCCTGTCGAACCCAGGAAAGCGATAGCGTCGGAGGGCGCCACCTAATTCAGGACGCGGCGCGCTAGGAAATTTACAAACTTTTGCCGTAATCGATGGAACATCCCACGAACTCCCTTGTTGCGAATTGTACAGCCCGCATTGACATAAACAAACACTGTTTATATTGTTTCGCTAATCAAATGGAAAGGCCGTTTTCATGATTGGATACAAGTATCATTTGATTGCAGGCGATAGTTTGCGTGATTCGGCCCCGGGTTCACTTGAATTTAAGACCAAACAGTTCTGGTACAGCTTTTGGGAAGGCGTCTTCCAAAACAACGGTTGTTCAATAAAACCCTCTTATGAAAACCTGTTGCGGCACGACGTAGTGTCGGTACTCACCCAGAATGGGGAGCCGATTGCCCTGTCTTGCTCTTCACTTTTCGACATGAAGCTCAAATCGACGCGCAGCCACCCTTACTTTGCGGGGGTGTTTACCCAGCCCTACCTCGACGCGCTGGCACAGTGGCGCGTTCGTTCGGCCATTACGATTGAGTACTTGTCGGTCAGTCCATCGCACCGGCGCAAGGCGACCGACTTCCCACTCGCCCAGGCGTTGATTGGCCTGCACGTGGAGCTTTTTAAGTCTTTGGAGTTGGACGCCATCGTGGCCGTGTCTCGCAGCGACGTGAAGGTCACCCAAATGGCGGAGAAATTCGGTTACCGCTCGCTAGTGTCGGGCGTACAGCTACACAACACGCCTTGCGACCTGATTACTTGCTTGAGAGCGGAAGCCCGGCCTCATCCGGACCCTTCCGTCCGCGCAGTCATTCAAAAGATTTGGAACGATCGCAACGACCGCACTGACTTCTTAACACTTGGAGAACTCAATGAAAATCAACTGGCCCCAGGAGTTTGATACAAACCTCGCTCGCATCGAAACGCTTTCGGATGCCTACCCGTGGGAAGACGCCAAGGCATACGCGTGGTGGCTGGCGCAAACCTACTACCTGGTTCGCCACACCACTCGCTTTATTGCCCTAACAGCCGCGCGCATGCCGTTTGATCAAAACTGGCTCCATTACAAACTCATGGAACATTGCCGGGAAGAGTCCGGCCATGACGCCATGGCTTTGAATGATCTCAAACGACTGGGCTATTCTATCGACGACATACCGCCCTTGCCCGAAACCAGCGCCCTCTACCGCGCCCAATACTACGCGCTAGAATATGGGTTACCGGTCAGTCACTTCGGCTACTCGTTTTGCTTCGAGGGGTATGCTTGCCGACGCGCCGGACAAATCCAAAAAGTGGTCGAAGCGGCTCACGGCAGAGGCACCGCTACTTTTCTCGCCGTGCATGCCATCGTTGACCAAGATCACTTCGGGGAGGCGTTTAACATTCTAGAAAAGCTATCGCCGGTAGAAGGTGAGGAAATCCGCGAAAACCTAGTACTGAGTTGCTACTTGTATGAGGGAATGATGAAGCGACTGATGTCTGAACAAATCCGGTCCACCACCATCTCCCCCATTCAAAAACCAAGAATAGCGGAGCCTGTTCAGGCTAGCCTACTCTAGCTCTCGCCGCACGACGCGCTTTGGCTTTGAGTTTGGGTTCGTCAAACAAAAGCCAGAGCGCGGCTTCTTGTTCTTTTAGCAGAACCAACACAAACTCATCCACCGACAGGCGGTACAGGTCTGCCACCTGCGGAATGATATTCGAAGGGGGCGAGCTAATGCCCCGCTCCCAGTTGGATATGAATTGAGCGGTGGAATAGCCCAAAGTTTTGGCAACCTCTCCTTGCGAGAGGCCAGCTAAGATGCGTTTGTGTTTGAGGTAACTGGCGAGGATTCCCCGCCCGGCGTTCTTAAGAGGCATAACGATCCTTTTTCTACGGTGCAGCCCGAAATACGTGCAAGAAGCCACCAATTCCCCCGCCAATACGCGGGAGCGGGGACAGCAAGACTTCTTCGACTCGGGCTTTGGTCTTATTTTCGGAAAAAACTTCTTCCACCTCATGGACATCGAGGCATTCGTACACCGTTTCGGGAACGCCGCCTCTGAGGATGTTCTGGCAAATCTCAAAAGCCTTGCGGGAGGCCTCTTCAGGACGACGATAGAGTTCCCACCACTCGTGAACAAAAAGCTCTTCGAGGGTGTAGCTGATTAAGCGGAAAAAACTAAACGAACGAAAAACCTGCACCGAATCTTGATTGTAAATTTCGATAACGTCGCCCGGGCGGATGTGATCAAAAACGTCTGAATGCGGCACCAGCTTCATCCGCACTAGCATGCTCCAAGCCATGGTGCGGTCGTCGCTATTAGCTTGCTGGGCCAGCGTACGGGCACAGACATCATAATAATCGGTAAACTGCTTAATGATGAGGTCTTGTTTTTCGCGGGTAAGGGACCGCAATTTCGCACTGGGGTAGCCCGGCTGGTAGGCTTTTACGCAATAGCCATTGGCATTCAGGTGCCCGGCTATTTGGTCTAGCAAAATCCGAAACACCTCCAAGTGATTGGAGGTGTCGTACTGCGGATTTTCTCTTAGTGCGTCGAGCGTCAGCATTTTTCTGGTTCTATCGAAACCCAGAAATTTGTCAATGTACTCGGCTGAAATCAGACAACACAGGTTTATACGGAGGGCCTTTGTAAATGGGCGCGTGGGAGCACCCGATTTAAACAACGGTTATTTAGTAACCATTCGGGCTACTTAGTGAGGGGCGCGGGAGCAGCCCCCTTGAGTGCTCTCAGGGACAGACCGCCATCCCGGTCCGGATATTGTCGACTCCGGTACCGAAAAGCTTGATAGACTTGGTCCCCACCAAGACTACGCGCTTGATGTCCCTGGTCGCACGGGGAGGGAAACTAAACGCCGTAACGGCATTGTTTCCACTGCCGTCTCCATAAGAAGATTCGGAGATCGAACGGGTCACCAACAAGTTGGGCGGAGTGGCTCCGTCATAGGCTTGTACTCATACCATCGCTAAATGAAAGCGCGCGCTGTCCGGTTCCGTGAGGGTCCCCGTTGCAAATCCGATTGTGATTCGGTCGACCTGGCCAACGCACGGACATCCAGGCATCAAACCCGGGGTCCGAATCGCCGAGCGAACTGCGACTAGGAACGGACATAGAAATCCTGACCCCGCACTGAAAGCTCAGGGCGCGGCCTTAATCCCCTTCATATGGCCTAAGTACTCCACCACCTGCCCGATTTCGCTGTCGGATAGCTGGGGGAACGGCGGCATCTTGCTCTTGTAGCGGAAGCTAGTGGCGTCTTTGATAAACGCTTTGAGAGTAGAGGGCGTCCAGTACTCGGTAATGTTCTTGGGAATATTTAGTTCTGGGCCTAAGTCGCCCCCTTGAAGATTCACCGAGTGGCAACGCAGGCAATTGTTTTTGAAAATCAAAAAGCCCTTCATCACGGCAGAATCGACTGACTGATTCTCGGGGTAGAGTTTTTCAAATTTCTGCTGAAAGTTTACCACTTCGATTTGAGCCAATTGGTACGGCCAAGGAACGGATTCGGCGAGTTTTTCGCCTTCTTCCCAAACCAAGTAATACGGGGCGGGAGTAATCATTGCCTTTCCCTGGGCCACTTTTTCAAAAACAAAATCTTTTTTCCCGTGCTCACGGAACGCAAGCACTGCTGGGTGCTTGCCTAAAGCATCGAATGGGGTGTTGGGAGCGTAACCGTCTTGAGCTGTGAAGACCAACTCATCGCCGTTGCTGCCGGGCCGCAAGCCAGCGAGGTTGAGCAAGTCGATCAACTTAAAGCCGTCGTAGGTTTTGTTCTTTTTGTAGACCGGATCGTGCAGCGTTACGGTAACCACCGGTAGCTTGGATTTGAGCTGAGCCAAGGTGAACGAGGTTTCCTTGCCCGCCAGCGTAATGCCAATATTATTGGCTCCCCACACGGCTCCACACAGACAAAGTGCGGAGAGAATTGCGTGCATCATTTCTCTACAGGCAACTGGATAAAAAAAGTAACGCCAAAAACTTCACGGAACGCATCGGCCATCCAGCCGTTCAAAACGATTTCCATGCCATCTCGATAGGCAATATAAGGCATCGGGCCTTCTTGAACTTGCTTATCCAAAGCCGCCTGCACCGCACGAGGAAACTGGTCAATAAGTTCGGGATTTTTTCTAAAGAGCACTGCTAGCTTCGAAAAGAGATAACTCTTAAACGCCGGCATCACCAGCTGACGGGTCATTTCATCCACATGCGGCTCCCGAGTGCGCACGAGGATTTCCTGTGAATCGTAAGACATGTGCATGACGGTGGTGACCAACTGGTTCGCAGCTAAGTCGATTTCGCCTTCTTTGATAAGTGCTGGAAGCATCATACCGAGCCAGTCGATATGGGTGATGACGCTACCAATTTTCCCGGCAGTGATCTGCTGCTGAACATCCTGCCGACCGCGGATATCGACGTTCAAATTCGGGCTAAATCGATCTCCAAACGTCGCGAGCCTGGGGGTTTTGCCGAGGAGCCATTGGAGAGCAGAGTGGTTGGTCGAATAGCCCGTCCGAGAAAGCCACTCATTCACGAAATCGGCCTGCGGCGCCACAAAAGTACGCACCAAACGGAGCATTTGCCCCATGCCATAGGCTAACCCGGCGCCCGCAAACACATTACGCACATCGTGGTTTTCGTACAGAATCCGGCACGTGACGACACCACCGACTAAGACGGTGCAACCCACCGCGCCCGAAACTAACAATTGGCGTAAGCGCGAGACTGGCTCGCTCTCGCCAGCAATCGAATTTTCCGCTTCGCTCTTAATGAGGGTGTGGCATGCGGGCTCTTTCGGGCCGTCATCTGCCACTCCGGGAGAGGTAAAAACAAGTCCAGCGCAAAGCGCCAGGCTGAAGAAAAAAGTTCTCATCGTTTTTTCAGGAGACAGGGGCGTACCATGGCACAGGTTGCCGGTCTACGGGATTCTGGTAAAAAGGTAAGTATGAGCCAAGACAAGCTGGGTTTTGTTTCCGAAGCCCTCGATACCTACTGCGTGAATCACAGCAACCCGGTCACTCCCTTGCTGACCGAATTGGAAAAACACACGCGGGAGAAAGTTCCGCACTCCGTGATGCTGACCGGCCCCCTGGAGGGCTCTCTGCTCGGTTTTCTGTGCCGCTTGGTGGGGGCGAAACGGGTTTTGGAGTTTGGGACCTACACGGGGTATTCGGCACTCTGCATGGCCGAAGCAATCCCTGACGGCGGCGAGGTCGTGACCCTAGACATCGACCCCGTAAACACCTCGCTTGCCCAGGAATACTGGGACCGCAGCGCCCACGGCAGCAAGATCCGCCTGGTGCTCGGACCCGCAGCCGACACCCTGGGCACCTTGATGGGCAAGTTTGATCTGGTCTTCATTGATGCCGATAAAGTCGGGTATGAAAAATACCTAGATGCCGCATTGGAACGCCTTAGCCCCCGGGGGGTAATCGTGGTGGACAATGTTTTGTATAGCGGTGAAGTGCTGGAGAAAAATCCACCTACGGAAAACGGCCAAGCCATCGCGCGCTTTAATGAGCGGGTGAAAAAGGATCCAAAACTCGATCGGGTGCTTTTACCGGTGCGCGACGGCCTATACCTGATTCGAAAAAAATAAAGATCCCCCCAGCTCAGAAGAGTGGAGGATCTCATTACTTGCTTACCCGTTGGAGCTGCATTTCACGTTGTTTTCTTCGCAGCTAAACCCACCATCTTTGTCGTCACATGCTTTTAAAGCACCGGCGCGGGCTTCGGCTTCCGACGCGCCTTTGCCCATCACAGTGCCTTTGAAAGTCGTTTTGATGTAGCAGGCATGCTCTTTGGCAGGCGCGGCGGCTTGGCGCGCACCGGTTACCTCCAAGGAGAACGTCCGCTCTTGCAGCTGGCGCACTGCCATCTCTAGACGCAATACCCGCTCTCGCAAGCGAGCATTTTCCATCTGCAAATCCGAAATCGACCGCGGGCGCCCGGTTTCCACCGTTACGCGATCATCGGCTTCGATGCGGATGATTTCTTGTCCACCAATCGAAATCCCCGTCGCGCCAAACGCGAAAGCGGGAGCCAAAACCAAGACCAAAGCCAATCCAGATAACTTCATCGTCGTTCCTCCATGTCGGCCAACGCGGCGACAAACCGGGGAGACTGCAACAGACGGGCCAGTACGTCACGAGCTGATTGAGCGCCCGAGGTGTCACAGAAACGCGGCCCCGCGCCAACTTTGACGGACGACTGTGTCAGGCGTGAACCGACCCGCTCAAAGTTGAACGGCTTCGACCTGCACCGAGCAGCTCACCGAATTGGCGATGAAGCAGTTGTGATGGGCTTTTTCGTGCAACGAAGTAAATTTGGCGGCATCCACGGTGGAGCCAAGCTTCACTCGGGGGCGCAGCACTACGCGAGTCACTGCGAGCTTGCCGGCTTCGTTTTTCTCTAAGTACGCCGTGGTTTCATCCTTGTAGGAGTCGACGGTCAGACGGCTTTTCGCAGCCACCGCCAAAAAAGTAAGCATATGGCAGGACGAAAGGGCGGCCGCCAGCATCTCTTCCGGGTTTACATTTTGGGCCTTACCCAAAAACTCAGGGGCCGACGACGCCTGAACGGACTGACCGCCCTCGAACTTGAGAGCATGCGTCCGATCGTACGTTTCGTAAACGAAGTCGGGAGTGGATCGATTCCAGGACAAGAATGAGCGGTGTTCGGACATACCTCTATCTACACTTTGATCGGCCTTTCTGCTAGGTTGGCTTGCGATGTTCTACACTTGGCTGATGGCATTGTTTTTTACTGCGCAAATTTTGGGGATGCCTTCAGAGGATGTTTCTTGCGGCGCAAAAATGGCTAATGCCCGGCCCCGCACCGCCCCCTGGACACGAGAACAGATAAACCGGGCGACGCCCCAAGCAATCAAAGTGGAAACCGACTCGTTCGGGGTTTTGTTGCGCTTTGCCAAGTACGGTGCCAACGCAACCGCCGAGCAGGTGAACGAACTGGCCGCGTTTCTGGAAACGCCGTTCTGCTGGGATTTTGAAACCCGCTCGCGATCTCGGAACGAAATTTACCTGCAAGGCCGCAGTGAGAGCATGGCCTATTCCAACGGGGCGCCTGAGTTCGTACTCGTTGCCCTGCACCACCACCTCGAATTTAACCGAGAAGCGTCTCCCCACCGCGCCATCGATGCAATCATGCATTGGTTGGAATTTGCCATCCCTTATGGTGGCGATTTTAACTACTTGTCGATTTTCCATCTGATTTGCAAAATCGTTTTGCGGGACGGACATGAACGGCTGGCTGAATTTTTCTGGGCGCTGGCGCGCTCCCAGCTCACGCCTTATCTGCTAAACAGCGAAAGAGCACTGCCGATCTTAGAAAATCTGCTCAGAGCCGCAGGCGAAGCACCCGCAAAACTTCGACCAAAAGTTGAGAGTGTTTCTTCGGTGCGGGATGCCATCGGAGAAACTGCATTGCGGAGCGCGGAAGCGCCGTCTCTCATTCAGGAAATGAATCTTTTCTTTGTAAGAAACGGCCGCCCCAGTTGGACCATGACGCTCGCGCGTTAGTCGCGGCTGCGGAGCTTGCTGAGCAGACGCAGGATTTCCAGATAGAGCCAGACCAGCGTAACCATCAGACCAAAAGCGCCGTACCACTCCATGTACTTCGGCGCGCCTTTGCGTTCGCCTTCTTCGATGAAGTCGAAATCGAGAACCAAGTTAAGCGCCGCTACAATCGTCACCCCAACGCTGAAAACAATTCCCCAAATACCCAAACTGTTGATCAACGGAACTTGGATATTGAAAAAAGACAACCCGAAGCTGACTAGGTAAAACAACCCAATTGCGCCTGTTGCGGCGAAAACGCCCAACTTGAAGTTTTCCGTCGCACGGATCAAGCCCGAGCGGTACGCCGCCAAAAGGCAAAACAAGGTACCAAACGTCAGCCCCACCGCCTGCATAACCACTCCAGGGTACCTGACTTCGAAAGTCGCTGAGATAGCGCCCAGCGCTAAACCTTCCAAGGCGGCATAGACGGGAGCCAAGACGCCGGACCATTGCTTCTTAACGATGATGGCAATCGCTACTCCGCAGGCCGCTAGCGTAGAACCCATCAACCAACCCGAACTCAGCTCGCCTGTGGTGAAAAACAGATTCCAGGTATAGGCCGCACCGGCCACGAGCAACAGCAGCAACAAGAAAGCTTTGTTCACCGTGCCCGAAACGGTCATCGACGAATCCGTGCGAGCGAGACCTTCAAACGTTTTTGCCGTTAAAGCCGGATTGCCAGAGCGCATCATGTGTCACCTCGATTGGGAACCATTATACCCTCTTACGTGGATAACCAATGAGGTAGTTCAAGGCGGGTCCCATTCCCGTCGGCACTTTTCCAATTTCCCACTGAAAGTCGGAGTTGCGGTAGGGCAAGATCAGCTCTTCCATCTCCGCGGGAGAATAAACACGCAAACATGAAACCGTTCCATCCCAAAGCGTCGCCAAAGGAACAATCGGAACAACGTAAGTAAAAAATAACCGTCCCAAACTAAACGGCCGCATGAATGGCGTTGTGAAAAATTGAGTCAAAGCCCCAAACCACGCCGACACAAACCCGAACGCGCTACGGCTCACCAACTCCACCACCGCAATGCCTTGCCCATTTTCCACCGCATTGCCTAATATCTTTTGCGCGTCGTGGGGATCGAAATGGTGGAAGCTGTTGCACATCAAGCGAAAGCCCGGCAGTGCAGCGGGCACGGAGGTGGCGTCGACCGGCGCGAAAAAACCCACCACCCGAGGATTGGCCTTCTCTCGCTCCCGCATCGCTTTTGCATTGGGGTACAAGTCGGTCAAATGCACCGTGACGTCGTACCGCTCTTGCTTTTGCATCAAAGTGACGATCGACTCCACGGGCCCACCGCTTCCCGAGCAAAGATCCACAATGCGGGTTTCGCCATAAGATTGCATGGCCCAATGGAGTCGATTGGCAAAAATGGAAAATGGTTTGGTGGACAGATTTGCCATGAACTGCAAGTAATCTTGCAGGTAACCCCGTAGGAAAGCTGGGAACCAAGCCTGATCCTCCAACTCCAGTAGGTGCTTCCGGCTCATCCAGTTTTCGAGCATTAACTCACCAACTTCTTTCGAGTCGCCCAGAATGCCCAAGCGCAAAGCAGAATCGATTGCGCGACCAACGCGCTCCCGTGCACGAGAAACGTACTTACTACCTCTTGATTCCAAAACAACGATTGCGCCAAACGCACGCCATGGGCGAGCGGAAAAAAGTAGGCGACGACACGCACCGCGGCCGGCATCTGCGCTAGCGGGAAAAACAGACCCGAAAAGAAAAATAAAGGAGCTATCAAAAAAGAATACACGGTTTGGAATTGGTTCATGTTCGACGCCCAAGCCGCCGCTAAAAGCCCGATGGCGCCGCATGGCAATGCCACCAGCCCCCCAACGAGCAGCACTCCCGGCAGCAGCTCCCAATGCGGCATCAACCCCATGCAGGCCAAGAAGAGGGCCACTCCGGTGGCCATCGCTGCACCTTTGAGCATCACCCAGATAAACTCACCCCAAATCACTTCGGACACTCCAATGGGTGTCGCCAGCATGGCGTCGAAAATGCGCTCATAAGTCAGGCGGACAAAAAATCCATAGCTCGTTTCAAAAAAAGAAGTGAAGAGCGCAGTCGATACAGCCATGCCTGGCGCTAGGTATTGGACGTAGGTATGCCCTTCAATTTCGGCGACCATTGCTCCCAAGCCGAGTCCCAGCGAGAGCAAATAAAAGGCCGGGTCGGCGATGGTCGGAGAAATATTAGCGATCAGGTTCTTGCGGTACACTAGCCAGTTGCGGCGAGTGATATGCCAGCAGAGCTTCCAGCTTTCCACATCAAGCATCGATGGAGTGCTCCCGATTGGTAATGCGCAAGAAAACGTCCTCTAAATTGGCGGGGCGCATCAGTTGCGGCTGCAGGCCCTCGCGTTTGGCGAGTCCGATCAACATCTCTAATGTCGGAGCTACCAAGTAAATCAGCGAAACATCGCTGAACTTCTGCAACGCCGGGATTTCGGCAAGCCAACCGTTGATAGGGGCCTCATGCTCCACTCCATAAACTGCGACGTATCCCGGGGCATGTTTGGCTATCAACTGGCGGGGGTTATCGATATCGACGATTTTACCGCCATCCAGAATCGCCACCCGATCGCAAAGGACTTCGGCCTCGTGCATGTAGTGGGTGGTAACCACTATCGTCGTGCCCTGCGCCTGAACCTCTTTTACCTTGCTCCAAAGCAAATGACGCACAGCTGGATCCAAACCCGTTGTGGGCTCGTCGAGTACCAAAACTTCGGGGTTACCCAAAAGCGCGCGCACGAAAACCAGCCGCCGTTTCATGCCGCCGGAAAGCTCGCGGATGTTCGAGTCCTTCTTCGCGCTGAGCAACATATAGTCCAATAACGCATCGACCCGAGGAGCTTGTTCCGCGCGGGCAATGCCTTGGAATGCGGCGTACATCATCATGTTTTCGCGAACGGTGAGTTCTTCATCCAGCGCGTTTTCCTGAGTCACCACACCCAGGCGTTTTTTGATCGAGCGAGAATCCCGAGCAGGGTCTAGTCCAAATACCGTCAGCTCCCCTCCCGTACGCCGAGCCGCTCCGTAGAGCATGGCGATGAAGGTGGATTTGCCCGCTCCATTGGGTCCCAGGAGCCCAAAGCACTCCCCTCGCCTCACTTCGAAAGAAATGTCGTTCACCGCGCATAAATCGCCGAATTTCTTTACCAGGGAGCGAGACTGAATGACTGCGTCTTGGGCCATAAGTAGTTGTAGTGTAAAGGGTATCAGGATACCTTTTGAACGCAACCCATGAAGCCTCCCCCCAAAACGCTACCGGCTCTTTTTCTCGGGCATGGTTCTCCCGTTTACAGTTTTGAAGACAATGCTTTCACCCGGGCGCTGCAAGCTTTTGGACGCACTTTGCCTACCCCAGAAGCGATCGTATGTGTTTCCGCACACTGGCGCACTTTGGGCACACGGGTTACCTCCACCGCGCTGCCGCCGACGCTCCACGATTTCTACGGGTTTCCGGAGGAGTTTTACCAGTTTTATTACCCTGCCCCCGGATCGCCACAGCTAGCAAAGCGAATCGAGACGCTGGGTGATGGCCAGATCCACGCAGATCTTGAATGGGGTCTCGATCACGGCAGTTGGGCAGTGCTGCGGCACCTTTTTCCCGAGGGAAAAATACCCACCTTGCAAGTGAGCCTAAACAAGACTCTCCGACCCCGTGAGCACTACCAGCTTGCCCGAAAACTAAGCCCCTTGCGGGACGAAGGGGTTTTGGTTCTCGGCAGCGGCAATGTCGTGCATAACCTGCGCGGTTATCGGGAGGGATTCGACGATCCACCCAAACGCTACGCTCGAGAGTTTGATGAAAAGGTGAAAGAGTGCATTTTGGCCGGGGACCACGATTCGCTCATCGAATACGAGAAGCTGAGTCCCGATGCCTCCCTGGCCGTGCCCACCGACGAACATTATCTGCCGATGCTTTATGCCCTGGCACTTCAACGCCCCGGCGAACCGATCTCATTTTTTTACGAAGCGATTCACAATTCCGTCCTCGCCATGCGGTGTTTTCGCGTAGGATAGTTGGGTTGGTGGGAGGAACTTGATGGCTCGTGACTTATTCAGCCCCGTTTCCCTGGGGACTTTGAAACTCAGAAACCGCATAATCATGGCTCCGCTCACTCGTTGTCGGGCGGTCGAAGGAAATGTCCCGTCTCCCTCGGCACCCCTGTATTACGCGCAACGGTCTACCGCCGGCCTGATCGTCAGTGAAGCCACCCAAGTTTCTCCTCAAGGGGTGGGCTATTCCCATACTCCGGGCATCTATAGCCCCGAGCAAGTGGCTGGCTGGAAAAAAGTGACCGAGGCCGTACACGCCAAGGGCGGCTTGATCTTTTTGCAACTCTGGCACGTGGGAGCGAAATCGCACCCCGATTTTCACGGCGGCGCGCTGCCGGTGGCTCCTTCGGCAGTAAACCCAAATTTACCGATCAATACTCCTAACGGCCCCACCCAAACGGTAACCCCGCGCGCGTTGGAGCGCGCCGAGATTCCGCAGCTGGTGGAAGATTTTCGTCAAGGTGCCAAGAACGCCAAAGCGGCAGGGTTTGACGGAGTGGAAGTGCACGGCGCCAATGGCTACCTGCCCAATCAATTTTTGCATGATGGGTACAATCAGCGCACCGACGACTACGGCGGTAGTATCGAGAACCGGGCGCGCTTTTTATTGCAGATCACTCACGCAGTAAGCGAAGTGATGGGTTCTGATCGAGTTGGGGTGCGGATTTCCCCGTGGGCCAAGCTGGCCGATAAAATGAATTCGCACGCGGAAGAAACGTTCGCCTATGTGGCGGCCGAACTCGAAAAAATGGAAATTGCTTATCTCCATCTTTTGGAACCACTCGCGGGCCAACCCGCCGGCACCAAGGCTATCGGCCCGGGACTGCGCAAAATTTTTATGGGGCCTTTGATGGTAAACGGGGGCTACGGCCTCGACACCGGCAACCGCGCCATCGCATCTGGGCTGGCCGACATGGTTTCCTACGGCACACTCTTCATCGCCAATCCGGATTTACCGGAAAGATTCAAACGCGGTGCCGCGCTCAATCCCGTCGATAAATCGACTTTTTACACCCACGACAACAAGGGATACACCGACTACCCCCCGCTTTCGTGATTGTGCGACGGGTGAGAGTTTCCTATCATCTAATCTATGAAAAAACTTTTTCGGCTCTTCGCAGTTGGATCGCTCGCTTTTGCGACGCAGACCGCTACTTTCGCGGAAACATCGGCACCGCCGGCGGCACCGGCCGATCACCCTTGCAAAGCAGTAGAAGCTGTTTGTGAAGCGGCGGGGTTCTTGCCGCGCCAACACAAACAAGCCGGCAAAGGGCTGTGGATGGACTGCATGCGCCCTCTTATGGGCGGGCAAAGTGTGGCAGGAGTGAAACCCTCCGCCGCAGATCTAGCTGCCTGCAAAGCCCACCGCGCAAAACGCCGTCAAAACGATCAGCAGCAGTAACTACTGCTCAATTTGTGGCATCGGAATGATGCCCTTTTGCTGGTAGATGGGGCGCATGTGCGCCCGAATTTTGGGCAGACTTCGCCCGAAGATAAGTGTGCTTGCCAAGCAAATACTGCCACAAATCCCAAAGGTATAAGACGCGCCCAACTCACCCGCCAGCGTACCCGACAAGAGACTGCCAAATGGCGCCATTCCCATAAACGCCAAACTGAACAAGCTCATTACGCGGCCCCGCTTATCTTCGTCGACAATGGTCTGTAATACCGTGTTCGACGACGCAAGCAGTAGCACGGTGGAGCCGCCGGTAATAAACAGAATCATCATCGACAGCGGCAAAACTCGCGAGAAACAAAAACAACAAAGCCCGGTGCCGAGTACCAGGGCAGCGCGGTAGATCACCCGCGACAGCCCCCGCACACTTTCACGCGAGGCCAAATAAAGCGCGCCGAGCAACGCGCCGAAACCCGAAGACCCAAGTAAGAACCCTAAGGTTTGCTCGTTTCCGCCCAATACTTTGTCGGCAACGATAGGCATCAACACGGATTGCGAGGTGAACATCAAACTAGCCACCGCGACCAATAAAAGTAGGCTTCGGATCGTCGGCGACGCGAGCGCGTACTGAAAGCCTTCCCGCAGCTCAAACCATGCAGACTTATGC
Source organism: uncultured Pseudobdellovibrionaceae bacterium (assembly GCA_964492125.1). Taxonomy (GTDB): domain Bacteria; phylum Bdellovibrionota; class FAC87; order UBA2466; family UBA2466; genus JAIEOG01. The sequence continues at coordinate 473 of CAZBJE010000024.1, read as the reverse complement.
ACAAATACATCTCGCGGTTTGACCTTCACGAAACTCAACGCAACCAGCACAAAAAAATAACTAAATCCGTCGATAAGGAAGCAATAACCCTCCCCTACGGTATAAATCAAAAAACCGGCGATGGAAGGGCCAAGCATGCGAGCGGTATGTACCATCGAGGAATTCAGCGCAATGGCATTGCCCAGGTCTTTGCGGTCATCGACCATCTCTACAATAAAAGATTGCCGTGCGGGCATATCCACCGCGTTCACCAATCCTTGAAAAACTTGAAGCGCGACAATCTGGGGAATGGTGATGAGCTGCGACAGATCCAAAAAAGCCAGAACGAAGGACTGCAACATGGAAAGCGCCTGAGTCGCCATCAGCACATGGTGGCGATTCACCCGGTCCATCCAGACGCCAGCAAACGGAGTCACCAAGAAAATGGGAATCTGGCTGGCAAAACCCACCAGCCCAAGAACATAGGCCGCGGT
>CAZBJE010000023.1:0-47771 GCA_964492125.1 uncultured Pseudobdellovibrionaceae bacterium | reverse complement strand
TCGTTGTAGGCCTGGCGGGCAAAGGCGATCTTGTTTTCCGTCGAGGTGAGTTCTTCTTTCAGAGCAAGCATGTTCTGGTTCGCTTTTAAATCGGGATAGCTCTCGCTGACCACCATCAAACGACTCAAGGCACCCGACAGGCCGCTTTCTGCGTTCACTAAGTTGTGCATCGCACCGGAATCAGCCGGGTTCGCAGAAACTTGCTTGCTGGCCTGGAAGGCCTGGTTGCGCGCGGCGATTACCGCTTCCAAGGTTTCACGTTCGTGTTTCAAATACCCTTTTGCGGTTTCCACTAAATTGGGAATCAGGTCGTATCGGCGCTTCAACTGAACGTCGATTTGGCTAAAAGCGTTTTTGAACTGGTTTTTCAAAGCCACCAACCGGTTGTAGGTTCCCATCAGCCACAAGCCGATAACCAGGGCCACAAACGCGAAAAAAGCTAAAACGATCAAGACTGCCATCACAGAAAGCTCCTTTTTGAAACCAGTACACTAGCACACAGCACCACTGGCAGGACAGATTGACAGGGGGGCTAGAGAAAAGAAAAGATACTACCGGGGGGATTTCAAATGGGGCTATCTGCTTTCATTCGCAAACTGTCGGTATTTGGGATTGTTTTTCTGATCTGTGTTCCTGGGTACTCGATCGATCGTTTCGCTCAAGTGTCACCCGGCATCTACCGCGGTGCGCGACCCGGTAAATCGGGAGTCCAGCTGCTCAAAGGGATGGGGATTAAAACTATCGTCGATCTCGAGAACGTTGACGCCGCTGTGCAACAAGAAAAGGGCTGGGCGACGACAGCGGGCATTTCGTTTTACTCTATTCCTCTATCTGGATTTTGGGCTCCAAAGGACATCGACACAGAGCGGGTCTTAGATCTGCTTTCCGATTCTCGAAACCAACCTCTTTTCATTCATTGCCTCCACGGAGAGGATCGCACCGGGTTGATGGTGGGGCTGCACCGGGTTTTCAATGAAGGAATAAAAGCGTCGGTGGCCTACAAGGAAATGCTAGCTCGGGGCTTCCACCCTTTGCTGTTTCCTCTGGCGAACTACTTTAAGCAGAAAACGGGGTATTGAGAGATGATTTACAAACTCAGTTTTGTTTTTGTTCTTAGTTCAGTTTTGCTTTCGAACTTCGTTTATGGGGAAGACTGCCAATATAAAAACTTCAATTATCTAATCGGAGAAGACGACGGCGTTCCTGTTGCGCGAATGGTTTTCGATCCCCCACCTAACCCAAGCGGAAAGTTTGTTCCCAATAAATACAAGGAACTGCTTTTTTGTGAGAGGCCGGACGGACGCGGGAGCTACGCTATCCTCACGGAGCATATTTTCAACGGCATGATCGTTCGGAATCCACCACAGGAAGTCTTGGGCATAGATAAGCGCGATGGGTACTTCAGCCGGATTTATCTCAGCGGAGCCTGGACTAAAGAGTGGATTACCAGTGGCAAGAACCCCGTGTCGCTGCACATTGTCGTCGCCCCGATTCGGGAACTCGGCTACTCGTTTCTCTTTCGAAAAGCCGTGCACCTTTTTGCAGGGATGCCCCATGTCGTTCGAGAGTTTGAGAAAGTCGAGTTACTCGATCCGGCGAGAGGCAAGTTTGGGCTTGGGCAGTTGAGCGTTGTGCCAAACCCTTTCGTTTTGCCGGTGGATTGAGGGTTCGGTGCCCGGGTTTTCCATTAGTTAGGGGCGCGACAAAGCACTAAGGGGCAGCGTCACCACAGTAGGCCTAATCTCATTTCTCCGGTGAATTTCGATTTGGGAAGCTTTCCAAATTTCGCCAGATGCTCCCAATGGCAGATCCACCGCTTCCGCGCCGCCATTTTTGGATCGAACCCAGTTGGAAACATTTCTGAACCCATCTCGCTTTTTGACGACCACGCCCGAGTGAACGTATTCACTGCCACGCCTGTACCCCACGTAGTCGCCTTCTTGCAAAGAAGCCATCGTATCGAGGGACGAAAACTGTTCGGGCTCGACCGCTACGATCGGAACAAAGAAGTCTTTTAGGATGATCGGGACAGGATCGGAATGGTTCGTCATAAACCAAGGCTTAGCGTCTATCCATGTCCTTTCCGGAAGCGGTACCTCGTTTACAGTGAATGCATAGGCGTGACAATTCACCGCAGGGTCAGTCCGCAACTGCGGCAAATCGGCAGGAAGACCGCGGCCTAGAGCTTTAAACGCGAGGGGATGCATTTTGCCTCCCATCGTAAATCCCAAATTAACAAAAACGACACAGCTACCACTGGGAAAACAAATCTCTACCCTCTCTGTGGGCTGGTACTCACCTTGCGTGTCCAAAACTCCGAGATTACGGAAGGATACCGTACAATCACTTGGCTGCGACCAGGCGAAAGTTTGGACCAAAAAGACGGACAATAGCGCTCCGCGCAGTAGCATGCCCCTCCTATACTAGAAAGTTCGTACGGAACGAGAAAAAACCGATGTGGTTGGTTCAAATGGCAGCGGAAAAGCCTTTAAAAGACCTCGTCAGCAAGCTAAACCATTCAGCGATGCGTCTCCTGCTTCTCGCTTTTTTGGCGAACCTTGCGTTGCCCCAAGCCCCCCTTTTTGGCGACACGAAGTTTCATGTTCTAGCCCCCCACGAAACCTCCCTGCCCCAGAACACGTTCGTCTTTGCCGTGCAAAATATCGAAACGGGCAAAATGCATTTTGGTTACGCTACAGAAGGTCCCTCGGACCCTAAACGCCGGGTGAACACCTTGCTTCCTGGCCATACGGTACTAATGGCCCATGATCTCGGAGTATCCGATCAGGAGTTTATTAGTGCTCACCTCCCCAGGGTCGGAGAGGGCAAATACGTCTGTGGCGGTTTTTTCGTTTTGGGCAACTACCTATACGTGCACCCGTTTTACTCCACCAAAGGTGCGGGCCAGCTCGAACCAAGTGTCGATCCCTCCGAACCCCTGACAGGCAACGGGATGCTCCCTATCCAAAATGTCCACAACCGAACCATGATACCTGAGGCCTACCTAGCCGCATTCCTATCTGGAATTTTAAAACGATACCCAATCCCCTTTGCGATCGATTTCAATCTTCTCGGAGAGTCGCCGTATTTTTCATGGAACGCGTCTAAACGAGAGCTAGGTACCACCCATGAGCTGTTAGCCGGTCGTTTGGCGGTTTCTTTTAACAAAGCCGTTCGTGCGGCGAACCACGACATCTTGGGTGTTCGAACGCGAATGGTGCCAGCACTGCCCTTTCGCTTACGAGCAAAATGTAGCCGTTTTCTAATGGCCCTTCCTGAACTAAAGGGGACGCTCAAGGACCTATTTCAAATCTAACGACCTTGCGAATTCTCTGGAAGAAGACAGCTCGAACGGCTAAACACATCAGCCATGCATTTCCTGCTGCTGGCCCTTTTTGCGAATATTGCCTTGCTGCCGTTTACCGCCAATGCCGGTACGCAGTTTCGAATTTTGGATGCCCGCGAAACTTCGCTTCCCCAAAATACATTCGTCTTCGCCGTTCAAAATATTGAATCGGGCAGAATGCATTTTGGTTACGCCACAGAAGCTCCTTCGGACCCTAAACGCCGAGTGAATACCCTTCTTCCTGGCCATTCGGTATTAATGGCGCACGATCTTGGGGTGTCGGACGAGGAGTTCCTTAAGAACCACCTCCCCAAGTTCGGTGAAGGTAAGCATGTTTGTGGCGGTTTCTTCGTTTTAGGCAATCAGCTGTACGTCCACCCCTTTTACTCCTCTAAGGGTGCGGGCCAAATCGAGCCAAGCGTCGACCCCTCGGAGCCGGTAACAGGCAACCCAATGCTTCCCATTCAGAACTCCTACAATGGGAGTTTTATACCGCCACCGTACCTGGCTAGCTTCCTATCTGGAATTCTAAGACGTTTCCGAATGCCCTTCGCGCTCGATTTGCATCTGCTCAACGAGTCCCCCCACTTTTCATGGAATAAGACTAAACACGCTGGAACGGAAATTGTTCACGAGCTCAACACCGATTTGTCGGCAAGAGCGTTTAAGAAAACCGTGATCGCGGTGAACCTAGATATCTTGGGAATGCAGACCCGAATAGTTCCCGCGTTCCCCTCCCGAGTGCGAGCCAGTTGCAGCCGCTTTCTCATGGCCCTTCGGGCGATTAGAGAAACATATAAACAAATAAGACAATTCAGGAAAGAGTTCGAGGGGCCTTAGCGTATTTCTACTGAAATTGCTTTGAAACTCTCCCAACGATGCCGCGCCTCAAGCGTCTTCATTGCATCAACCAACCAACTCGCGAGCCGCTCGCCCTCGGGACTTGTCGAGCAGAAGTCCTGATCGGAAGCAGGGAGGCATTCGAAAAACTCCTGCACTTCTGACGCTAAAGCACTCGCTTCTTTGCGGTAGACCTCTTCAGTGCCTTGCTCTGTAGTGGAGACAAGGTTAGCCGAGCGAACCGCTTCATCGTGCCGAGCTATTCGCGAGGAAAGTATTCGGATTTTTTCTCTGTAGCTAAACATCTCTCGCCTCAAACGATCCTGGTCGTACTCTGGGGCTCGGTTGTATTCCCGTTCGGCGGCCGCCAAATGGTATTCGTAGGACTGCTTATCGCTCAAGAGAGCCCCGACGTCGGTGGAGTCCCTCAATGTCGCGATTCGGACGGCGTAGCGTGCGCTTACTCGACTCATGACCAGCGCCTCAAAATCCCCAGCCGTAACCACACCCTGCAACTTCTTGCCGACTGGTTTAGCGAAAGGGCTGAGAGCCTTTTTCTCCGCATCCCAAACCAAGGTAATCCGAAAGCGCCTGCCTTCCAGCGATTCAATCGTGGCGAGCGTGCCGCTCGCATCAGAAAGAGTCGCCGTGTGCAACGCAACATCAGAATGGGCGAACGCAGTTAAACCAGTTGTGAGGAACCCCAGATAAACCAACGCGCTTTTAAACATTCGGTCTCCCTACCCCACCACAGAGAAGCCCGTCACTCTTATTTTAACAAAACGACTAAATCTGCATTGACATCCCTACCGGTCCAGCGGCAAACGGTAACTGAATTGAACGGGAGTGCAGAATGAAGTTTCTAGTTTTCATAAGTTTGCTGTGGGCAGGTGCGGGACATGCGGAGCCCTATTCGTTCAGACTTAAAGACGACAACCGCCAAGACATTGCCATCATTCAGAAAATAGAGGCTGACAAGTTCTTGGTGATCGTTGCGTGGGATATGCAGAGCAAAAGACTCATTCCGATCAAGTCGGGAAATGCCGTTTCCAAAGGAGCGGTCTACTCTACGTGCGAGCTAGCAGAAGTTTTCGAAGATTCGCTCGAAGAAGAATTCGAAAACAACATGGCTGCAACTGACTTAACCCCTGAATGCAGAAGGGAAACGGTACAGAACTACCGCAAAAACTTGGCCGATTTGCCGACCATCGTCGAGAAACTTTCTTCTGGGTTAAGCAAGTCGGACCGGGATCTCTATATTTGGATTGCCGAAGGAGCCGCGCACAAGCACCTGCTGGAAGCGATGATGGCCCACCTGAACCGGACCGGGGATTGCGACAGATTCACGGCAGAAAACGCCGTCCCCAGACGCAATCCTAACCAAGAGGAACGGGCTCGCCTGGCGGAGATTGAGCGATTGAGCCGCCTAGCGGGCACCGCTTATGCGGAGATCCAGTACTACCATTCCACCAACGCTCTCGGGCAAGGGTATGTGATCGGTGGCCGAAAGAGGGGCAGCCTCGATGCCATCGAATCCGGCACCGCGCTCATAAATGAGGCCGCCAAAGGATTGCCGGACGCGCAAGAGCGCTGGGCTCGTTACACGAAACAAATAGAGGAATTGAAGCGCCAAGCCCCCAGCAAATAATGCACGAAGTAGCCCCGCTCAGTTATCGGGCGGGACGCTGCTAAAAACTTCCCAGGGGAGCTTTTCCAATCGCTGCCTGGCTTCGGATTCAGACAAACCAGTATCGCGTTCTACTAAGAATGCCGCCAATGCGGATTCGTAAGTAGAGCCTGCAGGAAAACTCACGCGGTCACTGAACTCCAAGAACTCTTTCACCGCCAAGGATGGGTTCTGTGCGTTGTGCAGGTAACGGCCAATGAGAAACAGAGCGTCGAGCTCAGGCCTTCTCATTCTCTGCTGGAAGTCTTGAACATACTCGTCTGTTTTGGAGTTCATGGCACTTTTCCAAGCCAGCTTTCGCCATTCTGCCTTCAATACCTGCAAGGCGCTGCCCACCGGAACCGTGAGCACGTTTTTTAACGCCAAGCGAGGTCCGCAGCCGGAGGAAGACTCATCCACTCCATGGGAAGCAGGTCCCCCGAGCAAAATCCAAAGGGAGAACACAAAAACAGGGAACGAAGTAGAGCGTTTAATTCTGGCAAGGGGTAACGCATTCGGTCGAGGCGTTCAAGAGAGTATTGGCGACGAAGCACCAGCGCAGGAAAATCCCTGACCACCATTCAAACATCGTCTATATTTTCAGATTGGGGAGGGAAACAGTGGGGGCAGTGCGTCTTGGTTTTTTCACCGGCACCTTCGATCCCCCTCACCTTGGTCATGACACTTTAGTGCGCGTAGCCATAGAGCGCCTAAATCTCGACCGGTTTTTCGTTTTCGTAAATACCGCTCCCTCGCACAAGCCAAAGGCCTCTGCTTTCGAGGATCGGTTGGCAATGGCTCAACTGCATTTTCGAGATCTCCCCGCTGTCACGGTCGGGCCGAGGTTAAGCCAGACCGAGATTGTTCCGTTCCTGCAAAAAACTCTGCCCAACGTATTGTTGTTTCAAATTCTGGGAAGCGACAGCATGGAAAGAATTCCCCCCGATGCTTTGATGCGCGACGGAAGCCACGTCCAATTCGTCGTGTTCCCGCGGGGTACCGGCAAGGTCCATGGCCCTCCCGGTATCAACCGCTTAGAACCTGTTTCTGTGACTTCGAGTTCAGCTATCCGCGAGCAAGTCACTTCCGGCCGCAAACCCCGCGAGTTGGTCAAGGGTGTTTGGGAGCATATCAATCGGCAGCGACTCTACGGACTAGGCAACCTAAAATGACACCTCAAACTTGGCGAAAATTCTACACGGCACCCAATACAGCTGAAAAAAGATGGAGTCTTTTTTATTGCGTTCGCGGCGCTCTACTGACGGCCCTCGCTTGGACGGGAAGTGTCGAGCCCTGGATTGTCGTTTGCCTGTTTCTTTTCGAAGGGACCAAGGACTTTTTCGTCCAGCGCTACATCCAAAGTATTCGCAATCAGTTCCGAGGAGACCACCCCCGTTCAGTTTTTCGCTTTTGCCGATATTATTCCAGACGGCTCACGACGAATATTCTTCTCGCTAGCCTAACGATGCTCATTGCCTACCAGTGGGATTTTCTGGCCTGGGAAAAGATTTACCATTTAGTTACTTCGCGAATAGGGAACTCTACCCACTATCTACTTGGGTTTGCCGAAACAGAAATTATCGCCATCGGCATTCTTTCCCGCCGCCACATCAGCAACCTCGCGGGCTCCTTCGCCACTCTAGGTAGCTTTGCCGCGAGCTTGGATCTTGCCGGGGTTTCGCTATATGGGATTCGACCATTCTGGGTAAATATCAGCGTAACCGTCGGACTCGGCGGGTATTACCTGGTTCAAATAGCCCGATGGCTCCCTTCCCGCTCCGAAATGGCGAGCTTTACTCCCCAGCCTGACTGATTCACGTTGACACAGCGCGCCTCATTCTGTTTTTAGTCGATCTGGTAAATATTTGTCAGAACGAGGGAATAATGCGCGTTTTAGCAAGCCTACTCTGTTTCTACAGTTTTCATGCCCAGGCGTTGGAAACGCCCCCTCTATTCCCCGTTGCTACCGGAATTTATGCCGACCTGGTAGGTCGCTACCATCCAATGGTCATCGTCTATAGCCGCGAAAAAAACGAAATGCGGTACTACAACTTCGTATCCGGCGGCGCAAAAGATTCTCGCCCATGCCTCGCCGCGCAAACCGCCTGGCTCGAACTGGAGGATACAAAAAACCACACCCACGCTTACCACCACAGTTTTAGCGGTGCGAATTTCAGAACAGAGGTTTTGAACGATACTTCGTTTCTCATGAATCACATCGCCGAAGGCAAGGGCCCTCACGAAGACTTTCTCAAACACGCCCAAAAGCTCGTCAAAATAGGAAGTGAGGAGCAAGCGCTTGCCAGTATTAAGAACTTCCCGATTTGCGGCACGATGAACGCGTCGTTTGCTCCTGCCGCAGATGCCGAAGCTAAGCCTCCCAGCTCGACTAACGAGTCCGTCATCTTGAACTTTGGATCGGGCGAAATCGCAGCCAGCACTCCTGATGACGCTGTCGACTTCGATTTCTTCCCAGACGGGTTTCTCGAACGCACTACCTGGCCCAAAGGCCCGGAAACCTACTTTTTAGCGATCGACCGCAACCTAAACGGACGCATCGACGATGGAGGCGAACTTTTCACAGCCAGCGCTCGAGACGCGTATGGGAAGCCCAGGCAAAATGGATTCTCGGTGCTTAGCTCTTTCGACTGCGACGGAAACGGGTGGATCGATAATAGAGATGGGATTTTTGAACACCTACTCTTGTGGAACGACGGAAACCACGATGGAAAATCTAGCAAAGAGGAACTAAAGACGCCGTGCGAGATGGGAGTGCGGGCCATCGGAACGCAACACTACGAGATCCACTCACCCGACCGTTTTGGAAATGGCCCGGTACTAGAATCATCGGTCCACATAGACGGAGACAGAGAAATTAAGAGCTACTACTACCACTTTATAAACCCCAGTTTTCGCCGGGGCCACTCCGCACTAATACAAAGCACCGTGATGCCATCGCGCCCAAAATGAAATACTAACGCATAACACCGTGACACCAACGCGCGGAGCCTGAAAACTCAGTGCAATGAAAAACAGATTCTTCACGTTGATTCTAGGGATATTCCTCAGCACCCTTTGGACCCACTATGCGAGCGCTGCGCTTATGTTGGAGGAAGGTGAATACGAAAACACCTCCCAACCAGACAATTGCCACAAAATATCAGTGGAAGGATCTTACTCGGCATGGACTGCAGTAATCGGCTACGGATACAGCTGTGGGGACTACCGTTTCTCCATGAACCTGAAATGCAATAACTCCTACTGCAAAGCAGTCTCGTACAACGGAACACCGATCACTTCCGGCCTAGAATTTGACATTGCTGCAAACGGAAACTCGTTTAGGTACCGAGGCGGCAGCCGTTTTGTAAAAACCGACCTCACCGACCTAGACGAATCAGCAGCGACCACCTCCAACCAAGTAACCTGCATGTGCCGCTACACAGGCAATGGGCGACAATATAGACATGCAGGTACCGCCGGTAATCGATCGGACGCCGCAAGAATCGCCTGCACACTTGCCCAATCAGCCTGTCTGCAAGAAAGCAACCGATGCATCCAAACGGCGGTGCTCTGTCAGTAACCGCGCGTAGCGGAGGGAGACCACGCAAATGCATCGTTTTCGCGTTTACTGGATCATCCTAAAAAGCCTGCTCCATCCTGCAGCGCGCAACGTGGATTGGTCCGAGCCTCTGATCCAACACTTCCGCATTTGGCCATGGGACGTCGAAATTACGCGGGCCTTCACATTCACCTATTCGAGTTTGATGTCGCTGGCTCGGTGGGAGTTCTGTTGCGAGCGAGTCGGAACGCTCCGCCTTTTTAAGAACAAGTGGACTCCTCTCACCTACAGCGAACACGTCCGGTTCAAGCGATCGCTAAAACTTTTTCAGCGGGTAGAAGTCCGAACGACGCTTTTTCATGTAAACGAAAAGATGGCGTACTTCCGGCACCAGTTTGTGGCAGCCGGCACGCTTTCGGCGATCGCGTATTCCTGCGGGAATTTCCACAATCAAAAAGGGTTTGCTGATACGGCCGAAATTTTTGGGGACCTTCCGCAAGAATTGCGAGAGCGGGGGCCCGAAGCCGAGGCTTGGCAGCACTTCGACTCCGCGGCCAATGCCCAATTGGGCCCTACCTAAAAAGTGCAATCGTCCGCGTTAAACTCCAGGCTAATAGCTGCTGTGGCGGGAAGATCGACGCCGGAAAAGGTAATGGAAAAAACGACCCGTTTTTCAATCTCCGGCCCCGAGAGATCGGTCGACTCGATCGATTCCACCACCGATTGCAGGGTCATTCGATCAATCGAGAACACCTGAGAAAGGCTGGTACCCACCAGCGAGAGTTTCACGGAAGTGGGCTGCCGTTCCTCAAAAACGCAAGCTAGCAAGAGCGGGTTTTCGGGCTGCGGGGTGCAGGCATCGCGCGCTTTGTCCACTCTCGGCCCCACCTTTCGGGTCATGGTCGCCTCGATCAAACTCTTTTTCCGCTCTCCTGTCGTATTCATCTTATCAGCCATGCTGCCGGCAGCAGCCCACTTCTCAAACGCAAACTTGGTTTCAAACTCAGAATGGCTCATGGAGAAGGCTTGATCCGCATTTTTACAAACCAAGTCGCAGTACGCGGGCAAACTAAAAACCAAGGCCGAACAAATCAAAGAAAGAGAAAGTTTAGTCATCGCGCGGGACTCCAGGGCCGCTCACCTAAGGTGCAGGCCGCATGCGGAAAATCAATCTGTCCAGTCACTTGCTGAAGTGGTTCTTCTTCGGGGGTGAAGCTGACACGGAGTCGCACCATTTTTTGGCTGGTGATTTTCTGGTTTTCGTCCAACCGCTCTCGCGTAACGAGTAATGTTTGGACTTTGAGGCTGCCCATCGCCAAAGCATTCGCTTGAGAGCTCGGCCACTTTGTCCAAGACGCAGGCACTTTGGAGTCAACCACCCGGGAATAAAAAAGAAGGGGGGAGTCTGGCGACAGCGCAAATTGGGGACGGTTTCCAGAGGCGTCCACCTTCACAAGCTCAGCGCGAAACGTATAGGCTTCGTTGTCGGTTTGTTTTGTGAGCGAAGCCATAAGGCTCCTCTGCTCTGCTATATCTCTCACTTCCAAGTGTACCGAATCTATGCCCTCTTCAATCAGAAAAGAGGACCCGTTGTTCTCGCACCAGATAGAAGGAAAAGCCGCCAAAAGCGGCCACTGGACGACTGAAGCCAAAAGCAGAATGAGCAAACGCACCAAGAGACCTCCGACGGTAGTCCTTGTCATTGTTGGCTGGCCTTAGCAAGGCGCAGTGATGCTGCAGACCGGGAAACGTTAACAACTGAACGCTTCCGCCCCTGAGCCAAGCGGACTTTGCTTTTTCCTTTCGGCGTTTCATGGTAGAGCCTGCCCATACCGGAGAGCGTATGCGCCTGATTCTGATTGCCGTATGGATAGCTTCCTCAAGCCTTTTCGCAGGGACCGAGATCGAAATGGAGTCGGCTCTGGAAGGAGAGGCTTACTCCGAAATTTTGGAGTTTTGGGAGGTGCCTCAGAGCACCCAACGGAGTGGGCAAAACTCCTATTCGCTCGTTTCTGGCCCGGCGTGGATTACTTTGTCGCCCCGCGGGCTGCTGAGCGGGACACCCGCATCGGCCGACGCGGCACAGACTGCGAAACTGGTAGTTCAAGTACGCGGGCCTGAATTTCAATCCCAGTACCTGCTGAAGCTGCGGGTCTTTTCTCAGCAGGAGTACCCTGCGATTGAAGCGCGGCGTGCGTTTTGCGAAGGGCTCAGAACCGATTCCCACCCCCAACAGGCTGAAGTCTTAGGTTGCCTTGAATTCCTATTCTCCAATCGCGTCGTCGGCGATTCGGGACGGGATTCTTTGCTCATGGCGTTTCTTGCCGAGGCAAGCGAACCCTCTGAGAAAGAGGGAATCGCTCGACTGCGCAAAATCTTTGTGCAAATTCTCCAATCCCCGGCGCAGTTTCGCCTGTCTGCTGTGGAGGCACTTGCACTGCTCGAGAACCTCAATGGGGAATTTTGGAAAAGCCCCGCACTGCGTGAGGCTCTGATCGGGATTTTGCGCGATTCAGACGACGATGTTTTGAGGGTGCGCACTTTGGAATGCGTCATGGTAATGTTCGAAAATACTTATGAGAAGGTGAAAGGCGCGATTGGGCAGAACCCCTCTGCCGAAGAAATTCGCCCGGCGCTTCCGTGGAATTTCACAGAGAGTGCGAAATTTCGCCAGGCACTCACTCGACCTACCCCCGTTCAAATCCCCAACGCGCGAGAATCCCTTTTGAAAATTGTCAAAATTATGAATCCCAATCCGTAGCCCGACTACCCAATGCCCCGTCTTGCCCTGCTTGGGCTGTTAAGCTAGTCCTGTAAGCAAGGAGAGGCACTATGACTCAATTTGCGCGTTTGATCGGTTTGTTCTTTTTCATTCCCTTGGCTATTTCTTCTGCCCATGCGGGAACAGATTTTGTGGTGATTGGAAGCGGTGACCCGTTTACCTTCAGCCGAAAATCAGAATTCAAAATAGATAACAAATCCTTTTCGACCTATCAGCGGATTGAGGGCAGCGCTACGGGAAAGACCTACACCCACCATGCCAATATTTCATCTGAGCTGACTTCGAGAATTGGGATCCTCTACAACGGCAAAACTTATACTCTGGTTAAGAACGACCGTAAGTCCGGATTCCAGCGCACCGCAGACGCAGAAAAGGATAGCCCTGGACTTGCCGATGCCCTCACCCGCGGCGAAGTGCTTGCACTCTCTCTGATGCAGAAAAACCTCGACGTCGCAGACGACACAGCGGGCGTTATCAAAGATGCCCCCTACCACTTGGTTCAGGAAAAGGACTTCCCCTTCGATAATGTCCCCGCGAAGATTTCCTTTCGTTACGCGCTGGTAATCGAAACCGACGGCACTAAAGTGGTTTCGTATAAGTTTATCCGGCAGGGATCCGAGACCACCCCATAGCAGCTGCCCGCCTAGGCACCTGCCTTGCATTCTAGATAGCGCGCGGGACGTGGGGCTGCTGTTTTCAACCAGAATACGGACAAGTTTCATGCTGCTGAGCACATCCCTTACGGGAACGCGTGGTTTCCGGCTGCTCCTTTTGGCGTGCGTATGGGCCGCGTCCCCGCTCTGCGCGGGCGACGAGGCCATTCCCTATTCCACCGCGGGCGTGCGGCGAAACTCGATGAGCTCACCCTCAGCACCGGCCTTCCAAAAGGGAGAGCGGGTATACGGAGAGTTCACCGTCGAATGCGATCGGGCTCTGGTTCTCATTGGCCGACCCACCGAAGAGTACCCCAACCCGCGCGATGTCTTCGAGATAAGCCCACAGAACCCACAGCAATGGGTCCCTTACCTCGGACAAACGCTCCCCATGACGGTGAAAGTGCTCGGCCCGGGGAAAGTGATGCCGGGCCATTACCCCATTCCCCTTCGATATCCCGCCTTACCCCTTTCGTGGGGACAGTCGGATACGGTGGTGAACCCCACCTACTGGGATCTTGCCCACATGCCCGACGGCGAAACAGTGATTTTGCGAGGGTACGCGTTGCCGGATGGTTCGGGCATTCGCACAGCGAATGGGGACTTTCACTTTGAAGGCACCTTCCCCAAATACTTGGCTTCAGTCGGTAGCGAAAACTTTTCTCTGAACCAAGGGCGCAGTGTTTTACCCGCGGACTTTCTCCAGATGGCCTTTGCAAAAGGGCCGGGGGGAAGCCTCTTGCTGCCTCGTCGGCCTAGGACCTACCTGCTCGAACCGGGGCCGGAACGCATTGCCATTCACCAGTCGCAACGCGACCAGGTGCACAACGCGCTGTCTTCGCTGGACGTAGCCGCCGCCCGCAAACAGTATAGCGATTTTCGCGACCAGTACGCCCGCTTGGTCGAAGGCAAAACGGCCCTATCGGTAGAGGAAACGGAAAAACTGGATGCCTTAGTGCACTCCCTTCCCGGCGACCAACGGCCGCTGGTCGGAATCGAAAGCGACCTTTGCCGGCAATACAATCATCGCTACGGAAAATTGCTTTCTGCGATGACAAAAGGTGAGTTGCGCTCCTTTGCCCAATCATTTGCAGATAACCTCCTGGGGCCACCTCTCTCCGCCACTACTGTGAGCGCCACCCCTGTCTTTAAAATCTTAGAGCAGGCCGGTTTCTCCACTGCGGAAATTCAGGGGCTTGCCCAGAGGACTATTGAAAAGCGACCTAACGCGGTAACAGTTCGAGGAATGACGGACAGCGAATACCTGCGTGCGGCACAAGAATCTATGGATGTGGAAGCGAGCGTGAGAGCACTCGGGCAGCCGCTCACCGCCGCAGGCCTCCGTACCATCCAAAGTTTTGTGACTCAGCGAATAGCTCAGCGCGCGGGAGAGTCGGATGACGATGCCCACATGCAAAACGCCTTTGAAACGATTCGAGAAGGGATCCAGGCCGAGTCGTCTTTGCTCCGGCCCAATCAGGAACTTGCTCAAGGCATCCGCGCAGCTCTCCCCCATTTTCGGCAACTGCAGGCCGACTTGTTGGAGCAAAGGGAGAAGTATGAAGCCGGCTTTTGGGAGCTCGAGCTCCTCCTAGCTCACTTGGAGAACCGCAAGCCGAATCCCGATTGGGAAATCGGTTTCTGATACTTACTTGCAGCGCTACTTCAGCAAAGGTGGCTCTGTCGCGAGCTGCCCTGTCCGAAGAAACAATCCAAAAGCAGCGCTCACCTGTAGCATACCGGCATGGTAACGATTCCCTTGTGCTTCTAACTCGGCAGCCTGAGCGAGAGATTCCTCCGGCGTGTCACGGTCCTCGCGCTGTAAATAGTATCCTAATTCCCGGTCGAGGTAGTTGCCGTGCCTATTTAGCCGATTTTCGGGAGCAATTCGCTCTTTGGCCCGTTTCTGAAAAGCGGATCGGATTGCACCTACCGGGTGAGTGGGGGAAAGCGCGGCGAGAAACTCTTCCTGCTTACCCACGCGGAAGAGGGTGTCTGCAAGCGTGGGCCATTCCCTTGAGGCAAGTCTAGGCCTTTGATAAAACGCAGCCGCCTTTTCAGCCATACCTAGGGCTGCATAGTAGTAGGAGGCGTCCGGATCACTAGAACTCTCTGCCGCTTTCGCCCGAACTAAAAGTTCTTCTCGGTCGTCGGTTGTCATTAAGGCGTCCACAATGTTTTCGGCTGGTATCTTTTCACCGCCTGCCGGCAGAACGCTGCGGATGGCTGCACGCAAAGCGGGGTTCGAAGAACGAGAGAAATAGTCGACTTTACGCGAATCTTCCCAAGCACAGAATAAAACCGTCCCCGACGCCTTCAAACCGCGCAGTAGATACTGGGCCAAAATGCGAAAGTGAGAAGCAGCCTCTCCCACCTTTCCGTTCTGAGATTCGATCAATTGTGTTCGAAAGGAATCAGACAAAATGTCGGCTGCTAAGTCGATAAAAAGGGTAGAGACTTTTTCGCGCATGGCAGGCGTCTGGACCCGCTTGAGTAGTTCCACCGCGTCCCAAAGGTCATTGTAGAAAAAGAAGCCATTAAAGTAAAACCGACTCAAGGCATACAATCCAGTACTATAAATCAATGCGTCGTCACCCAAGAGCTGGCCCGCGTCGCCCAGATTGTTGAAGTCCTCTTGCATTATCATGAGGGTTAGAAGCATTTTCCGTTCTTCATCGAGTTTTAGACGAACGGCGGCCTGAAAAGCATCTCCAATCCCATATGTGAAAAAACCGTGATTCCAATTGCCCGACCCGATACCTCGGAGCGCGTATTCTGGGGGCAAGACCTCGGAGTACAGCCGGTCGGCAAGTGCACCATATTTTTCCAATCCATATTTCTTAGTAAACGGCGTCTGCAAAGAAACGAGCCCCCTCTTCTGCGTCGTGGTAGCTAGAGCACGAATCGGTTCTTTTGGGCCCAGCAACGAAAGCCCACCAGAAAGAAGCCCCACTCCACCATCGCGTAAAGGGACTGTACTCAGATACGTGCGGATAACTTCGGCAACGAAAACGCCCGTCTCGGAGTGGTCTTCATCGAGCGCCATCAAAACTTCGATACTGGGCAACGACCCCGAACTGGCCGGGTTGAAGGCAGCTTTCCAATTCTCCCGCAATTTGGCCTTTAGTTCAGGAGGGGCTAATCGAATAGCCATCTGCCCAGGGGGTAATTCTTGCGCAAGGCGTATCGAGCAGCTTGCGGAGGGCTCCAGTTTCGCAGTGAGAGATGCAGGCAGCGGTTCAACAGAAAAACCGGGAACCGAAAATACGCTGGCCAAAGCAGCCCACAAGGAGGCGATTCTAAACATGGGTAACCCTCGTTTTAGTCGACGGAGGGGGATTTAGCATGCCCCCAAGCGCGAGAGCCAGGCCTTTCTGGAAGGGGTATCTACGGCAGGAACCGGTCCTCGATCGGACTGGGCGGAACTTGGCAGACGTCTGTCTTCCCAAACAGGCGGTAACGGTGGCGGGCGACGAAATCATAGACCGCATCGCGGAGACTAAGCGGGACACACTGGAGGGCGGTGCCTGCCCATTTATAGGCTCCGCCTAACTCGACCAGGATTTGGGCTACCGCTTCGGATTTGGTGGATAGCTTTGTTCCACGGAGAAAAATAATACTTTGGGGCGAGGGCTGGTTCGGCACCCCCAACCCGCGAGCTGTTTCCCCCTGGAGCGACGCGAATTTTAGTTTTCGCCGCTTATCTAGCTTGATGAGCAAAGCAACGGTTGCGTTGCAAAGCACGCAGACCCCATCGAAGAAAACGGTTCTATGCATAAGTTATCGTAACCGTAGACGACAGTTCTGCGCACGTAGCTTTGCGCAAATTCCATAACGTACCGCGTTTGACGAGCAATTGGATTTGCCAGAAACTCCCCTCAGCGATTTTCACCGCGGAAACATCAATACAAATGGGTTGGGGAACTATGAAAAATTTATCTATCTTTATGAGCGCCTGTTTTTGCTTGGCTTCTTTCGCGGCGGATCCGGTCGTGCCGGCTCCTGCTCCCGCGTTGCCACGTCCGGTTATCTCGCCGGCTCCGGTAACACCGGCTCCCGTTCCGGGCGCCGTCACAGTACGTCCCATTACGCCAGAATCAGTGAAGGGTGAATTGGTCGCCGACAAAGTAGTAGAAATCCCACTAATCAACCGCGTGCAAATTCTTGCGCCGCGTTTTGTGTTTAGCCAAGACTTCGGCTACGGCACGGAGCTACTGCCTGACCTCATCGTCGGACTGGATACCACTTCCATTAGCCACTGGATCTGTGCCCAGTATGGCTACGGCCGCGCTGCGGGGGTGTTTGGTACGCGTCCTGTCATTTCGAAAGTGTTGATGCAATCACGTTCGAATGGACGCCCCACGAAGGGGAACGATCTCTATACAAGCATTACCACTCGGACCCATGTAGCGGCGAACCTGACCTGCTCGAAAAATTAAAGGGTTCGTTTGTAAACAAAAGGCGCGGCCGAAGAGGCCGCGCCTTTTTTTTGCCTCGCAAATCGCCTAGGTCGACTCGGTTCCCACCGGCATAATAATCCCACCCTCACTTTGTTTTTCATCTCCAAAGACTGGAGCCAAGAGTCCAAACCGGTGGCCCACCGCAGGCCAAGTGTTGAGAACCGAGAGCAGCAACGCCGACAAGATAGGACCGATGAAAACACCCATCAGACCGAACATCGCGATCCCCCCGAAAATGGAAACGAGTCCGACCAGCGGGTGCATCTCGTCGCGGCCGCGCAGTACCAAAGGTCGAGTGATATTATCGGAAATACCCACCACCACCGCCAACACAATCAGCGCAATCAAACGTCCAATATCGCCTTGAGAATATAGGTAAATGGCTCCCGCAATAGCCACGGGCGTGCTACCCAACAAAGGAATCCAGGCAAACACAAACGTCGCACCCGCCGCTAAAACCGCGCCGGGAACTCCCAATACCAAAAAGCCCGCGAGCATCATCACCGCCTGCACCGACGCCGCGACCAACGTCGAAAGCAAAGCGGAAACCGCTGTGTTTTGGAATGAACTGAAAAGTTTTTCGCGTACATCCGGATCGAGTGGAAGCCGGTCGCGCATCCACGCGTAAAAGCGCGGCCCGTCCACCAGCAGGAAGTAGCAGCTCATTAACGCGAGCGCCATTTGCAGAATCAACTCGGGAAGCGAGCCGAAAATCCCTAGCAAAGCGCCCGAAGCCATTCCGCCCAGCTTTTGTGCTCCGGTTCGGAGCTGCTTATCGATCTCGGTGGCATCCCCAACGAGCGTTTGAACCGGCTTCCAGTGGGTGATCCATTGTCTGGCCGTATCCACCGTGAAAGCCGGGTTGGCCGCAAGGCTCTTACTAACCGATACGGCTTGATCCACGACCGCCACCGTGAAAAGCACCAGAGGCCCTACCACCAAAAGAAAAACGCCTAAAGTCACCACACCGCTCGCCAGCGCAGGCCTCGCACCCATCTTCCGGAGGCGGTAGTAAACCGGCCGGCTGATTAGGGCCAAGATGCCTCCCATCAAGACCGCCAGCAGGTAAGGCGCCACCATGATGAAATTGGCGACCAACAAAACCAAGGCTAGAAAGATGAAGCAGGTCAAGGTCGTGCGACTACGGTTCGAGAGATCGGTCATGGCTACTCCATTGGGTTTTCGGGCTTTCCGCTGCGTCGCAGGGATACCACAATAGAGCCGCTCAAGTGCACACCGTATGCCATGCCTATTCGCTCCCGAACTGAGCGACCCGTGCTATAAGGCATGCCCAAATGGACCACCTGCTCTACCGCCTAGCCCTTTGCCTAGGGCTGCTCTCCCGCCTGGCCTACGGCGGCCCCCAAACGCTCCACCCGTCCGTTTTCAACCACGGTTTTGTCAACGCCAGCGGCAGGATCGAAACTGATGCGGAACGCCTCGACTACCAGGTGATTGCGGTGTTTCCGGCGCTCTGTTTCGGCCCGACTTTGGAAGAAGCGTACCGCCGGCTTGGGGTCGTACCTGGGACAGAGGGTTTGCTGGACCAGGCCAGCATGGAGTACCGCAAAATCGCCTTATTGGCCGTTTTGGATAATCTGGAAAGGCAGGGATTTCCCTACGACAAAATGCCCGAGCGCATGAAGCAGGAATACGATGCCCTACTGATTGATTCCGCCATTGTGATTGTTGCAGGCCCCAACACCGGCAACCACACCCCCATCCTGGGGGTCGCAAGTGTCTCTTACGATTGGGGCAACGGCACGGCCGGGGAGCGGCGCCTCGGCATCCGCGTGCCCCGGGCAGTGCCAGCCGCGGAATTTTTAGACTTCAATGTACGCGACGGCCACGGGCCACTGGCGATCAGCGAGGACTATTCGCTGCTGCTTTCCACCAAGCTTTGGTTCCTAGGCGGCAACCACAACGTTTCCGAAATTAAAACGTTGGCGCTTTCCCTGGATCCCGAAGATCTCAAAGCCCAGGCTCTTCGGCTGTCAATCAGCACAGAGGAAGTGCGGGCCCAGATTTTGGCCATCCTCACGCACGTGATTTCGAGTTACATGCTCACCGGCAAAGATATTTTGGCCGAGCCCTTTCAGAAGTTGGTGCCCACGCCGGAAATGCTCGACAAGCGCATGCGTTTTTTACAGCCTCGCATTGAACGCGCTTCCTCCGGAATACCTCGTCGACAGCGTGCGCTGGAGTCTGCGATGCGCGAATTCGCACTCCGCCCGCCAGCGCAGGAGTTTTCGCTCATCAACCAGATTTTCGCTTACACCGGAGCTTTGGATCCCCGCACCGGCCGTGATCTCATCGCGGCAATGGAACACGTGCTTCGTCGCCGCTTCCCATTTCCTGAAAAACTGCTCGGATTTTCCGACCCGGATGTGCCGGCCATGACTTTAAGTGTCGTTCAAGGTAATCGCACGGAGTTCGACAGTGGGAAATTCTTGCGTAACTATTCCACGCTACCCGTCTTTTCTGTTCCTACCCAGCCACACCTCATCCACCCCATTGCCGGGGATTTATGGTATGGGCCGGAGGGAGGTTTTGGGATTGGGCCGCCTCGTTTATCGACGACTTTTGATTGCGAAAGATACCTAAGCGAATATATGCAAACGTTCGCCTTGCCGGAGACTGAGCCCAATGGATGACAAAACATTTGATAACCAAGCGGACGCCCAAGATTGGATCGCGCTGATTGAGTCGGCCAATCAACCCCGCGAACAGGATATTTATCCCCTGCTGAAAACCTGGGTAGAGCAAGGCACGCCCGCGCAGATTTTAGAAGTGGGTTGCGGCCAAGGGGCCTGCTCGGCGCAGATTCCTCTAGCCGGGCGACGTTACACGGGGGTCGAACCGTCCCCCTTTCTCTTGGCCCGTGCGCAAGAGCTATACACCGCGCCCGAACGCGCGTTTGTCCCCGGCAATGCCTACCAGCTTCCGTTTGCCGACAAGGAATTCGATGCCGTCTTCAGCGTCGCCGTTTGGCACTTACTCAGTGATATCCGCAAAGCCGCGGCCGAAATGGCCCGAGCACTCAAGCCAGGCGGGCGCTTTCTGATCATCACTGCCAACCCCGAGGCTTACGACCTTTGGGCCGCCCCCTACACCCACCGCAGACAAATGGGCCGCCGCTTTGAGGGCGAGGTAAAGGAAAAGGGCAAACTGATCTCCCAAGATGTCTTGTACTTGCACACCTTGGACGAACTATCCGAGGCACTTGAAGGGGCCAACCTAGAAGTCCACCGCAGCGAGACTTTTCGTACCGCCGACGACCTCGATCTTTATCTTTGCATCGAAGGCACCCAGAATTCGGCTTGAACCGGCGGCCGGTTTCGGCCTAGATTCGGCGGATGAAAACTACTCTCTGTTTGTTCATTTCCTTATTTGGTTTGTCGGCTCTAGCAACGGCTGAGGATGGTAAACCCTTCCGGCTCGCCAACACGAACGATGTCCGTAAACCCTGCGTAGAAGGCGTAGAGGTAACCTTATTGAACAACAAGGCTGAGCGTTCACCAAGTTACAATGCTTCGCCGACCGAGTTCTTGGAGCCGTTGAAACACCCTTTTCTGACTAACATTATCCTACCCAACAATCTTAAAGAGATTTCGGTCGCAAACCTGATTGTTAAAAATGACCCTCGCGCACTTTGTCAGGCGGTAGAGAAAAACGCCCGTACCTACACCGTTCGATTTGGGGAGGAATATAAGGGAATGGGCACCGCTTATAACGCTCAGCTCACGGATAAGGACGGCAAGGTCGCCAAGTTCCAAATCACCTTAAAAAGAAGACGAAACGATTATCTCGGCATACGAAATCGTGGATGGGAAGACGGTTTTTTACCGAGAAATTCCGTAACGTCTACAAGTAGCGCCGAATACGTTTGGTAAATTCGGTGTACGAACTCCCGAACTTTTCAGTGAGGTAGTTTTCTTCGGGCAGCACTGCGGTGTGGTGCACGATGGCCAATGCGACAAACGCGAGTCCCACGACCCAAACATTGCTCAACCCAAACCCGATCCCCATTTGCGCGACCGTCATGCCCAAGTACATGGGATTGCGCGTGTAGCGGTAAGGGCCGTCCTGGATAATCGAAGGGGTGGGCATCCACGGCTCGGGGCGTTGGCCGGTACGGCGGAAAAAGCCGACGGCCCAAGCGATGAGAAAAATCCCCGCGCCTACGAAGACCGCTCCCACTGTACGCCAAAGCGCCGCGTTTAAATTTTCGCCGATGGGTTGAAGGTAACTAAGTAAAACCCCTACCGCCACCATCCCTAAAAAGACTAACGGTGGGGGAAGTTTTACATTGGCTCCGCCGTGTTTGCTTTGCATCAGCAAAGAATACCCGCTTTACCAATCAATCGGAAAATAATCCTTGAGGAATTTTCCGCAAAAGTGCTTCCCCGTATTGATGCCATCGAAAAATGGATCACAAACTCGGGCGGCCCCGTCGACAATATCCAGAGGGGGCTGGAAATCATGCCGCTCTTGCTTTAATGCCGAGAGCGCGGCGGGATCTTCATCCGTCACCCAGCCGGTATCGACCGCGTTCATGTAGATTCCTTTTTTCTGCAGATCGCTGGCCGAAGTATGGGTGAGCATATTCAACGCGGCCTTGGCCATATTGGTGTGGGGGTGGCGATCGGCCTTCTTAAAGCGGTGGAATTTCCCCTCCATCGCGCTCACATTCACGATATGTTTTTGCCCGGTAAAGTCCCGAGTCATCAAGGGCTCGAGTTTGCTGCACAGCACGAACGGAGCCACCGCATTCACGAGCTGCACTTCCAACATTTCAGGGATTTCGACTTCAGAGAGCTTTAAGCGCCAGCTATTGGTCTGGCGCAAATCCATCTGTTGCAGATCCGCATCGAGCTTACCTTGGGGGAAAATTTCCTCGGCATGAATCGAACGATCATACGCATACGGAACTTGGGAAAGGCTGGCGGAGGCCCGCAGGCCAATGCCCGGCCCTTGCGAGGGAAAAACAACCAACGACGCCGCGTCGGCGGTCTGGGGGGTAGCAGCACTCAGAGTCGCTAGCTGGTTTTTACACGCCTCGCTTTGCGCCAGCAGCCCCCGCACAGCTTCCGGCAGCGTCTCCGGCGCCGCGAGTTCCGCCTCGAGCAAATGCGCGTAGAAACCCGGTGGCCGGCGCACGGTCTGTGCGGCGTTGTTAATCAAAATATCCAACCGATCCAAAGTAGAGCAAAGGTAGCGCGAGAAAATTTCCACGCTGGGGATATGGCGCAAGTCCAAACCAAAAACCTGTAGCCGGTGGCCCCATTGCGCGAAATCGCTCTCACGCGAAAAACGCGCCGCCGCATCTACCGGAAAACGCGTGGTAGCAACCACGCGGGCCCCTGCCCGCAGCATCATGAGCGTGGCTTGGTAGCCGATCTTCAAACGCGCCCCAGTAATCACTGCCACTTGGCCATGCAGTGGCGCGGTTTGAAACCGTTTTCGGTAATTCAATTCGGCGCAAGTAGGACACATCAAATCATAAAAGAAATGCAGCGCCGTAAACTCGGCTTTGCACACATAGCAATTGCGCGGCGACGAAAGCACACGGGCCGTTGGTTCATTGGCCGGTGCAAGTTGCTGCACGGGGGCTTCAAAAACCGAACGGGTTCTCGCGGCGCGAATGCCGGTGGTGGCGCGCGCGGCTTTGTCTTGGGCACGCTGGGCCTCGCGTCGTGCGGCATAGAACGCCTTATGGCGAATGCGGATGCTGTCTTTGTGAGGGCGAGAGAAAAGCCCCGCGGCCTTTTGCAACGCCACCAACTGCTCAGGGGCGATCTGGGTCAGGCAGGCGGTATCCTCTGAGAGCTTTTGCAGCAAGGCGATACACGCATCGACTTGATCGGGGGTGGGAGTTTCGGCCATGGCGCGCAAACTAACCCGCCTGGCGGACCCAGGCAATTTTGGAATGAAGATTTCGTCCGGGGAGGTTAGACTCGCGGGACGTCGGGAGAAAACCATGTACCAACAGCCCGGAAAATTCCGGTCCCTTCTGCTCTGGCTCTTCGTGCTCAATTTGGGTATCGCATTCGGCGCTGGGCTGTATGAAGCAGTGATCGAGATCCCCCACTGGATTGTGGGCTCTCCCGCATTGGGCCACCGCTGGGATGGAATGGCGGCCAACAACGCCAATTCCGGCATGCGCTTTTGGGCTTTTGTTACCACCGGCCCTCTCACCCTGCTCACACTCTTAAATTTAGCCGCCTGCTGGAAAATGCACGGGCCACTGCGCCGTTGGTGGCGCTTTGCCTCGGTTGTCTCTTTGTTGGAACGGGTCTTTACCCTCGCTTACTTCGTGCCCACGATGATTGGGTTATTGGCGGTCAGCGCCAGCACCGACCCCGCCGTGGTAGCCAAAGCGCTGCAGTGGGAGCACCTCAATTTGTTCCGCCATGTTCTAGCCGCCCTGGCGTGGCTCGGCGCCTTGAAGGCACTCACGCTTTTGGGCCGCGCGCGATGAATCCCGATCCCGCTTTTCTTCTTAAGGTGGCCCGCATGCGCATGCCGTTTGGCAAATACGCTGGCTGGGCGCTGGTGGATCTGCCCGAACCCTATGTGGTTTGGTTTTCCAAGCAAGGCTTTCCGCCTGGAGAGTTGGGCCAGATGCTAGGCCTCGTCTACGAGGTGAAGGTAAATGGCCTTGAATACCTTTTTGACCAATTGCGCAGTTAGCCGCCCTTGACCTCTGCCACTTTTATATCAGTAATACCAAATAGTTAGCCTGTATTCCGGTGGTTCGCTCCCCATAATATCGACAGCCACACGGAGTGCGCTACGCACGGAATCTGGTCCCGGCATTGCTCCCCTATTGGGGCAAGGGGACTAAGATGGGTAAACTAACAACGGTTATTTGCGTCATGCTGTTCGCGTACACGGCATCCGCCGAGCGCCAACGCTTTCGGCTCGACCCTCGCACGCCGGGCCCTAATAAAACCACCGTTCGTGACGATCCCAAATACCGGTCCGCGATTGGTAAAATGAATGGCTGTAGCGTCACCGTGATCAGCCCGCCCGAGTCGCCAGTTTCTGTGGTGCTCAAAGCAGCCCATTGCGGTGGCGGTGATTCCGTGCAGTTTCCCGGCGAGGTGGTTGGTGGTTACAGTTGCATCGCGAATCGATTTTATACCCAAGGCCGTGAGGTCAACGGACGGCTGGTAAGGCGTTCCTC
The DNA here is from genome assembly GCA_964492125.1 of uncultured Pseudobdellovibrionaceae bacterium. Taxonomy (GTDB): domain Bacteria; phylum Bdellovibrionota; class FAC87; order UBA2466; family UBA2466; genus JAIEOG01. The sequence goes on along the minus strand of CAZBJE010000023.1, from coordinate 23,276 downwards.
AGGAGACGACTTAAACATCTGCGTTTCGGCGCAAAAACCGCAGACTCAGTCCTATGGCTGCGTAGCCGACGCCCCACCCGCGCCCAACACCCGGTTGCGATTTTTTGGATTTGGTAACCCAGTCTTCAACCGCCCGCAGGTGGGTGAGCTGTTGCAGGGTGATACCCGATTAATCCGGCAGGAAGGCACGGGCGCGCTATTGGCTGGCGGCGATGCCTACGTTACGCCCGGCGATTCGGGAGGTCCGGTGATCGATCGTTTGGAAGCGGGCAATACCTTCAACGTCGTCGGCGTCAATTCCGCAATCGCGGTGTTCAACAACAACCTACAACCGTTTTCATACTTTGCTGCAACCGGTACGCCGGAGAGCCAGAGCTTTTTCCGCCGCGCTTTGGCTGCGGCAGGTCGCCTCTTTGGCGCAGGCGGAGCGGCGCAAGAGCCCTTGATTTGCGGCGTGAATTTTCAACCCGCAGATCGAAACATCGCTTTTAATCCGGATTTGGGTGGCGGCAATTTCGCTCGCCGCACACCGCCCGCGCCGGTTTACAATGGGGCCACTCCTACTCCCATTGGCGAGATGATCCGACTGCCGACCAGTGTGACTCACTAAACCCAAGCGCCACTGGGGCTACCGGTTTGGATCCAGAGCAGCAGCGCACGGGAGATCCAAAAAACCAGCGCCAAGCAACCGGCGACCACAGCGGCCAACGCCGCCACCACACCAAAAATAAAAGCGTAGTGACGGGCCGTGGAAACTTTTCCCCTAGTCGCGCGTTGACTCCGCACTTGGCGAACCAGCGCAATGTTGCGGGTGTTCGCTTTGAAGAAAGCATCGAAGACATCACCGGCGATTGGGATAGAACCCAGCACCGAATCCAGAAGCACGTTGAGAATCATGCGCGCCGCTACCACCGCCGGAACTCGCTCGCGGCTCACTGCCAAAAACACCACCAGCGCTTGCACCAAAAGCATGATCGTTTCGCCCAAGCCGGGAATCAGACCTATTAGAGCATCCCAGCCCACACGGAAGCGCGTGCCGGGCACTTGGAAAGCTTCATCCATGTACCAAGCCAGTTTCTCAATCGGATCCGACGGGGGACGTTTCGGGGTTTCCATGGGGCTCTCCGCAAAGGTTGATTTCGACCCGAATGCTACCAGACTTGGTGGATGAGATAATCCCTCGTAACGGCCGTGCGCACTTCGATCTCGTCCCCCTGTTTACGCCCCAAAAGCGCTTCACCGAGCGGAGACTGCGGTGTTGTGATCTGGATCGATTTGCCATCGTAAACTACGCTGCGCCCACCGCCCTCGGGCAACAAAAGACAATGGAGCGTTTTATCTTCTGCTTGGAGTTCAATCAGAGCGGTAGACGAAATCGGCGTTTGTGCGTTGAATGAACGAAAATCCATATGGCGCAACTGAGCCAATAGGCCTTCTAGTTCCACGACCCGCTTGGCTTGGGCTCCTGCCAAATACGAGGCTTCCAAACCACGCGTATCGTACTGGTCCTCCGCCTTGCTTTCGGAATGGGTGGCGGCTTCTTTGGCGGCCAGCGCAGATTGCGTGAGCATGGCTAGGTCGGCGACGAGCTGGGCCTCTAAAATCGAACGAATTTTTGATTTATCCATCGGCAAGTCTTTTAGCCGAGCTGGGGTGCTTAACCAATTGAATTTAGTTGCGGGCGACTTCGTCTGCTTCGGCTTCGCGATCCATCTCGGCCTGCAGATTGGATTCTTGGCGGCCTTCGTATTGGTTCGCGGCTTCTTCGCAGAGGGCCGAGTTATCGGGATTGTTGGTGCTGCATTGAGAGTAGTAGTCGTCCGCGTCGCGCACCTGAGAGTCGTTAGGTAAGGTCATAAACCCAAAAGCCTGAGTGGCTTGGAGGTTCACTAGGAGACTCAGAGCGATGATTAGCGACTTCATACCGGAATAAGATTGCAAGGCAGCGGCCACCGGCGGAATACGGCGGGAGTTTTAGTGTGGATCCCCATACTTAGCCCGAATTACAAAGTTTCCGATGAGCCAATTCGAACCACCCCGGCGCTGCCTGGCCATACGAAAGACCCGCTCGAAAACGGCCAAAAACGCAAACGTTGCCCACACTTGCGTCGTGCGGCTGTCGGCCCGCTGACGCCCTGTCTAAAAGTCAGTCAGCGCCAAATACCTACGGCGATTGGGCTTTTGGGCGAACTCCAAAGGCGCGTCAGAAAGTTCACCAGCCCGACAACTCTTGCACACCCGCTCACTTTCTAACTAATGCATTACGGAAATGAACCCAGTAAAATGGGCCGATGAACACGCTGGAAACTTTGCAACAAAGCTGCCCGGTGGTTCCCGATGACCACTTGCTCATCGCCGAAACTTTTCTCGCGCAGTTTAAATCGCAATTCGAACCCCGTGGCGTGATTCACGTCGGTGCGCACCACGGCCAAGAAGTGGAGCTTTACCGCAGATTTGGCTTTAAGAAGATTTTGCTCATAGAAGCAAACCCCGTGCTTGCCCAAGATTTGCGCACCCAGTTCGCCAATCAACCCGACGTGCAAGTGATCCACGGCGCCGCCACCGAAACCGACGGACCGGTGGATCTGCTCGTGCACACGAGCCGCAGCGGAAGTATTGAACCGGCAAGTTTATTAGAACTCAAAGAATTTAAACGCATCGTTTCCACGCTGCACACTCCAGAAACTGTGACTGTGCCCGGACTTCGGATCGATTCCTTTTTTCGGCGCGGGCCCGCAGTGGTGGCCGACTACAATTTTATGGTGCTCGATATCCAGGGAGCGGAATTAATGGCCCTTCGGGGGGCGCGACAAACCGTACAAGCCATGGATGCCGTGCAGGCCGAGGCGGGAATCATCGAGATGTACGAAGGCGGGGCTCTCTACCCGGATTTGCAGAGCTATCTAGCGGGCCTTGGGCTACCGCTAAACAAGGGTGTATTGCATGAGCTCTACGACGAAAACGGGAGATTTCCGGCGTGGGGCGAATTTTACTTCGCTAACCCTACGAGTAGTAATCCATAACCCGCGGACGCAAGTCTTGTAACCCGCCTTTGAAGTTCAGCCGCTCTTTCTCATCTTTGGGAGGAATGGTCGCAAATCCCAGCAAGATCTTCTGGCGATCCGAAAGCTGCGTGTAGATTTCTTCAGGCAAAGAACGAGTCATGTCCGTGCGCTGCTTCACCCACCAACACGTTAGAGTGGCTATCATTGCCCAGCGCGATTCGCCGGTTTGATTAGCCGTAGTGCCGTGCCAAATCCGGCTATCCCATAGCACTAACGTTCCAGCCTTCACTTCCACGTATTCCAACTTTTTCATTTCTCTGTCGACGAACTTCCCCGAAACGTGTGACCCGGGCACCAAAATGGTGCAGCCGTTGTCGACACGAGAATCTTCGAGGAAAAAGCTCGCCTGCATCGTCCAGGTTCGGTCCCCAGGTGACGGTACGAAGGTATCCGTGTGCAGAGCCAACTCCGCTCCGCTGGAACGCGCGTTGTAGAATCCCAGAATATAGTTCGGCATATCAGGCGGCAGGTGCTTGTAATAAGGATCATTCAAATTCGCCATCAAGATCTGCACAAGACCTTCGGCATCCAGCAGGTCGATGAAAGCCTTGTCCCGCTTTTGCAGCCCGTAAACCATTTTGTCGGTGAGCTCGCGCTCTGGCCGCCCCTTGAACTCAGTGTGCCGACGCGCATCCCAGTGGAGATTCACCAAGTCGCGGTATTTTTGGACCTCGGAGGGGTTGAGGTATCCCGGAATACTCGTGTAGCCGTAAACCCGCAATTCTTTCAGACTTTGCTCGATATCTGCGTTGGTCAATGTGCGCATGGCTTCTCCTTACTCCAGAACGGCCAAACCGATTCCGGATTCTCCGTACCCATTTCCGTTGTAAAGCATGAAACGGCGACCGCCGTGATCAAAGACGTTGGCGTAGCAAACAGCCTGACTATCCCAGCCGGTAGACGAGACATCCAGCCCCACCTGCTCATCCTGCCTATCCCATTTTTTTCCGTCGACAGACGCCGCATAGCCGATCCGATAATTCTCGCCGCGGGGACCACTGCGGTACGAGTACCACATATGGTAGAGCCCACCCTCGCGAACCACACACGGGCGCGAAATCGCAAACTCGCCGGGGTATTGAAAATCAATGGCCACCGAGGGCGTGCGCCGCCAAGTGACACCGTCGGAAGATTCGTCCTGTTTGATATGGTAGTAGTGTTTGGGTGGCCCTTGGGTCTGCGCTTCCCAACGCACCGCGGATAAGTACCAAACTTTCCACACCGGTCCGTCCTGCAACCAGCAAGGGTTGGTAAAGAAAAGTGGATCGTGGCGATCTCGGTCTGCCACCGGCGCAGGCGAGAAGCGGGTAAAAGTTTTGCCCCCGTCGCTGCTCTCCGCCAGCCCCGTAAAATTACGAAAAGGCACCGTGGTGCCTAAATTCCAGCCAATGTAGTAGAGCCAAATCCGATCGTCTCGCCGCATCACCCACGAAGGCAGCACCCCGCTGTCGTCGAACATCCCCAAATCACCAGGACCCAGACAGGCAGATTCCGAGCGGCCCAGAATTTCTGTGGGGTTTTGTGGATCGAAATCGAAAAATCCGACGGAGGCCTGCTTCGAGGCGTTTCGTGTGCCGAAATAAACGCGAACCGTCTGGGCGTCCAAAACTAGCGCGGTGGGCACGGCCGCATGCGTCATCATCCAGGGGGCATCGCCGGCGACCTGAAAGATCCGACCGAGTTTTTTCCACCGCTGCATGCTTGGATTCTATCAGCGGCCGACTATATAATGAATCGATTCAATGCCATTCAAAGTAAATACCGTATCCAGGGCGGAGTTCTTAAGGGACTTCTATGCCGACAGCGCAGCGTTCATGCGCGTGATCAACGCGCCTGAAATTTTTGTCGTCAAAGGCTTCTATCCTGGGGCGGAAATTTTGGCGATGCGCGATCGCATTTTTAACAAAGGCGCGCAAACCGCCCCAGCCTGGCACCCCCTCTACGACGGTTGCCCCGACTTTCACCGGATTCACGACGACTATGAAAAAGCGTATGTGAAGGGAAAAATCCACGTTTTCTACCACCACGGCTACTACCCTGAGAACGCGGAGCTGATGGGTTATTTCGACGAGATATTCCGTTTGAAGAACCACTTGGCCGACGACGGGCGCGGGTTCGATACGCGGCGCATCCCTTCCCAAGGTTTGATCGCTCGGGTGAATTTTCACCAATATCCCAGCGGCGGTGGTTACCAGGCCGAGCATATTGATCCCCACGGCGTACACGCGCGCATCCAAACGCTGGTGGTCGCGTCTGAGTTCGGCCGTGAGTTCCATTCGGGTGGGCTCTTTGCGCGAGAAAAAATCGGCGGCGAAAAATTCTACGTTGATTCCTACACCGAGCCGGGAGATCTCATTGTGCTCTCGCCGGCCATTCCACACGGCGTAGATCCCGTCGACTCCGGCGCAGGAATCGACTGGAAGTCTCCGAACGGACGCTGGATCGTCTTGCCACTTTTTGTCTGGTCGGATTACCCGCACCCGGACAACATCAAACCCGTCGAAGTGGAAAAAACACCATGCGCCCCCAAATCTCGGTAGTCGCGTCGCTGTACCAATCGGCGAAGTTCCTTAACGAGTTTCACCATCGTATTTCGCAGACGCTATTGGAGATCACACCCCACTACGAAATCATTTTTGTCGACGACGGCTCGCCAGATCACTCTCAAACAGTGGCGCGCCAAATCGTGGCACAGGATCCGCATACCCGATTGATAGTGCTATCGCGAAACTTCGGCCATTTCCGCGCCACGCTTACGGGGATTGCCGAGGCCCAAGGTGAAATGGTCTATATGACCAATTGCGACCTAGAGGAGCCACCGGAAACATTGTCCGCTTATCACCACTTGATGGTAACCGATGCCGCACATCCAGACGTGGTCTATGGATGGCAGAAACGGCGCACCTCCCGTTGGTTGGATCGTTTGACAGGGTATCTCTTCTACCGATTGCTCAATGCCGCCTCGGGCCTCAAGACACCTCACAACCAAGTTTTCAGCACCCTGATGAAACGCGGGTATGTCGAAGCTCTCTTGAGCTACGCAAACGAGGAGCATGTCTTGCTCGCGGGCATTATGCAGTTGGCGGGCTTTACCCAACTGGGAATGGGAATAGACAAAGCCTACAAAGGCTCGACGGCCTATAACCTCCGCCGCAAAATCGCGGTGGTAGTAGATGCAGTTACGTCGTTCTCCAGCAAACCCCTGATGGCAGTGAGCGTAATGGGCCTAGCCATGGCCCTCCCCGCTTTCGGTATTGTCTGTTACGTAATTGTGCGAAAAATGTTTTTTGCCGAATACATGGCAGGGTGGACTTCCCTGATTGCATCCATCTGGTTTGTGGGTGGAATGTGCATTGCGTCCGTTGGAATTGTTGGAATTTACGTCGGGAAAATATTCATCCAAGTGAAGCAGCGGCCGAACGTAATCATCAAAGAAATTCTAAACCGCTCTCCCATTCAACGGGTGGGAACCTGATAGACACCTAATACGGAAGTGCCCCACGGATCTGCGACGTCCTACGGATTCGATGGCGAATATTTCATGGGAAATGGGCAAAGGGTGTCGGACCATTGAGAGAGGTCTAGCCGGGAATTTGCCGGCTTCGTCGCAGCTGGCGTTTGGGTGCCTCCGAGTGGTTGGTCGCTGCGACGAGTTTGCCCATTTCGGCATTCGGAAGAGGCAATAAATTTCTTGGCTGCACCCTATTCCTTATTGACAGGAAAACCCGATTGAAACGACTCCCTAGGGCCTCTTCTGTGCGCCTGTCTTTACCTACCTTCGTTTTGGTCTAAATGGCTTTGTGTGCCGCTTATTCCTTCTTTTTGTCCGGCCGGGTCTATTGGTTTTTAAATCGGCTTAAATCGACGATAAACGCAGGAAAATGGGACTTAGAATGTCGTGTTATGACTTTCTTTTTGGAGGGAGTTATCGATGAAAACTGAGCTCGAATTGAAACACTTATCTGACTCGGAAATTCTGACTGCCTTGGACCGTCTACACTCTGCCGAATGCGTGACGCAGGCCCAATTCCTTGTGTACATCAATATCATCCAAGACCGTGAACTCTTCGCAGGCGAGGGGTATTCATCGCTTCATAAGTACTTAATGGCGCGGTTTCACTACTCCAAGTCATCTGCCTTGCGGCGTATGCATGCAGCCGGTTTGGGGCGAAAGTTCCCTTTGGCTTATACCTTGCTAGCGGACGGAAAGCTTTCGTTGAGCCACTTGCAAGTTTTGGCTCCTAAGATGACGGTTGAAAACTCTGAGCGGCTTTTTGAAAAAGCCGTGCGGCAAAGCGTCGAACAATTGGAGGAAAGCTTGGCGGAGGAGTTTCCCCGGCCGGAGGCTCCCGACAAGCTGGATCCTCTCGGCGAGGATCGTTTTAAGTTCCAATTCACTGCAGATGGAAACTTTCTCGATAAGGTCCGACAAGCGCAGGCGCTGCTGGGAAAGAAATACCCCAGTGGCCGGTTGGCGCACGTCTTTGAAGAAGCGCTCGATCTTCTTCTGAAATACGAAGGCCTCAGGAAGACCTTGAATTGCAGGAGCGGTCTTTTCAGCAGTTTGCCGATCGGGGGCTCAAAGAAACCCCTCGGTATATTCGGCGTCGAATACGGAGAGAAGTTTGGGAACGCGACGGCGGTTGCTGTGCCTTTCGGCGAAAAGATGGGAGTCGGTGCGGGGAGACCCGGTTTCTTGAGTTTGACCACATCATGAGCTGGGCCCTCGGCGGGCGCTCGGATTCGCCATCGAATATCCAGCTGCTTTGTCGAGCCCATAACCAATGGAAAGCGCGTCAAGAGTTTGGTCGGCCGCGTAGCTTGAACCGCTCTCCCCTTCAACGGGTGGGAACCTGATAGACACCTAATACGGAAGTGCCCCACGGAAAGGAAACTCTCTGTCCCCACGGGGTTTCGAGATTGAATAGCCACGTGAGAGTTTTATTCAGCCAGCTAGGTGGCGTTTGGTGAGTCGCGGCGAGCAACGCTCGCACCGCTGCCGGGTCTTGGAAATCAATCTTCGGCTTACGAATGCGCGATAGCAAAACCAAGGGACTCAGCAAAAAATTGAAATAGCGGGAATCAAGCAGCTGCAAACCCGCGCCCTCGGCCAAAGAATGCAGCATGGCTTTGCTATACCGACGATGGTGGTGAGCTAGTACGTCGTTGTAACTATGAAAAAAGGACAACGCGGGCATGGTCACAAAAATCAAACCGCCCGGGACTACCGCTCGTGCCACCTGTTTGAGGGCTTCTTCGTCGTCGCCAATGTGTTCCAGCACATCGAGCAAAAAGACCACGTCCCAACGCCGCTCGGCCTGAATAGAGAAAAGATCAATCTGGTAGCGCGCAATCGATGAGGGCACGCAGGCCCCGGCGAGTTTCAATGCTTCCAGCGACGTATCGCTGGTGGCCACCTCTGAAAACAACCCCGGATTTTGATCGGCTAAAAAGGCTGCCCACCCCCCACAACCACCCCCCATATCGATGGCCGAGAGCGGCTGTCGGCGCAGTGCGCGCAACCGCGGAACAAATCGGGTCACGGCATGCTGAATAAAATTGCGGCGCCCCACATACCAGAAGTGATTCTTTTGCATGCGGTAAAGCAAGTCGAAGGCAGCCGGATCAAACGCTTCATTGGCATGCCTCACAGGCAAAGGGGGAACAAAGATACCGTCGTCATTGAGCTGATATTCGGTTTGCACGATCCCAAGAATACTAGACCATAAGGGTGATAGCGATGCCGATCATACGGAGCCTCCCGAGACGGCCAATGCCTTAAGACCCATTTCTAATAAATTTGTCCAAGCCATTGCCCGTTTTACGGCAGCGCGGCTTTGATTTATGCTGCCCACATGCAAGAAAACCAGCCCGTGGGCATTGTGCAACTCGCTCACGATTTTAACGATCTCAAACTCACCTACGCCTTCCTCTTCGTTTTCGCCTGCGTCTTCGGTTTTGAGCTGTATTTAAGCCACAGCTTGAGCACGCCCCAAATGATGCAGCTGGTTCTCATGGGCGGTTCCAATTGGAACTTAGTGGTGCGAGATCAGCAGTGGTATCGACTGGCGACTGCGGGCCTGCTCCACGGCGGCTGGATGCACTTACTTTTCAATGGGTACGCCTTCTACTTTGCTGGGACCACTTTGGAGCCGCTGCTAGGACGCTCTTGGCTTTTTCTCCTTTTTTGGATTGGGGTCGTGGGTGGTTCTGCTGCTGGTCTGGCGCTCAATAGCCCCAACGTGATCTCCGTCGGGGCGTCTGGCGGCATTATGGGTTTATTGGCGGCGATGTTCGTGGTCGCCCACCGCATTCCAGCCGGTGCCGAACGCAATTTGATCCGCACCAATGCTTTGCAGGTTTTAATTCCTTCGCTCATCCCCATCGGAATTTCCATCGGCGGCGCCCAAATCGACTACGGGGCCCATGCGGGGGGGGCCGTCGCGGGAGCGGCGAGCGGGCTGCTCATCTTGGGCTTGTGGCCGCGCACCCGCCTGCGACCCTTTTTGGACAAATACACGGTCTTGGTGGCGTTGGTTTGTGGTGCTGCGGTGGCCTATTGCGTGGCCCAAGTGACTCGTTCACTGCCGCAGCAGCTGGCGGAATGGTCTCTTGCCCAGCAGCTAGTACCCGCGGCGACGATGCACGCCGAATTGCAAAAGCGCGCCCCCGACATGGCCCACCTTATCACCGCGTATCCCCATGACCCGGGTCCGCGCTACTACCAAGCCAAACTTATCGGCTTCGGGCCCGACACCCGCCGCGCGCGCGATAAAGCGGCTCTCGAATTAGAAACAGCGCTCCGCGAGCGCCAGATTTTGGATGTTTTTTATGCCAATACCGAACTGGAATGGCGCATTCGGGTGGCACTAGCGGAGATTTATGAAAAAGATCAACCCGCCAAGGTACAAGAAACGCTCGCCCGTTATTGTGGCACTGCAATCGAGGGTAAACTTCCACCCAAATTGCGCAAACGAAGATGCAATTAAACTGGATTTTGTTTGAGAACTGCCGGCCTTGGATCGGCAAAAAGCCAAACGCTACGCGTTCCCGCAAAAAATCCGTAGACTCCCAGGGAAATCACGAGCCACTGCAGAGGCACACCCAGAACCGCCACCCGCACACAATTGATGATAAAAATGTAAAGCATTGCCCAACCGAGAAACGCCCCTTGGGCCGCCAGTGTGAGCTTTTTACCGCCCAATGCCACTACAGCCGGAAGGAGCAAACCAATGAGTAGCATGGCATCCAATCCGGCGTCCGCCGCCCCAATCGGCAATCCCGCGGTGGCAGAAGTAAAAGGCTCTGACAGGCGAAACGCAATCAAGCTAGTGGAGCGAGCAAAGGGTGCGCTGAGTTGAGGCACAGCCTGCACTACCAACGGGCGAACCGCCATCGCGACAGCAGATAGTATGGAATACGGCCACAACCCCGGCACGAACAAAACCCGCGGCGAGATCCAGACGAACAAACTGCTAAGCAACACCGCCAAACCGAGAACGGGAAAAAAGACAGCTCCCGCCACACAACTCAAGTGCACCAGGAAACGAAAAAGATTGGCGGTGAGCACCAATTCATTTTTTCGTTCAGCGAGTAAAACCCAAACGACCCAGGCCACCATCGCAGCGGGCACGTAGTCGAGAGAGTGTAAGAAAAAGAAGGATTCAAGGAAGGGCAAAACCAACAAGAAAGCCGCTTTGCGGAACGCGCGATTAAAAAAGGATGCCACCGTATCCCCCCCGAACCGAGTGTAACAAGGAATAGGCCGCGCGCAATCAATCGCTAGCGACGGGGCGCGTCAGTCACTATTTGCAGCACGACGCGGGGCACATCGCGGGTCAAAGCAGCGCAAGCCGTTTCCAAGTTGCGCGTAAACGCCGACGCGGAATCGGGTGTGCGATCGAGCAAATTGGTGACGGCCTTCACAGCAAGCACCGGCACCCCTAACCAATCTCCTACCTGGGCGATGGCGGCAGCTTCCATTTCCTTGAGCGTGGCGCCCAAGCTATGAAACACTTCCAGATCGCGTTCGGTGTAATCGAGCGAACTGCCGGAAGAAACAATGCCCCGTTTTAAACCTAGCGCCTCCGCCAAAGCCGCAGTATCCGCACTGGGAAAGCGCCCCTGCCCCCGCGGCTCAAACTCGCCTAAAGGCACTCGGTGATCGTGGAACACAAAACAATCTCGGCTGAGATAAACGTCCCCGATTTCCGCCCCCAAACTCGCGAAAGATCCCGCCGTACCCATGTTCACCACCAGCCGAGGCTTAAAGCCCTGCATCAGCGCCATGGCCTGCAACGCCGCTGATTCCAAGCCGATATTGTCGGTGCCATAGCGGGGGTCCTTGCCACTCACCGAGGCCACCACCGGGCACCCCGCCACCTTTCCCTCGTAGTACAAGAACGGCAGCCGCTTATCGGGGGACTTCAGCGGCTTGAGTCCCAAGGCTGCCAAAACCCCTTGGGCTTCTTTTTCCATCGCAATTTGTAGAGCTACTGGTTTCATTGCTGTGCCTTTAAATGTCCTAGCCTAGGCCCAAATGCCGTAAAACGTCACCGCCGACTGAAGGTTTAGCTTGTGAAGACAAGTTCGTCACTTGGAACACCAAATGCATTAGGCACCAGCGGGGGTTCCGATGTTTTCATCCCGCAAACTTTTGGTTTCCGGTTTTACGCTGATGACGGCCTTGGTTTTGGTGTCGGCCTGCGGCCAAGCCGCTCCGCCCATTCCGCAAGCACCGCCCATCCCCCAACAGCAGCCCAATGGCTATGCCGGTTACGGCGGTTACAACGGCTACGGCGGGGGCTATCCCCAAAACGGCGGCAATGTTCAAATCAGCGGACCGCGCGGCGGACGAATCTATATTGGCTGGTAAGCGATGTTTTCTCCTTTCAAACTCATAGGCGATGCCGCCAACGTCTACGCACAGAAGACGAAGCAGAATTGGCGTTTAGTGCGCGAAGACATCCCGCGTTTGGGCGAAATGCTTTTGCACACCAAAGGATGTCGCTGGCGCAGCGAGTTTTTCGATAAGACTGCGGGCGTCCACCCAGAGCGCGCGCAAGAAGTAGTGGATCACGTCTTTTACGATAAAAAAGCCCGCAAGGAATTAAAGCGCGCCATTGATGCGCTGGGCGGCGGGGGATCCTCAGCGTTCTGGGATGTCTATTTGCGCCGTTCGGTGAACAGCGTGTTGGGTTTTTCTGAAGAATACCTTTCGCTGCTCAAACTCGCCCACAGTGCCCTGCCGGACAAAGGTAACTTGGTCGACTGGAACTGTGGCACCGGCAACCTTGCCTCGGCGTTAATGCTGGCCGCCCCCGAACGCAACCTCATTTTGGCGGACTCTAACCCGCGTGCCATTGCTGCGGCTAAACGCATGCTGAAATATTTTTTCCCCAGCGGCGGAAATTTTGTCACCAAGGTGGGCGACCCTGGCGCGCCTGGCTTCAAAACCGACGCCATTGACGGCGCCATGCTTACAAACACGCTTTTTCTTCTAGAAAGCGACAGTGGCAAGGTGGAATACCTAAAGGCGGTAGCCAACCACTTACGCGAGGACGGCATTTTGCTTTTGGTGGAACCCAAACCATCGTTACAAAAACAGAGCGTCTTGCGCCACTGGCTTAGCCGCCTAGTTTACAGCTCCGCTCGAAGCTATTCTCCTGCGAATGAATACGACATCGCGCTCTATACGGAAGTGCAGCGCCGTCTATTTTGCGACACCACAACGGATTTTTCGACCACCAAGGAGTTGGTGGCCCTTTGCCGCCAGGCCGGCTTTGCCGTGAACCTGGTGCGCGATGTTTTGCATGGCCACTACTCCGCTCTCGTTTTACGCAAACTTCCGGTGGTCAAAGAACCCGGTTTTGAGCCAGTCATTCGTTACCACGACGAACCTTATCCGGAATAGTGCCGATCCAAAACAACGTTGTCGTGTAGAGCCGAGAGGCGTTCATACGATTGGTGGCCATCGGCCAATAGTAAAACATCGATTCCCATGGCCCTTCCGACTTCCAAATCATGATCGGTATCACCCACCAAAATACACTCATTTGCCGGAACACCCACGGCTTCAAGCAGCTCTATGCCTCGCTGTACTTTGCTAGCCGCGTGAAAATCCGACAGACCGTAGACATGATCGAAATACGGCAATAGCGAATGGTGCGCGAGCAGGTCTTTTAAGTGCCCTTCGTTAGCGGCCGACAAAACGGATTGGCTAATACCTCGGTCACGCAAAGCCTTGAAAAGCGCCTCTGCTCCGGGGTGCAACGAACACTCGGTAGCCACCGCCCCATACAGCTTTACGAAACGGTCACTCAAAACTTCAAAGGGCTCTTTGTTGAAATCAAATCCCAACCGCCGGTAGTACTCCGAGATCGGAAAACAAAAAACGTCTCGGTACTGTTCTTGGCTCACAGGCGGCAGACCATGCGCGGAGAGAATCTGCCCGATAACCTCAACCACCTGCCCCACATCGTCGAGCAGAGTGCCATTCCAATCCCAAATCACATGGCGCTTGTGGGACAGTCGGTGTTGCAGATGAATCATGAACCCTCCGGTACCCGCATAACAGCTGCCGCTTCCAAATTTTCAAAATCCAGTTCAGTGGCGTAGCGCGTGCGATCCCGAGCCCGCTGAGCTTCCTGAAAAGACGTGAGCGACGTCAGCACGTCTAAATTTGTTACGAGGCCCCGTTTGTAATCGCGGGTCTGTTGCTTGAAATTCTGCTCGGCGATATCGCGGGCCAGCTTATAGGTCTCCCACTGACTGCGATCGAATTGGTAATTTGAGTGCAATGTGCGGATCTGCTGCAAAGCCAAACGCTTTGCTCGGCTCAAAGTGGATTCCGCTTGGTCGCGCTTAGAGACCGCCGTACTGACCTGCGAACTAACAACCCCGCCGTTAAAAATGGGGACGCTCAGCGCCAAGATCACATCCCAATGCACATCTTTGAGCGAACCGGCACGGACAAAGAAATAGTCCCCTTGTGCGGCCAGGCTGGGATAGTGACCCGCACGCGCCACCCCGATAGCGGCATCGGCCGCGCGAGCCCGAGCTTGCTCGGCCAGCACATCGGGCCGCTGATCGATTTTATCAACGTAATTTTGAAGTGCCTTGGCTTGCGGGGGATCGGAAGCAGCATCCTCCAACTCGACTGTACTTTCAAAGCCGGTGAGGAAGGCCAGCGCCTCTCGCTGGGCCCGCAACTGGCCTCGAATCTGCTCCGACATAGCCAATAAAGTCAGGCGCTGCGCCTGTGCCGTCAGAACCTCGGAGGAACGGGACTTGCCGATGTTTTCAAATTCTTTGAGTTCGGCAATGCGTTTGTCATATAGGCCGATTTGAGCCAGCACATTTTCGAGATCGCGTTCGTAAGATAAGACAGCGTAAAAACTCTGGGTGGTGTCGAAATAAAGCAGGGTTTGCGCTTGTCGTTTGTCTTGCGTGCTGGCGGCAATCAAGCCGCGCCCCTGGTTCATCGCGGCAAATTCTTTAAAACCCTGAAAGAGGGGTTGAGTCGCCGTCAGCCGGACGAGCGGCTGAGTACTAGGCGATACCTGTGCGCCGACCGAATTGCTGGGCGGCTCTTGAATGAGGTACGAGGCGACGCCTGTCACGGTGGGCAAAATCGTTCCGACGGATTGGCGAAAGACTTCCTCAGCTTGTCGGATGTTTTGCTCGCTATTGGCGAGTACTTCGCTGCGCTGCAAGGCGGCCCGATAACAATCTTGCAACTTTTTGCCGTGGTGCGCAGCGCTGGGAGCCGCTAAACCAGCCGAGGCAGCGAGAACCAGACAGAGACAAAAGAAGCGCATAGATTTATTCACCAGGGCCACGGCCCATTTCACAGTCTAAGCTGGATTCCGGCAAGCAATTCGATATCGCGTGTCTCGTACGTAATTCCCGCCGTGTTGCTGATATTGGTCATGCCGAATAAGAACCGACCATCCACCCGCAAGGAAAACATCGGCGCAATCGGCATGACCATCGCCACGCTCGCCGCGAAGCCATAATCATGTGAAGCGTAACCAGCATCCGTCCAGGTATGCGGAACAGTCGTGCCACCAGTCGTTTGGGTAACCTGCCCGGTTCCCCACCAGTAGTAGACCCCGCCTCCCACCGAAATCATTCCGAGAATACCCACTCTCAGCAGGATGGGAACTTGGAAGGTGGGCATCAATTCGTCGGCGCTGATAGTCGATGTCAAAGCAGAACCGCTAGCCACTAGTGTGCTACGCCGGGGAAGATAGATGGCCCCAACCTCCAAATCGAGCAAGGTGGGGACCAGCTCAATTCCCAAAAGTGCCCCTCCTCCAAAAGCCAAGCCACCTGAGGTCGCAAAACCAATATTGGCTGGGTAAGGCGGAGCCGGCGTTACCACGGCATTGCCAAAACTAGCGCCGCCCAGCACGGACAAGTCGACCGCCTGCAAGCGCCCACCTAGAAAGGCGCACAGCAAAAGAGTAAATCGCGCGTAGCGAAAAAACACCTGTGACCTCCGATCAGAGCATCAATGGTTGTAGAAAGAAAAGATCAGAAAATAATGGAAACCGGCGCCGAGCAAAACCAGAATATGCCAAAGCTCGTGATAGCCGAACAGACCTTCAATCAGCCGGGGCCGGCGAGTCGCGTAAACAACCGCGCCTAGTGAATAGGCCATACCTCCCGCCACCAACAAAAAGAGTTTACCCCAAGAAAGTGCCGAAAGCACTTCCCCGAGCCGAATGACAATCGTCCATCCCATTAGGACGAACATGAAAGTGTAAACCGCCCGGTGTTGCAAAAACTTGGGTAGTCGTGGCTTGGACCAGGTGTACAGAATTCCAATAATCGCAATCGCCCAAATAAGGACCAATAAGGGCGTTCGCCAATGGGAAGATACGGTGCCCAAAATGAAAGGCGAATACGTACCGGCGATAAATAAGTAGATCCCGAAGTGATCCAAGTTTTCCAGTAAGCGGTACATACGAGGGGAAAGATCGAAACCGTCCCCCAAAAAGTGGTAAATCGAGCTGACCGTAAAAACCATTGTGCCCGAAACCAAAAACGAAAAGCAGGCCCAGTAATGTTCGGCGCCGGCCGCGCGCGCCAAGGGTAAAAGATAACAACTCCCCAGAATCATCAGAAAACTTCCGAGCAAGTGAAGCTGAGCGGAGATAGTGCGTTTGAAAAGCAGAGGAAGACTGTGATCCGGTTTAAGCCGTACGTTCATGCGGGTGCAAGATATCACACACCGAAGAAAAATCAGTAAACGTATTCATTGAACTGACAGGCCGACTGCGCGCCACTAGAGCTGTTTCGCACCACGGCAGTCAAAGGATACCCACTCGCATACCCAGCCGAAGCCGATGAGTACGGAAAGTTTAGTTGCACAGCGTAGCTACTTAGGAAAGTTCCGCTGACGCCAGCATTGCTCGGATAAATAAGTTGATAAAGGGTGTAGCCAGAACTGCTGCCCACGGATACTTGCACCGGGGTGCCGTGCGCGACAGAGCTCGAAGAAACTTGGATGGCCACCGGGCAACTACCCGAGGTCGTCCCGCCCGTGCCGTTAGAACCTAGATTAAAAACAAAAGGTGTCACGTTGCAAGCCGCATTAGAACTCTGCGAGTACGCCACGGCGGTGACCGTTTTAGTGCCACCCGCGGTGTAGCGCGCGATAAACGGATAGCCGCTCGAATTGATAATCGAGCCGTTCAAACCGGGATCGAAACTGGTCACCACCAAAGGGTCCATCGGGTTTGCGTCCGAAGTCAGTTCGAAGGATATCGAGCCATCGGAATTATAAGTACCCGAGATATGACAGGCGATAGTGCCGGAAGTTCCCGACGAACCGCTGCCCCCGCCGCCCACTGTAACTTGAGTCGAGCAAGTTTGTAGAGTCCCGCGTGAGTCGGTGACGCTGACACTTGCCGTCGGAGTGCTGGCAACCCGGTAAGTCGCCGAGGCAGTGCCTTGAGTCGAACTCGTCGTGGCAACTCCCTGCACGGTCGTTCCATTGGTTCCGGGATTAAAGGAAGAAAAAGTGTACGGCGCTGTTCCCCAGGAGCCACTTACTGAAAAAGTGTAAACCACCGTTTGGTTCACTGATGGGCTTGCGATGTTCGCGGCGATGCTGCAACCAGTGCTACCAGATAAAACGCTCGAGGCGCCCACCGTGAACGAATACGATTGAGGCGTAGCATTAGAGGAAGAGTCGTACACACTGATAGAACCGACTTGTCCGTTTGCCACACCCGCCATGGTGGCCGTCAAAACAGTCGAACCGCTGAAAGCGGAAGTGGTGCCGGTAATGCTAGTCACCGTGACCCCGCCGATGCTGATCGCAGAAATCGTGTAGGGCGCTTTGCCGCCACTGCAGGTAACCGTGAGTTGTACGGTGCTGCTGCTAGTGAGCGAGGAGGTCACGACGCATCCGCTGAAGGCCTGAGTCGAGCTCCCCGAGGAACACGCAACCGCGACGAGTAGCGCCGCACCTAAAACGAGCGCACTTCCCAAATGCCGTACAACGGTGTGATTGCCAAACATGGTATTCCCCCGAGCACTGTGAGAGCAAAACGTGGACCAGGAAATTATGTGCCTGAGCAACACCGCGATGCTATTCGAGAAATCAGCGAGAATGCGCCGCAGGTGTATTCTGTCGAGGGTAAGTAGCTGATCTAGGCCCGTTTTTGGCAGATGGAAGACAGACCTTTCATCTGCCTAAGCTTTGGACAGGGTGCGGGGCCAATCGAACTTAGATTTTAGGTTCAGCCGGCCGCGGCATATTGCTCACGGGGATAACGAGTAAGAAGGAGTCGAGCCGCAGACGCGCAGACTTGAAAGCGGCGCCGAGGTTGCGTTGGCGTTCTTCCCACCACAGGATTTCGCGGTCGCTCACTAAGCGGTTTTTGCCCTGCAAGGCGCGCAGCCGGAGAATTTCACCCTTCACGGCTTCTTCCATCTTGGCGGTGGCCTTAGCGACTTTTTCTTTCATGCCTTTTTCGGCATCTGCGGTGGCGCGTTCCAACAAGCCGCGCAAGACCGCACCTGGAATCTTTTGCAAGATGCCGGCTTGTTCATGCGTTAGCTGAACTAAATTGGGGTGGAGCTTTTCGACAGGCCACATGGCATTGACGACTTCGCCGTTTCGGCCGTTGAGCAAAATACGGATTGGCTCCGTCGGGAAAAACTGGTCGGGATTCCACTTGGGATCCGCAACACTTTCCAAAAAGAAATAAGCCTCAACGAGGAGCGGAGGCGCGCCCGTTTTCGGGGCGGCGGTCCAGCCCGCAGCAGAAATATTGCCGAACTCCTGGCTGAGAATCGCATCGAGCGTGCCGGTAACCATGGGGTGGTCCCAGCTCATCATCGTGAGATCGTCGCGGGCCAGCGCCTTAGTACGCGAGAACGCCATGCGCATTCCCTCGGCGGGTAGTGCCGGGAAGTAAGTGGTGAACATGGAGTCGCCCGGCTCCACGAACAAGACATCTTTGTCTACCGGCTCGGCGTGGATGCCCATGCCATCGAAAATCGCTTCGAGGTACGCGCGGAGCTCCTCGGTTTTCTCGCTTTTTTCGATTGCTTGCGTAATGGCGGTTCCGTCGACCGGATCAAAAGAGTTGATTTCGATGAGGCGATCCCGGCCTTGCTCGATCACTTCGAGCGTCTCTTCGTATTTCTTGCGCGCCTTTTTGACCAGGGCTTCGAATTCCTTGGCGTCTTTTTCAAAAGCCAGCTTGGGCGTCACAAGGAATTTTTCAAGTTCGTCGAAGTGGTCATCGTGGACTTGAGCCGCACCGCTCGCTGGAATGGCAAAAACTTGAAACACATCGCGGTACCAACGCAGCAGCACTTCTTCTCGGCTGCCTCTGATGTAGGGTACGTGTAATTCGATATCGTTCTTTTGCCCGATACGATCCAAACGGCCGATGCGTTGTTCGAGCACGTCGGGTTCGACGGGCAAGTCAGCGAGCACCAGGTGTTTGGCGTGTTGGAAGTTACGGCCTTCACCGCCGATTTCAGACGAAAGCAGAACCCGCGCCCCGGCCGGATCTTCAAAATACGCCGCATTGCGATCCCGAGCGAGCAGCGGCTGCTCTTCGTGGAAATCCACGGCACGAATCGCGTACTCGTTTAGCAGGCGTTCTTTCAACCGCGTGACCAGCTTTGCGGTGGAGCAAATCAGCAAAACTTTATCGTCCGGGTTTTCTTTCAAAAAACCAGCAAGCCAGGGGACCAAGGCATCTTCGCGTTTTTCGGAATCCTTGCGCTCTCTATCGCTCTTGGGCAGCGCCATGGCGTGCTCTTTCAAGAGCCGCTTGGGGAAAGAAAAATCTTCCAATTGCACGACTCGGCGGGCGTTGCGGAAGTAGATTCGGCCGGTGCCGTAGTGATCCACCAGCGCCAACATAACGGAGCGACGCTTGCGAGCGTCGTCCAGACCAGCCAAAAGTTTGGGATCTACTTTGTCTTTTAAAAGCGATTTCAGTTTGGTGACCGATTTATCCGGCAGCGGTTTACCGGAATGCAGCGCTTCGGCGAGATCCACCACTTGCAAGTACTTGTCGTGTTCCTTTTGGTAGGCCTTCCACGATTTGAAACGCTGTGGATCGACCAAGCGCAATCGACCAAAGTGCCCTTCCAGCCCCAATTGTTCGGGAGTGGCGGTAAGCAGCAAAAGCCCAGGGGCGCGCAAAGTAAGGTCTTCTAAAATAGCGTATTCGAGCGAGGGAGCTTCGTCGGTCCATTCGATGCGGTGGGCTTCGTCCACCACGATCATGTCCCATTCGATTTCTAAAAGCGACTCGAGGATCTCGCGGTTATCGAGAGACTCCATCGCCAGGATCACCCGTTCATGATCCGCTAAATCAGCACCCACCAACGGCTCGTCGGTTTGCGATTCGGGTACCCAGAACGAAAGATTAAACCGGCGAAGCATTTCGACGAACCATTGGTTCACCAACGCCTGGGGCACAATCAAAAGCACTCGGCGCACGCGCTCGGTCACCACGAGCTGGTGCAATATCCAACCCGCTTCGATCGTTTTGCCCAAACCCACTTCGTCGGCGAGCAACGCGCGAGGCAAACCGCGCTGGGCCACTTGGGAAACGACGTACGCTTGGTGCGGCAAAAGCATGACCCGGGGGCCAATCAACCCGCGCGCTTCGGATCGCAGCATGCGATCCCGGTATTCCAAGGTTTGGCGGCGTAGCTGAAACGCACGCAAGGGATCGACGTGCCCGGCAAGGAAGCGTTCGAGGGGGCGTTGGAGTTTATGTTCGGGTGAGAGATCGAGTTCGCACAGGCGCTTGGCGCCCCGTCCGAAATACCAGTTCAACCCCTTCACGACTTCAATGCGGTTGACTTCAAAGGGCTCGCCGACGGCCGGGCGGACCATATCGCCGATCCGAAACTCCAAACGGCGCAGGGGTGCGGTGCGCTTATTATAGCGACGCGTGGACGCCGACGCAGGGTACTCGACATCCACTCCGAACGTGTCGAACGAGCGGACGAACCCGATACCAAGCTCGGGCTCAGCCTCGCTCATCCAGCATTGGCCGACATGAAACTGCAAGACAGGGGGCACTAGCGATTCACCTAAAAAAGAGGCTCATACTACAGACGTTTTCATCCTTTGGGAAGCTCCGTGGGGGGATACGAGCGCCATTCTTTTTGGACGATGAGCCTCGCCCCCCGATTAAAGGTCACATAGGCCCAGGCCCAGTCAAAAAGCACAAAAAGCCGGTTCTTAAAGCCTATCAGGTAGTAGATGTGCACCACCAGCCAGGCTAGCCAGGCTAGGAGGCCCGCAAACTGGAGCGTTTTTGTTTGGGCCACCGCCTTCATCCGCCCGATCGTGGCCATCTGCCCTTTATCGTAATACTTGAACGGCTTGCGGGGACGGCCGGCCAGGTCGGCCAGGATATTGCGGGCGGCCCAACGCCCCTGCTGGATTGCCACAGGTGCTAGCCCAGGCAGGGCCTGCCCGTCTTCGCCGGTGCTGCAGGCCTGGTCGCCGATCACGAAAAGGTAGGGAAACCCCTTTACGCTCAAATCGGCTTCCACCACCACTCGCCCCACCCGGTCCAAGGGCACACCCAATGTTTTGCCCAAACTGGAAGGCGCGACCCCCGCCGCCCAAAGCACCGTGGCAGCGCGCAGGGCCTCGGTTCCTAGTTGCACCCCCTCGGCGCTGACGCCCGTGACACGAGAGGAGGTCCAAATCTGTACCCCCATTCGTTCGAGATCGCGGGCGGCTCGCTTGGCGAGTTTTTCGGAAAAACTGGCCAAGACTCGGGGACCGGCTTCGATGAGCATCACTCGGGTGCGCGCGGGGTCGATGTTTTTAAAATCTTTGGAAAGCGTGAAGCGGCTAATTTCCCCCAGCGCTCCCGCCAATTCCACACCCGTGGGGCCACCGCCCACTACGACAAAAGTGAGCAATTGTTTTTGGCGATCCGGATCGGTTTCGCGCTCGGCCAATTCGAAAGCGAGTAAAACCCGGCGGCGGATCTCGGTGGCTTGCTCCAGCGTTTTCAAACCCGGAGCGAAGGCCTCCCATTCCGAGTGCCCGAAGTAACTGTGCTTGGAACCGCAAGCCAAGATGAGGGTATCGAAAGGCACCACTCCGGCGTCCGTGATGAGCTTTTTACCGGCCGCATCCACCTGCTGCACATTAGCCAAAATGGTATGGGTATTCGGGAAGCCCGTTAAGATGGATCGGATGGGCATGGCGATTTCGGCTGGCGAAAGCCCTGCGGTAGCCACCTGATAGAGCAACGGCTGAAAGAGGTGGTGATTGCGGCGGTCGATCAGAGTGAGACTGACATCGCGTTTGCCGGCAAGGGCCTTGGCAGCGTTGAGTCCTCCGAACCCCCCTCCCACGATCACGATTTTTTTCATGTTCTCTCCTCTTGGCCTAGCATCATAACAGACTGCGCGCCCACCCAGGGAATACGCCCGCCCCGTCAAAAACCTCTTCGGGTGGTAACAATTAACGTCTCTTGCCGCGATTTCGTGCGGGCCATTCCCGCCAAGTCCGTGGCCTTGGCCTTGCAAAATCCCCCTGCAGCGAAGGTGGGTTTGTGCGAAAGTTCCCGTGGATCATAGCAGTGCTGGTTTTGGTGGGTTGCGGTGGCAATCCCCTCGGCGTGCAATTTGACTCGAGCGTTCCGGGCGATCAGAAGGGCTTGATGCAGAGCGATCTGGCGCGCATGTCGAACCTTTCCCTGCCCGCCGCCAGCGCTACGGACTTGTATTATTTAAGCCTCGGCGACACCTCTTCCCAAAGCATTAGCGCCTGGATGCAGGCACGCATGCGCTACGTGGTCGGCGAGAATTTCGACTACGATACACTGGCCCGCAAAACCACCGCTGCGATCGACCCCACTCAGCTGGGCGCTACGCAAACGGTGATGATGAATTTAGGTTCGTATCTCTACCTCGATGCAAAAGGGAGCAACCAGCAATACGTTCTGCAAACTTCGTCGGGCAACTTTCCGATCACGACTCCTCGGGTGGCGATCGTGCAAATCGGTGAAGGTCTTTTCGATGCCAACTCGATTCCCGAAGTGGAGTTGAACGCTTATTCCAATTCCCTTTTGCGCATGGCTACCTATGTGCACGAAGGCCGCCATGGCGATGGCAACGGCGCCAACGCTGGCTTTCCGCACGCAAGCTGCACCTCAGGAAATTACCAAGGCAAGTATGCCTGCGAGAACAACGTCAACGGGCCGTACGCCATCCAAACGATTTTTTTGCGACTGGCCAGCCAGACTTGCACCGATTGCAACGCCAACGAAATTTCGGGTCTTGAGCTTTCCGTTGCAGACTATGCGTCCCGTCAAATCGGGTACCAGCTTCCAGATCCCACACCGGAATCGTACGGCGGTGTACTAACGGGCAGTGTGCGGTAATGCGCAGCCGTCCAATCGTTGTAGCGGTCGTATTGGTGAGTGCGGCGATTTTTGCCCGTCACTGGTTGATTGCGAACTCGTCGCCTGCCACGCCGGTGGTTGCGGTAGAGATTTTGCCCGAAACCCCTTTGAAGAAAGATCCCCTTGTCACCGAGGCTCCGGTGTTTGCCCCAGAAGTCGCGCGCCCGGAGGGCTCGTTCAGCGAATTTCGCCGCCTCACCCAAGACACTTTGGCGGTATTGCCGCTGACCGAAGACGTACGCAGCACAGGGGGCGATTTTCATTTCTCTCCCCCGCAGCTGCTCAAGAC